>CAZTDY010000017.1:0-62497 GCA_964612295.1 uncultured bacterium | reverse complement strand
CCAATATCGTGGGGGCAGCGCGTTGGGATGAACATTCGTGAATAGTCCGCGTTAGGAGAATCCGACTCCGTCGATGAGCAAATCACATCACTTGCGGTGTCCGGCAACTACGTCTATGCCCTCGACTACAACGGCGGGTTCTATCTGATCGATGTAACCACTCCGACGGCTCCGGTGCTTGTCGGCCAACCGTACTTGCCATCGATGACGGGATACGAGGTCGAGGTCGCCGGCAACTACGCCTACTTGGCAAACGATAGCAACGGGCTCTACGTGGTGGACGTCACTGATCCCACCCAGCCGTTCTTCACGGGGCACGGCACCGGAGGCGGATACTCATACGGCATCGGCCTAGACGAGAACTACGTCTACCTGGCGGATGAAGGTACGCACGGCTTCCGCGTCTTTCCCCAGCAGTGCGACGAATCGGGCGATGTCCCCTGGCACGCGGCGGAGTCCACGCTGCGGCTGGTGCAGAACTATCCCAACCCCTGCGTATCCGCGACGACCTTCGCCTTCGAGCTGCCCGCGGCCGGTGCGGTTCGCTTAGACATCGTGGATGTGAACGGACGGCTGATCACTACCCTCGCGAACGGGTGGCAAACCGCCGGCGAGCATCAGCTGGGGTGGTCCGGTTTGACGAGCGGCGGGAGCCAGGTCACTCCGGGTGTGTACTTCGTTCGGCTCACGCAGAACAACCAGAGCGCGATGCGCAAAGTGATCGTGGGTCAATGATTCAAGACGGGCGTTAGTCCCCGTCGATGATATCCCCGAGCCGACCCAGGACCGATCCTTCTCCTCTGCGCTTTCCGCCCGACTTGGGGGCGTGCGCGATGATGCGATCGGCCAGTCTCGAGAAGGGCAAGCTCTGCAGCCAGACGCGCCCCGTGCCGCGGAGCGTGGCGAGGAAGAGCCCTTCACCGCCGAAGAACATCGATTTGAGATTGCCGGCGCGCTGGATGTCATAGTCGATCCCCGGCGTGAAACCCACCAGGCAGCCCGTGTCGACGCGAAGCATATCGCCCGTCAACTCACGCTCGACCACCGTGCCGCCCGCATGCAGGAAGATCATCCCGTCTCCCTTGAGGCGCTGGAGGATAAACCCCTCACCGCCAAACAGGCCGGCGCCGAATCTCCGATGGAGAGCGATCGAAACCTGGGTTCCGAGTGCGGCGCAGAGGAACGCGTCCTTCTGGCAGATGATCTCGCCCCCGAGCTTGCCAAGATCCAAAGGGACGACCTTGCCCGGATAGGGGGCGGCAAAGGTGGCCCGCGACTTTCCCTGGCCTCGATGCACGAAATGGGTCAGGAAGATGGACTCACCGGTCAGAGCGCGCTTGCCGGCATCCACGAGTTTTCCGAACACGCCCTGATTCGGTTGCGAACCATCGCCCATCTTCGCCTCGAACTCGATGCCCGGCTCGAGGAAGCACATGGCCCCGGCCTCTGCGATCACCGTTTCCCCGGCATCGAGCTCGACCTCGACCATCTGCATATCGTCACCGTAGATCTTGAAGTCGACTTCATGGCACTTCATCGAGCCTCTCCTTCTGATCGTTGCGTCACAGAACCTGGTGCGGGGCGCTGGTGTCCCGCTCGCGCGCTGGGCTACAGAGTACGCGCGCGACGGCCGCGCAGCAACTCTATCACGCGCCGATCGGTGGGAAAGGCGAGAATGGCGGGCACATCATCCAGGGGGTAGAATACGGCGCGATCGGCATCGTCTCCCGGCACCAGGACGCCGCCCAGGTAGCGTGTAAGAAACCAGACCCCAACAGTCTGTTCGTCGGGGCGATGGAAGTTCGACAACACCGTGAACAGATCGCAGACCTCGACATCGAGCCCCGACTCCTCGCGCATCTCACGGACGGCCGCAGTCCGGATCTCCTCGTCGTACTCGAGATAGCCGCAGGGGATACACCACTGGCCTATGTAGGTGCCGCGGCGGCGGACCAGCAGGATGTGCGTCGCCTGGGATGGGCTGATGATGGAATCGGCCGGCGGAAGTCGGCTGCTATCCGAAAGCAGGATGCCGGCAACGACGGCAATGGGATTCAGATAGTGGATGAATCCGCAGCCGGGGCAGCGGGGCCGCCCCTCATCGGGATCAAGACTCAGGCTCTGTCCGCAGTGGGGGCAGAACCTGAAGTGGGGTGGTTGCGAGGGCCCCTCCGTTGCTCGTCCCACGATCCACCCCTACGTCTTGCTACTTCGCCCAGTGAATGAGCCGCGTCGAGTGCGGATGGCACAGGTCCTCGTGCTGCGGCAGCACGCGAACCGCAAACCCCTCCCGACCGCTGCGCTGGAGCGGCAGCGATCCTTTGAAGAGATAGACGTGACGATCGGCCTCTCCTTCGCACTTCAACTGCTGGGTGCACGGATCGGCAATCTGTCCATCCGCCCCCACCCGGCCGTGATACACCTCCACGTTGACATCCTCTGGCTTCAGTCCTCCGAGATCAACCTGGCACCAGACGCTCAGATCTCCCCCGACCTTGGCCTCGTCGGCTCCACTCGAGTGAACGCTGCGGATGGCGATCTTGTGCCACTCCTTGGCCACGCGCTTCTGCCAGTCACCCAGGGCGATCGCCCGCTTGCAGCCGTCGGCCACCAGCCGATCGTACCGTTCCGCGCAGGCCAGGTAGTAGTCCGTCACATAGTCACAGACCATCCGGTTGGTGTTGAACTGCGGACAGAGCTGCCCCATGGCCTCCTTCATCTTGGCCGCCCATCCGTGCGGGACCCCATCGCGGCCACGCTTGTAGAAGAGCGGCACGATGTCGGTCTCCAGAAGATCGTAGGTCGCGCGCGACTCGACCATGTCCTGGTACTTCTCTTCGGAGTACTCCTCCCCGTGCCCGATGGCCCAGCCAACCTCGCGGTTGTAGGCCTCATCCCACCAGCCGTCCAGGATACTCAGATTGGGAGCACCATTGGCGTTGGCCTTCATGCCGCTGGTCCCGCTCGCCTCCCGGGGCCGGCGGGGCGTGTTGAGCCAGATGTCGCAGCCTTGGACCAGGTAGCGGGCGATGACCATGTCGTAGTTTTCGAGGAACACGATCCGGCGGCGCACGCGGTCGTCACGAAGATGGCGAATCAGACGGCAGATGAGCTCCTTCCCGCGTTCATCCTGCGGATGGGCCTTTCCCGCATAGATGATTTGTACGGGCCGCTCGGAGTCGGTGAGGATCTTGACGAGCCGCTCGAAATCATGGAAGAGCAGCGTGCCACGTTTGTAGGGCGCAAACCTGCGCGCAAAGCCGATGGTGAGCGCCTGGGGATCGAGCACCTCGCCGGCCCGGTTGACATCCTCGTCGGACGCGCCGCGTTGCCGAAGCTGTTCGGCCAGTCGTTTGCGCGCGAAGGCCACCAGACGCTCGCGACGTCGCTCGTGGGTGCGCCAGAGCTCTTCGTTAGGTATGTCCCGGACGCTTTCCCAGACTGTCTGGTCCGACGGATCCTCGACCCATCGTGGTCCGAGGTAGCGATCGAACAGCGACGCGAGATCAAACGAGATCCATGACCGCGCATGAATCCCGTTGGTGACATGCCCGATCGGAACCTCCCCCTTCGGCGTGTTGGGCCAAAGGTGCTGGAACATCTCTCGGGACACCGCGCCGTGTAGTTTGCTCACCCCGTTGATGCGATTGGACAGGCGAATGGCCAAGACGGCCATGCTGAACTCGTCCTTTGTCTTGTCCCGGCCGAGTTCGATCAGCTGTCCAATCTCCACGCCGAGTTGCGCGGCGTAGGGGGCCAGATATACCTCCACCAACCGTGTCGGAAACTTGTCAATCCCGGCCGGCACCGGCGTGTGGGTGGTGAAGGTCGTGCCCGACTCGGCGGTGATTCGCGCGGTGTCGAAGTCGACCTTGTGCGTCTCCATGATCGCGCGCGTTCGTTCGAGAGCGAGGAAGGCCGAGTGCCCCTCATTCATGTGGCACACCGTCGGCGTGATCCCCATCGCGGCCAGCGCGCGCATACCGCCGATCCCCAGCAGGATCTCCTGCCGGATGCGCATCTCTTTGTCACCGCCGTACAACTGGTCGGAGATGTCCTGGTCTTCCGGCGAGTTCGGCAGAATGTTCGTATCGAGCAGGTAGAGCGAAATGCGACCGACCTGCGCCCGCCACACCTGGGCAGCCACTTGCCGGTCGGCCATCTCAACCACAATGCGCAACGGCGAACCGTCCTTGCGTTGTACAACGGTCACCGGCATGGTCGGGAAGTCATTGACCGGGTAGCGCTCATGTTGCCAGCCATCACTGGTCAGATACTGCTGGAAATAGCCCTTCTGATAGAGAAGACCGACCCCCACCAACGGGACACCCAGCTCCGACGCCGACTTGAGGTGGTCGCCGGCAAGAATGCCCAGCCCGCCGGAGTAGATCGGCAGGCATTCAGTGATCCCGAATTCCGCGGAGAAATAGGCCACCGTACAATCGTCGCAGCCGCTCTGAACCTTGCGGCACCAGGCATCTCGGTTCATGTGGTGATGGAGTTGGGTCAACACGCGTTCCTGATGCACGTGAAATCCTTCGTCATCGACCAGTTCTTCGAGGCGTGCCTGCGCGACTTCTCCCAGAAGACGAATCGGGTTGTGCCCGGTCGTTTCCCAAAGGCGCCGATCGATCCGCCTGAAGAGCTCAATGGTATCGTGGTCCCAGCACCATCGCAGGTTGTAGGCGATCTCCATGAGGGGAGCGAGTTTCTCAGGGAGGGCGGGAGCGACGTGGAATTGGTGAATCCGCATTGCGAAAACACTCCTCTTAATGGGGTGTTTCTCTTGCCAGCCGGCCGAGGTTACTTCACTCTATGAGACGGGTCAAACGGCGTAATTCTTGAGCATATATTGAGTTGGCTCGGCAAAGGGCCGCAACCGCTGGGGGATGCCACCATGTTCAGCCGACGATGGGTGTATCTTGCCTTGCTCGGAGCCGCAATCGCCTTCGCCCTCCCCGGATGTAGCGAGGATGACCCGGCCACGCCCCAGATCGACACCACGCCCCCGGGAACGGTCTCGAACCTGCAGATCGCGGTCGGGTCGCAGACCGACAGCAGCCTGACCCTGACCTGGACCGCCCCGGGCGACGATGGCGACGCAGGCCAAGCGGCCACTTATGATCTCCGGTGGAATCTGTCGGACATCTCCGACGACACGGCCTGGGCAGCGTCGACTCCGATCGACTCCGCCGGGATCCCCCAGCCGGCGGGAGCCAATGAGAGCCTGATGATCTCCGGACTCGAGGCCGGGCAGACCTACTACTTCGCCTTGGAGACTCTCGACGAGGTCCCCAATCGATCAGCGCGCTCCAACGTCGCGTCCGGCTCGACCGTCGCCTCGCCCTACTCCGCCGTCGTCAGTCCCGACGGGACCGGAGACTTCCTCACGATTCAAGCGGCGCTGGACGGCACCGACGACGGGGCGGTGATCTATCTCTCGCCCGGGACCTATGGCGAAGGGCTGGTGATCGAAACAAGAACGGTCACGCTGGTGGGCGCCGATCCGGGCGCATGTATCGTGACACACGACCTCCTGGATGGGGAGACAACCCGGATCCTCTCGATCGACCGGTGCCCGCTGGTGCGGATCAGCGGCCTGCACTTCATCGAGCAACTGGCGGACTGCGGGAACGGGGTGAACGCGAGTCTCAGCGAGGTGGAGTTCGAGTCCTGTATCTTCGATTCGTGTGGTCTCACAGTCATAGGCGGCAACCTTGCCTTGGCCAACTGCACCTTCTATGCAAACTGCCAGACGACCTGCGACATGATTCCCCGCGCCCTCGTCGATCTCATCGGCGGCGACGCGACCATTGAACGATGTATCGTGTTCGCGGGGGTCAACGGCGGGATTCAGTGCACGGAGGGCGCGCAGATCACCGTCGAATGCACGGATTGCTGGCACAATCCGGATCCCGATAGCAACTACATCGGGTGCCCCGATCCGGGCGGATCGCTCGGCAATTTCTCCCTCAATCCGCTCGTCGTCAATGCACCGGGAGGCGACTTCCACCTACAGTCGAACTCGCCCTGTCTGGTCGGGAGTGTGATTGGATGCGGCCGGATGGGGGCGCTGGGAACGCCCTGATGCACGTGATCCGTCGCGCCGGACGCTCATCGCGATGCGGTCTGCAGCTCGTCTTCCGGGGCCGGCTCCTGGGCGAGCCCATCGGCGGCCCACGAATCGAGAAGCGCTTCCACCGCCCGGGTCATTTCTCCGTACCCGTGAGCGTTGGGCCAGAGCCCCTCGCGCGCGTACTCGGGATTGAGGAAGTGATCCTCGCCGACCAGGATCTCGTAGAAGTCCAGGCAGGGCCAATCTTTCCTCTGCGCCAGGTCCCGCAGACTTCGATTGACCGACCGGATGCGGCCAATGTAGCCACCCTCGATCTCATCGGTAGACTCGGGAATGGGCGCCACGGTGGTGATGACCGGCTGGATCCCCATCTCCAAGGCCACCTCCCCGAGCACCTGCGTCTGGGCCAGGAGCCAATTGGGTTTGAGAACCGCATCCAAGGGCGGCATCAACACCACGGCCCGGGGTGAGAGACTGAAGACGTCCTGTTCGAAGCGCAACACCATCTGCGCAAGAGACTGCTTGGCGATCGATCGATTGATGACCGCATCTTCCCGCAGAACATCGAGCATCGTCCAACTGTGACCCAGATCGCTGCCCAGGATGACGACGGCCGAGTGGGGTTCGTAGGTTTGCCCGGCGAGGAAGGTCAGGTTGGCATCGCGGTAGTAGCCGAGGTTGGCCGGATCCCGCGCGGAATCCAGGGCGGTGACCAGACTCGCCTTGTAGGTTTGCGTCTTCATGAACGCGCCCACCGAAAGCAGGGTCGAGACAATCGCCAGCACGGCAATGCCGATCGTGATGGGCGTCAGCCCAAACGGCAGGTTGAGTTTGAAAGACTTCTTCTTCTCTTCGCCGTCGCCCTCGCCTTGCGCTCTGTCTGGCTGACTCCCGTCATCGTCCAGACTGACGTTGTCTGCTCCGGCATCCAGATCTTTGTCCGCCATGCTGATCCTCCCTACGATTGGTCTATCGGCAATCGGGGGACCAATCTTGCCCGCTCGCGTGCCCGACAGGGAGGGGCTTCTGAGGGCCGAGGCGATGTGGTAGCTTGATCGACACCAAGCCGGGCGCGTTGCCGATGGGGTTGCGCTGGAGGCGATCTCGGTAGAGACCGGCCGGCGGCAAGGAGTTTCAATGTCGGGATACGAAGTGGCGGAAGTTCTTCTGGATCAAGCCGTTCATCTCCTGGACCAGCAGGGGATTCGGCTCCGTGAACCGGAAACGATCGACATCCTGCGAAGTGCGGGAGCCGTGCGGACCGAGGACGGAGACCGGCTGTTTCTGCGCTCCCGGGCCGTCCGGCGCTGCCTGGAGGGACTGCCCTCGGCCTTCAACCTCTTCGATCGGGAAGGGCGGAAATCGGCCACCTTGGCGTCAAAGCGAACCCCCGAGGCCCCGCCAGCCCGTTCGGCCACGGTTCCGGGAGCCGGATCCCTCCGTCGGCCCGGCGAGGATCCCGGTGAGGTGAAGGCCGTGCAGTTGCCCGGCCTGGTGCGTCAGATCACGGGGTCGCAGCTCTTCGACGTCTACGGGGTCGGGCCGGTGCCGGCCGAAGTGGATCCAACCCTCGGCGACATGTATGCGCTCTATCTGTATCTTCTCGCCACCCATCATCCTCTGATCTTCCGGCCTCGGACCGCCGAGTCGTTGGATCGGGCGCGAGACCTGCTTTCCGTGCTGCGCGGCTCGGCATTGGCCATCGATAGCAAGCCTCTCGCGCTGGTCGAGATCCGCTTCAACGATCCTCTTCAGTGGAAGCAGCTTCCCGGGCGGCTCCTCATCGATGCCGCGAGGCGTGGATTCCCTCTGATCGTGATGCCGGATCGGATCGGCGCGGTCGCAGAAGGTGCGTCCCCACCGACCGCCGCAGGCGGAGGCCACCTCGAGGGGACGGTTGCGGGAATGCTGACCGCGGTGATCATTGCTCAGGAAAGCCGTGTAAAAGCCCCTATCATGTGGGGCACGCCCAGACCGGGCGGGACCGCTACCTATGAACAACGGCGGGCCTGGCAATGCGTCATGGATGTGGGGGGACTTCTCGGACTGCCGCTCTACGTTTCACTGGACGACGGCGCGGCCGACCCGGGGTCCGAGACGGCGTCTCTTCAGGCACTGGAAGCATCCTTGGCCGGTGCGCAGCTGGTGGCCTGGGGCGGATGGTGCGGGTGGGACTGCTTCGATCTGGAGGCCGCCGATCGTCAGTCGAACCTCGTCGAGGAGCTTCGCGCCATCCACGCCACGGTCACGCATCGGAGAAGCTCGCCGGGTCGCGGTGAACGCGGGTTGTCGTATTTGGACGGGCCCCTGCGGGTCGAACTCGCGGACGTGATGAGGCGGGAAACAGAGGGCTTCGAGGGCGGGCCCATGCCGCTATCGGTCTGAGGCACGCTCAGAGGTACAACGTGCGGGTTGGAATCACATCAGATCTTCACTACGGCATCTATCCGCGGGTGTCCGAACTGATCGGCGAATTCATCGAGCGGGCGATTGCCCCGGCCGGGTTGGACGTGCTCGTGGTGGCGGGCGATCTCGCCGAAACCGAGAATCAGAGCGGCGCCGAAATCGGTCGCAACCATACGCCGCTCCTCGCCCGCCTGCGTGAGGCGATTCGGTGTCCGGTGGCATTCTGTGCCGGCAACCACGACATCTGGACGACCGATCCGGCGGTCGATTCGTGGCACATCTACGACACGCGGCTGGCCGAGATCGCGGCATGCGCGCAGGCCACCTACCTCGATCAGCGCTCACTCGAGCTGGAGGGACTCACCATCGTCGGTTGCTATGGGCACTTCGACTTCTCTCTGCGCACGCCCGACCTGGCGATCGGGGGCGTGACCGTCACCGATGAACACTATCGGCGCCAGACCCCTCCGGGTCATACGCGACCCGTCTGGATGGACGGACGCCGCATCCACTGGTCGTTCAGCGACAAGGATGCCTGCGCCGAGGTGTGCGGGCGCGCCAAGATCCGGATGGAACGTGCCCTTGAGCGCCAGCTGCCGATTCTGTTCGTCTCTCACACGGTTCCGCGCAACGAGGTCAATGGTCACTATACGAGCGACCGGGAACTCAGCTTGTTCCTCAACGCGTTCAGCGGCACGAGCCGGCTCGAGGATTTGATTCGCCTGGCCGCAAGCAACGATCTCAAAGTCGTCGCCGTATCCGGCCACACGCATCGGGTGGTCCCTCGCCGGGAATTGGATGGCGTTCACTATCTCAATGTAGGAGGTGAATACGGCACGCCGCGGCTCGAGATTCTCGAGTTCTCGCCCACTGGCGACGTGGCGGCCGGCTGATGATGCCGCGGGAGACCGACATCCAGGGTGCGCTCGCCTCGGGAGACAATCTCCTTCTCCTCCGGCGAATCCCCGATGCGGCCGTGGACCTGGTCGTCACCGACCCGCCCTTCTGCACGGGGCTCGAACGGCGATCCCCACCGGGCACCTCCGAGGCGGAGCGTACAACCTCTGCGCTGTACAACGATCGATGGGCAGATCTGGAGTCCTATCTGCAGTTCCTTCGGACCCGGCTTCAGGAATTGCACCGGATACTCAAACCCACCGGATCCCTTGTGATTCACCTCGACTACCGGGCGGTACACGAGATCAAGATCGAGTTGGATCGACTCTTCGGCCGGAAACGGTTTGTCAATGAGATCATCTGGCACTACACGGGAGGCGGCCGCGCGCGGCGCTACTTCTCGCGGAAACATGACACCTTGTTATGGTATGCACGAGGCTCAAGATGGACCTTTCACATCGACGAACTCCGCCAGCCGTATAAGCCGACCAGCGGCTATGCGAAAAGCGGCATCGTGAGCCGCGCCGGCAAACGTTATCTTCCCCATCCCGACGGCACCCCGGTCGACGATGTCTGGGACATCCCCCTAATCAACCCGATGTCCAAAGAGCGCACCGGATTCCCCACCCAAAAACCGGAACAGCTGTTAGACCGCCTCATCCGCGGCCTCAGTTCCCCAGGCGACCTCGTTTGCGATCCGTTCTGCGGCAGCGGCACGGCGTTGGTCGTCGCCCAACGCCTCGGGCGGCGGTGGATCGGCGCGGATCAGACCGACGAGGCGATCCGAGTCACCCGGGAGCGGCTGAGCGGGTTGGCCACGGAAGTCACCTCGATCGATCCGGCCCAGGTTTGGGGTTCATCGGAGCCTTGCACAGTCCCCCGCAAATCCTTTGTCGTGTTCAACCTGGAGGCTTGACGCTGGGAGGGCAGACCTCTACCGTGATGCACAGACACACCTCCGCGGCTTAGAAACTGCGGCCCAGCTTCGGGGCCGCCGGGCGTTGGGGGAAGGCAGACCGGTATGGATATGGCAATCCTGGCTGCAATCGTCGTCGCCGCCCTGATCCTCTTCGTGACCCGGATCGTGGCGATTGAGGTCACCTGTATCCTCATCGTGGTCAGCTTGACACTGACCGGCATCCTCACGCCGCCGGAGGCCCTCGTGGGCTTCTCGAGTCCGGCTACCATCACCGTTGCCGCAATGTTCATCCTGAGCGCCGGCCTCGCCCGGACCGGCGTGGTCCAGCATCTGGTCAATCTGCTGAACAATCATGGGTCCAGGCGCCTGCCGATGCTGCTCCTTCAGATTGGCATCATGGTTGCCATCTTCAGCGCATTCGCCAACAACACGCCCGTCGTGGTCCTCATGGTGCCTGTATTATTGAGCTACTGTCGGACCTGCCGCTTCGCCTCCAGCAAGGTGTTTCTTCCCCTCAGCTACTTCGCGATCCTCGGCGGCACCTGTACGCTGATCGGAACGAGCACGAACATCCTGATCGACGACCTGTACCGCGCGTCTGACCGAAGGAGACGTTCTGCTTCTGCAAGCAGACGAGCACGGGCTGGCCGCCTTGCGGGCCACGGGCAACGTCCTGATCGTCGAGGGTGTCGATCAGACGGTCCACCGGTCGGGGAAGATGCCCCTGGCCCTGGGTATCATGGCCCTCGTGGTCGGCACGGCGGCCATCTTCGAGCTTCCGCTGGCAACCGCCGCTTTGGGGGGAGCCTGCCTGATGCTGATCACCCGGTGTCTACGGCTTGACGAAGCGATTCGTTCGCTCGACTTCTCGACGCTCCTGTTGCTGGCGGGAACGATTCCCCT
The DNA here is from genome assembly GCA_964612295.1 of uncultured bacterium. GTDB lineage: Bacteria > Eisenbacteria > RBG-16-71-46 > CAIMUX01 > WJJG01 > CAYQJL01. Next base: position 51,296 of record CAZTDY010000017.1, on the reverse strand, counting down.
GGGCCTGGCCATGACGAAGACCGGGCTGGCCCCCTTGATCGTCGACGGCCTGATGGACCTCGTCGGCGACTCCAGCCCGCGGGTGGTCATGTCCTCGCTCTATCTGGTCACCGCGATCCTGACCTCGTTTCTGTCGAACCACGCGACCGCTGTGCTTCTGACGCCGCTGGCGATCGACCTGGCCGGGGTCATCCAGATCGATCCGCGGCCGCTGCTCATGGCCATCGCCTTCGGCGCCAGCGCCTGCTTCGCCACGCCGATCGGGTATCAGACCAACGCCATCGTCATGGGACCGGGTGGATACACATTCGGCGATTATCTGAGAATCGGAGTCCCCCTCACGTTGGTGATGTGGGTCACCGCAACCGTGTTATTGCCTGTCTTCTGGCCGTTCTAGCCCAGGCACTTGAACAAGGCCGGATGCGGTCGTATCTTCTTGGGCGGGCCGCCTAGGACACATGATGCGAGGAGAGCGAGGACATGAGATCAAATCGTCCCCTATCCAATCTGGCGAGACCGTCCGGACTGCTCCTGGTCCTCTTCACCACCTGCCTCACCCTCCTCTCCCTTGGTTGCGGTAAGGAGCAGTTCGAGTTTGTGGTCACCGACCAGGACGGCGGCCCATTGCCGGGCGGCACCATCTTCTACTTCGAAAAGGGGGATCCCAGCAAGGAACGGACCGTGGTCGGGGAAACCGATGCAGAGGGCAGTCTGATCGTCTCCGGCAAACATCTCTCCCCCGGCACCTGGTATCTCTTCGAAAGAGAATGTGCGATCGCGATCGCGGGGGAACGCTTCGATCCGCAGAGTTGCGCGATCATCACCGGCGGCGCAAACGGACGATACCGCTTCAGCCGCAAGGATGGCCTGGTACGCCGGGCCGACCTGCGCGACAAGCTCTCCGGCAAGGGATGGCCTGGGCGGCGGGTCAAATTGAGCTGCGAGCCCATCGGAAGTGACGAAGATGAAACCTCCGGAAGACGACGGTCCCTGACGCGAATTCTCGACATCACCAGCACGGCTGGCGCAGAGGTGCGCGTCAACGGACGCAACGCGGCCTGGATCCCGGAGAGTGGCTGGCTCAACGACAGCTTCTGCCCCGGCGATTCCGCGGCTTGTTTTGCGCCGACAGTGATGCTCGAAATCCGGCTACAGGGCTTCGACACCTATCGTGCCGAGATCGAGCTACCGGCCCCGGCGGGGCGGATCAAGGTCGATCAGCCGCTGGTGCGGGCCGCGGCGGCCGGCGGAGACGAGCCGCCCCCCGATCCGCGACCTGGCACGGACGTCCAGGCCACTCCCACGGGCTACGTCCGGGTTCGGATCGCCAATCAGACCTCCCTGCAGGCATGCGGCCAGACCGGGGAAACCTGGCCCACGCTGCACGTTAACAACTTGAGCACCGCGGTGGCCTCGATCTCCGAGACCACGGACTGGAAAGCCTACTACGATCTCCTCCTGGTGGCGGGGAAGACTTACCGCGTGGCCCTCGAATGCCCCCAGGAAGGTCAAGCGCCTTCGAGCTGGAGCCCCTGGGACAAGTCGCTGGGGCAGCCGCTATGGTTCACATTGAAAGTGCCGACCGGGGTGGACGAAGCCTACTGGGCGCTGCCGACCTTCAAGTCGGGTGAAACCCTGGAGATAGCGCCGGGGTCCGGCTCGTGGCGCGGGTTCAGACAGAGCAGGGCCACCCGCATCAACTAGCCCTCGGCGGAAGTGGCGTCCTCTACCCGGCTTCCTGCGTAACTGTATATATTTATGTCTATTAGGGAGCCGGCCTCCGATTCCTCGGGTCTAGACCAGGAAGAAACGGCCGCCATGCCTTGACTCGGCCCCTCGCCTCACGGATCCTCAAGCTGAAACTGGTGTTATCTACGCTGACCCCACTTGGGGGGTCGATCAGTCTCGGAGGTTTGCATGTTCTCCTTTCTTAGCTCTTCCAGTAGACAGGCCCACCGGGCCATGTTCCAGATTGTCGGGATGTCGCTGCTCGCCGTGGTCGCGATTCTGGCCGGCGCCAGCGCGGCCCGCGCGCAGGACGACGACGGCAGTTGCGAACTCATGGTGGCCCAGGCCTTCGATCATCTGGTCAGCGATCAGTACCGCGACGCCTTACGGATGATCCAGGAAGCGTTTGCGGCTCCATCCACCACACCTGACTGTAGGGCTCAGTGCCTCCAGACCCAGAGCTGTGCGTACTTGCGGATGGGAGAGAGAGCCCAGGCGATCGCCGCCCTCACCCAATTGCTCAGCCAAGACGCCAGCCCTCCGTATGACGGCCGGATGTTCCCGCCGGCGATGAACCGGCTCTACCGGGCGGTCCGGGACTCATTCCTGTCCGCCGGCACGATGGACATCGGGACGGTGGCGGTTCTCGACTTCGACGTCGCCAGCCTCGTGACCAAGAAACCGCCCAAGGGGCAGGACCACTCCGTCCTGGGTGAAGCGATGCAGATGATCATCACCACGGATCTGATTGAGAGCACCAATCTGACCGTCGTGGACCGCAACAACATGAAAGACGTTCTGGCGGAGCTCGAGCTCAGCTCGAACAAGGAGCTCGTCAACAAAGAGAACTCCATTCGGTTCGGCGAGCTTCTCAACGCGCATGCTTTCATCCGCGGGCAGATGTTGATCTTCGACGGGAATGAATGTCGGGTGGACGTCCAGGTTATACACACCGCCACGACGAGGGTTTTCGGTCGCCAGTACAAGGGTCCTTTCTCGGGGAAGGTCAGTGATCTGCTGGATCTTCAGAGAGGCGTCCTTGCGGCGGTGGTGGAATCGCTCAACGAGTTCCGTCAAGAAGTGAAGGAAGTCGGCCCCGTGCAAGTCGACGAAGCCTACTTCGATGGGTTGCGGGCCACATCCCGGGACACCGAGAAGTACCTGGAGATCTGGACGCTTCAGGGCAAGGCCCTCAAGCAAGAGGACATCGGCAACTTCGGCGAAGCCAGGAAGGCCTGGGAGAAGATCCTCGAAATCGATGAGACCAACAAGCTGGCGCGGGGACGGCTGTGGGCGCTGAAGTCCTCGGAAGGCAACTGATGAAACGCGCGGTCCTGCTTCTGTTCGTTCTGTTCCTGGCCGGAACGCACGCGATCCCGCGGGCGGCCGGTGACCGGGCCGATTCCGAGGAGATCACGGTCACTGCGGATATCGACGCCTGCCTCTACGGCCGTGACTTCGCCGGTGTCTATGCACTGGCCGCTGCGGAACTGGACTCGCTGGACGTGTCGCGCGAGCGGAAGCTGGCCCTCCTGAGGGCGACGGCCACCGCCCACCTGATGGAGTACCTTGCGTCGCGCCTTGAAGATTCCCGGGAGAAGGCCGGCGCCTCGATGAAAGCGATGCTGGCGCTGGATGCATCGGCCGACTTCACCCCCGGCCACAGATATCCCGATCCCGTGCACACCCTTTTCCGCGAGGTCCGTCACGCGTGGTTCAGCAACCGAGAGGCCCCCGCAGATCCGACCCGGGTGGCGGTCGCCCCGTTCTATCTGATCGATCTGGGCGGCAGCGACAAGCTCAACTGGCCGGCATTCGTCAAAGCCCTGCCGTTCTTGTTGACCGATGCCCTGCAGGCAGTGCCTCATCTGACGCTGCTGTCCCGAGAACATATGGAGACCATCCGTGCGGAGCTCGCTTTGGCTACGCAGGATGATCTCGTCTCCGACGCCAATCGGATTCGTTTCAAAGAGCTTCTGTCCGCCTCCTCATTCATCTATGGCGAACTTCAGGTGTTGCCGGGAGATGAGGTCTACCTGGACATTCGGTGGGTTCAAACCGAAACCGGCACCACGCTGCTCTCTCGCCAGGGGAAGAAACGAATTCGAAAGGGCGGAGATCTGCTCGACCTCGAAGAAGAGGTGTTCGTTCAGGATTTCGTCCCCACGATGCTCGACATCCTGGCCATTGAACAGGCGGATGCCGACTCGAAACGTGTCCGGGAACACTTCAAGCAGAAGATGGCCGTCGCCGGCAAAGGGGACACCTACCTGCACTACGTCACCTCGGTGGCGTCCGCCACCCTGGCGGAACAGGACGGAGCGATCGAATCCGCTCTCGCCCACTGGCGCACGGCCGCCGAGACCATGCCTTCATACGCGGCGCCCCGAGAGCGGGTGGAAGCCCTTGAGCTGCTCAGCGCAAAAGTGCGCGAATCCGATCAATAGACCGGTTCCCGGAGGGAGGCTTCAGCCATGACGAGTCCTTGGCGGTACCTTCTGTTCTTTGCCCTGGTAGCGCAGGCAGCCTGCAGCGGCACCGCGCCCAAACCGGGAGATCCGCAGGCCTGGCGCGCGGCACTGCCCCAGTTGGTGGAGCAGGCTCAGCAAGACCCCGGTGATCTGGATCTGCAGGCCCGGTTGGCGACGTCGATGTTGTTCTCCGGTCAAGCCGAGGACGCCGGCCGTGTGTCGAAGGCCGTTCTGGATGAGAAGCCCAAGCACGCGCTGGCGCTCTATGTCCAGGCCATCTTGCACGAACAATCCGGAAACTGGTTCGCCGCCGATTCGATCTATCGGCAGCGGGATGACCTCGAGCGGGCCAGCAAAGGCCTGCGCCACATCATGGCCGCCCGGCACCAGATCGCCAGCCGCCAGCTCATGCGGCGGGCGTTGCGCGCGGACCTGGCTAGAGCGCGTGAACGCGAGGGAGTCGAGCTGCAACCGTTCGCGCTGGTGGTGGAGCACTTCAAGCCACTGTCCCCCACGCATCGGGACTCGGTGCTCGCCGTGGGCGTCGCCCACTACCTGACCAACGCGTTTGCCCAGATCGATACGCTGGTCGTGATCGACAACACCAGGCGCCACCTTCTCGAGGAGGAGGTTCGCCTCAGCCAGACGGACATGGCGCACGCGTCATCCCAGCTCATTGCCCGCACCGTGGGCGCGAGCCTCACGGTGGGAGGTCGGGTGGGTCTCGAAGCAACCGAGGAAGAAGAGACCTACGTTCAGTACGGGGTGGAAGACCTCCTGCTCCAACCGACCGATGAAGCGTACCGGGGCACCGGTTCGTGGGTCGATCTGACCTCCCCCACCCGTTACCTCCTGGCCGAGCTTGGTGAAGAGGTGATTCGCATCGCCGAAGAACTGCTTCACATTCCGTTGGGCGACGCCGAGCGCGACAGATTGGCAAGTCCCCGAACGGAACGCTTCGCGGCGTTCTTGGCTTTCTCGGAGGGGCTCTATTGGGAGGAACGTCACAATCTGGGCAGAGCTCATGAGAGCTACCAGGAGGCGGAGCGGCTCGATCCCGGCTATGACGATGCCCGCGATGGATCGACCCGCACGGGAGGTGGAGATGTAGACCAAGCCCCACCACCCGACGATGCCCCCCTGACCGCCGGAGACGAGTCGCTCGAGGAAGAGGCGATCGACGCGGCCAGCAACGTGGTCGATGACATGCCCGGCCAACGGTCCGAAGAGCCGCCGCAGACTCCCGGCGCCGGAGCCAACCGGGTGCGCATTATCGTGAATCCTCAGCAGTAACCGCTGACGAATCGGCCCTAGCTGGCAAGGAGGAGAGCCGGCCATGATGAACTCAGTTGTCACCCCCCGTCGGTTGCTGCTGGTGGCGCTCTTCGTGAGCCTGGCAGCCGGGGGAGCACAGGCGGACACGGGATCGGCCATCACCACCTCGCTGCTCTACCAAAGCTGGAGTCTGGACACCGACGACGGGGCTCTCGACTTCGGGCAGACGGTAACCGAGGTGAAGTTCAAGTTCATGGGCCGATCGTCGCCGCTCAGCCTACGAGGTTACGTGCCCATCTTCTGGACGGACGATCAAGAGGCGGACGCCTCTCTCTCCGGTCTGGGAGATGCACAAATCAGATTGCAGTGGAAGCGACCGCACTCGGCGCTGAAACTGATCGCCGGCGCAGATCTACCCACCGGTCAAACCGGGCTCAGCGAGGAAGAGGCCCGGGTGGCCGCACGCGCGATGGCGAGCCGGGTTCTGGATCTGCGCCTGAAGAGACCGGGCGAAGGCCTTGATCTCTTCGGGGGCGCATCCCTTGGCACATCGCTGGGGCGGAATACGGCGTTGGGTTTTGCCGCGGCCGCCTATCTCAAGCAGGCCTATGACCTGTACGAGGCAAGCGACGGCACGATGGTCGAGGCCAACCCCGGAGAACGCCTCCACCTGTCGCTCAGCCTGTTGGCCCGCGAGCATGATGAAGATCCGAACTGGGATTTCAAGGCGACCCTCGGGGCCCAGGCGGCCAGCGCAACCTCGATCACGCAGGGCGAGGCGAGCAGCGAGATCAGCGAGGGGGCTCAGCTGACCTTCGATGCCGCCTACGGGCGGCGAGTGGGTGAAGGTCAACGACTGGCCCTGACGATCTTCGTGCTCGCGCGGGATCGAAGCACCTCCGACGACGCGCAGATCGTCGCGGAGGAGGTCCTCGGCATCTCGACCCGATCGGTGACCGAGCTCGGTCTCTCCTACGCTCGCCCGATGCTGGGGATGGCCGGTGTGTTCGCGCTGACCCAGACCGCCTACCGGATGGACCCCTCTCAGGGGGTCAACAGCCGGATGACCATGCTGAAGGCCATGCTCGGCAAGAGGCTCAGCGGCCGCATCCATCTGGACGGGCAGATTGGTTACGGGTTTGGCCGGACGCCCTGGGCCAGCGACGCCACCTCGGATGCCTGGGAAAAACGTTCATTGAACAGCCTCCAATTCGGCCTGCAGATGCGTTACGACTTCGTTCCACAATCGTAGGGGAGAGGTATTCATGGGCCTCCGGATTCAGCAGACCGTTGCCCGCAGGCAGACGACCCTCATGCGCCTGGCCGGCCTGACCCTGGGCATACTGGCCGTTCTCGGATTGGGGAGCTGTGACTACGAGCAGACATCCTCCGCACCCGGCGGCTCCGCTGGGTTCGGACTGACGCTCGTGGCGCCTCCCGGTGGAATCTGGAGAGAAGCCTGGGACGTCTCGAGCGACAGCACCCTTCACGCCTACCTGTACCGACTGGGCGAAGACGATGATGCGCCCTACGCGGTCCGGCCCGATCCCGACGATGGTGCGAGTGTCCCCGAGGCACAAGGTTCGGCCCTGACCGGTCAGGAACTCGTGCTCGAGGTGAACCGCCCGGGCACACCCACCTGGTACCGGTTGTTCGTCAAGCGCGGGTCGGTCGCCGGTCAGAGCACCTTCCGCCTGTCGAGTTCCGATCGGGAGCGCGAGGTCATGGTGGTCACGGCGCCGGACACAGCCTCTGCCAACCGGTTGGCCGCCTATGCGGGTCTGGAGGCAGTCCGCGCGTTTCCCCACAGTTTCGGCTCCGGGGATGCCTCGGTTGTTCTGTTCCCCATGGGGGTCGAGAACCCGAACCCGATCGACGGCTTGCGCATACGTTTCTCCCTGGACGTCAGTCAGACGCCTCGGCTCTTCATTGATCCCGGGAGTCGGCTCTACGCATCCTACGCAACCCACGATACGACGGCGTTTGCGGGGGACATCGAGCTCATCTCCTCCGGGGAGTCGGGCTGCAACATCTTCGAGCTGGTGATATCGCAGCAGACTCCACAGGCCACGGTCCCCGCCGGAAGCGACGTTCTCTTCTATCTGGCCAGCGACGGTTCGAACGCGACGTCCGGCCTGTGCATCGACCGCAATCAGGTGTTCTTCTCAACTTCGGGCGTCGAGGAAAGGCTGCCGGAAGCCAACGTCACCAACAACACCGATTGCACATTCTCCGACTGTGATCTGACCCTCACCTATCCATCCTCCGGGGATCATCTCTGCGAGGGAGAGGCGGTGACCATCACGTGGACGAGTTCTGGATGTTGCGGAGACGAGGTCGGCATCGAACTTCTCCAGGATGGCGCACTCTGCGCGACGCTGACGAGCCAGACCTCAGATGACGGAAGCTACAGCTGGACCGCGGCCTCGTGCGGTGGCAGCACGACCGGCTACAGCCTTCGAATTTCGAGCCTGACGACAGGTGCCACGGATGAGACGAGCGGCACCTTCGACATCAACCCCGAATGCTCGCTCGGGATCGGCTACCCCAACGGAGGGGAGTCTCTCTGCGAGAATGGGACTGCGACGATCACCTGGAACGCGGCTTCCTGCTGCGGCGACAACGCGAGTATCCAACTGTTCCTGGATGGCGAGTTGTGCGGGACGATTGCCACCAGCACGGACAATGACGGATCATACGATTGGACCGTGGCCTCCTGCACAGATGCAGAGAGCGGCTATACGATCCGGGTGACCGACCTCGACAGCGGCGTGTCCGACGACAGCGATGCCACCTTCGGCATTCTGCCCGACTGTCAGATCTCGGTGACCGCCCCCACCTCGGAAGACACGCTGTGCGACGGATCCACGGTGACGATCACCTGGGAAGCCGCCACCTGTTGCGGCAGCTCTGTTTCGATCGACCTGCTGATCGACGGGGAGCAGTGCGAAAGCATCGCCTCGCTGACCGACAATGACGGCACCCATTCCTGGACCGTCGATCCCTGCACCTACGGCGACGGGTTCACGATTCAGATCACCGATCTCACCACGGGCGCAGAGGGGGAGAGCGACGAGTTCAACATCGAGGACGCCTGCGTCTTGACCCTCACCTACCCGGATGACGGCGGTTCGTTCTGCGAAGGGCAGACGGTGAACATCCTCTGGAACAGCACGACCTGCTGCGCTTCCCAGGTGAAGGTGGAACTGCTCCAGGACGGCGCGGTCTGCAATACGCTGGCAGCCTCCGCCACCAACACAGGCACGTTCGCCTGGACGGTCGGGGCCTGCGGCACCCAGACCGGCGGGTATGCCGTCCGCATCACGGACGAGACGACCGGTGTGACCTCCGAGAGCAGCACGACCTTCTCCATCCTGCCCTCCTGCGATCTCGCGATCACGAACCCGATCGGGGGGGATACGCTGTGCTCCGACGAAACGGTGAACATCACCTGGACGAGCAGTGATTGCTGCGGGGACCAGGTGACGATCGCACTTCTGCAGGAGGATGTCGTGTGCGCGACCCTGGTCAGCGGCACCGACGACGACGGGTCCTACAGCTGGCTGCCCACGCCTTGCGATTCAGAGGAGAGCGGCTACACGCTTCGCATCACGGACGACACGAGCGGCACCCAGGTTCAAATGACCGGCACCTTCTCGATCGAGACCAGTTGCGCACTGGACGTGATCTCACCCATAGAGGCCACGAGCTATTGTGTGGGCACCGACATCGACATCCGCTGGACCCGCTCCGATTGCTGCGGCGACTCGGTGAAGATCGGACTCCTGGTAGGCGGCCAACCCTGCGCGACGATTACGGCATCAACGCCGAACGATGGAGCCTATGACTGGCCGGCCGCGCAGTGTGGTGAGCTCACGGGTGAGTACACCCTGAAGATCACCGATCTGGAAGACAGCACCGAGGCCCTCTCCGACGGGTTCTGGATCCACCCCACCTGCACGCTGCTCATCACCCAGCCGACCGGCACGGCAAGCCTCTGTGAGGGTGAGGACCAGGAGATCACCTGGAACGCCTCCACCTGCTGCGGCGAAAACGTGAAGATCACTCTGTCCTACCAGGAAGATCAGTGCGTGACCATTGCCGCCTCCACCCCCAATGACGGAAGCTACACTTGGCCGGTGGCGGCCTGCGGCGCTTACGGCACCGGATACTCTTTGCGGATCGAAGACGTGGACACCGGCGCCTTCGCCCAGACCCCGTCGACCCTCCGCATCCAGGATGCCTGTTCCCTCAATCTCCTCGCCCCCGATGCGGGCGCGCAGCTGTGTGAAGGCCTTATTGCGACGATGACCTGGGTCGCCGGTCAATGCTGCAGTGATTCGGTGCGCATCGAGGCGCTACGGGATGACACGGTCTACCAGATCCTCGCCGAGAAGGCCCCCAACACCGGTTCGTTCGCCTGGATTCCAACACGGCTTGGTCAATTCAGTGACGGCTACAGTGTTCAGATTGTCGACCCGAGCCTTCCGCTTCCGGTCGAGAGCGGGCTCTTCACGATCTCGCCCCCCTGCGTGCTGGCGATCACCTACCCCAATCAGTCTGAGAGCTTCTGTGCAGACGACACGCTGACGATCACCTGGGACAAGTCCTCCTGCTGCGGCCTGTACGTCGCGCTGGATCTCTATCGTCAGGGGTCCTACTGCCAGTCGATTGCCACCAGCACCATCAACGACGGCACCTACCCCTGGGTGATGTCCCAGTGTTCGGGTGAATCGGACGGTTACGCGGTTCAGGTGACCGACCTGGCATCGTTCAACACGGACCTGTCCAACAACACCTTCAGCATTGCCCCGCCCTGTGCGGTCACGGTGACGGACCCCTTCGGGGGCGGCTTCCTGATCGCCGACACGCAGATTGCTCTTGGATGGGAAACCGGTAGCTGCTGCGGACAGCTCGTGAAAATCGAGCTTCTCAACGACGGCGAGGTCTGCGAGGTGATCGCCGCATCGACACCCAACGACGGCGGCGAACCCTGGGTCGTGGAGCGGTGTGGCCCGCTCGAAGACGGCTACACCTTCCGGGTGACCGATCTGATGACCAGCGCCTACGGAGACACCCCGGACACCTACCAAATCCTCTCGGTGGCTCCGTGCGTGATCAACGTCACGCAACCCTACGTCGATTCGAGCTACGACGAGGGAGACGCCGTCGCGATTCGTTGGGACTACGATCAGTACTGCGGTGCAGATGTGATGATCGATCTCTACGATAACGGCGAGCACTGCATGTTGATCGATTCATCGGTGAACATCAACGGAAGCTATAACTGGGATGCCGTGGCCTGCAACGGATACTCGAACGACTACTCGGTCCGGGTGCGGGACAACGACACGCACCACTACGATCTGAGCCCGGAGTTCGAGATCATACCGGGCGCGTGCATCCTCGAACTCATTGAGCCGAACGGTGGAGAGGACTACTTCGAAGAAGAGCTCGTCCTGATCCGTTGGAACGTGCTGGGCGAATGCGGCGCAACCGCCATGATCGAGCTTCTGCAATACGGGGAGTACTGCTGGACGATCTCGGATTCAACGTCAAACGACGGGCTCTACGATTGGGACGCGGAAACATGCGACGGTTTTGGGGATGGCCTGACGATCAAAGTCATCGACACCTTCTCGGGCACAACCGAAGAGAGTGACGCCTACTTCACCGTCACGCCGTTCGGCAAACACGAAGATTGATCTACCCCCACGGGCGCCGGCTCACACCTTCACATCCAGCCAACGACCGCGGCGGAAGTAGAGATAGTACCCCAGGGCGGACAGAAATGTCGCGCCGGTAATCGCCCACCACACCGCGTTGGGTCCCAGGTGTAGGGCCTTAACGCATAGATAGATGACCGGCACTTCCAGAATCCAGGAATGGATGATGTTGATCAACATCGCCGGTCGATTCTCGCCCACCCCTGAGTAGATGTTCTCGATCGTGATGTGCAGGGCGAGGAACGGGAATCCGATTGCCAGAATGCGCAGAACGGCAATCCCGTACCCGATGATCTCCGGATCGTCGAAGAACCGGCTCATGATGAACCGGGCTCCGAAGAAACAGGCCAGCCCCAACGCGACCATGATCCCCACCGAGAGGCCGATCGCCTGACCGGCCGTCTGACGGGCCCGTTCGCGTTTCCCGGCCCCGATGTTGTGACCGATGAGTGCCGACAGACCAAGTCCGATGCCGACCAGCATCATGATCCCCAGAGCGGACACCCGGGTCCCCACCCCGTAGGCGGCCACGACCCCGGTGCCGAAAACGGCGATCACCGGCATGATCACTGTTCGGGCCATTGAAAACGAGATCGACCCGATCGCAGAGGGTGTGCCGATCTTGAGAATCCGGCCCATCATCGCCCACTGGATCGGATGGCCGCTGCGCAGGCGAATCCGGAGGTTCGCGGCCCCGCTGTACAGCAGAATCAGGCCTGCAGTAAAGGTGAGCGCGTAGGAGATCACAGAGGCCCAGGCCGCGCCGGCCACACCCATCTCGGGGAAGATCCACCATCCGAAGATGAGGAAGGGATCGAGCGCGATGTTGAGCACGTTAAGTGCGATCATCAGCATCATGGCCATGTTGGGGTTGGCGATGCCGCGCAACGCGGTAAACACCGAGTAGGTGGAGAAATTGAACCCCATGCCCAGAAAGATGATCCGGCCGTAGAGAATCCCCTGCTCCAGAACCTCCCCGCGAGCACCCAGCAATCGGACGATCAAAGGGGCACCGAGATATCCCAGGAAGCCGAAGGAGAAGGCCGCCAACCACTTGAGGAGAATGGTCTCGCGGATGGCCAGCTCAGTTTGCAGGTAGTCCTTTTCGCCATACCGGCGGGAGATCACCGCGACCGACCCCGCCCCGACGATCATGTTGGCCGAGTGGATGACCCAGAGAAACGGGCCGAGGAGGGTGATGGCGGCGACCGGTTCGGGGCCCAGGCGGGAGAGCCAGTACATGTCGATGAGATCGTAGATGTTGCCGATGGCAAACCCGATCATCGAGGGAACGCCCATCCGCAGGATCGACCCGATAATCGACCCCTCGGTGTGATCGCGCGGCCCTGTCTTCGGCGACGGTGCGTCGGACATTCCCAGTCCCCCATCTGACCCATCCTACGCATGAGTATTCCGGGCCAGTCGGAGCACTATAGCAAGCGCTCACAGTCCGAACCAGCGTATCCAGGGTGAATCACATGTGAGGATCCACTACACTGGCCGCAGCCAGTGGCGAATGGCAACTGGGCGGCGAGCATCTGCCTTCGGTGTAAACCAGTTATTCAGGAGATCCCGATGCGATGGCTTGGTCCTGTCTTGGCGTCCCTCATCGTCTCTTGCACTGGAGCGGCCCAGGGGGCCGAAGGGTACTACCGCGACCCGGCGCTCGCCGGCGACACGGTCGTCTTTGCCGCCGAGGGAGACCTCTGGCAGTGGGAGATCGGGAGCGCTGAACCCGCCCGGCGGCTAACCACCCACCTGGAGTCCGAGAGGCACCCCGCCGTGTCTCCCGATGGGGAGACTCTCGCTTTCACAGCCCGGTACGAAGGCGCCGCCGAGATCTATACCATGCCGCTCTCCGGCGGCACGCCCACCCGCCTGACCTATGAGAACGAGTATGCCAGGGTGGAGGGTTGGACACCTCGGGGAAACATCTTGTACAGCACCCGCAAGTTCTCGACCCTTCCGAATACTCAGCTTGCCGTTCTGGATCCGGACACGCAGGAGAGCGACCTCGTGCCCCTTGCACAGGCCGCGCAAGGGTGCTTCACACCTCAGGAAGACTGGCTCTACTTCACCCGCTTTGTCTTTCAGGGCAGTCATACGAAGAACTACAAGGGAGGGACCGCTCAGAACCTGTGGCGCTTCCGACTCGGAGAGACCGAGGCCCAACCCCTGACGAGCGACTACCCGGGAACGAGTCGCTCCCCCATGTGGTGCCTGGGGCGCGTCTACTTCGCGTCTGATCGCGATGGAACAATGAACCTATGGTCGATGCTGCCGGACGGAACGGAGCTGGCGCAGCACACTTTCCACGACGGTTGGGATGTCAGAACTCCCAAGGCGGATGGGAGTCGGATTGTCTATCAGCTAGGCGCAGACCTGTTTCTGTACGACGTCGCGAGTGGAGAGACCGAACGGCTTCCGATCTCGCTTGCGTCTGATTTTGATCAGAGGCGCGAGCGCTGGATCGATAATCCCTTCGACTACCTATCCAGCGTTCACCTCTCGCCGTCCGGTGATCGTGTGGTCCTGACCGCGTACGGACAGGTTTTTGTCGCCCCCAGCCGGCAGGGTCGACTGATCGATGTGACCACCGGTCACGAGGGACGCTGCCGCGAGGCGATGTTCACGCCCGACGGCAGCGAACTGCTCACGCTCTCGGACGCCAGTGGAGAGGTTGAGTGGTGGCGGTTTCATGCCGACGGCATGGACGGTCCCGAGCAACTCACCGAGGACGGGGAGGTGCTGCGGTTTCAGGGGACATTCTCACCCGACGGCCGATACGTCGCCTACAACGATCACGATCAGAATCTGTGGCTTCTGGATCTGAAGAAGGACAAGACCAGGCTGATCGACCATTCCCCGCATTGGGGCTTTGAGGGACCGGCCTGGTCACCCGACAGCAAATGGCTGGCTTTCGCCCGCGAGGTCGAGACCTCGTTTCATCGGATCTTCCTCTACGAGGTTGCCACCGAGGAGATCCGGCCGGTCACCAGTGAGCGCTACGACAGCTGGAGCGCCTCCTGGAGTCCGGATGGCCAGTGGATCTACTTCCTCTCCGATCGCCACTTTCGTTCCGTGGTGGGCGCCCCCTGGGGCAAACGGCAACCGGAGCCGTTTTTCGATCGCGAGACGGAACTCTACATGATCTCGCTCACGGCCGGCGTGCGGTCACCGTTCGATCCGCGTGATGAACTACACCCCGATCGAGAGCCGGACAATGGCTCGGAGGAGGACGATTCTCCGCCCGAGGTGCACATCGAATGGGACGGCCTGGCCGAGCGCCTGATCAAGATCCCCGTGCCGGCCGGCAACTATCGTGACCTGGCCGCCAATGCCGGACGCCTCTTCTGGGTGCGCTACCAACGCGGCACCTGGCGCACCGGAACGCTGCTTTCGATGGAGATCGGCGATCTCGACACGCTCAAGACCACGCTCTCGTCGGATGTGAGATCCTATGAGCTGTCCGGCGACGGCCAGCGGATTCTGGTGCGAGAGGGCGACCGCCTGTTTGTGACGGGTGCGAACTCCGGGAGCGCCCCGGATCGCGATTCCGACGCCGTCGACCTCGGCCATTGGACCTTCACCCTTCGTCCCCCCGAGGTGTGGCGCCAGATGTTCATCGAGTCATGGCGCCTGGAACGGGACTACTTCTACGATCCGGACATGCACGGTCTCGACTGGCCGGCGATCCTGGAGAAGTACCTCCCGCTTGTGGATCGGATCACCTGCCGGGCGGAGCTGAGTGATCTCCAGGCTCAGATGGCCAGTGAGCTGTCGGCCCTGCATACCTGGATCTGGGGCGGAGATCACCGCGGCGCCGACGACCCGCCGGGTGTCGCCTCCCTGGGAGCGGTGCTCGATCGAGATGAGGAAGCCGGGGGCTATCGCATCGCCCACATCTACCTGACAGATCCCGACCTGCCGGGCGAACGCTCTCCCCTGCTGCGGCCCGGGGTGGAGGTGGCGGAGGGAGACATCATCGTCACCATCAACGGACAATCGACTTTGGCGGCGCCCCACATCGGCGTACTCCTGCGCAACCAGGAGGGCCGGCAGGTGCGCCTCCAGGTCCTCTCACCCGGACAGTCAGAGGTGAGGGACGTCATGGTGGAGCCGATGTCCTCGGGCGACGAGTGGGATCTGCGCTACGACGAATGGGAATATACGCGGCGACTCACCACGGAACGGATGAGCGAGGGACGCATCGGGTATGTGCACCTTCGATCGATGGGCGGCAGCAACATCGCCGAGTGGCACCGCGAGTTCTACCCCGTCTTTCACCGGCAGGGGTTGATCCTCGACTTGCGCCACAACACGGGCGGCAACATCGACAGCTGGATTCTGGAGCGGCTGATGCGGTCCGCCTGGATGTACTGGCAACCCCGGGTGGGCACTCCCTACTGGAACATGCAGTACGCCTTCCGGGGACACGTCGTGGCCTTGGTCGACGAGCGCACCCAGTCCGACGGGGAAGCGCTCGCGGAAGGGTTCCGGCGGCTCGGTTTGGGCAAGGTCATCGGAACGAGGACCTGGGGAGGCGAGATCTGGTTGACCAGCAGCAATCGACTGGTCGATCACGGAATCGTCGCAGCGCCCGAGTTTGGGGTGTATGGCCCGGAGGGAACCTGGCTGATCGAGGGCCATGGGGTCGATCCGGACATTGTGGTCGACAACCTGCCCCACACAACATTCACGGGAAAGGACGCGCAGCTCGAGCGGGCCATCGAACATCTCGAGAAGCTGATCGCCGAGGAGCCGCGCGAGGTACCAGCGGCGCCCCCCTACCCGAGGCTGGCGCGTTAGCGTCAGGCCAAGGGGGGCGCCTCAGGCTGCGCTAGCTCTCCTGCTGGGTCACCTTGGGCGGCTGGGCCGCTCCTTTGGCAACCTTCGTCAGAGCCGCAACGGCCCCCGCGATGTCCGAGAGGTCCTGCGGAATGATCATCGTGTTGTTTGTCCTGGCCAGGTTACCGAACTCACCAATCCACTGCTCGGCGATACGCAGGCTGACCGCGTCCTTGCCGCCCGGCTGTTCGATCGATGAGGCGATCTCCCGAATCCCCCAGGCGGTGGCCTTGGCGATGCGCTCGATCTCAGCCCCGCGACCTTCGGCCTCGTTGATTCGCTTGCGCTTCTCACCCTCGGAGACCGCAATCATCTCCTGGCGCTCACCTTCGGCATGGTTGATGCGGGCCTGACGTTCACCCTCGGAGCGGGCGATATCGGCGCGCTTCTCACGCTCGGCGCGCATCTGCTTCTCCATCGCCTCCTGGACGGAGTGAGGAGGAGCGATGTTCTTGATCTCGTATCGGGTCACCTTGATGCCCCAGGGGTCGGACGCTTCGTCGACCGCCATCACGACATTCGCATTGATCGTCTCGCGCTCCACAAACGTGCGGTCGAGCTCCAGTTTACCGATCTCACTACGCATGGTGGTCATCGCCAGCTGCGTGGTGGCAAACCGGTAGTTGGCGATCCCGTAGGCCGCCTTTCGCGGATCCATCACCCGCAGGTAGAGAATCCCGTCTACCTCGACGGATACATTGTCTTTCGTGATACAGATCTGCGGCGGGACATCGATCGCCTGTTCCTTGAGGCCGAGTTTGTAGGCCACGCGATCAATGTACGGGGTCAGAATGTGAAAACCTGCCTCGAGGGTCTTGTTGTACTTGCCCAACCGCTCAACCACGAAGGCGGACTTCTGCGGCACCACCTTGGCAGTGTTAAACAGTGTGACCAGTATGAGAACAACGATGACGACAACGATTCCTATGAACATGGCTCTACTCCGTTTCTGAGGACTGCGTGGGGATCACTGTAAAGGTGATGTTCTCTTTGCCCACGATCTTGACCGTGGTTCCCTCGGGGATCTCAACGGCGGCAATGGCCTTCCACTCGGTTCCGTCGAATTCGACACGACCGTCGACCGAACCCGGTCGGATCGTTCGGCTGACCATGGCCGTCTTCCCGCTGTACTCTCCCTGATCATCGTAGTCCGCATTGGCTTTCACCTTCCCGCGAAACGCGCGGCTCACGAAGCGGCGCAGGGAAAAGAGGAGAACCAATGAGGCAGCACTGAAGAAGAGGAGCTGTCCGGTCATGCTTCCCAACACGCCGGCCCAAACCAGCGCGGCCGTGATGAAGGCTCCGAGGCCGAAAAAGACCAGAACCACCCCCGGAATCAGGAACTCCAGGAACAGGAAGACCAGTCCAACAATCAGCCAGATGAGTTCCGGTGATATCGAATCCATCATGCACCTCCCAATCTATTAGTACCCGCGTCGGCTGGGCATATTCACCTCTCAGGCACCTGGTTCCCAGATCTCGGGCTCCCGTGACTCCATCCTGTGGTACGCAATGCGGGCCGGAGAGATGCGGATCACCCCCAGAGTCGGATCGCCCGGTCCCGAGAAGTACTTCTCTAAAGCATCAAACCATATAGCTTTGCGCTCTTCATCGTCGGTGCAAATCTCAGCCTGCCCGTCCACCTGAACCCACTCGCGAGCCTCCTCCAACGCGCTGACCCCGCACAACAGGTGCACCCTGGGATTGGCCCGGATCTGCTCGACCTTCGCGGACCGAAGAAAGGTGGCGATCCGCAAGGTGAGATCCTGGTCAGCGGCCACCATGACGTAACGCACCTTGGGGGCACCTTTCACGGTCATCGTCGCCAGGGAGGCCAGCTGGACTCCGTTCAAGACTTCGGCGATCTTCTCGCGCGTGCTGGACATGGGAACTCCTTCTCCGCGGCTGTAGTTCTTCTTGTTGATCGCCGAATCGGAAACAAGAGGGGGCGATCCAGCGTCCTTGTTGATCAATTGCCCTATGTTGACGGGTCAGGCCATGCTAGAAAAGCACTTTCGACATACAGGAACGGTCACCGCGCTCATTGCAGTCGTGGTGCTGTCCATGAGCGGCCTCGCGTGCACGCTGGCTCAGTACCCGCGCTCGCCCGAGCGGGGTACCCCCATGGTGTCCGCCGAGCAGGCAGAAACCGAGCGAGAGTTGCGCGCGGCCGTCGCACCCTGGCTGGGAACACCCTATCGTCGGGGTGGCACCAATGTACGGGGCATCGATTGCTCCGCGCTGGTGATGCACATCTACCAGGATGTCTATAGCCTGTCCATCCCTCGAACGACGAAGCAGCAAATCGAGATTGGTCGGAAGATCCGTCGCGAACATCTCCGCCCAGGAGATCTGATCTTCTTCAAGCGCACATCCGGCAAGCGACATGTCGGGATCTATCTTGGCCACAACGAATTCGCCCACGCCTCCGGGACGCAAGGCGTCACGATCTCCAACCTACACAGTGACTACTGGCGCGCGGTGTACTGGATGGCCCGGCGCGTGATCTAGGAACCGTCCTCCGGGCGGATGGCCGGTGCCTGGAGAGTCTTGGTGACCTCTAAGAGGATCGTCTCCCCCTGGGCCACGCCGCCCTGTCCCCCACGCATGAAGAGTCCGAAGATCAAAGGGGTCAACAGGATCGCAGTCCATTTGCGGGACTTCCCCTTGAAGATGTTGGTGCCCTTGATCATGACCGGGATGGTGATGTTACTTCGGGTGACCGCGGGGATGGTTCCCTTGCCGTACACCACGTGCCCCGCCTTGCCCCAGAGCATACCGTTGCGTTTGACCTCATCCACAACGAGCGTGCCCACCGCACCCTTCTCGATGGCGAGGTGGTCGTGGACCTGAATCTCCTCGATCACTTCAAAACGGAGTTCATCGCCCACCTCAACGTTGCGGGAACGGCCATCGTCCAGCAGGCGCGCCATGATCTCCCGGCCTTCGCGCAGGGTGACCATCTTCTCAGCCCGGGCGGTGGATCCCAAGAGCGGCATCTGGGTCAGGATCAGGGACACAACCACCAGGGCGACGATCATCCGCTGCCAGGTCGTGGTCTGCGTGTACATCGGTTTCCTCCCTCGTTGGGTTTCCACGCTACTGCGCCGAGGACGATGACCCGATGCGGACACTCACATCCTCAACGCGGTCGGGCGTTCCGGCGGCCGGATCATATGCGCACCACAGGTCGTACCGTCTGACCGGCCTGAAGGCGAAGGTCGCCACGGCCAGGCTCTCGCGGCGTTCGAGAGCCACCAGCGTGAGCGCCTCGCGGATCAATTGAACGATCAAACGCGCATGGTGGGCGGCCTGAAAACGAACCTCGTCCCCTCGTTCAAGAGCCGGCACGATTTGATCGAGAAGCGTTCGATGATCGGCGGGGATCTCTGCCGCCGGCGCAGGAATCATCGCCGGATCCACATCCAGCGCCTGGCACCGATCGCTTTCAAACCACTTCTCCTTGAAGAACCCCGCCTTGTCGAAGGAGAAGCAATCGGCGCCCGCCAGGAGATAGTCCTCGCGCGACACCAAGAGCACCTGCTGGTACCAGGCCATCCTCGCCCCACGATCGGTGCCCTGCCGGGTCACGCGGCCGACCAGGTGAACATTGTCGCAGGCGGGAACCGCCACATGGTAGATCGCGCTGCGAAACTCCGGCCGGCCAACCTCGCCCCAGGACTTGCACACCGAAACCGCCTCTTGCGTCAGCGCGCCGTCAATCCCCTCGGACTTGCTGACCAGCGTGAATCCCTGGGTGAAGGGAAAGGTGCCGTAGACGAGCTGTTCGACGTGAATCATGCCACTCATTAGAGCCTCGGCAGCACTTGATCCAGATCCGGGAAAGAGATCACCACCGGGCGATTCCCCTGGAACACATGACGGCCGCCGTCAGCCTGAATCTGGAACAGAGCGAATCGATCGGTCACTTCCCAGGTATCGATGATGTCGTTCCCGACATTGTTCGGATCGGTTCGCTCGATCCCGATCTTGATCGGGTCCATCGGCTTCCAACGGAGGGATCCCGGGAATCCGGGCTCCACATCGCTGGGCTGCCAGTTGTCCGCTTCATTGTCCCACAGGCGCAGGTGATAGCCGGCGTCGCATTCGTCGACCCGAACCGCGACCACGGTGCCGTTCTTTTCGATGGCCTCGATACGGGTGAGGAACGAGCTCACCCGTTGCGCCTCGGGGGTCCCCCGATACTTGCGGGTGAAGCTCCGCGCGCGGTTCTTGAACGCTTCACTGAAGCGGAATTCAGGGCCACCGGTATCGACGTGCCCCACGAGCTCGTCGTAGGCTTCACCTGCCGAGCTTGCGATGGCCTCGCTGCTCAGCCCGCCCAGGTGATTCGCCAGGCGATCACCGATGGACTGCCCATCGATCTGATCCACGGTGGTGCGCAACTGCCGGCCGATCCCACTCAGTTCCTCGGGCGAGTCCTGGCTCGCCAACGCCAACCCGAGCAGGTTCTCGACCTGCCGAAGCGTGCGGTAGTTCGCCTGCCAATTGTCGGTGAGACGCACGTCGTCCGAGTAAGACTCCAGGTAGGATTGACAGAGTGCGTGGATGGTCGTCAGCGCCTGCCAGGATTGACCGCCCAGCCCAGCGGTCGAACTCAAGATCTGCTGCAGGTCCTGGCGGCGGAGTTCGTCGCGCGTGGAACTCTGGCGGTTGCGCCATTCGGTCGACCACTCCCGTTTGTTCTCCGGCAGGTACAGGTGGGTCAGGGCCTGCTCGACCTCGGTCGACGAGGGACTCCGCGTCAGAAGGGGAAGCAGTTTGTACTGGATGTAGGCCGCGTCCCAGCCGGCTTCCAGACCGGTGAGGATACCGCCGGCCCGGCGGTACTCCTCCGAAACCTGGGGGAACTGGTCGCGCAGTTCCCGCATCGTCCGATGCCCTTCGGCGAACCGCTCGTAGTTGAGCCCGTCGATGTTCTCCTGCATCTGAGCCGCCAAGGCCCCGGCCTGTTCATAGTCCAGGATCAGATCGACCGTCTCGCGGAATCCCGGCCTGAAGAAGCGTGAGAGGAAGCCGTTGCGATAGCCCTCCAGGGCGACCACGCGTTCGGTGGCCGGCGCAGACCCCACTCCGGAACGGCCGCCCGACATGCGGGAGATTTTCTGAATGCGGCCCTCATGCAGAAAGTTGAACAGAGAGAACAGCCCAATGAACAGCGCGGCGGCGGCGACAACCCACCATTTGACCTTGCGGGCGATGAGCGCGCGGCGCTTCTGCATCAGCAGGTGGACCGACCAGACAAAGGGCCGCTCCAGCCCGATCGGGCGCAGGTCGCTGGGCGGGCGGGCCGTCTCGTTGCCCTCGCTGTCCGTGGCCTTCTCGACCCCGCCGGTGGAGGAGACGAAGAAGATCTGCAGATCGGGCGACTTCGTGAGGCAGTAGTCCACCAACGGCTTCAGCAGCAAGAGAACCTCTTCGACCTGCTCCCGCCAGGGAAGGTGCTTCGTGACGTGCGTCTGCTGCAGGACCGCGCGAATGAAACCGTCGTATCCCCGATAGCGCGAGTAGCGAATGTCGTCACCGACCAGGGCGACCTGATCCTCATCGCGGAATCCGTCCAGGAGGTCCGCCTTGGTCACGATGATGGCGACCGGAATCCGCAGGCGGTTGCGGGTGCCCTCGACCAGCTGAGCCAGCATGAGCTCGAAGGAGTCGATCTTCTTGCGCCGCCGCTGGGCGGCGTCATCGCCGGTGAAGACGAGGTCCTCAGAGTCGACCAACACGAAGACCGCATCGCAGGCTTCGAAGTACTCGAGGAACTCCTTGCCGGTTTCCACCTCCCGATCGATCGAGACAGACTCGCCCTGGTAGTCCTGCGACTCGAAGGGGTAGCGGATGGTGGTGTCGATCACTGCCGTGAAACGGTAGAGACGTTCGGTGGCGGTCGGCGGAGGCCACTCGCCGCTGGCCAAGAGATCGAAGTAGCTGCTCATGTCCTGGCGCGTCTGATAGTCGTCGGTTTCCAACGAGAAGTCGCGACGACCGTGGGTCTGGTGCCAGAGCATCGTGAGGAAGACGGTCTTCCCCGCCCGGGTGTGACCGAAGATGCCGATCTTGCGCTCTTTCGGCCCCGCGGCTTTGCCCTTGCCCTTGGGGGCCTTCACCCCCATGCCCTTGGCCTTCTTGCCCTTGGCCAAGCCCTGCTTGAACAATCCGAGCGTCAGCGCCATGTTCGTCCCCTACTCGGCTTACTTGATTTCACTGACCCGGTCGTAGTACTGCTCGAGCAACTCCATCTGGGCGTCTTGCCGCCAACCCCAGAAGAGCACGACGAGAATGCTCAGCAAAACCGCCAGGACCATGTAGGACATTTGCATGCGATAAACCATCCGCCACCGGCTGAGCCGACCGAACGTCGAGCGACCGCCGCCAAGGCTGAGAAGCTTCTTGCGCAGTCGGGTCCAGAAGGACTCCGGTTCGATGTACCCGTGACGCTCGAAGAAGTAGGCCAACACGCGGCGGATCTCTGCCGCCGAATCGAAGAACCCGGCCTCTGCCAGACGCTGTTCCAGCGTGTGGGCTTTCTGGGCCAGGTTGGGCACGTCGTGATACCGGGCGCGGCGGCGGGCGAGCTCGAGCAGGAGCGTGTCCGTGCGGGCTTCCTGGACCTGATCGATCGCCAGGTCGTCACCCCAGTGGCCGCCGGGATCTTTGTCTTCGAGGAACCGTCCGATCTCGGAGAGCAGATAGAAACGGAGCCCGTCGGCCTCGTGCAGAGTGCTCTCCTCGAAGAGGCTGGGAACCAGTTCCTCGTAGATGAAGGGTCCGTCGATCGAGGAGACGCTTCGCTTTTCCTGGGTCAGCTCGTAGGCCTTGCGGAATCCACGCCCTTCGTTGGCGTAGTTCTCGAAGAGGGTTGCCAGGGCATGGGCGAGCAGGACGCGGAGACCGGGCTGCTCGAACTCGGTCTCCCCCACCAGCGCGGCCAGCTTCTCATCCATCTCACGCAGGCGCGCGTCGTTGCCGCGGAGGTTCTTGAAATCGTCTAAGACCCCGACGAGACTCCGCTCGAGCGCCTCCTGGCTGTGCGAGGCGGAATCGGTGTCGAAGTTTCCCGCCTGACGGAAGACCTCCTCGAGCTGATTGATTCCAACGCCCATCGCGAACGGCTCCTTGGTGACCACCCGGTTGTACAACCCGGTTTGGTTAGAGTCGGTTTATCAGAGATAGTACACGCGGATATCGGTGTCTTTTTTACGCAGGAGCTCTTCCAGGTTGACCACCCCGGAGGTACGCAGGGTGATATAGTCCACCGAATCGCGTTTGCCGCGTTCAACTTCCATGAGGAGGTAGATGCGACCCGGGCGCTCTTTGAAGTCCGGCTGGAGTTCCGGGCAGTACAGCGGCCGGTCGTCGTTCACCCCGCCCTTGAGACGGACATCCCGCTCATCGACTCCCTCCGCGGCGTTGTTACGCAGCACGAACAGAACCGAGCGGATGTTGGAGGTTCCCAGCTGGCGGAAGTAGAGAACCTGGCTCTCCTCCGTGAAACTGCTCTCGATCTGACCGACATCGAGCAGATAGTGATCCTGCTGACGATAGGTGACCTTCGGCCGAGGAGCTTCGAGGGTTCCCTCGAAACCAGCCGAGAGTTTGCCGAGGATGAAGCGCAAACACTCTCTCGTGCTCTCCAGCAGCTGGTGCCCGTCGCGAAGTTGCCGCCCCATGGCCTCGTGAACATACGGCGAGGTCACGTAGCGGGCGACGGCCCCGTAGTAGTCCAGCCCGCCGGCCTCTCCGGGCAGGCCGCCTTTCTGGAGGAACTCGGTGTCCAACGTGTCGCGCACGGGCGAGTACGACCCGAGCGTGCTGGCGAACACGCGCAACAGCGACCGCAGACCGCCGACGAAGTCGGGGGGACTCATCAGCTCTCCTGCCACCAGCGGTTCGATCCCCAGCGACCACCCCAGGACCACCGAATCGAGGAAACCTCGGGCCGAAAGGTGCCAGGGATGCATATCCGCGGCAGGGGGTGCGGCCCGCAGGGCCTCCATCAGTTCATCGAGCGTCATCTGGGCCAGGCGGGCGGTCTCCTCACCCGCGCGGCGCAACGGTTCAACCGCCCCCATCGCAAAGGCGGGGGGCAGGTACCGGGCGTTCTCCTGGACCTGGTAGTTCTGGATCTCCAGTTCTGCAATCTTGAGGCAATTGCCGGTATTCCCGGCCTCCTCATCGGTCAGGACAATCTCGTAGAGCGGATGCCGAACGGCCGGATGTCCCGAGCTGTCGGGGGCTCCGGCCGGATCCTTCTGCCCGCTGGCCCGAACGTAAACGGGGATCACCTGATCCGCACCCGTGGTCAGCGCGAGGTGGCCCACAACAGACGGGGCGGCCGCCGATTCCTGGTCGTCGGCCACGTGGATCACCTGGCCGTCCGGCGTGATCGCCCGGCAGTGGATCAGTTGGACCGTCAAGTCACGGTCGTTTTCCAGCCGAGATTGGATCTCCAGGGCCGGTGCGTCTCCGGAAACCGTGGGACACACCCCGTAGAGTGGAAGGCCGTACCGCAGAACCCATTGCATCTTCTGATCATGGTAGGATTCCTGCGCCACCAAATGGGACGAGGAAACCAACATCCCATCCCACCAATTGACAGATCCCAAATCGAGCCGTCTCACGCGCGTCCTCCCGTCCTGGAGCCGCCAAGCGGCCGTAAGAGCAATACCTACAGCGCCCTCGCAGTCTCCGGCATTGTGCCGGCAGTTTGGCACAGGGCCGAAGTGCTGTCCAGGAGGCTTTACGTGGCGGCCAACCCTCGTCATAGCTTTGATCTAGCGATCTCGGCCGGGGTTGACACCCCCCCGCGGAGGGGGTAGGTATATAATGATGGTGATTAGTCTAGGGTGAGTGCGCCCGGATAGAGCTGCAGGACACCGCATCGGTCGGTGCACCCCTGGGAGATGGACCTCCACCGCGGCTTGAGGAATCATGGATCGAACATCATTCTCTCCGGAATTGCAGGAACTGCTCCGCCGGGCCGAGGCCATGGCCCATCATCAGCGCAGCGAGTTCATCCTGCCCGAACACGTGTTCTTCGTGGTCTCCAATCTTGAAGACGGCATGGTTCCGGCCATCCTCGACCATCTCAAGATCAGCGCGAACAAGATCAAGGCCCTCCTGGAGGAGGAGCTGAAGTTCGTGCTGCCGACGTCGGTCCCGCGCGAGACACTCGACCCCACCCCCAAGGCGGGCAAGGTCTTCGAAGCGGCCCAGTTCTGGGCCTCCGAGATCGCCGATGGGGACGAGGACGCCGAGGCCGGGGCGGAACATCTCTTTCTCGCTCTGGTCAGCGACGAAAGCCCGATCGGGAAGGACGTGCTGGGCGAGATCGGACTCAACAGCCGTCTGGTTCGAAAGGCCATCGTCGAGGTCAGCGCGCTTGGACCTCTCGCCCGTCTCGCTCCCGGGGGCGGGGAGGGTGGCGCTGCCGCCTTGCCGGGCGCGACCGGGGGTGGCAAGAGCGCGGGAGCGCAGGCCCTGCTCAAATTCTGCATCGACCTGACCAAGGAGGCCGAGGAGGACCGGCTCAGCCCGGTCATCGGCCGGCAGGCCGAGATCGAGGCAATCGTCCGCACGCTCTCCTGCATGAAGAAGAGCAACCCCCTCGTCATCGGCGAGCCCGGCGTGGGCAAGACCGCGTTGATCGAGGGCCTTGCACAGCGGATCGTCTCCGGAGAGGTACCCCTCTTCCTGCGGGACAAGCGCGTCTTCAGCCTCGACGTGGGCGCCTTGATCGCGGGCGCCAGCTATCGGGGCGAATTCGAGGAACGCCTCAAGAACGTCATCGAGGGGATCACCCAGGCCCAGGGCAAGATCCTTCTCTTTATCGACGAGCTACACATGTTGATGGGCGCGGGCGGCCAGAAGGGCGGGGCCGATGCCGCCAATCTCCTGAAACCTGCCCTGGCGCGGGCGGAAATGCAGGTCATCGGGGCAACGACGCGCGACGAGTATGCGAAACATATCGAGAAGGATGCGGCCTTCGAACGTCGGTTTGCCGTGATCGTCTGCGAAGAACCCACGCCGGAACAGACCCGTGAGATCCTCGATAAGGTGATCCCCCGGTACGAGAAGCATCACGGGGTCACTTATACACCCGAATCTCTCGACGAAACCGTGCGCCTCGCCGTGCGCTATTTGAGGCAGCGACGTCTTCCCGATAGTGCGTTCGACGTTGTGGACAACGCCGCCGCCGACACGCGCGTGGCGATTGTCTCGGCGATCGAGAAACTGCGCAAAGAGGGCGGCGACACCGGCGCCGGCGTCATCATCGAGAACCTGACGAATCGATTCGGCGAGATCGAGCAGTTCACGTCCCTGGTATCGGGCGTGCCCGACCCGCCGGAAGCCAAGGACTGTGAGACCCTGGCAGCCAAACTCGAGGACTGGGTTCCCGTCGTCAGCGATGATGCCGCCGCCAGCTACGTCTCGCGCGCGGCCGGCGTTCCCGTATCGAGAGTGTCCGAAGACGAATCGGCCAAGCTCCTCAAGATGGAAGAGCTGCTGGGCGAGTTCGTCATCGGGCAAGAGGAGGCCGTGAACCTGCTGGCGAAGGCGGTTCGCCGGTCGCGGACCGGATTCGGCGATCCGAAACGCCCCATCGGGAGTTTCCTCTTCTTCGGCCCCACCGGGGTCGGGAAGACCTACCTGGCCAAGATGCTGGCGCGCTTCCTCTTCGACGACGAGAAGAACGTCGTCCGAATCGACATGTCCGAACTCAAGAGCCAGCACGATGTCGCCCGCCTGGTCGGCGCCGCGCCGGGCTTGGTTGGCTACGAGGAAGGCGGCCGGCTGACCGAGCCGGTTCGCAAGAAGCCCTACTCGGTCGTTCTCTTCGATGAGATCGAGAAGGCCCATCCGGCCATCTACGACCTGCTCCTGCAGGTGCTGGATGAGGGACGACTCGAAGACGGGCAGAATCGCCTGGCGAACTTCACCAACACGGTGATCATCCTGACGAGCAACGTGGGCGCCCAGGAGGTCCTGGCCAGCTATCGCAAGGGCGAGAGACTTGACCAGGAGGAAAAGCGCAAGCTGGCCATGAAGGTCTTCACCCCCGAGCAGATGAACCGGATCGACGAACTGGTCCCGTTCTACCCATACTCGAAGGAGGAGCTCTTCGGCATCATCGATCTCGAGCTCAGGCAGTTCGCGAAGCGGATGGAAGAGAAGGACCTGAAGCTCGAGATGACGCCGGCCGGCAAGGATCTCCTGTGTGAGCTGGGCCACAGCGAGGAGTTCGGGATTCGGCCGCTGCGCAGTGAAATCAAACGTCTGGTCGTCGACCAGATTGCAGATATCGTCATTCGGGAAAACCCCGGACCCGGATCCACTTTCGTCGTTGATGCAACAGATGGCGAAATGCGGGTCAGCGTTCGGTCTTGAGGAATACAGGGAACCCATTCCCCGTGCGAGTATAACAAAAGGGAGGAGCAATGGCCGGAAAACAGAAGTGGAAGTTCGCCGAGTTCGAGGATCCAAAGCTGACCACGGTCGCCCAGGCCCTGCAAATGAATCGCACCATGTATGTCGAGCAGTTCAGCGACGATCCTGATCTGGAGAACCAACTCCTCCAGATCGGCAACACCCGCGAGCTGTTCGAGAAGATCCCCGCCCGGGCCAACGTGGATGTCGAGAAGCTCGATGGGGACATGGAAAATGAGGATCTTGAATTCGGCGGCATCTCTGAATTCAAGAAGGAAGCCATCATTCTCAAGCTCGAGGCTCTCCGCGAACAGGCGGAGACGGCCGATCTGCTGGAACATTTCCTCAAGCTCTTCGGCAAGGGTGGGAAGTGGAAGCAGGTCTTCGATGATCCGGCCACCCGGGCCGGGTTCCTTGAGAGGCTCAACGCGGTGCTCGACCTGGTCGAGAACGCCTAAGGGAGATAAGGAGTACGTGATGGCTGACGAACAAGAAGTCAATCAGGGCGACGAGAAAGTCCGCGAAAAGGAGGCCCAGGCTGTAGAAGCCAAGGAGTACGCCTGGAAGGACTTCAAGGCGATGCTCAGTGGCGGCAAACTAGCCGATGGCCGCAGCATTCCGGCGATGCGCTGGTATCTCGAGGACGATGTCTCGGAGACCAAGAAATTTGTTCAGGATCCGGATTTCGAAAGCGAGCGGTATACGCTCCTTCTGCGTCTGAAACTGCTCAAGCAGTTGCTGGAAGACTCGTCCTCGCTCGAAGACGGCAAGTTGAAGGGCGAGGAATTGGCCAAGAAGGCGCGTGACCTCCTGGCCACCAATCTGGGCAACATCAGCGAGCAGACGCGCGAGATGGAGAAACGATATCGCTCTTTCGCGCTCTTCTGCGACAACGCGCAGATGGACCCCAACGAGAAGCTCAATGTCACCGTCTTGAATGCCAACCAGGACGAGCTGTTCGAGCCGGACAGCGACGGCATGAAAGAACTGGGTCGCGAGATCACCAACTACAACGAGTACTCGGACTACAAGGACAAGGCCTACGGTATGCTGGTGATTCCGGGGCATCACTACCGGAAGGATCACCTGGGCTCACTGGGGACGTTGCTCAAGAACAACCGCGTCATGCTTCTCACCGACGCCCTCGCCGGCCAAAAAGGGATGAATGAGGCCGAGGACTATCTCGAGCGGCTCCAGCTCGATCAGTTCAAGAGCATTCCCGATGCGAGTCACGAAAAGAGACACATGATCGTCACCGCCAACGAACTGGTGGGGCGCGAGAAAGAGAAGTACGAGAAGGAAGACTTGAACCTTCCCACCTCGTCTGCCTTGGCCGGTCTTATCTATCGCACGGACAACGAGGAAGGCCCCCACGTGACTCCGGCCGGTGAGATCAAGGGAGACGTCAAAGGCGCCGCGAAACCGAAGGTCCGGTTGAACGCCAAGGACCATGGATCAATGAGCCGGGAGCTGAACCTCATTCCGCTTGCCTTCCCACGGGATACGCTCCGCTTCATGGGCGCGCGCTCCCAGTGCACCGGCGAGGAGTTCAAGTTCTTCGCCGTGTCACGTGTGTACGACATGATCTGCAACGTTCTCGGCGACTTCGCCAAAGGCGTGGAGTTCAAAAATTGGGACGCGGCCACCCAGAACCGACTGGAGCACGGGATCCGCACGTTCCTGAATGCTCTGACGGGTCCCGGGAAGCCGCTCAAGGCATGGAGCAAGTTGGAGACCTACGAAGACACGTCCACCGGCGAGGCGGGTGTGGTCCGCGTGAAGGTCGAGCTTCAATTCAACATGCCGATAGAAAAGGTCCTCTTCGAGCTTCCGGTGAGGCTCTCTGAGGATGCAGGAGACTAGATGTTCGTACCTTGAAAAGGGAGTATTTCAATGGCTGATCGTAAGTACCAGAATGAATGCCGGGTCTACGTGGCCGGCAAAGAGATTCGAGACATCTACCAGTGTTATTACTCCGTCCGCACCGAGAAGGCCCGTTCGGGGATTCCGACCGGAAACGCCAAACCCTACCGCATTGTGGTCATTCGGCGTTCCGAGAAGGAAACACCCGGATTCGAGTGGGCCCACAACAGCATGCCCAAGGTCCACCAGTCCGGCAAGATCGAGTTCTACGATTCAAAGGGCGAAGTGTTCAAGACCTTCGAGTGGGACCGCGGCTACGTTGCCCGCTACCACGAAGGGGTTCCAGATCTCACCGAGACGGAGCGCTCCACGATGCTCGAGGAATATGAGATCTGCGCTGAGGAATTCCGGTGTGGTGAAGCGAAGATCAACTGCCACTGGTAGGCACGAGGGAGGTTTGTGAAATGGCTCATCAAGCAAAGGTCTATGTAGCCAATAAGGCTTACCCGGGGATCATCGCTGTTGCCTACGAACAGTACACGCCCCCCGACGAGAAGAACTACCGGCCCTCGGACAAGGCCCGCAACGGCCTGATCACGATCCGGAGGGCGAGCGACAAGGACGTCGACTGGTTCACCTGGGCGGCGGACTCCACCGAGGGAAACTGGAAGTCGGGCAAGATCGAGTTCTTCGACGAGGACGACCAAAAGATCCGTGAGCTTGTCTGGGATCACGGGTTTGTTCACTTCTACACCGAGGGGATGCCCGACCGGCGCACGGAAGATGTCGCCCGGCGCATCTACGAAGAGGTGCAGATTCAGGCTGAAATCGTCACCGTGGACGGCACCGCCCACCCCGACAACTGGCCTGAAGTCTAGACTGAGCTCACCGGGTGCCGGGTTCACCTCGTGAACCCGGCCCCGGTCTCCGCAAAACCTGTTCACCCACCGCGCCCCGTGGTGCTTTCAGGTCAACCGGGCACCCACCAAACCGGGGGTCCACTCTCAGGGAAGGTCCTCCCATGAGACCAGTAGAGACGACCGTCAGCTTTGATTCCCCGTCCCTTGAAACCAAGTTGCTGAGTCTCGATCTCACCGGGTGCGTCTTCGAGCATCAGCATGCCCGCTTGCTTCTGTCTCTGGCCCACAAAGAGACTCCCGAGGAGTTCGCCGGCGGGTTCGCGGATTTGGTGGGACAGGTCGTCACCATCGAGATCGAGGACGGCACGATCCCTGAAGATGAGTCCGAGGGCCCGCAGGCGCTCTTCACCGGGCTCGTCTCCCGCGCAGGGTTGGTCTACACGCCGGAGGCGGTGAGGCTGGAGGTCGAAGCCACCAGCGGGTCGAAGGGAATGGAAGGGTTGCCGCGCACGCGGATTTTTCAGGATGTGCAACTGGGGGATCTCATCGACACCGTGCTCGAGCCCTATCAGGGCGGTGCACTGGACACCATCGAAACGGCGCTCGGTTCTCTGGCCAACAAGCAGCTACTCTTCGCCGCCCAGTGGCGAGAGAGCGATTGGGATTTCCTCCTCCGTATCGCCCGCAAGTTCGGTCTCTTCGTCATGCCGCGGGGTCGAGATCTCTATGTCAGCGTGGCCAACCCCTGGGATGGGTTGAACGGCCTGACCACACCTGTCGAACTCAAGCTCGGCGACAGCCTCTCCTCCTTCCGTCTTGGACTGGGCGACGCGGTGGCCAATTCGGAGAGCAATACCTATCAATACACGCAAAGCGACCAGCTTTGGTCCGCAGCCGGCGTGGTTGAGGTCGGCAACTCGTTGGCCCAACAGGCCTCGGAATCGAATACTCCCCCCGACGGCAACATCATTGAGCTGGACGACTACTTCTCGGCGCAGGAGTTCGAGGCCGTCGCCGGACGATGGGGGCAGGTCAACGTCAACGACCAGGTTCAGGGAAGCGGCATCTGCGATCTACCGGGCATCAGGATGGGGAACCTGGTGAGCCTGGCCGCCACGGAAGAGATCAGTTTCGATCCTCTCGATGGGATCAACCTGTTCGTGACCCGGGTCAGACATGTGATCGTGGGCAACGCCTACAGCCTGAAGTTCCACTGCCATGCAGACGGCTCGCCTCCCATGCTGGATCCGCAGGATACCGGTCATGAGCCCGATGTCACCCTGGTCAGCGCCAAGGTCGTCGACACCGAAGACAGCGACTCGATGGGACGCGTATGCGTGAAGCTCATTCCGTTCGGCGAAGACCTGCTGAGCGAGGAGGTGTGGGTTCGCTGTCTGTCCGATGGTTCCGGAGAGGGGCACGGCACGCTCAACGTGCCGGAGATCGACGACGAGGTGATTCTCTCGCTCGATCCGCGGAAGTTCGCCCCGCCTCTCATGCTGGGGTCGGTCTACAACAGCACGCGCCTGGTGGACGTCGATGCCATCCCCGGCCCGGCCGGCGTCTCGTCGGGGATGCTTACCGGGAACAATCTGAAGTACTACCTCTCCAAGGCAGGCACGGCCATCGTGCACGATACGACCGACAGTGCTTCGCGGCTGATCGTCGTCACACCCAATGTGTCGCTCATCCTTTCGGAGGAATCACCTGCCTCGTTCGATCTGCAGGTGGGCGACGGCGCATGCCAGATCAATGGACTGGACGATGGAACCTTGACGATCAAGGCGAAGAACATCGAGATTGAAGCGGAACAGGAGCTCAAGGTGAAGTCGGGCACGGCCACCAAGATCGAAGCGGGAACAGACCTGGAGCTCAAGGGCACCAGCAAGGTCAAGGTGGACGCGGTGAACTACGAGATGAAGGCCAGTGCGACCGCCAAGTCGGAAGCGGGCGCTACTCTGGATGTCAAGGCCGGAGCGGCGCTGAAACTTCAGGGCGCCATCATCAACATCAACTAACCAATTATGGACTATCTAGACATACCCCTGGTGCTGGAAAAAGGCACCTTTCATCGCACGGAAATCGAGGCCGCGTTACAGCGCTACGTGGCGCTCTTTTTCTGTTCGCGAAAGTACGAGTCGCATCCGAAACTAGACTTCGGCCTGGACCTGGACGAACATTCGTGGATGTCGCAGCAGGAGTTTCTGCGGATCCAGGTCGATGAGTTCAATCGTGTCCACCGGAGAAAGATGTCGCTCATGGTGGACGGGATTGATCCCCAGGCCAATGATGCGATGGTCCGTCTGTCCCTGCGCCAGGGAAAGAACACCTATCGGCTCCAGATGTCGCTAGGCAGTTTGCAGGGTAACGGAGCATAGGCAAAGCGGGAGCAGGCAGATGACTTCAGCCGGACGATCGCGGACCTACGAACGAATCAAGGCCGACCTGGTCGCGGAAGCTCAGGCCGTGGGAGTGCACACCAAGGGTGCGCCACTCGATCCCGTACTGGAACTCCTCATCAACGGCTTTGCGCGGGAATTGGAGTCGGTCTACGATCGCGTCGACTTCGCGCTCGAGCACAATCGCCGGACCCTCCTTCGCAACTACTTCGACGAGCCGTTCCTCGATAGTCCCGCCCAGACCGTGGTGAACCTGGAAATGAAACAGAGAGGGACGATCGGACCCTCCATGCGCATGTGTTGGCAACGTCCTCACAACGGGATCACCCCGGAGTACACCGTCCTCTCAGACCGAGAGATGATGCCCCTTGAGCTGGGCGCGGTGTTTTATGCCTGCGGCAATGCGATCTATCATCTGTCCTGGGATGAAGACCTCAGACTGTCCAGCGAACGATTCGAGCTGGAGCAATCTGTCGTCCGTCCCACTCTCTTCCTGGGACTGCGCAGCCTGGAGGGGGAAATCGACAGCAGCCATCTGTCCTTTCTCATCCAGCCCAACGAAACAGGGATTCCGGGCCTGTTTCCCGGATCCGATCCCTACCGAAGCTTCTGCGACTACCTGGATGCGGGCCTCTGGCAGGTCGGTAACAGCGAGGGTGGCTTTGGCACAAGCCCTGCCCTGAACCCACTGATCCGGTCCACCCTCGATCAATCACTTGGACAGGTCGGGCGCTTTCCCACGGAACAGAGCCTCTTTGGGCGGATGAGCGAGGAGCATCTCTACGCGCGATCGATCCGCCGTTTTGAACCCGGATCGATGCTCAGGCCGGTGCCTCTGCCCACGCAGATCAAGGATCTGGTCAATCGATCGGACTCCCTGAAGAAGGTGAGCGAACTCGAGAGCGGTGCTGTCTGGCTGAGCCTCCAGCTCCCCTATGTGGTCAGCGACGATCCGAGGCCCCTGCTTTCGACCCTTGCGGTCAACGCCCGGCTGGCGATCGGATACCGGCACGACCCCCGGGACCGCTTCAACTTCAGGCAGGATGACTTCAACGTGCGGACCGAACTCTTCGAATTCGGTCTGGCCGATCGTCCGGGACGGTACTGCAGCAGCTTTGGCCAATGGGTCGTCTCTCAAATCGACGACAACGAGGGCAATCGGTACCCGTATGTCTATGAATCCGTGGGGAGCAACGCGGACCGCTGGTTCACCCTGGAAGCCGGCGCGGATGATATCACGCTCATCCTGAGGCTTCCCCGCCGGAAACTTCCCAAGACAGGGCACTTCGACTTGTACACCGGACATCTACTCGGGCGGGCGGCCAATACGTCCGACCTGAGCGTGTTGGCCAAGGCCCCGGCCAATGCACTCGACGTCCCCGAGGTCGCCCAGATGCGCCTCCTGGTTCCGGCCCACGGCGGAGGGGATGGCTACGCGTATGACGCGGATGCTCCCGATAGCTTCGATGCGGGCGGCGCGTCAATCCTTGACCGCCAGTATGCGAAAGCCGCGGTCTGGCTGCGGACGAAGGACCGTCTGATCACGATGCCCGACATGCGTTCCTATCTCACCGCGATGGATGGACGGATCGCCGAGATTCGATCCAAACAGGTATCGCTGATGCGGGACGGGCAGTTGGTGCCTGGAATTCGGTTCAATGTGTCCTTTGATCCCGACGCACGGCTTTCTCCCGAGGAGCAAGATTCGATCTGCCGCGTGGCCACCAAACAGATGGAGCAGCGCACACCGGTTGGTTCGTGGGTTGAAGTTCACCCCCTGGCCGAGCCCGGAGCCTAGGAGTGTTTCCCGA
The DNA here is from genome assembly GCA_964612295.1 of uncultured bacterium. Taxonomy (GTDB): domain Bacteria; phylum Eisenbacteria; class RBG-16-71-46; order CAIMUX01; family WJJG01; genus CAYQJL01. The sequence continues at coordinate 16,867 of CAZTDY010000017.1, read as the reverse complement.
ATGAGCGCATCCTCCTCGTCACAGCCGCTCCATCCGCGCTTCGGGCGTTTGGATCGGTTTGCCACCAGCTGCAGTGCGCTGAGCGCACTCGCCCAGCTCGAGCAGCTGGGCGTCGTTCCAGAGGATATCCGGCTCACGTTTCACAGCCACCAGCATCCTTCCCGAACACAGATCATCTCTCAGTCCCCCGAGGCGGGATCCGGCGTGCGCCACGGCCAGGAGGTGAGCCTGTCGCTGGCTCTGGATAGCATCGCGGACAGTTATCCCGAGCTGCTCTTCGTCTCCTTGACCGGAGCCGAGGGCCGGGCCCAGATGGACGATGCGAGAAGGCTCTTCGCTCCCTTCGACAAGGAGCAGCTCCTGGCCCGCTCGCGACTTCGCCGGTGGAACGCCGTGTTCTCCGGCGCCCTGCAGGATGCGGGTTTCACCGAGGTCGTCTTCAAGATCCTCGGCCTCAGCGAGCAGTCGCTGGAACGGGCCCGAGCGGTGCTCGACCCCGAAACGCTCCAGGATTGGCTGCGCATCCTTCCCCTTCTCCATCGGGCGGTGGGAGAGAGGCAGGTCGTTGGGGCCCTGCTGGAGCGCTTTCTGGGCGACCCGGTCGAGTTGGTCGACGGGCATTCCCGAGAGGTCGACCTCCCCTCCAACGGTTCCCTCCACCTGTCAGGCGGATCGGGATCACCTCAGGGTGGCCTGGGGGCCGCCCCGCTGGGGACCCGGGTTCAGCAGACCGGCGCCATGAGTCAGATTCGTATCGGCCCTCTTTCCAGGGAACGGGCAGGCCGGTATCTGGCCGATTCCTGGAATCCTCGAATGCAGGGCTCCCAGGCCGTATTCGCCGTCGATTTGGGGCCGGTCTGTCAATTCGAGGATCACTGGCAGGCCTGGGAACAGGGCGGGACAAGTGGCCGGCCACCCTCTCTTCCCCTGGATAGCCAGTGGCCCCGTTGCGTCTATCTGCTCGAGCACCTCATGCCGGCCGGGCAGACCGCACACGTCGACCTACTGGTCGACAGGGACGCGGCGTGGCAGTTGGGGGACACGAAAAAGGCGCCTTCGGATGAGCTCCACGCTTCCACCTTAGGCGCCTGGACCGTGCTGCAAGAGCCAACGAGCTAGCGAATCTTCCCCTCCAGGAACGGAACCTCGAACACCTTGTCATGCTGGATCGGCCCGTGGCCGAAATAGCCCTTTTCACCGAACAGCTCGCCGTGATCCGCGGTCACCGTGATGTAGGTATTCTTCGGAACCATATCGTAGAGACGCTCGAAGACGGACTCGAGGTATTGCACGGTGTCGACTTGCCGACCTCGCAGAATGTCGAGCTTCTCTTGATCGAAGAACGGCTCCGTCTTGGTATCGTCCTTGAGTTCACCGTCGATGACAGCATCATCGAGATGCTTGAACACACCGTGAACACCGCTCAGGCGAGGCCATTCGTTCTTCGGCTCGGTGGGCCGCGCATACGGGTAGTGCGTCTCTCCCACGTTGAAGAGGAAGAAGGACGGGCGCTCGGTCGAGAAGGTCATCTCGTCGAGCATGGCATTCATATCGTTGTGCTTATCCATCAGATTGAACGTGTCGAAATCGCGGTTGATCACGGTCCTCGGGTTCAGGACCGGCAAGGAGACCTTCGCATGTGTGAAATAGCCCAGGGTGTTGCGCAGGTAGGTGGGGAAGAACAGATGCGGCACGAAACTCGAGAACTCGATCCCCTTGGCCCCGAGGCGCTCGTTGAACCTCAGGAAATCCTCCTTGTAGTAGTCGGAGGCATAGACGTTCGGCGGACTGGTGTGCGGCAAGAGCCCCATGAGAAGATTGTAGTGCGACGGGGCGGTCCAGGAGGCGTAGCTCCACCGGCGCTCGGGCTCTCCCAGCTTGGTGATGACCTTCGGCTCCGCGGCCATGAACGTGTCGAAACGGCAGCTGTCCAGGATCACGATGATGTAGTTGTTGAGTTCATCAAACGGGGGGGCGGGTCGAGCGGGCCCGGCTCCCACCGGACGGCGCACCGGGCGCACGCCGCTGGGCTTCTGCGACTTCTTTCCAAAGAGCTGATCAAGAATCCCCATCTGAGTACTCCTTAATAGACCCCGTAACCGGTCGCGTACCCCGAAAGACCGATCCGACCCACCCCTCTGGCAGGCCGGAAAGATACAAGGGTATCGGTTTTGCCCCACCCTCCGCAATCCTCTTCCCAGGATTCAGATCGGTCCCCGGAGGCCGTATCTCCACCTGGTTGGGGATGATCGACGGCTGGGCCCGAGGGGTGGTTTCGGCCGCAACCCGGTTAGAAATTGGGAGATGGCCTCTCCTGGCCGAATAAGCCCTCTAGAGGCGGTGATCGGCAAAGCGAGGGACTAGGGGAGTGCGCGTTTTCGGGCCCATACTCGATCGGGAGCGGCGTGATCTCGGTGACGAGACCATCGTCCGCAGCCCGTATGACCAGCGAGCACTGGGAACGATCGGCTTAGCCGATGCAGATCTGCTGCAAAGAGCGATCGCGCTGGTCCGCCGGTCCTTTCTCTCCTTCTCCCGCCAGACATCTCACCAACGCGGCAGCTGGTTGAGGAGCATTGCCCGCGAGATCGAGAGGCGGGGGGATGAACTGGCGCGGACCGTGTCCGATGAGTCCGGAAAGCCGATCCACTTCGCCCGCGACGAGGTCGCCCGCGCCGCGGCCAGCTTCTGGCGGGCGAGCGAGCTGTTGACCCCGGAATCCGGCCGGTTGATCGAATTGGATCAGCAACCACAGGGGGCCGGCCGGCTGGGTCTCCTACGCCAGCGTCCGCGGGGACCGGTGGCGGTGATTTGCCCGTTCAGTGATCCCCTGGCCTCGGCCGCCGACTCGGCGGCGATGGCGCTCGCCGCCGGATGCAGTGTGCTCGTCAAGCCGGCCACCCAGACGCCGCTTTCCGCGCTCAGCTTGGGAAGGGTCGCTCTGGAGGCGGGGCTTCCCCAAGGGACCCTTGCGGTGATTCCCTGCCGGGCCCAGGATGCCGCGCCCCTGGTGCAGGACGACCGCCTGAGTGTTCTCTGTTTCTCCGGCAGCGCCGAGGTCGGATGGGCACTCCAGGCTCAAGCCGGTCGCAAACAGACGCGGCTGTCGCTCAGCAGCAACGCGGCGGCGATCGTCGAATCCGACGCCGACTCCGAATTCGCCGCCCAAGAGCTGGCCCTCGCCGCCTTCGCATTCGCCGGACAACAGGTGCATTCGGTCCAGCGCATTTTCATCCACGAGCGGGGGGCGAGCCGTTTCTACGACACCTTCCTCAAGACCGTGACCGCTGACCTGCCCACCGGCGATCCCGGTCGCGACGAGGTCGTGTGCGGGCCGGTGATCGACTCGGGCAGTGCGGATCGTATTCTCGACTGGGTTGAACAGGCTGAGGCCGCGGGGTGCAAGACGCTTGTGGCGCCGAACCGGGAGGGCAACCTCATCACGCCCACCATCCTGACCAAGGTGCCCCGCACATTGCCGATTGTCAGCCGGGAGGTCTTCGGGCCCGTGGTCATCCTGGAAACCTATCGAGGAATCACCAAGGCGCTCGAACTGGTCAACAACCCCCCCGCTTTGCGTCGTGTGTCGATCTTCACCCATGACATCCGCAAGGTCCTGCTTGTACAGGAGCATGCCCGTACCGCTGCCGTGATTCACAATGACGTGCCCTCCTGCTCGATCCAGGGCACGGACATCAGCGAGACGAACGACTTCACGGAAGGATCACTTCTGGTGCTGCGGAAGGACTCGCCCGGCAAGGGTTGGTTGCGCTAGCCGCCCCGCGCCCGGGGTCATCAGCCTTGCGGGAGTTCTCTCAGGGGAGGCGCGTCCTCGGTCAGGATGCGCTGGAGCGTCGGGAAGGTGGTCAGGCGTTCGGGGGTGATCATGGCCGGGTGAACACCCTTGGGACGGATGCGAAGCGCCTGAACCGGATGAGTGCGCCGCGGGGTCACGACGACATCGACCGGCAAGTCGAACGGCTCGCTCGTGCCGGGTTCCTCAATCACCTGAAGGTCATGGACAAAAACTACAACGGGGGTTCGCTCGGTGACGAACCCTCGCGATCGGCCGAGCGAGTAGATCAGATCTGCTTCCCCCACGCCCTTTCCAACACGCGCTCCCCGAAAGTCGACACCGACCGCACCGACGATCATGAGATCGGCGGGCTCCACGTCCCGGCCCATCCGGAACCTCGCCTCCTCGGGGGGATTCCAGTCCGGTTCCGAACAGGCCCGCGCGATCTCGAGGGCCTTCTCCCGGCCCAGCTTGGCGACATCGAGCTCGAGGACCCAGCCCTCGGCCCGGGAGAGATCCGGAATCAAGAGGGTCTTGCCTTCCTCGAGCCCGGCCTTCCGCACGGAGGTCAGGACCTTCTCGCGAAGCACCAGAACCCGCTCAGCCTCCCGCCACCCGGACAGAGATTCCAGGCGCGCGAGGGCCTCGTGCACGCCGCGAAAGACGGGCGTATGGCCATAGGCGCCGGGTTGCCGCACGATGCCGGTTCGCGTGAGCAGGTCCCAGACCCGGTGACGGATCTGTGCTTTGAGAATGGATCCCGGCATTGTTTCCTGCGTCCTGCCCCTTATCCAAAGATCACCGACAACATCGGCCGAGCCCAATCGTCCACCAGGAAGGTGAGCCGTCCGATCAGGAGTGAGATACGTCCCATCACCGTGTATCCGAAACTCGCGCCGAAGGAGATCATCAGGAAGTAGATTCCGATGCGCGCCGAGAGCTTCAGCGGTCCCTTGTGGGGTGATGAAAAGAAGAAGTAGATGAGCACGGTGATCACGCCCACGATGATGACCAGATTGCCCAACATCTGGCTGAAGTCCACGCCGACCAGAGGCAACATCGTTCCCTTTGCCTGGGGGATGATCTCCCCATGCAGACGCTGGATGAGATTCACGCCAATGTAGTACCCGATGTAGACCGCCAGGGACCAGTTTGAGATCCAGGCGAGCTTGGGCACGTAGCGCAAGTAGAGGATCAGCCCCAGCGCGAAGGGGATGATGAGTGTCCAGTGGTGGCTGAAGTCGCCGAACAGCGGCCGGAACAGGTTGGGTTCCAGCGTGTTCATCTTGGCCAGCCCTACGTAGTATCCGAAGGACACACCCGCGAAGATGCTCTCGGCCAGCCGATAGAGCGTATTGTCTCTATACAGAAAGCTGAAGACAAACAGGGTCAGCAGAGCGGCGACCCAAGTCCCGAAACCGGGTAGCTGCAGTTCCATTAGTTCGCCCCTCCCTGCTTACGTCCCACGACGAGGTACATGAGGTTTCCAAAGAGAATGAAGAAGATGATGACGAGGTGGACAATGGACTGAACATCCATCCCCATCGTTGCCGACCGCGACAGCCCGGCCAGCTCCGGATATGCGCGTTCGACCAGCTCCTCATATTCAGAGGCGCCCTTCATCCCGCCGAGGACTCCCAGGGCCTGGCCGGAATTCATGAAAGCGTAGTACTTCGGGGCCGAGACGGCGGTGGTTCCCACGGCAACATCGATCCCGAATTGGGCATTGACCAGGTTGATGTACCACTCGCCGATGATGCTCGTGGCCAGGGAGATCAGCATCTCCACGTTGTTGTAGTTGCGGATTCCCTGCATCAAGGGAATCTCGTCAATCGGCCGGCCGCTGGCATCGGTGGGGAACAGAACTTGGATATTGTCCCCCATGAGCTTCATGGCCGCCTGAGCGCCGTCCTTGTAGCCCAGATTCGCGAAGTCGACGCCTTCTTCGGCGCCTAGATCCTCGGTCAGCTGCGCCATGCGGGCGATCGCCATCTCAACGCCGCCCAGGGGGAACAGCGAGATGCCGATCACCTTGACGCCCTTCTTCATGCAATGGCGCATGATCGAGTTGGCCATCGGATCCAGCTCGGGACCGTCCGAAGGACCGTAATCGAAGGAGAGGATGATCGTATCGCCCGCGTCCATGCCCTCGACGCGGTCGAAGACAGACTGGACCGGGCGAGAGACGGTCACGCCCAAACCAAGCGGTCTGATGATGGGGATCAGCGCCCCCAGGAAAACCAGCAGGAAGATGATCCGCCGGTCAACGAACAGAAGTTTCTGTGCCCACTGCATGAAAGGCTCCCGTTTCGAGAATCCTAGCTCTTGCCTAGATACGGCCGTTCAATACCCACCATCACCCGGATCGACATGGAGGCCGCCCCCAAGGCGGCCCCGATTATGATGCCGCGCTGGGCGGCCGTATTGGGAAAGTCCATCAGCCACTCGGCCAGATCCGGCGCAAACGGAATCACCGCCTGACCCAAGGGGATCCGCCCAACCATGATGATCATGGCGCCGATCAGAAGCAGCGTGGCCTCGACGTTGCGCACCCGAAATGCGCGATAGGACGCAGACGCCACGTAGAAGGCCAGGAGGGAGAACATGGTCGACTGCATCGGCGAGTACATGTTCTGAAACACCCAGGTAAAGGGATACAGGCCGCCGTCGGGCCGCTCACCCTGGCGCCCGAAAACGCCGAAGGAGGCCATCACGACAAAGGAAATCAGGATCACGATGCTGAACAGCCATCCCTTGTCCCGCCGCCGTACCTTCGCGAAATTGACCTGGATCATGCTGATGATGCCGAGGAGGAGCGCGAAGCTGGCGATGATCACCATCCACTCATCAAGCTGAGTGTTGAACCAGTTGTTGATCGTCCGGTTCGGAAAAAAGAAGGCGATCACCGGGCAGAGGCTCGCAAAGATGGCAAGCATGATCGGAATCTGTCGTTTCATCATCTTCCCCTTTGGCCCAATCCCTTTAGAGGGCCGTGAACCAGTTCACGAAACCATCCACCCCGACCGTCGCCATCACGACGCCAACGACAATCGCGACCAGAATGACCGCCTTCATCATGTCCTGCCCTTTGATCGAACCCAGAATGAGGGGATCGCGGGACAGGTAGGCGCTCGCCGCAAACAGCTCCTCCCCCAACATGGTGTAGTCACAGGCGGCGACAAAGAAGGGCAGCTGGGTCACCTGGGCGGTGCCGGCGATCTGAATCGCCTGAATGCTCTGTCCGGTCTCCGAAAGAAGCAGTGATTCCGCCGCAAACCACCCGAGGAGGAACACCGCCGCCGGACGATCGCGGACCATGATGCCGCTGACCGCGCCCGCGTAGGCGAACTGGTCCTGGGTGATGTAGTTGACCATGTTCTCCTCGAACCCCTCCGGCACGCCCTCTTCGAGATAGGACTGTTTGACGATCTCGCGGGCGGCGGCCATCGTCAGAGGATCGGCATTGGGGACCTCGAGGCCGGTGCCGTAACGCGCGGTCAGCTTGGCCAGGTAGCCGAGAATCCCCAGGGCGGCGAGCGTCTGTGGCTCGTTGACGCTGATGATCCCCGGCACGAAGAGAATCTTGCGACCCATCTCCGTCGCCCGTCCCACGGCCTCGTCCAACGCATCGAGCCCCGCAATCCGGCGAATGTAGAGATCCGCACCCCGGCGAGCCCGCATGATGTAGGTCACCACCAGGACGCCCATGAGAAGGATCGCAACGAGTGCGTTGATCCTGAAGAGCCGGAAGAAGTTGCCGTCCGGCGTCACGGCGGCGGTGGTTTCGCTGTAGAACGCTGGCCCGTCCGGGCCTTGCTCCAACGCCAGGCGGTATTGGTAGCTCTCGTCGGAGTCGAGCCCAGCGTCCCGGAACTCGCCGGCCTCCGGCTTGACGCCGGCCACCCGCGCAAACTCCGCTTCGCTTGCGGCTTTCCGCTCCACGGCCAGATCCGCCCCCGCCTCAGAGACAGCCGTCTGGGCGAGCTGTGGATTCCAGCGGAGCGTGAGCGAGCTCCCATCGTCGGAGGGCGTGTCGGATAGGGTCAGCTCAAGGCCGACCCCGCCTGCCTGGCCGACGGCTGGTCCACACAGGACCATCGTCAGCAGGATCGCGGCAAGCGGTGTCATCCACGCGCGTCTTGACTTGTCCCGGCCGAGCGATTGCGCACCGGTGCGAGAGATCCAGGTATTCATCCCGTGGCTCTCCTCGTGTCAGCTGTGATCGGAAAGGGAGTGTTCTCCCTGGACTACTTCAGTTTCGCCGGATTCAGACCCTTCAGGGCAGGGGTCACGAAAAGACCGTTCTTGCGAACCAGCTTCCCGTCGAGCCAGATCTCGCCGCCGCCCATCTTGGGGGTTTGAATACAGACCAGATCCCAATGGAGTGACGATTTGTTCCCGTTGGGAGCATCGTCATAGGCGTTGCCCAACGCCATGTGGAACGAGCCGGCGATCTTCTCATCAAAGAGAATGTCGAGCATGGGCGTGGTGACGAACGGGTTGAACCCGAAGGCAAACTCACCGACATACCGCGAGCCGGGGTCGCGATCCAAGATCTCGTTCAGCTTCTTGGTGCTGGGCCCCGCATCGGCCTTGATCACCTTCCCCTTCGCGAAGGTCAGATGAATATCTCCAAACACCGTCCCGTCCTGCAGAGACCCTGCGTTGAAGCAGACAGTCCCCTCAACGCTGTCACGAACGGGAGCCGTGAAGCACTCACCGTCGGGGATGTTCAGCTTGCCGTCGCACTTGATGGCGGGGATTCCCTTGATCGAGAAACGAAGATCCGTCTTGGGCCCTTTGATGTGGACCTTGTCGGTCCGGTTCATCAACCGGACGAGGGGGTTAGTGGCCTTCGACATCTTGCGGTAGTCCATTGTACAGACGTCGTAGTAGAAGTCCGTGAAAGGCGCCAGGGGCAGGTTGGCGCTCTGCGCCATCGAGTTGTTGGGATAGCGAAGCACGACCCAGCGCGTCTTGGGCACGCGGACCCCCAGATGGACGGGCTTGCGATAGTGTTTGGCGTACAACCCGGTCTGCTTCGAAGGCACGTCGGACATTTCGGCGATGTTGTCTCCCCCGCGGATGCCGATATAGCAGTCCATGTCCTTCATGCGGTGGATCGGGTATTTCTTCTGGGCTTTGATCTGATCTTCATTCGCGGCCAACAGGAACGCCCGCGTCAGCCTGTCGTGATGAATATCGTAGTAGACATGGGCGCCCTTCTTCGTGGCCACCCGGATGATGTTCTCCACGAGCTCGAGGGGCTCGAACCCACTGGTTTCGACAAGGAGCTTCTCACCCTTCTTGACGGCGCAAGAGTAATTCACCAAGACATCTGCAAGCACGGCATTGCGTGGATCCACCAGCTCCTCCTTCCAAATTGGCCTTTCGATGGGGGAATCGAGTCATCAGGGTTGTTCAGGTTTTGAAAGGATGATTCTAAGGGTTTAGCGGGCGTCGGCGCAAGGTGGAGCCACGGGACCGGGCAAAGGATCTCCCGGGCCCCGGCCATCGACCCGGGGGAAGGCCGATCCAGATAAGATCGCCTTGCCACGGCGATTAGAAAGGCTGTAACGTTGAGTGACCGAGAGGCCCTTGGGGCCGGACGGCCGCCGGGGCCTTGGATCTGTGGTTCAAGGAGGAGACATGGCCAAGAAGAAAGTACTCATGGTGGATGATGATGCTGTGTTCGTGGACGCGGTGAGCGCCGTACTCGAGGCCCACTTTGACGTGCGGACGGCCCCGAATGGCAAGGGCGCGCTGGAGGCGATCAAGAGCGATCCACCCGACATCGTCCTGCTGGACGTCATGATGGACTATATCGCCGAGGGATATGACGTGGCCCGGGCCATCAAGGATGATCCCAAGACCAAGCATATCCCGATCGTCATGCTGACGGGTGTGGATGAGCTCTACAAATACCGCCTGGCGGTCGAAGACGGATCCGCGCCCCACGACCGGTACCTGGAGAAGCCGGTCGATCCGGACAAACTGGTCAGCGTGGTCAAGGAGCTCGTATCCCCGGATGAGGCATGAGCCAGGTTTCCTTCGCGTTCTCCTTGGCGCATGAGCTCCACGGGCGACTACTCTGGTTCAGCCGCCTGCGCTGGATCGCGGTTGGCGGCCTGGCAATCTCCTCACTGCTCGGCCCAGCTCTGGAGGTTCCCCATCTGTGGCCGGGCCTCCTGCTCGTGGCGATCTTCGTCGCATCCTACAACCTCTACTACGGCGCCCGGATGCGGGAGCCGGAGGAGGCCTCCCGCTCGCTGGCCTACCTGCAGGTCCGGGCAATCGTCCAAATCGCCCTGGATTTGATGGCGCTTCTCGTGACCGTGTACTTCACGGGGGGCCTGCATAGCCCGGTTCTGTACTTCTTCGCCTTCCACATGGCCATCGGGACCATCCTGATTCCGAACCGCACCATGTACCTGGTGGCATCCGCGGTGTGTGTCGCTCTCCTTGCCTTGCAGATGATGGTGGTCACCGGCCTTCTCCAACCCTATCCCCCGATCCAGCAGATCTCGATTCCCGGGGGCCTGGGCGGGATGTACATGGCCGCCATCGCCGTCGCCGTGTATGGCGTCATCTACCTGACCGGCGGCGTTACGGTCCGCTTGAAGGAAGGCACCTTGCGGCTGCTGGAAACGACCGTGCAGCTCGGCGACAAGACCGCCGAGCTGGAACAGGCCCTCGCGGACATCCAGGATGTCGAACGACGCAAGTCCCATTACATGCGGCTCTCCGCACACCAGCTGCGCTCACCCCTGGGCACGGTCAAGACCTCGCTGGATGTCCTCAGGCGGGGGATTGTCGACCCGTCCACCGAACGCGGAGCCCGGCTGCTGAGTGGATCGGTCGAGCGGGTCGATGGTCTGCTGATGATCGTCAACGATCTGTTGGGCCTGGCGAAGATTCGGGAAGGCCAGGCTTCGACCCCTTGGCAGCCGGATGTGCGCATCGATCAATTGGTTGCTACTGTCTTGGCGGCGCTGGGTCCCTTCGCCGAACGGCGCGAGATCGAGATCCTGACCGAGATCCAGGAGGATGTGCAACTTGCGTGGGCCGCTCCCGAGGATCTGGGGTTCGCGCTCGAGAATCTGATTCAAAACGCGATCAAATACTCCGATCCTCCGGGACGGGTGTGGGTCAACCTGGGAGTCGCCTCCGAGAAGGTCGTGATCGAGATCATCGATGAAGGGATCGGGATTCCCGAAGCGCTGCAGGCCGACATCTTCTTAGAGTTCGTCCGGGCGCCGAATGCGAAACACTTTGCGGAGGGCACGGGCCTGGGGCTGGCCATCGCGAACGAGGCCGTGTCCTTGCACGGCGGTCTCCTCGAGCTGAAGAGCGAAGAAGGCGTCGGAACCACGTTCACGATCACCATTCCCCTGGACAACCTGCCGCCTCACGGGGTGCCGCTGCAGGGCCGCACACCCATTGCCCCCTGAAGGGACTGTCTATGGCGCGTATCATGTATGGCGTTCAAGGCGAGGGTCGCGGTCACAGCTCGCGCAGCAAGCTGATCATCGAGCATCTCCTCGCCCAAGGCCACGAGGTCAAGATCTTCACCTCGCACAAGGCCTACGACTACCTCACCGAACACTTCGATGATGTCACCCGCATTCTGGGGCTCGGATTCGTGTTCGATGGCGAACGTCTCGATCTGCTCAAGACCATCCAGAAGAACATCCAGGACGGGTCCATCGAGGCAGGCGATACCATCCGCGTTCTGGTCAAGTGCGTGAAGGAGTTCAAACCCCATCTGGCGATCACCGACTTCGAACCGTTCGTGCCCTACGCGAAGAGCTTCAACGTCCCTTTCTTAAGCATCAATCATCAACACATCTTGTCGCACTACCGCCTGGAGTTTCCCTACCCCTGGAGGGCGGACTACCGCGCCGCCCGCACCGTGACCGACAACATGTACTGGTTCGCGGATCATTACTACGTCACCAGCTTCTTCTTTCCGCCGATCAAGAAGACCTACAGCCGCCGTTCAGAGACCATCGGCCCCATCCTGCGCAGCGAGGTCCTCGAGCAGGAGCCGTCTCATAAAGGACCCATCGTGATCTACGCCACCACGCCCGAGGCGCGCGGGGTGCTGGAGTCGGTCAAGGGCAGCAATGATCCGTTCCTGGCCTACGGATTCGAACAGCAGAGCGGCCAGAAGGACAACATCACCTTCAAGCCGCCCAGCACCGACGGATTCCTGCGGGATGTGGCCGCCGCGAAGGCGGTCATCACGAACGGGGGCTACACGCTCATGAGCGAGGCCCTGTTCCTGGGCAAGCCGATCTACTCGATCCCGATCGACCACCAGTTCGAGCAGATGCTCAACGGGTACTATCTGCAGAAGCTGGGATACGGTCTCTACGATCTGACGCCGTCGCAAGCGCGGCTTCGTATGTTCCTGGAAGGCCTTCCCTACTTCCGTCGGAACATCGCGCGAGATCACGACCTATTCTGCGGGAACGAAGACCTCTTCCGGCGGCTGGATGAGCGAATCGAATCGATGGTTCAGAAAGCCGGCCGTTGATCGCGGCCGATCGCATCAACCTATACAGACGATCTCCTGCGGACTCTTGCAGAGACTTTCACAACCGTCCTCTTCGATCACATAGGTGTTTTCGACGCCGACCGGCCCGACCCCTTCGAGGAACGCCTTCGGTTCAACGGCCACGACCATCCCGGGCTGAAGAGCCAGTTCGACCCGGTCCGCGAGAATCGGGAACTCGTCCAGTTCCAATCCGACCCCGTGGCCGAAGAACTTCACCCGGTTCTCGCCGTAACCCATGAACCCTTCCGGCTCCCCCCGACCTTGGACCCAGGCCAGGGTCTCGCGGAACAGTTCGTCGCAGCGGGTGCCGGGCGTGAGACGCTCTTCGAGGTAGCGCAGCGTTTCCAGACAACGCTCGTGGGCCTCCTGAGCGCCCGCCGGCAGTTTCCGGCCGGTACAGAAGGTGCGGGCGATGTCGGAATGATAGCCGTTGTAGGCGAAGACCATGTCCAACATGACCGTCTCCTTGGCTGTAATGGACTTCCATCCCGAGCCGGGCGAGGAGAACGGGTAGAGGCCCTCGCCACCCACGGGACCGTCGAAGTTCGTGGGATAGAGTCCACCCTGGCCGGAGACGGCGTAGAGCATGGAGAGGTCGGCTCCCGGACGACGGATGCGGACCGTGCCGCCGTGACCCATGAGCCGGAGCCGGTGCTCAACGGATGAGCTGAGCTCCAACTCGGTACACCCTTCGCGGAGATGCTGGTCGATTTCATCGAAGATCACCGCGGTCTTCGCGGCCGCAGCTCGAATCTGAGCTCTCTCCCAGTCGCTCTTGACCGCCTTCTGGAGTTTGAGCTCGAGGGTGAGGTCGGCAAGCGGGACGCTGGGCAGTTGCTCCTGCAGCCACAGGTAGGACGCCGCCGGGGTGACATCCAGGGAGAGGCCGAGGCGGCCACCGGCGGGGAGTATCTCACCGGCGATGGCGGCCAGATTCCGCCGGCCGGGGAAGACCTCCAGTTCCAGCGGCGACTCGCTCTGGGCCCGCTTCAGGCTGCGCCTCACGAAGAACCGAGGAGGACCATCGGCCGGCATCAGAAGGGCTCCGTCCTGGATCGAGCCGGTGAAGTAGAACCGGTCGGCCTGGTGGTCGATCCAGGCGAGGGCAATATCCTGGCTCTGGAGGCGTTGCTGAAACGCGGCCACTCTTGCCTCTATCTCCATGCGGGGAACCAAGTAGGGCTGATGCCGCTCGAGCGGGAACATTGGCGGACTCCTTGACATCTTATAGTTGTGTATTCTTCTTGATCCGGCGCCGTGCACGGATCAGCATCGACGGTAGCATAGATAAGAGGTTTGTGTCAGGAGGTGGAGCATGCCGCGCGGGGCAAAGATTCTGGTGTGGATCCTGGTGTCCATCGTTCTTCTGCTTGCCCTGGTGGTAGTGGTCGGTCCGCTGCTCCTGCCTCGGGATCTGATTCGCACACGGATCGTGGAGGTCCTCGAGGAACGGTCGGGGCGGAACGTGGTCGTTCAGGATCTGGCCATCCGTCTCTTTCCCTCCACGCGGCTGCGGCTGGACGGAGTATCTGTCGGCAGCGCGCCGACCGGCCCCCGTCAGACGATCGAGATGGATGCGCTGGACCTGCGCGTGGCCCTGGGGCCTTTGATCCGCAAACAGATCCACGTCAGCCAAGTTGAGCTGGTCCGCCCTCGCGTGCTGATCGAGCTCGCCAACGAGAGCACGGCCGGGGCAACTGCCTCGCCCCCTCCTGAGCAGGCGCCGAACGCGAGCGGTGGCGCAACCGCGGATGACCGGCCGGCCGCAGCTCCGGCGCAGTCACCGCCCCCGGAGCTGTCGGAAGAGAGACCGGAAGACGTGCAGGATGATCCCGCAGCCGAAGCCGGCTCCTCCGCGCTGCCCCTCCAGGTTCACGTCGAGCGCCTCCTGATCCGGGACGGCGAGCTTCAGTTCTTCGAAACTCCTGGAGAGCCCACCTTGAGGATCACGGGATTCGACGAACAGCTGACAGCGACGGCGATGCCCAGCGGCGATTGGCGCCTGGCGGGAAACTCGAACATCGCCTCCCTTCTTGCGCATCTTCCGGCCGGAACCTTCGGGGAAGGACTTGCTGTGCGACTCGAGAAGAGCTTGCACTACTCCGCCTCGGACGATCGTCTCACGATTGAATCCGTGGTGGTCACCCTGGGCGATCTTCCTGTACAAGCTGAAGGCCACCTCGACGGGCTTGACTCCGGGAACCTCAGTCTCGCACTACGGCTCCAAGGGGGGGCGGCCGATGTAGGCAGCATCCTCGCCTATCTTCCCGCGGATCTGCTGCCTGCGGCCCGAGAGTTGCAGTCCTCCGGCTCTGTACAGCTGCAGGCCACGGTCCGAGGAGCCCTCGGCGGAGACGCGCTTCCCGACTACGAGTTTTCTTTGGTGTTGGCCGACGGACGCATCCACCACCCGGACATTGAGAATCCGATCAGCGGCCTGACGGTGGATTTGACCGCCACCCCCAAACGGCTCGAACTGCGCCGGCTGGAGGCACTCCTTGGGAAGAGCATCCTCAAAGCTCAGGCGGATCTGCACGGGCTGGACGCCGAGCCGGACGATCAGCGATTTGAGGTCACCCTTGTCGGCAATCTGAATCTGGATGAGGTCGGCCCCTGGTTGGCGGCCACGGCCCCCTCGGAAATCGAAGCCGATGGCCACCTGGACGCACATCTTTCTGCTTCCGGATGCCCCGCCGCGGTCAATCATCTAAAGCTGACCGGCAGCTTCACCTGGGAGAATGCCGCCCTGGCTATCGAATCCATGCCGAACGGCATCAGCAATGCGTCGGGGCACCTGACCGTCAACGGTCAGAAGATCCTGCTGAAGCGCTGCGATGCCCGGATTGGAGAGAGCGACCTCGCCCTCAGTGGAACTCTACGAAACTGGTCCGCGCTTCTGGACGAGGACGATGTCACCAGTGTCCTCAGCGGCGATCTCACGCTCCAGTCCCACACACTCAACTGCAATGAGATTCTCCCGCCTCCCGCAGAGCGCGGAGGCCAGCCGCAAGCGGAGGCTCCGCCCGACCAGCCACCGCTCTTCCTGGCTGCTCTGGGGAAGGTCTCGGCGAAGATCGCCCTTGAAGTCGATGAGTTCTCCTACGACCGGCTTCTCGCGCAGCAGATCCGTGGTTTGGTGAGAATCGATCAGGGCCACCTCAGAATCGAGGGAGTGGATCTCCTGGTGTTTGGAGGAGCACTTCATCTCAAGGGCGACGTGGACGGCCGCGCACTCACCTCCGTTCCCTTCAATTTGACGGCAGACGTTGTAAAAGTTCACGCGAGTGAGCTGTACAGCTACGCCTCCGGCTTGAACAGGTTCGGTCGGCTGGGCGAGTACCTGAGCGGCGTGATCGATGCCGAAGCAGAAATGAGCGGAGATCTGGCCGATGATCTGAGCCTGGACCTCACCACCTTCACATCGAACGGCAGCCTTCAGACCTATGGGGCAAGCATCAGTGAGCATCCGCTGCAGAACAGCCTGGCGACCTATTTCGACGCACCGGAACTTCAGAATCTCCAGGTCTCCGATTGGCTGCAGCCGTTTCGGGTTGAGGATGGGAAGCTGCACTTCGACGGTCTGTCACTCAAGGCCGAGGGGCTCGAGGTCACCGGCTCGGGCTGGCAGGCGCTGGACGGTACGTTGGGAATGAACCTCGACCTGCTCTTGCCGAAGGCCGTTTCCGGCCAAGCCCTGAGGGATGTGCCGGCTGGACTCCGACCTGTGCTCACCAGCGAGTCCGCGGACCGGGTGCTGCTGCCGGTCAAGGTCGGCGGCACCTTCGATGCCCCTCGCGTTGGTCTCGACACGCACGCGCTTTCGAGTCGGGCGCAGGGTCTGCTTCGGCAGCGTCTGTCCGAGGAGCAGGACCGGATCACCGATCAGCTCGGCGATCGCGCTGGGCAGCTCATCAAGGATCTGATCGGCGAGGAAGGGGATTCGGCGAAGGCGGGATCACCCGACGGCGAGAAGCTGAAGAAGGATGCACAGAAGCTCCTGAATGATCTGCTGAAGAGGAAATAGGCCGAACCTCCGCGCGGCGGCTGCCCGGAAACGCGGCCTGCTCCGAACCCCTCCGGGCGACTAGGCGAACGCGTCGAGCGCCTCTCTCTCCTCGTAGTAGGAATCAAAGACTTCCAGCAGTTTGGTGATCATCATCACCCGCGAGACCTTCTTATTGGCGTTGCAGAGCTTCATCTGTCCTTCGGCGTTCTTGATGCTGGTATAGAGCGTCACGATGATCCCCACCCCCGTGGAGTTGCAGAAGCCGACGCCGTCCATGTTGAAGAGGATCTTCCGCTCGCCCGCGTCGAGCTTCTCCTTGATCGCGTCCTTGATCTTGAGGAATTCCGGTCCGCCTTCCAAGTTCCCTTTGAGGTCAATCACGAGAACATCGCCGACCTTCCGACTGCTGAACTGCATGTCCTTCTCCTCTCATCCGACCACGTTCTGCTCTAGAACTCGACATCCATCATCACGCGCACCACGCGAGACTCGTAGGAACGCCACT
>CAZTDY010000016.1:0-66344 GCA_964612295.1 uncultured bacterium | reverse complement strand
TATCCGATATGGAAATTGCTGGAAATACCCCTCGCGAGTTGCGGAACGTAGGAAGAAGGTCCGGAGAGCCGCGCGTAACGCGGCCTCCGGACCTCTTAGAAGCGATCAGCTGGCTGGGAGACCCGTGGTTTGGCGAGCCTCCCAGTCGTTCACAAACCTAGCGGGTGACCAACAGCTTGCGGGTCTGCGTAGTGTTGTCCGCCCGCAGCTTGTAGAAGTAAACACCACTCGCGACCTCAGCGCCGGACTGATCATGACCATCCCATTCGATGGTATGAACACCGGCATCCTGAGGACCGTTGACCAGGGTGACGATCCGGCGACCGGTCAGGTCGTAGACCGCCAGATCGACCGCCTGCTTGCTCGGCAGGGCGAAGACGATACTGGTCGTCGGGTTGAGCGGGTTCGGGTAGTTCTGGCTCAGCATCACGCTCTGTGTCCCACCGTCACCAAACGCATCGTACTCGCTCGAACCACGGCTAAGGACCAGGTTGTGCGCATTGCGCAGGTCGTAGACGTAGTCGAGACCAGCCTGCGGTGCAGACTCGATCCGGAAGGTGAGCGTAGCCAAGACGCCGTCACCGGTCACACCCGGAGCATCCTGGGAGAAGCGAGTCATCGACATCTCACAGGTGCCATCGCGGCGGATGGTGTTCAGCATCAGGTTGCCACCGTCGCGCGAGAGGAACTCACCGCGGTCGACGCTGACGAGCGAGAGCTCCGCGGGATCGTAGGTCACGCGGACCATCGCACCCATCATCTGATTGGCGTCTGCAACGTTGACATCAACCGTAACCACCTGGCCCGGACGCGGGTTGCTGAAGTCAGCAGCCAGCGACACGGAGGCATCGCCCTCGACGGCTCCACCCAGCGGGGTGAAGGCGGCGGTGGGAGAGGCGCCGTTGAACGCAGGCGTCACGAAGCCGTTCGCAGCATACCAGGACCAGTTGCTCGTGAAGGCCTGGAGATCCGAGACGTTGAACTTCTGATCCCTGGTCGGCACCAGGCTAGGCGAGGCACCCGTGAAGGGACCCATGTCCGCGATCGGATCGCGGGTGAAGCTCAGTTCGTCTCCGTTCCAGCCGTACGTCAGGGCCATCTGGTCCTTGAAGTTGATGTAGCCGTCAGGACGGGGCTGCATGTAAGGCGGCACCGAGTCAACGCCGGTACCGACGTTGTCAGCAATGTCACCCACGTAGGCCAGCTTGACGTCCAGGTCACGGGCCACCCAGGATTCGAGTTCCTGGTTGTTGTAGTCCGTCACCCCGCTACTGGCTTCATCCACCGAGAAGGTGCCTTCCATGAAGCGAGTCTCGGTCGTCAGAGCATCCTTCGCGATGACATGGACGTAGGCCATGTCATAGGGACCCGAACCGGTAATACCATCGGGAACACCGGTCACCGCGGAGTGAACCGCATAGGTGCCAGCCTCGTTGTCCCAAGTGGCATTCCAGATGTGGTGGGTGTAGCCGGTGCCCTGCCAGCCGGTCCCAGGCTCGATATCCTCGATCTGGTACATGGCGACGGGGAAGGTACCCACGAAGGAGCAACCGATCACACTATCCGGATAACTCAGCTGCAGGGCAATCGCCTGCTGCTCGTTCGGAGCAAGAAGCTGAGTCGGATCGTCATCGAAGAAGTCGCGCGCCTGCACGCCAGGGGTCAGACGACTGTCGATCGTCAACAGCTCGCTGTTCGCGGTCTGATCGATCGCCATCTGCGAACCGCCTGAGTCCCGAAGGATGGCATACAAGTAGTAGGTGCCATCAGCCGGGGTGCCCGAAGGTGTCGACGAGAACGTCCACGCCAGCGGGCTGCTGGCGGTCGTCACTGAACCGGTGCTGAAGCACAGCGTGGCGGTGTCGGAGTTGTACGTGCTGGCCGTGTCGTAGTAGAGATCCACATACGCGCCCACCGGAGCATTGGTGGTGGTGAACGTGTAGGTGTAGTTCGACGAAGGCGGGAAGCTCTTCGGCAGCTCGCTGGGCGTGCTGGCCGTGAAGTAGAGCGTGACCGTCGCCGTCGGGGCCTTCACATACTTGGCCACCCGGCCGCGGCTGCCGTCAGCCACGTAGAGCTCGAGCTCCGAGCCGTTTTTGACCAGGTCGATTCCACCGATCTCGTAGTAAGAACCGAGAGTGTTCCCGGTGCTCCCCACCTGCGTCTCATAGGCCGGCGCAGTCGTGGCAATCGAGTTGAAGGCCGTGTCTTTGTACATGACCACACGGTTGTTGGCCTGGTCCACCACGGCCACGTAGTAGTACGTGCCGTCGGTGTCGACATCGATGTCCATGGGGTTGTTCAACCCATCGGCGGAATTGCTGGCCGTCGACCACTCGCAGACGTACTCCATCCGGGGAGGAACGCCAAGAGCCGCATCCTCAGGATAGAAGTGGAACTTCTGCACGCGACCGTTGCCGCTATCCGTCACATAGACATTGAAGCAAGCCAGACTGCTGCTCCAATAGGCGCACACACCGTGCGGGTCCATGAACTGGCCACTACCGCCACCCCGGCTGCCATAGCGCAGAATGTCGGGGGTGCTGGTGTAGACCACGCTCCAGTCGGCGTTAGCCGTCGGCAGCGAGCCGTGGAGGCCGTCACCAAAGGTGATGATGCCTTCCCACCAGTCCACGGTGTAGACCTTGTCACTCGGTCCGGCGAGCGAAAGGTCGGTGACCTCGGTCCAGGCAACTGGCGTGCCGGCAGGATCCTCGATCAAAGTGACCGAGTTCTGCTTCAGCGGACGAGTTTCGGTACCCGTCTGCCAGTTCTCAGGAACCGTGGCCGGAGTCGTGAAGTAGTAGTCCTGGTCCGCCGTCGCACCAATGGTGCCGGCGCCCGAGGGCTGCACGACGCAGGTGTGAACATCGCCGGGAAGGTCGTCACCAGCGCTGGTCGAGATATCGCCCACCGCCAGGATCTTGATCCGGTTGTTCCCCTGGTCGCAAATGAACGCGTACCGCTGCGGAACCTGACGCGTCGTCGTGAAGGTGTCATCGGTGTCGTCCGCGACGAGCACGTCGAAGTCGAACCCGATACCCGGCACGGCGTAGCAGGTGTTCGAGCCGGTCACCCAATCCGCCTTCGCGGCGGCATCGACCACAACACGGCCGGTCGTCAGATCGACCAGATCGACGTTTCCGCCGGTCATATCGAACTGGTAGGTGTGGCCCGTCACCTGGTTCGCATCGGTCACTGCGATGCCGTCAAGGTGCGTGATCGTCCCGGCGGCTTCCGTCGCCGCGGCGACAGCCGTCGGACCGGCCGCAACGTAGACGTCACTTGGCGTGGTGAGAACATCGTCATAGGCTTCGAGCGCGCCTTCGACGCCGGCACCCTGGGTGACGGTGTAGACCCGGACGTACTCATTTGCCAGGACGCTGTTGTCAGCCGCGTCGACCACCCACAACTCGTCGGTCGTGGCCGTGGTCTGGTTCGCGATCGTGAAGATCGCCCGCATGTCCTGCAGGGAAATGGTGGACGGGGACGCTTCGTCGAGGCGAACCTCGGCGACGGCCGCTCCGTCGGCATTCCCCCAGTCGATGTCACCGACGCCGAAGGCCGCGGTGGCACCGCCGTCATAGTCGGTGAGGGCATACGCAAGCTCGATCGCGCTCGAGCTCGTGAGCGAGTTGGCCGGGAAATCGATCTCCGGGCCGTTGGCGATGTCAAAATCGATCGTGTAGACCCTGTCCGCGGCCGTGAAGCCGGTCAGGTCCGCAACCCACGTCCAGGTTGCGCCATCGATCTTGACGACGTCGGAACCCGGGATGAGCCAGTTGGTCGCACCTGCCGCATACTCAGTGAGGCGAATCTCATCGTTATCCCACTGACTCACGCCGGCGACCGGCTCAGTCCAGGTTAGCTGTGTATCGACATAGTGGCGAATGTCGATATCCGTTTCGAATCCCTGAATGCGATTGTTGCCGCTGTCGAGGACGTAGTTCATCGTACGTCCACCGGCTTCCAAGCTCACAGCAACGTCGTAGGGATTGAGGAACTCCTGCGTCTCCACTTGCGGATCATCCACCAGCTGAGCGACGCTGGGTGCATTGGCAACCCAGAAGTAGGGGCCGCTGTACTCGGCCACCACTTCATACGAATCTGCGGCGCTGGCGGGTCTTGGAACCGTTAGCGCTGTGGCCGCCAGGAGCACACAAAGCAACAAGACCCTGTGCTTCAACATCGTTTCGTCTCCCTCCGCTTCATGTCCGCCGCTGGTTCGTATGTGTGAGAGGCCTTGGTCTGGCCCGCTGGTTCGAACCGCAGCCGACGTCCTTCCTTGAACCATTTGGCCTAAGAAGGCCACCGACCGAAGTAGGCCGATCGCTTCCGTCGTTACGTATCGGGTCCCCCGTTTTCGATCTTGACCTCGTTCATTGCAAAAAGCCTTAGGCCTGCAAGACCCCCTCGGGCCCGGGAAGGCTAGGGGGCCACGATGACCTGGCCGTCCTCCGTGTCGAATGAGACCGGCAAATGATTGTGATCGTACAGATCCGTGATATCTGCAATGCGCAGTAGGCCTTCGGTCTCTGCGATCTTCAGTTTCACGTCGATCAACGCCACTTCCAGATTGCCGTCAGCAGACGTTCCCAGCGCAACTTCGCCGGACTGGTCGAATTCAACCTCCCAGGTCACCTCAATAACGAGGCCGTCCCATTCCGCCGGCAGCTGAACGTCTTCGGGTAGTTCGCTGACCATGAACATGTGCCCGTCCTGCACACTGTAGAAGTCGTTGCTTGCCTGGATCGCCTGGGTTCGGCCGGGCACGCTCAGTTTCTGGCGCTCCCAGAGGAAGACGATGGCCGCGGCGTGAAGGTTCGAGGCCTGCTGGATGCAAATGCTGGCCGTGAACTCCTGATCCTCCATGGCGGTGTAGGGGGCATCACAGAACGTGATCGCCGGACTCGCCAGGGTCGTGAACTGGATCTGATAGGAGGTGGTCTCCAGGCCGACCTTGTTGGCGACCTCGACGGCGCTGGCATAGGTTGTACCGTCTTCCAGGCCCATGAGAACCATGCTGTGACCGCGGGTATACTTGCCTGTGTCTCCCTCGTATTCGATCGAGGTACTGTCGAGCGGCGCAACGCCGTCCGGGTCCCACTGGACTACGCCACGTGTGCGATCGTCGGTCCGCCAACGGATCTCCGCTGAACTCGAGGTCACGCCGCTCACATGGAAGTCACTGATGACGGGCGCGGTGATGTCCATGAGATCCGAGTCGTGAGCCGTCTGGAAGGGCGCACCCTTCGTGGAGGCGGTGTCACCCTGCGAGCTCAGGGCGCTGACCTCATAGTAGTAGCGCGTGTTGGGAATCAGGCTCTGCAGAAGAACCTCATGGTTGTAGCTCAAGCCGGAAACGGACGTCTGCGTGGTGAGCAGATCCGGCTGTGTGTCCAGGGCGACGGTTCCGACCGTTGCCCGATCGGTGGCCCAGGTGACCGTGGCGGTCGTGTCCGTGATTCCGGATACGCGCAGGTCGGAGATCATGACGTCCCCGGTGATCCCGGGGTCTTCCTCATCGACTGGGACTTCGGTGCTCATTCCGCAACCGGTGAGCAGAAGCAGAAAAAGAAATGAGCAGGCAAACGAGGGCGTGAGGCGCTGATAGATACCGTCCATGGTTTCCTCCGACGCTTGGGTGTGGACCACTTTTCCTTTTCGACCGGTGGGGCTGCGCTGCAGAGTCCCCTTATAAGTGACCCGGCCGGTTCCCCAGTTGGCCCATCCCAGCCACATCCTGTGACTTATTTGAGCCAGTGGTCCTGGTACATCGATCGTCAGAGGGGGGGGTGGGGCTTTAGCAAAAGGTTGAAGGATATCCCTATAAGATGAGGGGCACCCTGCTGGGCGCCCCTCTTGAGTCGTCGTATCTGGATGATCGCAACTTACGCCTCGTCGTCTCCCAACTCGGTGCGTTTGGTGATGACGGCCTTGGCAAGTCCGTACTCGGCGGCCTCGTCGGCTGTCATCCAGAAGTCGCGGTCTGCGTCCTCGTTGACCTTGTCGATCTTTTGCCCCGTGACCTCCGCGACGATCTTGTTGTAGCGCTCGCGCAGCCGGGAGATCTCATCGGACGCGATCTGCAGATCCGAGGCCTGCCCCATGCTCTGGGAGGAGGGCTGGTGGAGGAGGAACCGAGAGTTCGGTAGCGTGAATCGTTTCCCGTCGTCTCCGCCCAGGAAGATCATCACCGCCGCGCTGGCGCAGAGGCCGGCCACGAGGGTCCGCACGGGCATGTCGATGAAGCGGAGCATGTCGTAGATACCGAATCCCGAATCCGCTTCGCCGCCGGGGGAGTTGATGATCACGGTGATGGGTTTCTCTCTGGATTCGCCCTCCAGAACGAGAAGCTGCTGGTAGACCTTGCGGGCCAGCTCGTCGGAGACGGGCTCGCTGATCAGGATGGTCCGGGTCTTCAGGAGTTTCTCCTGGAGCTTTTCCTCGTCTTCGCCCCGTCCGGCACCGTCCTCGTCTTCCTCATCCTCATCCTCATCTTCGTCTTCCGCGCGGAGAAGCCGCTCCTGCGAAAGCCGGTACCGCTCTTCGGGGCCCAACTGCCAGTTCATCTTTGCCAGTTCTCCTTTCCTTAGAAGACGGCACACCTATGCGTCGCCGTGATCTATCCGTGACCATCCGTACTGGATGAATCGGCTCCGATTCCGCCGACCTATAGCGGCATACATGCGCAGGCTGCACAGATGCGGCCGGCGACAGACTCTATCACCCCTTGCCGGAGGAGGGAACCTTCCGAAAACGCGCCCACCACAGCGGGCGCCCGGCGCGTTCCCACTTCCGGGAGTAGTTGGTTGGAAGCTGAGCCGGCCCTGTAGCGACATCCCACGGCAGGGGCTCGAAGATCCCTGGGTGGGCGGCGAAGAGCTCTTCGATCACCTGGCGATACTCCGGATGATCGGTGGCCAGCCTGAATTCCCCGTCCGGACCCAGAGCGCGATAGGCCATCCGGAGGAGCTCGGGCCTGAAGATCCGGCGTTTCTGATGGCGTTTCTTGGGCCAGGGGTCGGGGAAGTAGACGTGCAGGACGGTGATACTCCCCGGAACCACCCAACGATCCAGAAGATCGAGCCCATCCGCGTGGAAGAGCCTCACGTTGGGCAATGCCGTGCGCGTCAGGCGACCGACCGCCTTGCGATAGTATTTGCCGGCCCGCTCATTGCCCAGGAAGTTGGTTTCCGGGGCCATCTGGGCGGCCCCTTTCAGGAACATGCCCTTACCCGAACCGATCTCCACCTCGACCGGATGGTCGTTGCCGAAGAGCCGGCCCCAGTCCAGGGGACAGGGGGTGGCAGTCGGGTCAATCTCCAGCGCACTGCGAGTGAGGCTGAGCGGCTGGGGATCCTGCGCATCCTCCGGCGAATCTATGGCGTCCGGGTGCTCCACTGCTGGCTAGCCCTCTTTGCGCCGCTCGAGCGTCCCCTTGACCGTTGCGGCCAGCTTCGCAAACGCCTGGCCGGCCACCGAATCGGGCTGTTCGATGATGATGGGACGCCCTTGATCGCCACCCACCGCGATGCGCGGGTCGATCGGGATGCGACCCATCACGCTGGCGCCGATGCGCTCCATCTCTTTGCCCAAGACCCCCCGCGGGTAGATCTCGCTTCGTTCCTGGCAATGGGGGCACTCGAAGAAGCTCATGTTCTCGATGATGCCCAAGACCGGCACATTCACCTTCTTGAACATCTGGACACCCTTGATCGCATCGATCATCGCCACATCCTGCGGGGTGGTCACGATGACCGCCCCGGTGAGATTGGCCTTCTGCGAAAGCGATATCTGCACATCGCCGGTGCCGGGCGGGAGGTCCATCACGAGGAACTCCACCCCCGACCAGTCGACGTCGGTCAAGAGCTGCTCGATCGCGCGACCGGCCAACGGGCCCCGCCAGATGATCGGGGTGATGCCTTCGGTGAGAAAGCCCAGCGAGACAACCTTGATGCCCTGGGCCTCGACGGGCGAGAGCTTGTCTCCATCCATGGTTGGCTTTTGCTGGCGGATGCCCAACATGGTGGGCATGCTCGGCCCGTAGATGTCTGCATCGAGAAGTCCGACTTTGGCGCCCAGTCGTTCGAGAGCAAGCGCGAGGTTGACCGCGACGGTGGATTTGCCGACACCGCCCTTGCCGCTGGCCACTGCGATCTTGAAGGGCACCTCCGGCAAGAGATCGACAAACTCGACCTGGGAGGCCTCTTTGGGGCCGCCCTCGGGGGCGTCCGCAGGGCGGGGCGTCTCGATCGTCAGATCGAATTCGTGACCAGCCGCCTCGAGGGCGGCGCGGGTATCCAGTTCGATCTGCTTGACCGCCTCGGTTTCGGTGGTCTGAATCTCCAGCCTGACCTGGAGGCGTCCATCCTCGAGGCCTACCTCCTTCACGTAGCCGAGACCGACGATATCCTGCTTCAGGCCCGGGTAGCGGACCTGCTTGAGCACCTCAATGACATCTTCCAGCCTTGCCATGGCCGACTCTCCCTTCTTGCTGAGTACGAATACAGGTCAGATACGATAACGCACCCGGGCCTCGAGCCCAAGAGGGGAGTGGCGCCGGGCAGCGGACCGGGGACCACAGGACCGCTCGCGGCTTGTCCGCCCCGCGGGGATCCGATAGGCTCCCATCTGCAGGCTGAGCAGGGATGATCAATCGGGGAGGGTACGGTGCATCCCATTATACGTGCGATCATTATCGTGCTGTTCCTGGTCCTGACCGGATCCTTTGTCTACAGCCTTGTCGAGGGCGTAGACATGCTGACGAGCGTCTACCTGACCCTGGAGACGGTCACAACCGTGGGCTACGGAGACGTTTCTCCCAAAACCACGGGCGGACGAATCGTGGCGATGGGTATCATGGTGGCCGGCGTGGGGGGGGCCCTCTACGTCTTCAGTGCCGTGGCCAGCTTCCTGGTCGAAGGTCGCCTGCGGCAGATTCTGGGAGTCCGCAAGATGAAAAAGTCGATCGAATCAATGCGGGATCACTACCTGGTGTGCGGGTATGGGCAGCTCGGGAAGCTGGTGGTCCAGGAGCTCGAGGGGAGCCATGCCGGTTTCGTCATCATCGAAACCAATCGCGACAAGGCCACCGAGGCGAGGGAGAAGGGCCACCTGGTCGTGGAAGGGGATGCCAGCCATCAAGACGTCCTCGAAGAGGCCGGCATCGCTCGAGCCACCGGTCTGGCGTCCACGATCTCGGATGATGCCGAGAACCTCTACATCGGCATCACGGCCCGATCGATCCAACCGGGCATTCCGGTCGCCGCGCGCAGCTCCTCGGATCGGGTGCGACAGCTGTTCGAGCGGGCGGGCATCAACAACGTCATTTCAATCGATGAGATCGGCGCGCGTCGTCTGGTCTCGTCGCTGATCCGGCCCCACATCGTCGAGTTCGTGGACCATCTGCTTCGGTACGAAGAAGGCAAACCGTCCTTGCGGGCGGTTCGCCTGGAAGAGAACGCGCAGATGGTCGGCAGGACGATTCTGGAATCGCGGCTGCGGGACGAGTACGGCATCGTCGTGCTCGCCATCCAGCGCGACGGGCAGTTTGTGCCCCATCCCGGTCCGCAGGAGACGCTGCAGGCGAATGACATGCTCATCACCGTCGGCGTGCCCGAACAGCTCGAGCGCTTGCGATGTCTCGTCGAAGGCCAACCCTGCGGCGACGCTGCCGCGCAGCAGCAGGGCTAGCCGATGACCGGCGATCGCGATCGCGGCATTCCGCGGAGGCAGTCTCCCGTCTACGGCCGGACCGACTTCGCCGGCGGATCCTCCTTCGAGTCCGCTGGGTTCGAGGTGCAGGACCTGCCGCCAGGGGCTCAGCCCCGACGTCCGCCGGAGCACCGGCATCGCTGGGGTCTGCACATCATCCTGTTCCTCGCAACGGTGATCAGCACGACCTATGTGGGCCTGTACTTCGCGGGCACCTGGTGGGGGGCGCTCGGCTATTCGGCGGCCATCATCAGCATTCTGCTGTGCCACGAGATGGGCCACTTTGTGCTGTGTCTCTACTACCGGGTGCCGGCCACGCTGCCCTACTTCATCCCGATGCCGGCGCTGCCGTTTGGCACGATGGGGGCGGTGATTCGTATGCGAGGACAGCTGCGTTCGCGCCAGAGCATTCGCGACATTGGCGCTGCAGGACCTCTTGCAGGACTCGTGGTCGCGATCCCATTGCTCTTCTGGGGATTGGCGCATTCCGACATCGTCTCGGAGGATCTTCTGGGGGCCCGAGGCGGTTTTCGGCTGGGTGAGTCCATCCTTTTTCATCTCGTTGCGCGAGTGGCCGTGGGGGAGATTCCCGAGGGGAGCGAACTCATCCTCCATCCGGTGGCGATGGCCGGTTGGGCCGGGTTCTTTGTCACCGGGCTCAATCTGCTGCCGATCGGGCAGCTCGACGGCGGGCACATTCTCTACGCCGTCCTGGGGCGGCGCGCACGTTTGGTGGGGCTGATCTTCCTGATTCTTCTGGGTGCCCTGACCTTGTTCTGGCACCGGGGATGGTGGCCGCTGCTGCTCTTGCTCCTCTTCTTTGTGCGGACGGGTCATCCTCCTCCAGCGGATCCGCGTCCGCTCGATCGGGGGCGCGTGTACCTGGGACTGTCGATGATGGTCCTGTTCATCTTGACCTTCGTCCCGCGCCCGATCGAATGGGTGGGGCCTTAGCATGGCAGAACCGGGCGCCGATTGATCGGGAGGTGGGCGACCGTGCTCGGACAGGGCGATAGGAGAGAGGGATTGAAGGCGTCGATCATCATACCGGCCTACAACGAACGGCGGACGATCGAGGAGATCCTCGCGCGCGTGCAGGCCGTGCCGGTTGAGAAGGAGATCCTGATCGTCGACGACGGATCGAGCGACGGTACGCGCGAGTTTCTCAGGAAGCTGACGGACGCAAACATCGTGGTCATCCTGCATGAGGTGAATCAGGGAAAAGGGGCGGCCATTCGGACGGCCTTGCCGCGGACCACGGGCGATGTGGTGATTGTCCAGGATGCCGACCTCGAGTACGACCCGAACGAGTATCCGAAACTCATCGCCCCGATCGAGGCCGGTGAGGCCGATGTGGTCTACGGGTCCCGCTTTCTCGAGAGAGGCCGGGGAAGCGCCGGGCGTTTTCATTACCTCGCGAATCGAATGCTGACGCACCTCTCGAACCTGACCACCGGTCTGCGACTGACCGACATGGAGACCTGCTACAAAGCGCTCAGTGGCGATATCGCCCGCAGCCTGAGACTCGTCTCGAACAGCTTCAATATCGAACCGGAGATTACCGCGAAGGCCGCCCACCTCGGGGCGCGCTTCAAAGAGGTCCCGATTGGGTATAAGGGCCGCTCGGCCAGCGAGGGCAAGAAGATCCATATGGGCGATGCCTTTCAGGCCATCTGGACCATCCTGCGTTTTGGAGTCTTCAGCCGCAGCAACTAGGCGGCGGTGATGCTGGGATGCGACGTTCGACGGGGGACCCTGCCGTGACCTGGATCGATCTGCACACCGACATCCTCTGGAACATGACCAAGGTGGGCGAGGATCCGCTCGGGCCCTGCCGGGAACTGCACTGCGATCTGCCCCGGCTGGAAGCTGCACGGGTCAGGGCGGCCGTTTGGGCGATCTTCATCGAGCCGGAAACCGAAGGGCCCGGCGCCATGCAGGCCGCCCTGGAGCGCGCCCTCTGTGCGCATGATCTCGTGGCGCGCTCGGGTGGCCGGTTGCGGCTCGTCCGCTGCCGCGGCGAGCTGGTGGACCTCCTCGATGCCGAACAGAAGCCGGGACGCCCGACACCGAGCGGTATGATCCTCGGGATCGAAGGCCTCCACCCGCTGCGGGGGAGCCTCGAGCTCTTAGAGCGATTCCGGCGTTTGGGGGTCCGGGTCGTGACCCTGACCTGGAACCAGGGGAACAGCTTTGCGACCGGCTGCCGGCATCCGGCGAGCGCAAAGGAGGGTTTGAGCACGCAGGGACAACATCTTCTGCCTAAACTGGGCGAGGGGGGAGTCATTCTCGACCTGGCGCACGCCGGGCCACGAACCCTCCGCGAGGCTCTCGAGGTGGCCCAGGGTGCCGTGATGGTCAGCCATACCGCCTGCGGGGCCCTGCGGAAGCATCCGCGCAATCTGAGTGATGAGGAGCTGCGGCTGGTGGCGGCCCGGGACGGCTTGGTGGGAATCACGATCTTCCCGGGGTTTCTGCGGGAGAGCAGCGATCAGCCCTGTTCGTCGGTCGATGTCGCCGACCATATCATTCACGCGGCAGGCGTGATCGGCATCGAACGAGTCGCACTGGGGACCGATTTCGACGGAATCGATCGAGTCCCGGCCGATATGCGGGGGGTACAGGACCTGCCGGTCTTGGCCGAAGAGCTGATACGGCGGGGTTTGTCCGAAGCAGATGTGGCGAAAGTCGCCTCGGAGAATGCGCGGACGTTCCTCTCAGGCGCCCTGCCCGAGGAGTGAGCCCGATGGTTCGAGCGCAAGGACAGCGCCTCGATCTCACCGACGTGCCCCCGGCGCACCGGATCTACGTCAATCGGAACCTCCGCCTGGGTTCGATCCAGGCGGTCGGCTTCGACATGGATCACACCCTGGCCCGCTACAAGCCGCTGCCGTTCGAGAGACTGGCCTTCGGTCAAGCGGCCAGAAAGCTGGTCGCGTCCGGGTACCCCCGAGCCATCTTGCGGCTGACCTACAATCGTGACTTCGTGATCCGCGGGCTCATTGTCGATAAGCGACGGGGCAACATCCTCAAGATGGACCGCCATCACTACGTGGTGACGGCCTACCACGGCACACGCAAGATCCCGCGCGAAATGCGCAAGGGACTCTACGCCAAGCGCCGGATCCGAATCAGCCGGAACACCTTTGTGTCGGTCGATTCCCTCTTCTCACTGCCGGAGATCAGTCTCTACGCCCAGGTGGTGGATCTTTTCGACAAGCTGGAGGAGAATCCCGACTACCGCCGGCTGTACGATGACGTGCGCCGCGCGATGGATGAAGCGCATGCGGACGGCAGCATCAAGGACATCATCGCCCGCAGCCCGATGCGGTACCTGCTGCCGGATCCGCTCTTGCCGGAGACCTTGGATCGGATGAGGTCGAGCGGCATTCGTCTCTTCTTGCTGACAAACTCCGAAGCCGACTACACCGCGCTCATCATGGACCGCCTGTTGTCGAAGACGATCAAACAGCGTCCCCACTGGACGGACTTCTTCGATCTGATCGTGGTGCGCGCCGGCAAACCAGGGTTCTTCGGCCGTTCCGGTCCGCTGCGTCCGATCAGCCCCTCGGTCCTCGGGACCCCACCCGGCTCACCGCGCTCGCGCTTCGCCTTCACCAAGGGCAGTGTGCACGGACTGGAGAAGGCGCTGCGCGTCATGGGTGATCGGATTCTCTACTTCGGGGATCACACCTATGGAGACATTCTCCGATCGAAACGCCTGAGCGGGTGGCGCACGGCCATGATTCTGCAACGTCTGGAGGAAGAGCTCGAACACCAGCAGGCCAGCCGGGAAAAGCGCGAGTCGATCGAGCAGTGTGAGCGGCGGATCGACCAGTTGGCTGCGCAACGCGATCTGCTCGAGCGGAGCGCTCTGGGGCAGATGCCCGATCGCGAGCTACGCCGCGTGCTCCGCCAGCACGGGTTCAAGGGGGGGCCGCAGAAACTCCAGGAGCACCTGAAGGCCGTTGGCGATGAGATCCACGAAGCGGGTCAGAGTCTGGGGGAGATCGAGCGGACCCTGGAAACGACCTTCAATCCGCACTGGGGGCCGATCTTTCGGGCGGGACGGGAAGTCTCACACTTCGCCAATCAGGTGGAGGAGTTCGCCTGCATCTACACCACGCGGGTCAGCAACTTCCTGAACTACCCCATGGACAAATACTTCGTCACGACCCATGTCTACATGCCGCATGAGCACTAGGGCGTCTTGACAGGCCATAACGCCGTAATTCGCTGCGATTCATTGAGATGGCCCGGACCTGACCACAGACCGGTACAGCTCCGCGGCCCTTGAGCCCTGCCTGTCGGCGTCGAACTCCTCTTCCATCCGGGCGCGACCCGCGCGACCCATCGCCTCCCAGACGTCCAGATGCTCCAGCATCCACTCCAGGTTTCTCGCGAGGGCTTCATCGTCGAACTCGGGGGAGAGAAGCCCGCTCGTCGCGTCCTCGACGATCTCGGGGATGTCCGCGTGGCGGGTCGACAGGATCGGCAGGCCCGCGGCCTGGGCCTCGATCAGGGCCACGGGAGCACCGCCCTCGGAGTCGCCATCCGCCGCGGTCCGGCTTGGGGCGATGAAGAGATCCGCTTCCTGAAGCGCCTGCAGGTGGCGGTCGTAGGGAACGTAACCTTCCAGGGTCACTCGTTTGGTCAGGTGCCGCCGGCGGATGCTCTCCTGAATGAGGGACCGCTCCGGCCCATCACCCAGAATGCGCAACTGTATGTGTGGATACCGCTTCGCCACAGCGGCGAAGGCACGGATCGCGACGCGCACACCCTTCTTGGGACGGAAACTGGAGCTGACCAGGAGCTCAAGCGTTCGGTTCGGCTCAGGATTCCGAGGCCGGAACGGAATCCGGCCGAGGTCGATGCCCAGGTGCAAAACGCGGATCTTGCGCCGAGGGCACCCGATCTTCTCCAACATCCGTCCGAGGTGCGGGCCCTCCACCAGGAACAGGTCGCCGGCCGCGAAGAGCCGCCGGTACCAGGCACGCCACCAGGGATAGCGGGGCATTCTGCCGGCGTCGCGACCGTAGAAGGAGGTGATCAGCGGCAGGCCGTAAGCCTGGGCGACGGGCACCGCCCGCGCTCCCTCCCAGCCCATGTGGGCGTGGATGAGAGCCGGCCGCTCCTGATCGAATGCCGGTCCGCAGAGACCGGGACTATACTTACCCAGATAATATCGCAGCCCATGCGAGAGCCTGCCCCAGGACCCCAAACCGGCGGTGACGTGGTGCAGGGGTTCGAAGGGGAATCTCTCGGGCTGATCGAGTTTGTGGGCGATGACCACCGGGCGGGTCTCGCGGGTATGGGTCAGCTGCGTATGGATCCAGGAGCCGGTCTGGAAGAGGTACGGGGAAACGAAATGGGCCACCGTGAGGGGAGGATTGTGGGCGTTTTCGGCCCGCTGTTCCGATCTGTGGTCCGCCATTCTCTCCACCAAATTCGCGATCTGCCCCGTTCCGTCGCCCCGGATTGGGCGATCGGTCGGAACGTAGCAGCCCCCCATGCGGGCCGCAAGGTAAGGGGCGGCGCAAGCCCTATCGTTGACATGCGTTTTGGGGGCGTGCTACCCTTCGGCGCGAATTCTCAAAGATAGTATCTCAGCCGCTGGTACGGTGAGATGAGGTTCACGGAGGTGTCCATGAAGCTGTCCATTTGGGTCGTACTGTTGGGTGCAATGACATTCATCTGCCCGCTTGCCGGAGCGGACGACCCCATCGGCAGATTTAGTCTCGGCGGAAGCGGCGGATACTCAGGGTATGCTCTGGACACGATCAACGACAGGATCGTCGGAAGCGGAAACGAGTTTCTGGATGACCAGGGCTGGTCGACGGTCGACCGGCTCACCTACGGCTGGAGTTTTTGGGCCGACCTGCGGATTCCGCTGCCGTTGGGTGAGTTCTCGCTTCCTCTGCCCTTTGGTGCAAGCTTGCCGATGGAGTTTTCGGTCGGGGGCGGCCTGGGCATCTCTAGCGGGTCGACCGGCGGCAAGGACTACAACGAGCTGATCAACATCAACCTCTCACAGAGCGCCTACCACGCGCGTCTGTTCTACACATTGCCCTTCCGGCCACAGGAGGACACAAGACTGTTCCTGGCCGGGGGACCGCTCATCATCACGAAGCAGGAAGTGCTCGCGGAGCACACGCATCGTAGCAGCGCCGGCGGCGGGAGTGGGACGGAGGCCACCGAACGCAAGGAGGAAGTGGTCTACTCAGGAGACGGCCAGGGATGGCAGTTGGGTCTCGTTACCGAATACATGATTCAGGACCGGATCACGCTTTGTCTGGACATCGCCTATCGCTGGGCGAAGGTCGACTACACAAGCTGGGTTTCCACCAGTGAGGTCTCCATTTCCGATACGGATCCCGTGGACCTTGGCGACGGAACCACGACCCTCGAACGCCTCCGGCGCGAGGAGAGTTACGTGTTCCGCGGTTTCCTGGATTGGGAAGAGACCGAGGCGATCGAGCGGGCGACCCTGGGCGGGGAAGTGGACCCCTACGGGCCGCATCTTCTGCAGCTTCAGCCGCTCGCGCCGGATAATCTGGACATCGATCTCACCGGCCTGCAGGCCCATTTCGGCTTCCGGATCTACTTCCTGTAGGTCCCTGCGAGACACGTCGATCCTTCAGTTGCCCCCCGGCAGCGGTCGGGTCACATCCCCAACCTGCCCTCCTCAGCGGGCCGATCCCCCTATTCTCTTGGGGGGAAAGCGCCTAAGGCGGCCGATTCCTAAGAGGGAACCACAATCGAGAGGGTAGGGATTGATGCAAATCGTACGAACAGGCTTGCTGCTCTGGGCGCTCGGCGCGGTGAGTGGATCCGGGGCGGAGGGGGTCGAGCTCTATCCGCTCGAAGACGTTCGACCTGGGCAGCACGCCCAGGCTGTGACCGTTCTCCACGGATTCGAGGCCGACACCTTGGATCTGGAGATTCTGGACGTCTACGCAACCTCCACGCCCGGCAGTCAGATCGTGCTTGCGCGGGGGCTGGGCGAACTCGAGCGGACCGGAATCGCCCAGGGGATGAGCGGCAGCCCCGTCTTCATTGAAGGCCGTTTGCTGGGTGCTCTGGCCTTCGCCTTCACCGAGACGCGAGAGGCGATCGGCGGGATCACACCCTTCGTCGAAATGCGCTCTGCGCTCGATCCTTACTTCGATGAAGCGCCCCGCGAGGATGCGCACTCGGAACCTCCGCAGCTTGCACCTCGCTCCTCGAAGATGCCGCCGTTCCCCGAATGGCAACGGCTCTGCGCCACCGGCGAGTGGGCTGCCCTGTTGGCGGGGAACACCCGCTCTGCCTCTCTGCCCGACTACGCTCCAATTGGACTGCCGCTTCTGTGGTCCGGTCCGCCTGCAATCGGCGAGAGTCTTGCCCCGCTCTTCGAAGCGAGCGGCCTCAATCTGGTGCCGATGGCTGCCGCACCCGCCTCGGGTACGGCGAGTGGCCCGATTTCCGATGAAGAGTGGCCGCGTTCACTGAGGCCCGGCGATGCCATCGCCCTCAATCTTCTCTGGGGGGATGCGTCCGCGGCGGCGATCGGAACGGTCACCTGGGCCGACGGAGATCGAATCTATGCGCTGGGCCATCCGTTCCTGCAGACGGGGGTCCTATCGGTGCCGGTGAGCCGGGCGAGAATCCACACGGTCGTGCCCAGCCGGCGAGTCTCGTTCAAGATCGGAACCTCCGGCCCGCAGGTGGGCGCGGTGATTGCCGACAAACGTCCCGGGGTCTCGGCGCGGATGGGGGCTCAAGCTGAGCAGATCCCGCTGACCTTAGTCCTCAAGGATGCGGATAGGAGCGACCCGGACGAGCCGCGCGATCGCACCTTCCAGTTCCATGTGGCCCAGCACGAATTCCTGACCCCCACGCTGCTGAACATGGCGGTGGGGGCGACGCTGGTGTCTGAGGAGTATGCGCTGGGGGTGTCCACGCTCGAAAGCCACCTGCGCCTCACCCTTCCGGACGGACGGACTATCGAACGCCGTGACCTCTTCCGGACCCTGAGTCCGGCACAGACCGTGGGCGCCGATATCCTCGCGCCGGTCAGTTTTCTAACGGCGAATACGTTCAGTCCATTTGCGCTCTCGGACATCCACGTGGAGATCCGGCTGGATGACGAACTCCGGGCCGCGGAGATCGATCGCATTCGAATCCCGCAGGAGACGTTCGAGCCGGGTGGACGTCTGCCGGTCGAGATTCACCTGCGGCGGCACCTGGGCGGAGAGGAGACGCGCCGGGTCGAGGTGACCCTTCCGGATGATCTGCGCTCTCAACAGGTCACGGTGATGGTGGGATCGGCCTACGCCTTTTTTGAGTGGGACCGCGATCAGGCGCCGGAACGATACCGGCCTCGCGACTTCGACCATCTCGTCCAGTTGATCGAAGAGTTCCCGGCGAACGACCAGCTGATCGTTCGTGTGTATGGGCCGTCCCGCGGTTTGCTCTTGCGGGGACAGGAGATCTCCTCCATGCCCCTGTCGAAGTGGAGCGCCCTGAGTTCGGGGACCACGGGGGGAGAGGTGCAGCCCGTCGCTCGCCGGCTCCTGACCGAGGTCGTTTTGGATACTGACGATGTCATTCTGGGCGGCCTTGCCGTGCAGGCCGTTGTTGAGCAGTAGGCACCGCCTGCGACGCGATGGATGTCGAAAGGGAAGACGATGACGATGAGAAGCTCTCGATTGCTGCTGATCGCACTTGCGGCCAGCGTGGTGTTCTGTCCGGTCTCGGTTGCGCGCAACCAGGAATTCGTCCTCGGAACCCAGGCCGATTTCCTCCAGGGCGAGCTGACCGACCTGGCCGTCAGCAGCGAGGGCGGCTTGCGTCCTGCACCCGTCTCGGAGCAGGTCTTCTCGGGGGAGGCCCACTTCATCTGGTCGCTCGTTCCTGATGGGGACGGTGGCGTATATGCGGCGACCGGAAGCGAAGGTGTGCTCTATCGCATCCGACCGAACGGCGATTGGGAACGTCTTCAGGAGACCTTCGAGTACGAGCTCTTCGCGCTCACGAAGGATGCCTCCGGCGACCTCTACCTGTCCGGAGCGCCGAACGGGACCGTTCAGCGCTACAGCGAGGGAAGCGGGCTCGAGACGATCCTCGATCTTCCCGAGGGGCTCGTGTGGGACTTGCTCGCGGCTCCGGATGGTGAAATCTATGCCGCGGTCGGCGAGAGCGGTGAGATCTACAGAATCGTCCCGGATGGTGAAAGCGTGCGCGTCGGCGGACTGCCCGACATTCATGCCACGACCCTCTCCTGGTGGCAGGGCAAGCTTCTATGCGGCACGGACGGCCGTGGCCTGCTGGTCTCGGTGGATCCCTCGAACGGGGAAACCGAGGTGCTCTACGACACGTCGGTCGAGGAGGTCGCTGCGATTCTGCCGCTGGATGACGGTCGTGTGCTCTTTGCCGCCAACGGACAGGATCCCGGCTTCGGCAACGGTCAGATGACCGAGACCAAAGAGGGCATGATCATGGGGGCCATTGAGGTGCACCCCAACGGCAACGGGGGACCCACCCTCTACGAACGCCTGCCCAACGGTCTCGTGCGCGCGGTATGGCACTGCTCCGAGGAGAACATTCTCTGTCTGGTTTCTGCGCCCGGGGGCGGCGTCTTGGTCGGCACCGCCCAGAACGGGGTTCTCTATCATCTGGATGAGGCCTGGAACGCAACGCGGCTGGCCGACCTGGCAGAGGCCCAGCTGCTCTCGATCGCCACGAGTGGGGATCGCGTGTTCCTGGGTACCGGCAGCGGCGGGTCCGTCTACATGCTCGATTGGTCCAGGCCGCGGGCGGGCGCCTATGAGAGCCATGTCCTGGATGCTGGGCAGACGGCCACCTGGGGCATCCCCGATTGGCTGGCCTTGGGCGAGGGAAGCGCAACCTGTCTGACCCGAAGCGGCCACATTCAGGAGCAGGGTGAAACCTGGAGTGAGTGGACGGCGCTCGCCGGCGGAAAGATCGCAAGCCCGGGCGCGCGATATCTCCAGCTTCGGTATGAGATGAGCTCCGCGGCCGATGACCACTTCGAGCTCCGTTCCATTCGGATTCCCTATCGCGGTCCGAACCGGGCCCCGCGCCTCTGGGATGTGCGGGTCTCGGACAAGGCGGCTGAACTCCAAGGAAACGGGTCGCCGATGGGCGGGCCTGTTCGTCAGACGCTTCCGGGGGGCGTGCAGGTCGACTACACGCTCAATGACGCCATGCGGTCCTCTGCGGCGAGCCTCGACCGTGCCGGTCACTGGGCACGCAGCTTGCGCACCGCGATCTGGAGCGCGGCCGATCCGGATGACGATCCGCTCCGTTTCGACCTCTACCTTCGGGGGCTCGAGGAGGGCGGATACCTGCCCCTGAAACTCGACCTGGCCCAGCGGGCCTACAGCTGGGATGCCTCCGCTTGGCCTGAAGGATGGTACGAGCTCAAAGTCATCGGACGCGACGAAGAGGGGAATCCTCCCGAGCAGGGCCTGGTCCGCGAGGCCGTGAGCCCGCCTTTTCAGATCGACAACTCCGTTCCCGTCCTCCAAAATGTGCAGCTCAGTCAATCGGGCGGGATCTGGGAACTGTCCGGTACGGCCAAGGACGCCAACAGCCGCATTGCGGGGCTCGAGTTCTCCCTGAACGGGGAGGGGTGGCGCATGATGCTGCCCCAAGATGGTCTCTTCGACGGATCGGAAGAGAGCTTCCGCGTGCCGCTG
The DNA here is from genome assembly GCA_964612295.1 of uncultured bacterium. Taxonomy (GTDB): domain Bacteria; phylum Eisenbacteria; class RBG-16-71-46; order CAIMUX01; family WJJG01; genus CAYQJL01. The sequence continues at coordinate 45,924 of CAZTDY010000016.1, read as the reverse complement.
CCGGAAACCGACGAGGGTGATCCCATCTCGGTGGTCGGCGTGCGTGCCTCGGACGAGGCCGGGCATCTGGCCGTCACGCGCTTGCCGCTACCCGCGGCCATTCGCACCGACTAGCCCTATCCGCCTGTATCCGCTAACCACAGAGCTCCGGTTGTGAACCAACCGGGGGAGAGGCTTGCCATGAGCGCGACAAAGCGGGCGCCGGTCCATCTCGCTATCATCCTCCTCCTGATCGCAGGAGCAGGCCACGGATGCAAACGGCAGGGCGCCCCTCCACGACCCGTGGCGGCGCCGACCCCGGAGGTAGAAGGCAGCCAGGCAATGCTGGAGACCGGAGATCAGCTGTTCCGGAGTCGGAGTTACGACGACGCACGTCGAGTCTACGAGGAGGCCGCGAAGGCTGCCGAGGAAGAGGGGCGGCGCAGTACACGCATCGAGGCTCTGGCGCAGGTCGCCCGCAGCTACAGCATCACCGGTGATGGTGAGAAGGGCGAGTCCTGGCTCAATCAGGCGGCTGCTCTTGCTCAGGAGTCGGAACCGCTGGGCTGGAGCCGCTACCGGCTCGTCCTGGGGGTCTATCAGCGCGAGGCCGGCCAGCGAGAGGCGGCCACCCAGACCTTCATCGAACTCTACGAGTACTGCCTGGCCCATGACCTCCATGAGCGCGCGGTCAACGCCGCCCACATGGTTGCGATCGCCGCCGACCTGGAAACCCAGGTTGTCTGGGGCAAGAAGGGCATCGCCGCCGCCGAGGCGGGCGGACACGAGGAGTGGCTGGGACCGCTGTGGAACAACCTCGGTTGGACCTATGACGACCTCGGCCGATACGAGGATTCACTCCAGGCACTGATCACGGCGCGCGAGTATCACTACCGAGGCGGGAGCGACCACGCCAAGCTGGTGGCTGACTGGTCGGTTGGCCATGCGCACCGCGTGGTGGGAGAGGCCGGGATTGCCCACGAGTGGCTGACCGACGTCCACCTGCGAGCCACGCAACGCTACGAGCGCGATCGCAGTCCCGACACGGCCGAGTGGGTGGGACATGCGGCGAGAGAACTCGCCGAGCTCGCCGTGGCGGGGGGCAAGACGGAGGAGGCCTACGACCTCATGCGAGAGGCTCTCTCGCGTCTCAAGGAGGCCGGGATGCGCAAGTGGGATCCGGCCGGATTCGAGACCCTCGAGACGCGCGTGCAGGAGCTTCGCAAGGCGCGCTAGTCGAGAATGACCAGGTGGCGCGTCACGATATTGCCAGCCACCTTCAGACGGAAGAAGTAGATCCCCTCGGCGACCGGCTGCCCGTCCCGCCCGGCTCCGTCCCAGGTTGTCTGGTGATGTCCCCCCTCGGCTACGCCCGGGGCGAGGTTGCGCATGAGCCGCCCGCTCGCGTCATAGATCGCAAGCTCCACCTCCGCGCCGGGGCCGGGCAAAAACGGCACCTCGTAGTGGATCGCCACGCGGCCGCGGCTTGGATTGGGAAGGGCATACGCCTTCAACTGCAGCTGGTCGCTGGGGTCATCCTCGATCCCTTGTGATCCGCAGCCGACCCCTCCCTGGCCCACGAGTCCGCACCCGGGGTTGTTTTCCGGCGCGCAGGGGGATTGCTCCTGGAGGCCGCAGTCATAACTGTCTGCGTCGCAGAAGAGCGGATCCGACGAGAAATTCCCGTCGATCCCGTATTGCGAGGCGATCTCAGCGACCCAGTCTCCGCCGTCATTCCCGTAGAGATCGCAGCAGGTCAGGCTCGCCAGTGCGCCGCCACCGAAGTACATCGCTTCGCCCTGGATGGAGAAGGCGATGATTGTATTCTGGAGGGTGGGGTAGGAGGTGTCGGTCGCATAGACCGCACCACCGTACTCCGCGGAGTTGGCGTGAAAGGTGCACCCGCTCAGCTGCGGGTCGGAGTTCTCGTAGCAGCGGAGCGCTCCGCCGCCCAGGGTGGAGATATTGGCCGCGAAGAGGCAGTTCTCAAACACCGCATGGGAGGACCAACCGAGGTAAACCGCCCCGCCCGTGGAGGGGGCCTCATTGCCAAGAAAGCGGCAGTCGCGCACCGTGGGCTCCGAATTCGTGTAGCAGAGCATGGCGCCGCCGAAGGTCGTCGAGATGTTGCCGGTGAACCTGCAGTCCTCGACCAGAGGGTGCGAGGCCTGACCGATCAGGAGACCGCCGCCGTTTTGCCCGGTACAGGCGTTGCCGTCGAAGACGCAGCCCAGGATGTCGGGGGTAGAGCCGTTGTAGACCCACATCGCGCCGCCGCCGTGGGCTGTGTTGTTCCGAAAGGTGCAGGCGGAGATCGTGGGGGAGGAGTGGTCGATGTAGACCGCACCACCACCAGGGCTGATGTACCCATTCTCAATGGTGATCGCCTCGAGAACCGATGCCGCACCCTCTCCGGAGGTGAAGGAAAACGCCCGATGCGGATCGGCCGCATTGGCCTGGAGGTCGATGATGCAGGCGGCCGGGTTTCCGCTCTGCGAGCGCACGGTGATCGCCTTGCCCTCAAAGCTCATGTCCTGATTGCCGACCCCGGTATAGGTCCCGTCCGCCAATTCGATGACGTCGCCGCCGCCGGCGCCGTTGATCGCGTCCTGAATGGTGGCGTAGTCCCCGGATCCGTCGGGATACAGGAGATGTGTGGCAGCCGTCGCTGGCAGGGCCGCCGAGAGAAGCAAAACCAGTCCGGTTAGGCATAGACGGGGCATTCCGGACCCCCTTTCCTGGCTGTCGGTCCAATGCTGCCCATAGGGGCATCAAGAGCGTAGTTAATTGTAACACAGACTAGACGTAACTTGAACGATCGCTTGTAATTAGAAGAATAGGGTCAGTTAGGGCCGCATGGTTGAAAGGGGCCACGGAGGGCGTGCTCGCGGATCCGCAGCCCGGCCGGCGACCCATGAGAGGGCAGTGAAGGCGAGGGGAAGCCTACCGAATGCAGGTCAGCTTCTTGGTTCGCGAGGTCTCGCCCACCTTAAGTCTGTAGAAATACGTGCCTTGGCCGACCGGCTCGCCCCGCTGGTCCCGTCCATCCCAGGTAACCCGGTGGATTCCGGCCTCCATGGGACCCTGGGTCAGCTCACGAATCCTCCGCCCTTGAACGTCGAAGAGCTCGAGAGCCCCCGTTTGATGGTGCATGGCGGTTGGAATCGCGAAACCGATGGTGGTCATCCCCGAGAACGGGTTCGGCTGGCTTGCAGCCAGCACGAGCCGCCGCGGGAGACCGGGATCGAGGGCCCCGGCCATGGCCGTGTCGTCACAGCCTGCGGCCCAGGCGCCGATCAGCTCGCATTCCTCGTTGGGATACGAATAGGGTGCGCAGGGAGACTCGAGCGTGAGGGCATAGGGATAGTCGCCCTGATCCATGCAGAAGAGCGGGTCCTCGGAGATGTTGCCGAGCTGGTCTTCCATCCATTCGATGTAGCCGGTCCAGTCTCCGCCCGGGTTTCCGAACAGGTCACAACAGGCGAGGGCAATGTCATAGCCGGACGCGCAGGTGACCGCGTTCCCGTACGCGCTGAAAGCGATGATGCTGTTTTCGATCATGCTGGTGCCTTCGACGACATAGAGGCCCGCTCCCAGGTCTGAGACGTTTTCGGACATCGTCAGATTCGTGAGGGTGGCACTGGTCGAGTCGAGGCTGACCGCTCCGCCCAGGGGAGCCAGGTTGGCCACCAGAGTGCAGAAGTTCAGCTCGCAATCGAGATCGTTGCCGACATGGACGGCCCCACCGGTGCCCCACAGACACATGTTCTCTTCGAAGTTCGAGCTGTCGATCTGCGTGCTGACGTTGCCGATCAGGCACAGGGCTCCTCCCTGATTCACGCCCGAATTGGTGGAAAATGACGAAAGGTTTGCTGCAAAGGACGAGGCGCTGCTCAGGTGAATGGCTCCGCCCGCGTCCTCGGCGCTGTTGCCGGTGAAGGTGCAGCTCTCAACGACAAGGTCGGCCGTGGCGCCGCCGACGGCTCCTCCAGAGGTGGCATGGTTGTCCGTAAAGGCGCACCCCTCGAGCGTGACCGGGCAGGCGAAGCTGCGGATCGCCCCGCCCGGATCACTCACATAGGCATTCTGAACCGTGATGTTGCGAAGCGTGAGAGCCCCGGCGAAGAGTTCGCCCACCCGGACGCCGACATGCTCTTCGAACTCCGAGCCCGCGCACTCGATGACGCAGCCGTCTGGGGATCCCGAGACGGCCTCAATGGTGATCTCTTTCCACGACAGCTGCAGGTCACGGTTTCCTTCCCCCGTGTAGACTCCGTCTGCAAGCTGCAGGGTCGCGCCGGTGCCCACCCGGTCGATCGCCTCCTGGATCGTCTCGTAGTCTCCGCTGCCGTCGGCTGCGATCAGATAGGGTTGGCTCGGAGGCACTCCGCTGCAGCCGACCATAAGACCACCGACCAAGCCGCATTCAGTGTTGTAGAGGGGATCACCGGGGGCGCCGGGCAGGAGGTTGAACTCCGCTTCGTCCTCGTTGCAGAAGAGCGGATTCGTGCTCACATTGCCGCCGGCACCTTCCCAGATCGCCAGACAGTCGATCCAATCCCCACCCTCGTTGTCGTAGAAGTTGCTGCAATAGGCGGCCGCATCACCGTTGTCGTCGCACGTGACTGCACCGCCCGCCAGAGAACTTGAGATGATCGTCCGCTGGATAAGAACCTGCGCGTCATCGGCCACGCTGACACCGGCGCCGTAGTACGCCTCACACGCGACGATCGTCACGTTGCTGACCGTGGCCACAGCGGTCCCCGAGAGGTCGAGCGCGCCCCCGTTCAAGATGGCATCGTCTTGATGGAAGAGGCAGTAGGTGAGACCGACCTCGCCATCCTGACAGGCGATGGCTCCACCAAAGATCGCGTGATTGCTCTCGAAGTGGCAGTCGATGAAGCGGGGAGTCGCACCGCCCGTGATCCACACCGCGCCTCCGTATTGAGCAGTATCAGCACCAGTCATGTAGCCACCGCGGAAGGTGATGCCCTGGATCAGCGTCGTCACATCTTCCCCGTTGGCGATCGTGAGAGCCCGCGCATTGACAATGGAAGATCCCTCGACGTCGATGGTGCACAACTCCGGATCGCCGTTGAGCGCCCGCAGCTGAATGGACTTGCCGCCGAAGTCGATGTTGCGGTTTCCGGAGCCTGTGAAGACGCCGTCCCCGAGAAGAATGGCTTCCCCCGTCTCCACAGCGTCGACCGCATCCTGGATGGTGGGGAAGTCGCCGCTTCCGTCCGGATAGACGGTGTAGCCGACCGGCGGCAGGAAGCAGCCCTCCTCCCAGGCCCCAATCCGTCCGCAGACGGGATTCATCGACGCCGCGCAGGGGGAGCCTTCCTGGATGTGGAAGTCCCAGGTCACCGGGTCGCAGAGGAGCGGATCGGCCGAGAAGTTGCCCAACACCCCTGACCACTGAAAGATGCAATCGACGAAGTCGCCGCCGTCATTGGCGTACACGTCGCAGCACTCCAAATTGAAGTACGAATCGAGTTCACAGACGGCAGCCGCCCCGTCGATTCCAAACGCCAGAATGCAGTTCTCCACAACCGTCGTGCTGGAGTGACGCGTTCCGAGATGCGCGCCGTAGTGGCACTGGTTCCCGTAGAAGGTGCAGTTGACAAGCCGCGGCACGGCTCCCATGTGAACGTCGAGCCCGCCACCGCGCCCCAGGGCCTCGTTCCCGTAGAAGATGCAGCCGGTGACGTTGCTATTGGTCTGGGAGAGGTAGACGGCCCCCCCGTAGTCCGCGTAGTTGTCGTAGAAGAAGCAGTCCTGGATGGTCGGGTGGCTTTCGTTCGTGACGGCGATCGCCCCTCCCGTGTCCTCGTAACCGTTGCAGAAGCCGATTCCCTGAATCGTGCAGGCCGAGGTCTCGCCGCTGTGAATGTAGAAGGCGCGATGAAACTCCTGGGCCGTCCCTTCGCAGTCGATGACACAGCTCATCGGGTCGCCGCTCTGCGATAGAATGGTGAGGTCGATTCCATAGCAGTCGAGGTCGCGGTTGCCTGGACCGGTGAACGTTCCGTCGAGCAGCAGCAGGACGTCCCCATCCATCGATGCCGCAATCCCGGCCTGGATGGTGGCGAAGTCCCCGAGTCCATCAGCTCTGATCGTGTAGACGGTCGCGTCGGAGGTCATGGGGATTGAGAAAAGCAGTCCCAGCGCAACGGTGAACGAACCAGCAGACCCGGGTTCGTGGCGACCCTCATGACACCCTCCTCGCGCGTGAGTCACAGTCGGCAGTGTGGATCACTCTCATTATGTCAGCGGGGAGGAGCACTGTCACGGGCGTCCGGCCCGGCCGAAAACGGATCGAAGAGGGGCAAAAGAAAGCCGGCCCGAGGTCGAGCCGGCTTTGTTGGGTAACACTCTAGACTAGTACGACTTGCCCCACAGCACCCGGCGTCCGGATGCAGCCGCGCAGTAGAGACACTTGCCGTCCTCTTTCGGCGGGGCGCCGATCGTGGCGATGCCCGTATCTTCATCGAACGGCATGAGCCGGATCGTGGCCTTGGTTTCGTTTGAAACGCTGGCCTCGCAATCGGGACTGCCGCACCAGTGAGCCCACACGAAGCCGGGATCTTCATCCAGGCTCTGCTTGAACTCCGCGTAGTCGTCGATCGTCTTCTCGTGAGCGGCCCGGAAGTCGAGCGCCCGCTGGAAAAGGTCCTGCTGGATCTGTTCGAGCGTGGTCTTCACGGCCTCGACGAGAGCATCGAGCGACACGGGCTGCTTGGCCCGGTTATCGCGCCGCACGAGCATCGCGCCACGTTTCTCGACGTCACGCGGACCGACCTCGATGCGCAGCGGCACGCCCTTGAGCTCCCACTCGGCGTACTTCCAACCCGGTTTGAAGTGGTCCCGATCATCGACATGGAAGCGCACCTGGCCATCCAAGTGCTCTTTGACCTCTTTGATGAAAGCGAAGACCGCTTCCTTCTCCTCGTCCTTTCGCCAGATGGGAACGATGACCGCCTCCACCGGCGCCAGGCGGGGAGGGGTCACCAGGCCGTTGTCGTCGGAGTGGGCCATGATGAGGGCCCCGACCAGGCGCGTCGAAACACCCCAGGAGGTTTGCCAGCAGTGTTGCCATTCCTGGTTTTCATCCTGGAACTTCACCTCGAACGGTTTCGAGAAGTTCTGGCCGAGGTTGTGCGAGGTGCCCGCCTGGAGAGCCTTGCCATCCTGCATCATCGCTTCGATGCAGTAGGTGCGCAGGGCGCCTTTGAACTTCTCGGCCTCGGTCTTCTGTCCGATGTAGACCGGCACCGCGATGTGCTCCTGAGCGAAGCGCTGGTAGACCAGCAGCATCTTCCGCGTTTCTTCCTCGGCCTCTTCCGCCGTCGCGTGCGCCGTGTGACCTTCCTGCCAAAGGAACTCGGTCGTCCGGAGGAAGAGCCGCGTGCGCATTTCCCAGCGCACGACGTTGGCCCACTGGTTGAGCAGAAGCGGGAGGTCCCGGTAGCTCTTGATCCACTTCGCGTACATGTGGTACATGATCGTCTCGGAGGTCGGCCGCACCATCAGCGGCTCCTCGAGCTTGCTGCCGCCGCCCTGGGTCACCACGGCACACTCCGGAGCGAACCCTTCCACATGCTCCGCCTCCTTCTTGAGGAAGCTCTCGGGAATGAAGAGCGGGAAGTAGGCGTTCAGGTGCCCCGTCTCCTTGATCATCGCGTCCAAGGCGGCCTGCATCTTCTCCCAGATGGCGTAGCCGTTCGGGCGGATCACCATGCAGCCCCGCACCGGTGAGTAGTCGGCCAGCTCTGCGCGCTGGACGATATCGAGGTACCACTGCGAGAAATCTTTCTCCCGGGGGGTGATGCCGTTGTCGGACATCCTCTTCTCCTTTGGCTGGCGACACAGGCGCCAGGCTCGTTCTGGTTCGGTCTGACTCGTCCTATCGACTTCTTGGGAACAAACCAGGCGAGTTTTTCACAGCCTGACAGGTCAAGTCAACGCCGGCGGTGCTCGCGAGAGGACTGCTTTGCGCCCTTGCCGCCCTCCCGCGGCTCTCCTAGACTGGGGCCTTACGCAGCCCGATCGGCATCCGCCGGGCCGGTCATGACGGATTCTGGGACGAGTCAGGGGAGGGCGATGAGCCCCAAAACTGAGACAGCCGACCGGGATGACACTCCGCGAACCTCTGCGGACCCTTCGGGGGAGGTCCTGCTCCAGGCCCGGGAGCTGGGCAAGGACTTTGGGCCCGTGAGGGCCGTGCGTGACTTCAGCTTCGAGGTCAGGCGCGGCGAGATCGTCGGCCTGCTGGGACCCAACGGTGCCGGCAAGACCACGGCCATGCGTATGCTCGTGGGCTACCTGGTGCCCAGCGCCGGCCAGGTGGACCTCTGTGGCGGCGACATCTTCACCCAGGGCCCACGTCTGAAGGATCGATTGGGCTACCTGCCTGAAAACGTCCCCCTCTACTCCGAAATGACCGTGCGCGAGTACCTGGACATGAGCGCCCGCCTCAAGGGGCTGAAGGGGGCCCGGGGTGAGGCGGCTCTCGCGCGCGTGCAGAATCTCCTCGACCTGACCACTGTGTGGCGACGCCCAACGGGGCAGCTCTCCCGCGGATTCCGCCAGCGGGTGGGGCTGGCCCAGTGCCTCCTGGCCGATCCCGATCTCCTGATCCTCGACGAGCCGACGACGGGGCTCGACCCGAATCAGATCGCCGAGTTGCGCCGGCTTCTCCGGTCGTGGCGACAGAGCAAGGGGATCCTCCTGTCGACCCATATCCTGGCCGAGGCGTTGATGCTCTGCGATCGGATCATCATCATCAGCAAGGGCCGGCTGGTTGCAGCGGGCACCCCGCAAGGCCTGGCGGGAGCCGGTGAGGAGGCCGTGGCCACGCAGATTACCGTTCGGGGGCCGGCCTCGGATGACGCCGGACCGGTAGGCGAGGGACCGGACCCCGGATTCGAGGATCTTTCCGCCACCCGGGAGGAGGGCGATGGGAACCAGGCGATCTGGCGCCTGGAGGGTCAGGTGGACCGTGCCGGCCGAAGGGCGCTGACCGCCCGCTTCCTGGAGCGGGACTACGAGATTCTCGAGTGGAATTCCGGATTGAGCGCGTTGGAACTCGCCTTTCGTCGTCTAACGATCGAAGAGGGGAGCGAGTCCGAGTAGGAGGGGGCGGCGTGTCCGAAGCCTCGTTTGACAGATGCCTGGTCGTGGCCGGTCGCGAGATCCGCGGTTTCCTGCGAATGCCGCTCGGCTACGCCCTTCTGGCGGTCTATGCGCTGGTGAGCGGGATCGTGCTGATCACGCTGCTCTATTTGTTCAGCGATCAGCTGATGCGCATTGCGCAGCAGGCCCACCTGGCCAGCGCAGGGAAGCCGATGGTGAGCGCCCAGATGGCCGTGGTGACGCCCTACCTGCTCAACGTCTCCGCCCTCATTCTCTTCGTCGTGCCCTTTCTCACCATGCGCGCATTTGCCGAGGAGAAACGCTCCCGCAGCCTCGAGCTGCTGGTCTCCTATCCAGTGAGCGCCTGGCAGATCGTGGCCGGAAAATTCCTGGGGGTCTTTGGGTTCGCCTGCCTGCTTCTCGGCATCAGCGTGATCCATCTGGGGGTCGTGGCCCTCGTCACCAATGCGCATCTGACCCCGATGCTGGGGGGGCTGGCCGGACTCGTGCTTCTCGCCGCGTCCCTCGTCGCGATCGGGTTGTTCGTTTCGTCCCTGAGCATGGGGCAGGTCGAGGCTGCCGTCCTCACCCTGGGCCTCTTCTTGGTGCTCGTCATGGCCGGCCAGATCGCGAGGGGTGGAGAAGGAACGCTGCAGACCCTGCTCAGCGGTATCTCGCCGCTCTCGCAGTTCGAGGACTTCGGCCGGGGGGTCCTGACCTTGCGAAGCGGACTGTTCTTCGGCGCGGTGCTCAGCCTCTTCCTGGCTCTGACGCTGCGCGGTGTCGACCTTCTGAAGTGGAGAGGCTGATTCGATGGCGCGCCGGACAACACCCCTGCCTCTCTTTCTCACGGGCCTGCTGCTCCTCCTGCTGGGCGCTGCCTGGACATCGATCGAGACCGAGGGCTACCTCCCCAGGCTGGCGATGGCCAGCGGGATTCTGCTCCTGGTGCTCTTCTTCATTCGCCATGCCGGTGACATCCGTTTCCTTCTCCTGCAGGTTCGCACGCACGCGGAGCCGGGTCCCACGACGAGCCTGCTCCTGATCGCCTTAGTCTTCGCGCTCGGAGCGGTCGGGGCCGGGCGCTGGCTGCCCTTTGTCGATCTCACCGAAGAGCGACTGAACTCGCTCGCCCCCCAATCGAGGGCCGCCCTCGAGGCGGCTCCTGGCCCGATTCACCTCGATGCGTTCTACGTTGAGAACTCGCCCTCCTGGGAGCTGGCCAATCGTTATCTGTCGCTGTACCGGGAGACCTCGCCGAGCCTGCAGATCAGCCTCCAGGATCCGGACCGCCGGCCCGAGCGCGCCCGCGAAATCGGAGTGTTGCGGGGAGACCTCATCGTGGTGACGCACGGCGGGGCCCGAACGCAGGTTCACGACCTGACCGAGGAGGCGATCACCCAGGGGATCCTTCGGGTGCTCGAGGGCCGTTCGCGGCGGGTGGGCTTCCTGGTCGGGCACGGCGAACCGGCACCCTCGACCGGCGGGGATCAAGGGATCACCGCGCTCATTGATCAGCTTCGGCGAGCCAACATCGAATCCCATGAACTCAATCTGCTTTCGGTGGGGGAGGTTCCGCCGGGCCTCGATGCCGTGCTCCTGGTGCATCCGCGGCAACCCCTCTTCCCAAACGAGGTCGCTTCCTTGCGCGACTTTATCGAACAGCGGGGGGGTGGACTCGGCTTGTGGCTCGAGCCGGGCGATTCGTGTGGGCTGGAGTCCTACCTCGAAATGCACAGCATCCGCCTCCTGCCCGGCGTGCTGCGCGACACGGGGCCAATCACCCGCAGGCTCGAGCTCGGCGAGTGGGCCCCGGCCCTGGCGGTCAATCCCTCGCACACGATTGGAGCGGACTTGCGGGAGACCTTCGTGGTTGGCCCGGAGGTTCGCACCATGGAGGTGGTGAGTCCGCACCCGATCGAGTTCGACATCCTGCCGCTCATCAAGTCTGCGTCGAGTGCACAGGTTGTGCCGGCCATCGCGGATGATCCGGGGGCGCCGCTGAGTGAGGGGATTCAGACCACCGCCATCGTCCTCGAATGGCAGACCGCGGTCGGCGAGGACTGGTCTTCCGAGCCGGATGACGCTGGATTGCCGCCGATCGTGCCCAACGCCCGGATTGTTGCCGTCGGCGACGCGTCGATGATCACGAACCGGTATCTGGGGCTGGGGTCCAATCGCGCCCTGGCGCTGAACGCGGTGGACTGGTTGACGCGCAAGGAGCATTTCATCGATCTGGGAAACCGTTCACGGGCCCAGGGGGATCCGTTGCGCATCGGGCGTGCGGACCTCCGGTGGCTGCTCTACCTCGTGCAGTTCGCGCTTCCCCTGCTGCTGGTGGCTGCTGGCTTGGGCGTCTGGCTGTGGCGCCGCAGCCGCTCGTGAGGACCTAGCCATGCGCGCTCAACGCCTCTTTCATCTCCTGCTTCTGCTGGCTGCGGTGACGCTGGTCATCTTCCTCTTCCTCCAGCCTCGCAAGGCAAAGGAGGAGGCCGTGCGGCCCGCCGGTCCATTGCGGCCGGGTGGTGGGGCTGCGGTCCTGGCGCTGGAGCGCATCGGGGTGGGGGATACCCTGCGGGTTGTCCGCGACGAGGGAATGTGGTTCTTGCGCTCCCCGATCGATGATCTTGCCAGCACGCGGATGATCAAAGAGCTCCTGCGTTCGCTCGAAAACTTAGACCCCATTCGGTACCTCGAAACCGACAGCCTGGCGCGTTACGGCCTGGATCCACCCCGGGTGCGCATGACGCTCGATCTCTACGGAGGCCAGCGGACTGAGGTTCTGGCCGGCGCCTACGCACCCACCTCCGGCGGCGCGTACCTGACGTGGCCCGGCTTAGGCGGGGTGGTGCTGGCGACACCTCAGGTGATGACCCGCTTCATGGAGAGCGACCTGTTTCAGTGGAGGGAAAGGGAGATTCTGCCGCCGGTGCGCGCGGCAATCGACAGCCTCTGGATCCAGTGGCCCGATCACTCGGCCCGGCTTCGGCGCCACGATCACGAGGTCTGGACCATTCTCGAGCCCGCCCGGCGCGATGCGGACGGCCTCTCCTGTGAGCGCACGGTCGCTGCGTTCTGGCGGTTCCCGTACAGCGAGTTCATCGACGATCCGGCGATCGCCCGTCAGGCCCACCTCGAGGACGCTCCTCTGGCCACCTGGATCGTTTTCCGAGCCGGGCGCGCCGACACCCTGCTGATCGGCCCGCGAGCGATCGAGAATCAGATGGTGGTGCAGCTGAAGGGGCGCTCACCGGGGTTGATCCGCGACGAACTCTTCCTCTTTATGACCGGCGGGATCGAGGCCCTCGAGGCACGTCGTGCGCTGTGGGCCGAGCCACACCAGGTGGTCAGCCTGGTCCTTGCCGATGAGAGTGGCGGCGTGCTGTTCCACCGCGAAGGCCGGGCCTGGTACAGCCGGCTGCTGACGGCGCCGGACTTCGACCTCCTCGCCGCGGGCCTGGCACCCGACGGCGCGACGGGAGCATCCCACCCGGCCGCTGACCCGTCCCTTGGCGGGGATCTCACCAATCTGCTGGACCTGCAGACGCTTCGATGGCTCCCTGCTCTGGACGATGAGGTCGACCCGAACGGGTTCCCCCTGTCGATCCACCTTTGGGATCTGGGCCAGGAGCATCAGTGGGCGGCGTTCGCCCCCAGCACCGAGGACGGCTACTGGGGCGTGGTGTCGTCGAGGCACCCGCGCCGGCCCATGGAGATCCCGGCCGCCGTGGCCGAGCACTGGCTGCGCAGGCTCGATCGCACGCGGCAGCAGTAACCTGCCACGATCTTCACAGAAAGCCTGCAAACCGAGAAAACTCTCAAGCTTGGGCGTGGGTTACCGAATCGTTCACTGGAACGGTAACCTACAACATAGGGGGAAAGAGCCCATGAAGATGAACAAGATCACGATGGTCAACCCTGGTCAGATCGTGAAACGCGGCTGGAAAGGCCTGAAAACCACGACGGCGGTTCGCAACTTCGCCACGAAGCACAAGGTGCCTTCGATGTACTGGAAGAAGCCTGGCACCACGCAGAAGGTCTTCCTGGTTGAGTATGATCAGTTCTGCGAGACCTGGAAAGAGTACAAGAAGACCACGATGAAGAGCTCGACCTGCAAGCCGGCGAGCAAGCGCTCGACCACGCGCAAGCCGATCGCCCGCAAGTCGACCAAGCGCACCACGTACCGGGCCAAGACCCGGACGACGCGTCGCTAGGGCATTCGACCCGCAGGCGGAGCGTCTTGTGAAGACGAGCGTTCCGTTCCATCTGGATGGGGCTGCCGAAAGGCGGCCCCATTTGTATGCCCGGCTGCGGAAAATGGGCCCCTTGGTCAGCAAACTCGCCGCTGGGCGCGAGAAGCAGTTGACCGCCGGGCGCTGTAGTTCTAGCATCTTCCGGTTGTCCGACAGAAACGAAAGCTGATGGCCCCGCCGGAGAGGCGGGGGCTGGCCGCATCGAAGCCATTCGCCCTCTGGAGGGCGGTCTCCGATGCAGGAGGTGCGCAAGGTGGCGCGACGCAGTGGTATCGTGACCCTCACCACGGATTTCGGATCCCGGGACGCCTATGTGGGGGCGATGAAGGGGGTCATCTGCAGCATTTTCCCCGGCGTGCGAATCGTCGACATCACTCATGAGATCCGCCCTCAGAAGGTTCTCGAGGCCGCCATGCTGCTAGAGGCGGCCTATCCCTGGTTCCCTGCGGGGACCGTTCACGTGGTGGTCGTGGATCCGGGCGTGGGTAGCAAACGTATGCCGCTGGCCGTATCCGCGGATGGCCAGATCTTCGTGGGGCCGAACAACGGGGTCCTGAGCGCCCCCTTGGGCGGGAGAGCGGTCGTGGCCCACGAGATCGCAGAGGCGGCCTATGAGATGCCGAACCGAAGCGATACCTTCCATGGGCGGGACGTGTTCGCGCCCGCGGCCGGCCACCTGGCGGCGGGGCTGACGGTGGACTTCCTCGGACCCGCCGTCGAACAGCCGGTGATCCTGGACCTTCCGAAGCCGACGTTCGAGGAGGGCCGGATCCTGGGAGAGATCCTGCGCATCGACCGATTCGGGAACGCCCTCTCCAGCATTCCCCGCGTGGTCCTGCAGGACCTGGCGGAGCCGCCCTATGAAGTCTTCGTCTCTGGCAAGAGCTTCGGCCCCTTGCGGCAGCGCTACAACGAAGTTGCCGAAGGTGAGGCCTTGGCCTTGACGGGGGGCGACGGACGCATTGAAATAGCGGTCAATGGGGGGAGTGCTCACGAGGCCCTCGGTATCGAGCCGGGAGAGCCGATGGAGATCCGCCCCGCTTCGGGCGGCTAGACGGGAGCGTGGCCCATGACCGTACTTGATGTGCTGCTGCTGATCATCATCGGGGTATCCGGCATTCTCAGTCTCCGGATCGGGCTGATTCGAGAGGCCTTTGCTCTCGCCGCCCTGCTGATCGGATTGCTGGCTGCCGTAGTGCTTGGACGCACCTACGGAAATCAGGTGCCCGACTGGGTGGGCAATCCCGTGGCGACCCAGGTTCTCTTCTTCCTGGTCTGCTTCCTTGTTTTCTATCTGCTGGTCGTCTTTGTCGGATCCATGCTGACGCGGCTCATCAAGGCGATCAAGCTGGGCTGGATGGATCATCTGCTCGGATTCCTGTTTGGCGCGATCCGGGGCAGCATCATTGCGCTGCTCCTGCTGGCCGGGCTCACGCTCGTGCTCCCCAAAGGTCACCCGGTCCTCGCCGACAGTCTGCTCTATGGCTACGCTCGTGAACCGTTGAAGGTGCTGGCGCGCATGCTTCCGGAGAAGGCGGAAGAAGCGCTGCGGCGGCGGCACGAGATCTACGAGCGGATCGTTCCCCAGAAGAGCGAGGAAGAATCCGAAGAGGAGCGCGGCCCCGTGTTCGACGGCGACGGAATCTCGCTCTAGCCGCCCTCGTTCACCTGGGCCACCGGCCGGATGCCCCACAGCTTCCACAGCCCACGCGCGATACCGATCACCGGCGCGGCCAGGAACACGCCCAGAACCCCCATGAAGACGGACATTCCGAGCATCGTCAGCAGCAGCACCACCGGTTTGACCCCCAGTTGACGGCCGACGATGCGCGGGGAGAGCAGGTGCGTCTCCAGCATCTGAATGGCCAGGAGAACCCCGGCCGTCTTCAGGAGCATCGCAAGAGGGGAGGGGGTGAAGAGGGATGCGGCCAGGGCGAGGAGGAAGGTCACCCAGAATCCCATCACCGGGACCAGATTGAGCACCCCGGCGATGCACCCGAGCAGAAGCGCATAAGGCAGATCGATCAGGAGAAAGACGCCCACCGACAGCGCCCCCATGATCAGGGCGACCAGGAGCTGACCCTTGAGCCAGGCCCCGACCGACTCCTGGAACGTGGCCCCGAGCTGGCCTATCGGCTCCCGCCAGTGCATCGGGACGTAAGGACGGATCGATCGGCGGAATCCATCGAAGTCCACCAGGATGTAGTAGGTGAGAATCGGGGTCAGGAGCAGGAAAGAAACCAGGCCAAAGGTCGTCGCCACGCCCCGCCCGACCTGGGCCACTCCCGAGAAGAGACCCCGCAGAACCGCCTCCGCGCTGGGGAGGGCGGCGCTCAAGTCATCCGGCATGAGTTCGATTCCATTGGCGCTCAGCCATTCGCCCACGACGCTCTCGACCCAGTGCACCACGGTTTCGTAGGCCTGAGGCAGCTGCTCGATGAGCGTGCGCAGCTGATCGATCAGGGCCGGCATCAAAACGAGCGAGAAGACGAGCAGGAGGCCCAGCACCGGAGTCATGAGCATGAGGGCCGCCAGGGACCGCCTGATCCGGCGGCGGGTGAGCTGCCCGACGGCCGGATCGAGGAGGAAGGCCAGCGCGAGGGCGGCCAGGGCGGGATAGACGATCGCCTTGGCCTGGGCTAGAATCCACACGATGACAAGGAGGGCGCCCACCGCCATGAGGCGGCGCACCGCTACCAGATCGCGATGGGGCCAGAGCACGAAGATGAGGGCTGCGGTCGACAGCAAGGGCCCGAGGATCGTGCGCATCGACCAGAGAGAGGCAGCGAGCAAGAGAGCGGCCAGAGGAACGACGAGCCAGGAAGGTCTTTGGTTCATGGTCACCTCCTGCAGGGAACGCGGACAAGATTCAATCGCTGCCGTTAAAGGCTGGTGCCGCGACAAACTGCCCTGTGATCGGCTGGCAAGATAACATGCCCCTGAAGACGGGGGAAGGCGAAGGGAGGGGTCAGCAGTGTTCAATCTATTCCAAACGCGGGTGACGGTTTCGGAGGAAAACCCGCTGAAGGTTGCCGCCGACGCGCTGGCGATTCCGGCCAACGACCACCTTTGGATGGGCAGTGGCCTCACCGGGACCATCAAGAAGGAGGGTGGCGAGGACATCGAGGCCGAAGCGATCCGGCAGGGCCCGGCCGCTCTCGGGCAGTCGATCGGTACCACAGCGGGGGAACTCGCCTTCAAGAAGATCTATCACGTGATCGTCGCCGGGCAGGACCTCAAGACCCAGACCGACAAGGTGGGCGCCGCGGTGACCGCACTCCTGGCCGACGCCGACAAGGACAAGATAGCCAACCTGGCGGTGGCTCCGCTGGAATCGGAAGAGAACATCAAGGCGTTCAGCGAAACGGCCAAGGAACTGGTTCTGGCCATGCTGAAGCACGTGGAGCAGGAGACCTCGCTGCGGGAAATCGCACTGCTCGTTCAGAGCACCGAAGCGCGGGACGCATATCGCAATGCACTCCACGAGGCGATGCGAACGCACCTCTAGCCTGGTTCCCGACTGCCAGCCGGGACTAGAACACTGAGCCGAAGGGGGAGGCCCGCATCCCGATCTTGAAGAGCGAGAACACGATCCACAAGGGGATCACGAGGGTGGCGGCCCGCCCCCGTGAGATCGGTCCGACCTCTGCCAGGCCAATCACGAGCAGGTAGAGAATCCAGAGATCAAAGAGGTCGATGAGCCCGAGGGCGTAGCCGCCAACGCTGCCTGTCCCGGTCAGCATCGCGGGGCCGAAGGCAACGTCCAGATCTCCCTTCGATAGCTGAAGCGGCGTACGGATGATCTCCCGAAGGGCCGCCGGCAGGGAGGCAAAGGAGAGCGCC
Source organism: uncultured bacterium (assembly GCA_964612295.1). Taxonomy (GTDB): domain Bacteria; phylum Eisenbacteria; class RBG-16-71-46; order CAIMUX01; family WJJG01; genus CAYQJL01. Next base: position 28,711 of record CAZTDY010000016.1, on the reverse strand, counting down.
GCCAGAACGGCTACATAGCGCGCGTTGCCCGCCATGACGAACCGCACTCCCAGGAGCAGGATGGCGGCCGGCAGAAGAAAACGGAAGGCAATCTTGTAGACCACGCCCACGGCGGACCAGAGGATCGCTTTGGCGAGGCCCTTGTCCTCGGCGCCCTCGCGGATCCGCACGCGGAGTTCATCCGCGCTGTCTTCCTCGACCAGTCCCCGATCAACGAGTTCCTCGACCGCCCGAATCTGCTTCTCAGCCTGCAGGTCGGCAACGAAGCGGGGGGCGATCACCATGGTCAGCGCGATGAGTAGAGCCGGCCAAAGCCAGATCCACCGGTTGTCGCGCAGACCGCGGAAGGCGACGCTCGGCTGGGACAGGACCAGCCCGAATCGCTGCGAAAGGGTCATCGGGGGGCCGGCGTCTGCGGCGGCCCCGGCCTCACTGGCGGCGTCCTGCCCGGGATGATCCTCGCTCATCAGGTCCACCCTCCATCCTTGGTGACCCACTCGCGGCCCGTCATCCGTGACGGCCCTCTCGTCAATTGCTCGACGCCTGCCCGGCTTCGATCCTGCGCGATTCGGTCAGCAGGTCGGCGGCTTGCGGCAGCAGGTCGATGGCCGCATGAATCGCAGGATCGTCCTGAATCAAGATCCGAGCCCGCTCATCGTCCCCCCACAGATGATTGGCCACCTCTGCCCTCAAGCCGCGCTTGATCTCGTCGGCGTGGACGGCGAACGTGTCCGGTTCATAGGAGAAGGAATCCGCATCCAAATAGGACTGGAGGCCACCTAAGAGCGTGTCATCGATCTGGAACTGGGTGAGGAAGGCCTCAAAACTGCCGTCCCAGCGAATCTCGCGCTCGTCAATCGCCTCGGTCACGAATTCGAAGTACTTGCGGTCGAAGGTCAACTGATTGTTGAGCCGGCTGGTCCGGAAGAGCGCGTCGATGACGACGTCGGGCGTGATGCCCCCGCCTCCATCGACCGGGCGATTCTGCACGAGGGTATAGTTCGTGGGCGCCGCCGCGCTGTCGGCCGCCTCGGCGGTGTCCACGGATTCGAGCTCCGCATCGTCTTCCGCATGGTTCCCACCGGCCTGGCGGTAGTACTCCATGCGATCACCCGCTTCGTAAGGGCGCTGAATCAGACGCCCGCTGGGCGTGTAATACCGGGCCACGGTGAGGAGGAGGGCCCCACCGTTCGGCAGCGGATACTGACGCTGGACGAGTCCCTTGCCGAAGCTCGTGTTCCCGACGACTAGTCCGCGATCCCAATCCTGAACCGCGCCGGAGACAATCTCCGAGGCGCTGGCGCTCGCGGCGTTGATCATGACCACCAGCGGGAAATCTGGATGGGTGTTCTGGGTCGCATAGTACTCCTCGCTGGAGCCGAGGATGCGGCCCTGCGTGTAGACGATCTTCTTGCCGTCCTGAATGAACTTGTCGGTGACGTCGATGGCCTGGGTGAGATACCCACCCGCATTGCCCCGCAGGTCGAGCACCAGCCCTTCCATGCCCTGTTCCTCCAGCCTTTGCAGAGCTTCCTCGAGCTCTTCGCTGGTGGTTGCGGAGAACCGGCCCATCCGGATGTAGCCGACGCCCGGCTCGAGCATGAAGGCGTAGGGGACGCTTTGGATGAGGATGTCATCACGGACGATAGTGTAGTCGATGGTCTCGTCCGAACCGCGCCGGATGGTGACATTGACCTCGGTGCCCTTGGGGCCCCGCAGCTTCTCGAAGACCTCCTGCTCTTTGATGCCGAAGGCCGATTCGCCCTCGATGTGACTGATCACATCGCCGGCCCGGATTCCCAGTTTGATCGAAGGACCGCCGTCGATCGGGGAGATCACCGTCAGCCACTCGTCCATGATGGCGAAGGAGATGCCCACCCCGGAGTAGGACCCGCGGTTTCTCTCCTCCATTCGCTCGAAGCGCTCCGGTTGGATGTAGTTGCTGTGGGGATCGAGTTGTCCGAGCATCCCGTCGATCGCCCCCTCAAAGAGGCTGTCGGCTGGCATGTCCTCGACGTAATAGGTCATGATGTAGTTGAGCACCGTGTTGAAGAGCTTGAGCTCTGAATAGACGGTGTCATCCGAGGCAAGGACGTCCTTCAAGAAGACGCTGCCCAGGCCCAGAGTAAGCACGCACAGCAGGAGGGGCACTGCTACGATGAGTCGCCTGCGATTCATGAATCCTCCGCCCAAGTGGTCTAAGCGCAATATGTACCTACAAGTTACCCTTCGGTCAGCATTACATCCTAACCTAGCAAAGGGTTTCATTTGCGGCAAATTCTATTGGCTTTTCGGTCGATTCCGGCCCGGCTGGGGGGCCCTTGCCGGGTGGGGTCGTTGCGTTATTGCCCTTAAGCATCTATGGTTACCGCCGATCTTTCCGTCTAGAAGGAGGGCATTCGCGTGAATCAATCCGGAGCCCCGGCAGGGACCGCTACGGGCAGTGCCGGCACCTCGAGCTGGGCACAGCAGTTGGAGAAGAAGATCGAGACCCGGACGGTCCGGCCCGCGGTGGTCGGGCTGGGGTATGTGGGTCTTCCGCTCCTGGCCGAATTCGCCCGCGCTGGCTTCTCCGCCGTGGGGATCGATGTCAGCGAGGAGAAGGTGGCCCGTCTCAAGGGAGGCGAGTCCTACGTCGCGGATGTGCCGACCGACGCGATCATCCCGGCCATTGAAAAGGGCCAGGTGACGGTCACGACCGATTTCGACCTTCTTGCCGAGGCCGATACCGTGGACATCTGCGTCCCCACGCCTCTGCGCAAGACGCGTGACCCGGATGTGTCCTACATCGTCGCGGCGGCTGCAGAAATCGCCCCCAGGCTGCATGCCGGGCAACTGGTGATTCTGGAGAGCACGACCTACCCGGGCACGACCGAAGAACTGCTCCTGCCGAAGTTCAGCGAGACTGGTCTCGAGGTGGGGAAGGACTTCTTCCTCGCCTTCTCTCCCGAACGCGTGGATCCGGGCAATGAGACCTACACGACGCGGAACATCCCGAAGGTGGTCGGGGGAGTCACGCCGACCTGCACCGCGTTGGCCTCGAAACTCTTTGGCATGACGATGGAAACGGTGGTGCCGGTTTCCTCCACGCGGGTCGCGGAGATGGTCAAGCTGCTGGAGAACACCTTCCGCAGCGTGAACATCGGCCTCGTCAATGAGATCGCCCTTCTCTCCGACCGGATGGGCATCAACGTGTGGGAGGTAATCGACGCGGCTGCCACGAAGCCGTTTGGTTTCATGCCCTTCTACCCGGGGCCTGGGCTCGGCGGGCACTGCATTCCCATCGACCCCTTCTACCTCTCCTGGAAAGCACGCATGGCGGGCCTCGAGGCGCGCTTCATCGAGTTGGCGGGCCAGATCAATGGCTCCATGCCCGCGCACGTCGTCGACAAGGTGCGCCAGGCGCTCAACGGGGTCAGACTCGCGCTCAACGGATCGCGCGTCCTGTTGGTCGGGGTCGCCTACAAAGCGGACATCGATGACCTCCGCGAGTCACCCGCCCTGGACATTCTGAAACTCCTGGTCGAGGACGGCGCCGAGGTCAGCTATCACGATCCTTTCGTGCCTTCGTTCACGAGTGGCGGCCGCGAGTACACCTCGATTCCGCTCACCGCCGAGGTCATCGCGGCGCATGATGCGGCGGTCATCGTTACGGCCCACGAAGATCTGGACTACGAACTCCTCATGAAGGAGTCGAAGCTCATCGTGGACACGCGCAACGCATTGCGGGGCAAGCAGGCCCCGAACATCACAAGGATTTGAGGAGGTTCTCGTGGGAGATCGTTACCTCGTGACCGGCGGCGCCGGCTTCATCGGTTCGCACATCGCCGAGAGACTGCTGGAGGAGGGACACGAAGTACGCGTGCTCGACAACCTCTCGACCGGTCATCGGAAGAACGTCGACCCGCTCGTGTCTCGGTATCCCGACCGCTGCGTGTTCCAGCTCGGTGATGTTGCCAACGAGGCCGACTGCAAGGCGGCAATGGATGGCGTGCAGTTCGCGATCCACCAGGCCGCTCTGGCGTCGGTGCCGCGCAGCATCGCCGATCCCGTGGCCACCCACCTGGCCAACACGACGGGCACTTTGAATCTCATGGTGGCCGCACGCGACGCCGGGGTGTCCCGGTTCGTTTTCGCGGGGAGTTCCTCAGTCTACGGGGAAACAAAGAAACTACCGAAAGACGAGTCGATCTACCCCAGTCCGCTGTCGCCTTACGCCTTGAGCAAGCTGATCGGCGAGGAGTACGGAAAACTCTTCCATATGCACTACGGCCTGCAGACCGTCACGCTGCGCTACTTCAACGTGTTCGGCCCACGGCAGGACCCGGACTCGCCCTACGCGGCCGTGATCCCCATTTTCATCTCGTCGCTTCTGCGGGGTGAGGCGCCGACCGTGCACGGCGACGGGCTGCAGTCGCGGGACTTCACCTTCGTCAGCAATGTGGTCGACGCCAATCTGGCGGCGTGCCGGGCCCCCGATGCATCCGGGATCTACAACATCGCCTGTGGCGCTCGCACGACGCTTCTGGACTTGCTCGACCAGGTTCAGACGCTGCTGGGCACCTCGATTCCGCCCAACCACGTTGAGACCAGGGCAGGGGATGTTCGGCACTCGGAGGCTGACATCTCGCGGGCGAGGAGTGATCTGAGGTTTGAGCCGCGGGTGTCTTTCGATGAGGGGTTGGCCCCGACCGTGGCCTTCTTCAAGGAGCAGTTCAGCGCCCAGGGCGCTTCTGGTCCATCTCGTGCAACCTGAGCCTGATCCATTGCAGTTCGCACCTTAGGCCGGAGGCGGCCGGCTTCATGAAGGGTTGTCGGGAAAGACCGTGTCTGAAGCCACCCGAAGGAGCAGCTGCAATATCATCCGTGGAAGAGAGTTAGCAATCCCCACGTCATAGGGCGCATTCCAGCCCTCGCTGCATCCCGCCGGGTACGTTCCCTGCACGTCCGGCGGGCATGGGAATCTCCGCTTCCTACAGAGCCCGTCGCCTGGGCATCGCCGCCGTTTGCCTCCTGCTCCTCCTTCCCGGCCATGCCGTGGCCGACGGTGCGGGCGGGGTGAGGGCTTACGAGTTTGCCCGGCTGGCAGCCGAGCCTGTGGGGCGCTCGCTCAGCGGTGCGCATGTCGCCGCCGTCGAAGGGCCGTCGGCTCTCGGCTGGAATCCGGCCGGCCTGTGCGGCGCCGCCGGATCCGGGGCTCTTCTTTCGCACGCCACCTGGATTGCCGGGACGGCCTGGCAGTGGGGGGCCGTGAGTCTGCGTCTGCCAGATGGGGCAGGGGCGATTGGGCTCTCGGCCGGGATGCTCAGAATCGGAAGCCTCGACGGCTACGATTCAGAGGGGTCGCCTACCGGGTCTTTCACTCCGTACGGCGCACACGGGACCTTAGCCTATGCCCGCTCCCTGGGACAACGCTGGCGCTTCGGGCTCTGTGGCGAGCTGTTCATGGAAAGCGACGGCACCGAAAGCCCCGTCCAGACCTGGGCCGGAGGAGTCGGCCTCCAGTTCCTTCAACCCCTCTCATTCGGGTCTCTGGCCCTCGGGGTGGCCGGGCTTCATTTCGCCCCCGCGGCCGCGCGGGGTGAAGAGGAGTTCCCCCTACCCGCATCCATCAAGGCCGGCCTCTCGCTGGCGACGGCCAGTGGGATCGACCTCCACCTGGGCACCGAGACCCTCCTCGAGGGGGAGACTTCGGTCGCGGCCGGCCTGGTGTGGCGCCCCCTGAAGGGGCTGGCTGCTCTCGGCGGTTTCTCCTACCGGGACGCGGGCCTCGAATCACCGTTCTCGCCTTCGATGGGCCTGGAGGTGGCGGTCGGCCCCACCCAGGTGGCGTACGGCTATCAGCTCAGCGAGATCGACGAGGGATCCCACCAGGTGTCGCTCATGCTGCCCTTCCAGCGCCCCTAGCCGCAGCCCTGCCGCTTTCCCCGCCAACTGATTCCCGATTTGCCCCCGCCAGCATCTTGTTCCGGCTGCTTGAGGCTGATAAGTTCAGCAGGCTCAAAGGATGTTTGCAGTCGGATGGTGTCGGAGGCTAGGGGCCGCCGACCGAGCGGGGGTAGGGGACGGCTATGCCAAAGATGCTCGTAACCGGCGGTGCCGGCTTTATCGGATCCCATGCGGCGGAGCATTTCGCTTCGCGCGGGTACAAGGTGACCGTGCTCGACAACCTGTCTCGCGGCGCGCTTCTGAAGAAGCCCGATCCCAACGCGGAACACAATTGGACCTACCTCGCGGATCGGGGTGACATTGAACTCATCCGCGCTGACGTTCGCGACGAGGAACCGCTGGGCGGTCTGGTGGCTGAAGCGGATGTGATCCTCCATGCGGCGGCGCAAACCGCAGTCACCACCTCCACGATCGATCCCGAGACCGACTTCATGTGCAACGCGCTGGGGACGTTTCGCGTTCTCGAAGCCGCGCGGCGCGCGGGACGGCGGCCGACCGTTCTCTACTGCTCGACCAACAAGGTTTACGGGGAGAATGTGAACGGGGTGGAGGTCATCGAAGACGAGTTGCGCTATCGGTTCCCCGATGAGTGGTCTAAGGGCATCCCGGAGACGTTCTCGATCGACCGCTGCGAGCATACGCCGTACGGGTGCTCGAAACTGACGGGCGATGTCTACATGCAGGACTTCGGCCACCTCTACGGCCTCAAGATCGGCGTCTTTCGGATGTCATGCATCTACGGCACACGCCAGTTCGGCATGGAAGACCAGGGATGGGTGGCATGGTTCGTCATCGCGGCACTGTCGGGCAAACCCATCACGATCTTTGGGGACGGCAAGCAGGTGCGGGACGTTCTTTGGGTGGAGGATCTCCTGGCCGCTTACGAGGCGTTCATCGACCGAGGTGAGGGGGTCGAGGTCTTCAACATGGGTGGGGGGGCCGAGTTCACCCTGTCGCTGCACGAACTCCTCGCGATCATCAAGGAGGAGACGGGCATCGAACCGGGGATCTCCTACGACGATTGGCGGCCCAGCGATCAGAAAGTGTACATCTCCGACACCGGCCGTGCGATTGAGCGGCTGGGCTGGAAGCCGCAGGTGGATCCCGCCGAGGGCGTCCGCCGGCTCATTGCCTGGACCCGGGAGAACGAGGGGTTGTTCCAGGGCTAGGTCGGGTTGTCTATCAAACGCAGGAGAGGGGACGTTTGCACCCAATGCGCTTCGAAGCCCACAGACCGGGCCTTCTACTGGCCACGCTGGCGCTCCTGTTCACCCAGGGTTGCGGCTATTCTTTCTCGGGCAGTTCTCTCCCTTCGCACATCCGGACCGTGGCCGTGCCCAGCTTCGGGAACGAAAGCCTCGATGGCCTGATCGCCGATGAGGTCACCCAAGGGGCGATCGAGGCATTCCTCGATGACAATCGCCTGAAGGTGGTGCGCGAGGCGAAGGCTGATTGTGTTCTGGAGGGCAGGATCACCGGGTACGAAAGACGAGTCTACAGCTACACGCCCGCGCAGGAGCCGGAGCAATATATCGTCGTCGTGACGCTTGCAGTGGTGATGAAGGATCGCGTGAAGAATCAGGATCTCTGGAGCAACGAGGCGATGAAGGCCAGCGCCACGTACGAGGCGACCCCCAGCAGCAGCGAAGGGGTCATCGACTCCGAAGCGGACGCCCGCATCGAGGTCATCGATAAGCTCATGCAGGACATCCTGGCGAAGACACTTGAACAATGGTAGCGCAAAGCAAGACCCGCAGTTTGAAATGGCACGAGTTGCCCCGCTACCTGGCCGGCAATCCGCCGGCCGGGTGTTACGCGTTTTGCGGCCCGGAGCTTTTTCTCAAGTCTGAAGCTCTCGAGCAGATCAAGGCAGCGTTGCTCGGCCAAGCGGGCGACTCCCAGGCGAGGTACGCGGTCGACACGTTCATCGCAGGGGAGACCCCGGTGCAGGAGATTGCCACGGTTGCGTGTCAGGCGGGCCTTTTCGGCAGCGAGAAACTGCTGCTGGTCGAGAGCATCGAACGCCTCTCCCGCGCAGGGAAGCGTGAGAAGGATGCCTGGATCGATCTGGCCGGCCGCTCCGCCGCCAATCCTATCGTGCTCTTGAGCGTCAAGACGTCGAAGGAACTTTCGCGGAAGGCGAAGTTCTTCGCCAACCTGCTGAAACCCGTGCTGGTCGTGGATTTCTGGCACCTGTTCCCCCGCGACGCCCAGCGATGGGTCACCCAGAGAGCAGCCCAACTCGATCTTCGCCTCTCACCGAATGTGGCAGGCTATCTTGTCGAACGTATCGGGACCGACCTTCAACTGCTCTCTCAAGAAGTCGAGAAGATCAGTCTGATGCGCGGGAAGGGCGACCTCGATCTGCGAGCTCTCCGGGAACTGGTGCGCTCTGGAATGCTCGGCTCATCGTGGCAGTGTGTCGAGGCGATCCTCGGCGGAAACCTCCGCGAGGCGATAGACAGATTCCAGAGTGTACAGCGCGAAGAATCGTCCTTCAGTTTCTTGTGGAAACTCGCCTATTCCACGGCCAACGCAATTGATCAAGGCTCTACTTCACAAAGCGGACGAGGTGGCTACGGCGGGTGGGGACAGCAAAACCGGTCACCGTTACCCCCTGGGGAGAAGCAGAGACTTGCGAAACTCCTGGCCGGGTGTTACCACTGGGAGCGCACGCTTAAGAGTGGCGGCTGGGTAGGCGCGCATGACTTCATCGCGCTTGAACGGCTCATTCTCGAGCACGTCGGCAAGCAACCGCGCAAGGCATCACGGCTCACCCAATTCTAATGCGCGGCGGGGCCGACCGTGAGGGACAATAGACCGAGGGACCTGAGTTTGGATTTCGGTTGCAGAAGGAGGGGCCATGGCATCGGTGCACGAGGTAACCGACGCAACTTTCGGTGAGGAGGTTCTCAAGTCCGAGGTCCCGGTCATGCTGGATCTATGGGCGGAGTGGTGTGAGCCCTGTAAGAAACTCCACCCCGTCGTCGAGCAGATTGCAGCGGAGTACGCCGGCCGACTCAAAGTCTGTCGCATGGACGTCGCCGAAAACCCGCGCACCGCATCTCACTATCACGTGATGAGCATTCCGACCTTGCTTTTCATCCGCAGTGGCCAGGTGGTCGGCCAGCACACCGGAGGAGCACGGCCCCAGGATCTCTCACGCAAGATCGCCCGCCATCTCGGAGTGGTGCACTGCTAATCTGACGGGAATAGGAGAGGGGTGTACTGCTATGGCAGCACACCCCTGACACCTTTCGAGCCCTGGACCGTGGCCGGGGACCCGCGATCAGGCTTATCACCCAACCGCATCTTAGAATCCAGAGGCCAATCCGCGCGTCACCGTGCCGCAAGCGCCGATGGTGGTCACCATGATGAGAATTCTGGGCCCTCGGACCTACGGACCGCTCACGCATGCCACAGATCATCGCCTCTTTCAATACGAGAGCGGCCACGAAGTAATGCCTTGGATCAGGTTTCATCTCAACCGCGCTCGAAGTCTACCTATGCAAACCCGGTGCCAACGGTGCGTTCCGTCCACGCGTTTCTGACGGCCGCGGCCGTGCAGGAGCACGCCAACTCAAGACGACACCGCTAAGTGTCGCCCCTCAAGACGTATGCAAATGCCGCCCCGTGAGGCAGCTCGCGAGAATCTCAGAGCTTCGTGGAACCCCGAGGCACCCGGAAGTCCTTCACGGACGCCCAAGACGGCGCTCAGGAGTTGCTTTCCGCACGCAAACGACCGGCCAGCTCATGCGCACTGCAATCGCATAGGGACCGAGGAGCCAGGGATTGCGATCAAATCAGGGGAGTTGGGTGCCGGGTAGGGGTCTCGGGGATTCCAATCTCACGTCGCACCATGCGTAGGTTTACATAATAAGTCTTATGCGACGTAGGTCCGAATAGCGCGAGAAGACGGTCCGGCCCGATCCAAACCCCGGCAGATTGCCCCTCTTATCCAATGACGGAACGCTGGATCTGTTTCCGGGTTTCCAATATTCTGACGGGCACTCGGCGTGCTCGCCAGGTTGTCTCCAACACCCTTTTTGAGGAATAGAATGTCATGAATACGCTCCATCGGCGGCTTCGGTCGCTCCGTTTGCCGACTCTTGCGGCAGTTTCTTTGCTCTGCGTCCAGGTCCTGGCTGCTCCGGCCGTCCACGCGGACGAGGTCGCACCGCAGCGCATTTTCCTTTCCAACGGAATCGAAGTTTTGCTTCTGCCTGATGCCGCCAGCCGGGTGGTCACCGCGGTGGCCGTGATCAAGGCCGGGTCTTCCCACGAAGATGCCCGGCTCTCCGGTGCCAGTCATTTCCTCGAACACATGCTCTTCAATGGGACGACGGGCAGGACCCAGAAGCAGCTCTATGACGAGGAAGATGCGGCCGGTGGATTCAACAATGCCTTCACGCGCCGCACGCACGCCGCCTTCATGATGACGATGCCTTCGCCGCAGCTTGAATTGGCCCTGGATCTGCAGGCGGATATGCTCTTTGAGTCTCGTCTTCCGGCGCAGAAGTTCGAGAAGGAACGCGGGATCATCCTCGAAGAGCTGGCCAAGGACCAGGACTCGGAAAGCTACGATATAGGAAGGTTCCTGGAACACGAGACATACCCCAAGAGCAGTTACGGTATGCCTGTCTTAGGCTCTGCGCTCACGATTCAGGAGCTGTCCCGGGACGATGTCTGGGCCTACTACAAGGCCCACTACGTGCCTGAGAACATGCAATTGCTCCTGATGGGCGGATTTGACCCCGAGGAAGCCAAGTCGCACCTCGAAGCGAAGTTTGGCAGCGTGCGTCCGGCGGGCGGCGAAGTTGTTGTGCCGGAGGCTCCTGGGCCGATCGAGGCCGATCGTCTGATCCGGCACACCCTGGCCATCAGCGAACTGGACGTTCGTCTCCTCTGGAATGCACCGTCGCCTGCCGCCCACGGCTATCTTGCCCGCGAGGCCGCGGTGTCGTTGCTTACAAGCGGCACGAGCTCTCCGCTGTATGTGCTACTTGACGCGTCGCTTCAAGGGCAGGTGCTCTCCTGTGGCGGAATGATCACCGGAGGACCGGACTTCGGACGTCTGCAACTCGATCTCAGCTTTGCTCCTGACACCGATCCCGAGGCTGCCCTGTCGGCCATCCGAAGCGCGATCGCAGAGCTTCCCCTCCCCTCTCCCGACCGCCTGGCGGGATGGAAGACGAGCGAGAAATCGAGCCAGATCTTTGCGCGCCAGCGTTCCTATATGTTTGCTCCGCTCTACTCGGAGGAGATCGCCCTGCGCGGGTTGTGGGGCCTCGAGACGCGCCTCGAGCGAGTCTCGGCCCTGACGCCTGCGTCGGTTGCCGACGCGGCCGAAACGTTGTTCGATGGTCCGCAGTGGGAGATCGTCCTCGTTCCCGAAGACGGCGCCGAAGCGGCCGGCGGCCGGGCGGGTATGCAGGCCATGGCCGGAATGCCCAGTATGTCGCGAATGAAGCCCCCGGCGATGATGCCCGCCAAGAAGCCAGGCGCCGAAGCGCCCGAGGCCCAGAAGGTCAAGGAGCCTGAAGCGCCCGCCGTGGCCCCTCTGGCTGTTCATCAACGACCTCTTCCGAGCGGGGCACAGCTACTCCTCCTGGACGCCCCGGCCGACGGCTCCCTTGCGATCTACGTCCTGATCGAAGGAAGAAACTACCTCGAGTCGCCGGGACAGGAGGGAATCACGGAGCTGTTGCATGCGGTGATGTCCGCCGGGCCGCGGGGCATGACCGAAGCCGAATTCCAGGACGCGCTCGACGGGATCGGGGCCGAGATGCAGACGGCCGATCGCGGCTTCATTCCCTTCGATGACTACTATTCCGGCCCGGACTTCTCCTTCATTCGTTTCCAGGCTTTGGACGAACATGCCGAAGAGGCATTCGAACTCCTCGGGCGGATGCTCCGAACGCCCGCGCTCGATCAACAGGTCGTCGAACGCGAGAAGAACCGTCTCGTCGGGCGGCTCTCGCGAGAGGCCGGAAGCGCTCGTCAGGCGGGAAGGAAACGGCTTGGCGAACTTCTCTACGGGGAAGGCCACCCGATGGCACGCTCGGCCTTCGGGCAGCTGCCCGGCACCGGACAGATCCAGCCGGACGACCTGAGCGCCTATCATGAGCTGCTTCTCGACCCGAGAAGAGTCTGGATCGGCGTCGTCTCTGGTCACCCGGAAGACCAGTTGACCGAATGGGCCGGAAACCTGATCCCCTCCCCCCGATCGGCCTCGCCGACCCTGGGCATGTCGCCCGACCGCTTCCTACTCTGGGAGGCTCGGGCGGACCTCGATGAACTCCTGCGCGGGCGCTTTGCGAGTATGGGGGGCGCACCCGCGCAAGAAGACCTCACCGAGTACGCGCTGCCGGCGAAGTTTGGGGGGCGGGACTCTGAGGGTGCCCGCGTTTTGGCCGCCGACCTCGACACCGGCGGCGAAGGGCGCAGCTATGTTGTCGAAACACTGCTGATCGATCCTCAGGGCGCGGCCCTTCAGGATCATGAGAATGGCGCCATGCGGGTCGCGGCGGGTCTGGTCTCCTCCCAGCTGGCCTTTCATCTGCGGGAGGAGCGCGGGCTCGCATATGGCGTCGGGGCTTCCATCTACCCGGTGGGGGACTGCTGGATCTATCGGGCCGGCGCCGAGACGCGGACCGAGAACGTGGATGAGATGGCCGCCGGCTTCGTTCGCCTCCGCAGGGAAGCCGCCGCCGGCGGGGCGGATCCGAGCGAGGCGCGGCGGATTGCGAATAAGCAATTCGGGCGAACTCTCCGTCGACAAGAGATGAGACTCAATCAGGCGATGTTCAGCGTGTGGGCCGCCAGGGAAGGCCAAGACCCCTTGAGCTGGTGGACCGAGGCCGAGGAACTCCCCCAGGTCGCTCCGGAGGTCGTCACGGAAGCCCTGCGCATGCTGGCCGAGTCGGAACCGGCTATTCTACTGAGAGCGAAGTAGCCCCTGGGCGAAGGAGGCGTTTGTGAGCGGATCGATGCAGCGGTCGCGTTGGTGGGTCTGGAGCCCACTTCTGATCCTGTTGGCAATTGGGTTCTGGTCGGGGTGCAGCGAGGACACTGCGACACCCGATACGATCGCCCCAGCCTGGGTGAACGACCTGGCGGCCACGAGCCCCACCCGCACGACGGTGCTCCTCACCTGGACCGCACCGGGCGACGATTGGAACGAAGGGCGTGCGGCCATGTACGACGTTCGCTTCGCAGAGACCGAGGATTCGCTGGAGACCCGCTGGAGCCTCAGTCGCGACTTTCCCCCCGGTCGGGTTCCGGGAAACCCGGAGGCTGCCGAGACCGTGCTGGTCGCCGGGCTCGAGGCCGGCGTGAGGTACTACTTCGGCGTCAAGACCGGTGATGAAATCCCCAACTGGTCGGAGGTCTCGAACCTCCCCTCTCGCACGACCGTCGCCCCGCCGGACACCATTGCCCCCGGCGGGGTCAGCGATCTCCACCTCGTGGCGGCCACCACGGCCAGCGTGACGGTTGGATGGACCGCCCCGGGCGATGACGATGCCTCCGGCCGCGCCACGAGCTATGACCTGCGCTACTCCACCGTACCCGACACGGTGGCAAACTGGTGGGAAGAGTGGACCGACATCGTCGCGGACCCGCCCCTGCCGAGCGATGCCGGGACTCCGGAGAGTTACGCGCTGAGCGGCCTGAAATCGGCGACGACCTATTATATCGGGCTCCGTTCGACCGACGAGTCCGGCAACAGTTCAACGATCTCGAACGTTCTGGAGGCGGCCACCCAGCGTGAGGACGCGGCCGTGCTCAGCGTCCTCGCGGACGGCTCAGGGGATCATGCGACGATCCAGGCAGCTCTGGATGCGGCCTTCAGTGGCGACATCGTGGAGCTCGAGAGCGGTGGGGTCTTCCGCGGTGAGGGCAACCGAGATCTCGATTTTGAGGGCAAGGCCGTCACTCTGCGCACCGAGGGCGGCGCTCGCGAGATTGCCGTGGTCGATTGTGAAGGAACCGAGGCCGACCCCCACCGGGCCATCCGCTTCGAGACCTTTGAGGGTGTCGGGACCGTGGTCGACTTCGTGGCATTCCGGAATGGGTATGCGCCGGCCGCGGACCTGCCCGACGAACGCTACGGGGGAGCCATTCTGTGCGCCTCAGGGGCCAGTCCGACGATCCGCAACTGCGCTTTCAGTAACAACAAGGCGCTCTACGGAGGTGCGATCTTTGCGGAAGAGTCCGCACCGCTCTTCCAGGCCTGCACCTTCGAGAGCAACCTGGCCACCGCCGGTGGAGGCGCGCTCTACAGTAGCGGCGACTTCAGTGGCGACACGGGCGTTGTGCGCCTGATCGATTGTCAATTCACTTCGAACATCGCCCAGATGAGCGGCGGGGCCCTCATGCTTGCCAATGGAGGCCGCCCCGAGATCGATGGTTGCATCTTCATGGGCAACGAGAGTGCTCTGGCCGGCGCCGTCAAGTGCCAGACTGAAGCTGCGCCCACCTTCGACGGGTGCCTCTTCGAGTCCAACAGCGCAACCGCCAGCGACTATCCCAACGGAGGCGCGATCCATCTTCACGGATATGTGGATGCCGCCTTCTACTCGTGCACGTTTCGCGAGAACAGCGCGGATGACGCCGCCGGCGCGGTCTTCTGCACCGACCACTCTCCGGCCACCTTCTCCGATTGCATTTTCCTGCTGAACGTCTCGGCGACTGGCGGAGCGCTCTCCTGCTGGAGTTCTTCCGAGCCGACCCTCGCCGGCTGCACGTTCTACGCCAATACGTGCGAGGTCACCAGCGCGGCCATTGTTTGCGAGGCCCACTCCGTGCCCACGATCGAACGAACCGTGGTCGCCTTCACCTCCGGCGGCGCGGCGGTCCTCATGGATGAGACCTCCGATACGCCCGAGGTCACCTGCACGGATCTCTTCGGGAACGACGGCGGGAACTGGGTCGGCGCCCTGGCGGACGAGCTGGCCGAGAATGGCAATGTCTTCAGCGATCCGCTCTTTTGCGATCCGGCGGAAGGGAATCTCTATCTTCAGACCGGTTCACCCTGTGCGGAAACACAGTCTGGATGTGGGCGGATGGGAGCGTTCGGCGTCGGATGTGAATAGGCGGGACCATCCTAGGATGACCCCGCCCCGTGCTTTGCTCCGCTTGGGGCCGGTCCTAGTGCAGGACTGCCTCGGCCTGGGCGAGATAGAAGCTGATCGATTGCTGCGCGTTCCGGTCGCCTTCGGCCTCGGCCCCTTCTAGGAGCGTCTTGGCCCGGGCGGCATCCCCTGCCTTGAGGGCCGTGCGCGCCGCCGCAATCACATCATCGGTTTTGAAGGTGGTTTCGAACGCCGAAGCCTCCTCATAGGCCACAGAAGCCTCGGACCACCGCAGCGACGTCTCCAGCGCACTGGCCCGTCCGCGATTCGCAGCGGCCTTCAGCAGTGTATCCCGAGCCTTCGAGGTGGCTTCATCGAAGTAGACCAGCGCCTCATCCGCCCGGCCCTGAGCCAGCAGCGCATCCCCCATGTAGATCCGTCCGGAGATCGCCGCCCGTGTTCCGCCATAGGCGTCGAGCAACTCACGCAACTGCCCTTCGGAGTTCGCGTAGTTGCCCTGCAGATAGTAGGTCTGCCCGGCTCCCAGCAGCGTCTCCGCTTCGGCCTCTGCCCGCTTCTTCGAACGGTCGACCATCACCGATCCGACAATCACCACGACGACGATGGCCGCACCCAAAGCGATCCAACGAGCATTGCGCTCGACAAAACTCATGAAGGACTGGATATGCTCGAGGATCGGATCCTCGCGCAATTGTTCTTTTGTCATCCGCGACACAGGCAGCTCTCCTTACTAGCGCTCGGCCACCAGGACCGAAGGGTCAAGGGAGGCAATCCCAAACACGCCCAAGAATTCTTCAAGCTTGAGACCGTAACCGCCGCTGGCTCCCTGCGCCAGCTTTTCTCCAATCGATTTGTTATCCCACCACTTCTCTCCGTTTTCCGTGCGAAGCTGATCCCGGATTTGGACCGCGATCGCGTAGCCCAGCAGACGCCCCCCACTGGCGTAGTCGTCATTGCTCATGAGATAGGCATCGGCGTCATTACGCGTGTGCTTCCAGACGAGGGCACCTTGCATCACGCCATTGTAGGCGTCCGCGTCGATCCGGGGATTCTCATGGAGTAGAAGCTGGAACAGGTAGTGGCCGGCGGTTTCCCGCAGCCGCCACAGACGACGCAGACGGAAAGCCTCGGTCACCTCTTCTGCGGAAGCACCCTTCAGCTTCACATTCTCCTCGATCCAGGCCGGCTCCTCCACCAACAGCTGAAGCAGCGCGGCATAGGCAGCCGGGTAGACGTTGGTTCCGAAGTAGGCATCCTCGAATCGCACGTCCTTCGAGATCTGGTAGTGGAATTCCGCCTCACCGATGGCCCCCAGCATGTCCTGCAGATCACTGATCTGCTCGCTGGGGATCATCGTGACCTCACACTTGCCAATCTGCACGGGGAAGGCGGAGGCTTGGGGAGTCCGGCCGGTCTTCTTCTTCGATTCGATCTTGAGCAGCCGTTGCTTCTTCAGTTGGATACCCATCTGCGCCAGGGCATCGATGGCGAGCTTCTCGGGTTTGAGCTTATCGACCTGCTGGCCGAGAGACGGGAAGAAGAACAGGCGCATGGCGTCGTAGCTGCGGAGCTTGCGGACCTCGAGCTGAAGCTCACGATTCGCCCAGTTCGTCAAGAGCTCCGTGTATTGATCCTGCGTGCCCACGAGCACCGTCTCGGCCGCGCTCTTCATCAGATCCAGATCCCAGCCCTGCACCTCACACAGAAACGCATGGTACCCTTCGTAGCCGAGCTCCGTGCTGCGATCGTTGAGATCCATGAGCAAACTGCGCCGATAGACGTTGATTGCAGTATACAGCTGACTTGTGGCAAGCCACGCCCCGCGGCGGGCGTCCCGATCCTCTTCCAGGCCGATTTGGTGCCCCAGGCCCCGCAGGCGAACCGTGTTGCCCTCGACGACCGTCGTGTTGTCACGCATGCTGTTGATGCAGTTGTCGATGACCGGAGCAACCTGGGCCCGAATCGCGTGGTAACGAATGAGATCCGCGGTCTCTTGGCGCTGGGTCTTCTCCACGGGATCCGTGGCCTCTTCGATCAACTCGCCCAGCTTTTCGAGCTTACTCGGCGTGAGCAGGTACCCGAAGCCGCTGTAGGTGTTCTCCAGCGAGGAATCCTTCCCCTCAGCGAGAGGCTCCATCTTGGCCTTGTTGACCGCGATTGCGAGTTCTTCGGCCTTTTCCCGAATCCGCTCGTACTCGCTCGCTGCCTGCGCATCCTGAATGGCCAGGCCCGACAGGAGACTGGCACTCACCAGGACCACCGAGAGCCCGAGCGACAGTCTCCCGCCCAGCAGGTGCCGGATCCTATGGTCTCCGGCAGTGTGGCTGTTGCTCGTCCGTTTCATCCGAACCTCCTCGTACTGGTTCCAACCTATGCTCACTCTCGCCCATGCCGAGCACAGAGCAGGTCGGCGCCCACCAGATCGACTGACTTTCTTAGTTTATGTCCACAAAGCGGACAACGGGGCGAAATGAACCCGCTCCCGTCAAGATCAGCTACCAGGCAAACCGGCCCCCAGCCCCGACGTATGCGGCGCCCCCCTTTGAGGCGAAGCCGCGACGCCCAGCAGGGCACCATCAGGACGCCGATCGAAGACAGCCGCACGTTGGCTCCTGCCTCCCAAAAGTGAGCCACTTCCTGCACCCGACGTTTCCAGTCGAGCTGCAGAGCGTGAACCCGCTCGTCCTCGGCTTCCGGCGAAAGCCTCGCCCGGCCGACGGGATTACGAATCTCGTCGATCAGCTGCCGGTAGTAGGCCTCGATATTGGCCGTTTCTCGTTCGATTTCCAGAGTGGCCGCGTCCTTCACCTTGCGCGTTCGTCGCTGCAGGCGTTTGTCCAGCAGGTGCAAGGACCGGCGGAGGGTTCCAGGCGTCGGCCGCGGCGATAGCAACAACCAGCCTTCCGGCGGTTCCGGGACCCCCCTCTCCAGCCCCGGAAGGACGGATCCAGCGGCAGGCAAAAGCTCGCCCCGGGCCGGATCCAGCGCAATCAGTTCTAAATCATCAGGAACATCGATTGTACGATACTCAGCGACATACACAAACAGAAACAGGGGGCGATAGGCCCGCTTCGGAGCCTGCCAGATCCCGTCCGGGATGCGTGGCAGCGTCTTGGGCAGCGCCGGGGCCGCGTATTCGGTCCCTTCTTCCGGAGTGGCCGCATAGCTGACCACATACCGGCCACCTCGACTGGCCTCCCCCGCCAGCTGGTCCAAGAACGCCGAGCCGACCGCAACCAACTCGGCCTCCGGATGAGCGCGATGAACCCGCGTGCCGAAAGCCAACACCTGGCTCTCCTCGCCGCCTTCCTCGGTCGTCTCCACGCTCCGCAGCAGGTCGCTCGCCACATCCTCCACCCGCGAACCGCGGTGGAGCAGGAAGCTCTCGACGAACTCTCGGATCTCGGAGCGCTTCATCGCTCACATCCTCTGCTGACTATTTCCGCCATCTGCGACCGCGAAGACCTCCTGGTCGTAGGTCTTCACGTGCTCATAGCGCTCTCGCGCCATCTGCAACTCACTACCCATCTCGCCGAAGGAATTCTCCAACTCCTTCGGTGACGAGCTGCCAGTCCACGCGCTAAACACGCGTGTTTCAAACGTTTCGCTCCAATCGAGGTTTCCAAGAATCTGTTCCATCTCCCCGATGACCAAGTGGAACATATTGATTTTTTTCTGGAGAATTTCCAGAACATAGGATTCGAGAGTTCCCCGCGCCGCGAGGTTGAAGATGCGGACATCTCGCGTCTGACCGATGCGATGCACACGACCGATGCGCTGTTCGACGCGCATCGGATTCCAGGGCAGATCGTAGTTGACCACGGTCCGGCAGAACTGGAGGTTGCGACCTTCCCCGCCCGCCTCGGTACTGATCATCACGTCCAGGTCATTTCGGAATCCATTGACGATCGCGTCCTTGGCACCGGCCGTCAGGCTTCCGTGGAAGAGGCCCACGCGGTGTCCACGCTTCCGAAGCTCCTGGCCCAGGAACTCCACCGTGCGGCGGAACTGCGAGAAGATGAGGGTCTTCTCCCCCTCTTTCCGGCAGCCGGCCACCAGATCGAGAAGCCCAATGAGCTTCGAGTGCTCCTTCACGTTTTCGCCGACCCTCACGAGCTCCTGGAGATCCTGGCTGCTGGAGGCAAGCCGGCCGCTGGCGGCCTTGCGCAGCGTCCCCAGAGCCGCTGAGGTGGAGGACCCGATCTCCTTCTGAAGCACCATGAGCAACAGAGGCCAGGGGATCTGGCGCCGGAGCTTCTCCTCGCCTTGAGCCGCCCGGCGAATGAAGTCGGAGACCTGCGTGTAGAAGGCCTGTTCACCAGAAGAGAGCTCGACCGCGCAGGTGTTCACATCGCGCCTCGGGAACTGAATCGAGGTGCTGCTTCGCGTCGTCCGAATCATCACATCGGCGAGCATCTGCGAAAGCACCCTGGTGTTCTTCGGCAGTCTCCGGTCTCCCCGCACCACGAATTCCTGGCGGAAGGAGCGGTAG
The DNA here is from genome assembly GCA_964612295.1 of uncultured bacterium. Classification (GTDB taxonomy): domain Bacteria; phylum Eisenbacteria; class RBG-16-71-46; order CAIMUX01; family WJJG01; genus CAYQJL01. Next base: position 9,175 of record CAZTDY010000016.1, on the reverse strand, counting down.
GTTCCCAGCATCCCCGGGCGCAGCAGAGTGATCAGATTGTAGAGTTCCCGCAGGTCGTTCTGGACCGGTGTTGCGGTCAGCAGCAACAGGTACTTGAGGCTCAGCGAGTCGATGAACTTCCAGGCCTGGGTAAGGTGGTTTCGCAGGCGATGCGCCTCGTCGACGATCAGGATGTCGAAGCCGGCTTCCGCAATGGCGCGGCGGTTCTTGGGCGATTTCGCGGTGTCCAGCGAGCCGATGAGGATCGGGTGCCGATTCCAGGGATCGCCCCGGGTGTAGACGCGCGCCTCGATCCCGAACTTGTGGGTCAACTCCTCACGCCACTGCGTCAGCAGCGAGGCGGGCGTCAGGATCAGCACCTTCCGCACCAGGGCCCTCAGCAGATACTCCTTGAGGATCAGCCCCGCCTCAATCGTCTTGCCCAAGCCGACCTCGTCGGCGAGCAGAGCCCGTCCTTTCATCTCCCGAAGCACGCGCAGGCAGGCGCGGATCTGGTGCTCGAGACGTTGGACATCCTGGGCGTGATTGAGAGCCAGAAGCTGCTCAAAGCCTCGCTGGCGGGCGATTCTCAGCGCCTTGAGATGGAAGGTGAGATCGACTGCCCGCCCGGGCTCGGGCGCCTTGGGCTTCAGATGGGGATCGAAGGACAAACGGTCGACCTGGAGGATCGGGGATCGTTCAAATGAGAAGTTCCCCGGGTCGAGCTGCGATCCCAATTCCAGCCGCCTCGCGGGCGCGACGGCGGGGCTTTCGGTGCTCTGCGCGGGAGACTCCTCTCGGGTCTCATCCGCATCCAATGGCTGGGCTGCACCGAGGCTTTCCTCTTCGGGGTGAATCTCTTCTTCGCAGTCATGGCGTAGCTGGGGATGGATCGAGGTAACTTTTCGCACCCCATCGGAGAAGGCAATCTCCAGGATGTCGAAGAAGTCTCTTGTGCGGACATCAACGACGAGTCCATCCCCAAAAACTTGGTGAATGACCCGTTCGCCGACCGAATAGGATCGCACCGCCACCGCGCTCTGTCCTTGCCCCTTGGTTCGTCCCTATGCCCCAGGAGGGTCCTGGCCCAAATCGTGACCTACGATCCTACCACGATCCGAGCCTAGTTTCCTACATAGAGATGAATGCCGAGGGCTGCCTGTCCGCTCACGGTCTGTCCAGAGCCACCCGAGTGGGCGACGTAGTACGCTGATACCGAGCCATCGATGGCCAGGGTTCGATTGATGAAGTACTCCATTCCAGCGCCGATGCGGCCGATGAAACCATCACTCGGATACTCCACCTCCTCGTAGCGATTCCCCTGCTCATCCTTGTACTTGTAGACGAGTTGCGGGTGGTAGAACCCGGCGCTCGCCACGAGGTAGGGGCACTGCTTGTGCAGCCGGCGGAAGTAGAGGTAGTAGTCGCCCATCAGGGTCTGGTACTGAAACTCGTCGGCATCGGTAAGCCCAACACCCTTAGCCACTTGCGCGCCGCGCTGAAACTTCTGCAGCTCAAAGGTGATGCCCCATGCCCGATTTCGGGCAACGTATTGCCGCAGGTGGATGGCCCCCCCTATATCCCGCGCAAAGACGTCACCCCACTCGGAATCGCCCCGCAGGTCACCGTACTGGAGCTGTGCTCCCACGCTGGGGGTGCCCCGACGGTGTTCGTACCCCGAAGCGGACGAAACCAGCGTCATCGCCACCAGAAGCAGCATGGCGATCCGGGCCGCCGAAGCCATCGGGTCAAAGCGCATCATGTAATCCTCCCACCCTGGAAGACGGCAACACGGGTCGTCTCTCCGAGTCCCTCTTTCAAGTCCGTGCAGTATAGATGATTAGCCCCGTGGATGAAACTGTTGGTGCACCGACCGCAAATACCCTTCATCGACGCTCGTGTAGATCTGGGTCGTCGCCAGGCGCGCATGGCCGAGGAGCTCCTGCACGATCCTTAGCGAGGCCCCCCCTCTCAGGAGATGGGTCGCGTAGGTGTGCCTCAGCAGATGCGGATGGATTCCCTCGTCCAGACCGGCCTCGGCGGCGCGTTTGCGCAAAATCTTCCAGAAGCCCATGCGGCTGAGCCGGCCCCCCCGCGCGTTCAGTAGAACCTCAGCGGGCACGGAGCCGGCTCCCTTTCGCTTCGCTAAGAGCGTCGGTCGTCCGTGCATAGTGTAGGCTTGTAGGGCATCGGCGGCAGGGGTTCCGATGGGCACCAATCGCACCCGGCTGCCCTTCCCGCGAAGCCGAATCAGCTGCTCCTCCCAGAGGCAGTCCTCCACGCAGAGGCCGATCAGCTCCGATACCCGGCCCCCCGTCCCGTAGGCCAGCTCCAGCAGGGCCCGGTCTCGGAGGTCCAACGGCTTCTCCCCCCTGACCGCCTCGACGAGCTTCAGCGCTTCCTCCTCGCTCAGCGCACGCGGGACACGCTGCCACCCCCGGGGCGCCTCGAGATCATGGGAGGGATCGGCGTGGATCACCCCCTCTCGCTGCAGGAACGAGAAGAAGGTGCGCATCGCCGACCGCGCCCGGGCAACCGTGGCCGGGCTGCGTCCGAGCTCATGCAGACGCATCAGATACCCGCGCAGGTCGGCAGCGGTGACCTTGGCCGGTCCCCGGCGCCCACCCTCAGCCAAGTGGCGGAGCAGGGCGGTCAGGTCCCGCGCGTAGGCCTCGACGGTGCGCTTCGATACCGCCCGCACCAGCGAGAGATGGAAGACGAACTCCTCCAGCGACCGCTTCATCCCCTCGGGCAGATCCTCGTACCCCCCTGGGAGGCCCTGTAGGGTTGGGGGTTCACTCATCGCCGGCCTCTTTCGCCAGGTGTTCGACAATCATACTTGCCAGTTTGGGGCCGATCCCCGGCGCTTTGCGAAGCTCCCCGGGACGAGCCTTGAGCACCCGAGCCAGGCTGCCGAAGTGCGCCAGAAGCGCCGCGTGCTTTCTGGGCCCCAGCCCGGGCACACCCGCGAGCGGGTCTTCCCGCATTCTCTGGCTCCGCAGCTTCCGGTGGTAGGTGACCGCAAATCGGTGGGCCTCATCGCGGACCCGCTGCAGGAGCTGCAGCGCCGGCGCCCGTTTCGGCAGGCGGATCGGCTCACTCTTCTCGGGCAGGAAGAGCTCCTCTTCACGTTTGGCAAGCCCCACCACCGGAATCTCGGACAGATCGGTGTCCGCCAGTGTTTTCGCCACACGATTGACCTGGCCCCGGCCCCCATCGATCAGCAGCAGATCCGGCACCGACGCCGGATCGCGCTGCGCGTGCGCGGCCCGGCGAGACAGGACCTCAGCCAGCATGGCGAAGTCATCGGGCCCGGTGCCCGGCCGGATGCGGTAGTGGCGGTAGCCCGACTTGTAGGGCTGGCCGTTGCGAAAGACCACCTGGGATCCCACCGCCAGAGTGCCCTGAATGTTACTGATGTCGTAGCCCTCGATCCGTACCGGCGGATGCGGCAAGCCGAGCGCCTCCTGAAGTTCATAAGTCGTTGCCGCCAGCCGCTGCTCGCGCCCCTGTTCGATCAGCTCGATCTCCTCGAGCGCCAGAGAGGCATTCTCGACCGCAGCGCGCAACAGCTCAGCCCGGGGACCTCGCTTTGGCTGTTCGAGGCGCACCCGCCGTCCGGCTTTATCGGTCAGCCATCCGGTGATGAGCGCCTTGTCATCCGGCAGGCGATTGCAGATCACCACCGGGGGAATCTGACCTCGCCCCTGATAGTGCTCTGCGAAGAAGGTCCTCATGATCTCATCCTCGGGCGCCTGATCGGCGGAGTGAGCCACCAGCCGCCAGGCACCTACCACGCGGCCCTCGCGGTGGGAGAAGACCGCCGCCACGGCTCTGCCGGCGCGGGTGACAAGCCCCACCGCATCCAGATCGGGACGCTCGTGATCGGTCATGCGCTGATGCTGATGGAGAACCTTGACCCGCTCGATATCGTCTCGCAGGCGGGCGCACTCCTCGAAGCGCAGCTTCTCTGACAGGGCATCCATCTGCCCCCTCCATTCGGCCACGACTTGTCGGTCGTTCCCCTCGAGGAAATCGATCAATCGCTCGACGGTCTTCCGGTAGTCCTCCTCGGAGATGTTCCCGACGCAGGGCGCGGGGCACAGATTGATCGCGTGCTCCAGGCAGGGCCGGCCTCCCTGCTTCAACCTCCGATCGGTGCAACTGCGCAGCGGGAAGAGCCTCCTGAGCGAACGCAGCACCTGCCGCATTTCCTTGACCCGCACGAAGGGGCCGAAGTACCGCGACCCGTCGGCCACCACCTTTCGCGTCACCGCCATGCGGGGGAACGGCTGATGAATCGTGACCTTGATGAAGGGGAAGCTCTTGTCGTCCTTGAGTTCGATATTGAACCGCGGCCGATGCGAACGAACGAGGTTGGCCTCGAGAATCAGCGCCTCGGCCTCACTGGCGGTCACCACGTAATCGAGGTCGCGTATGCTGTCGCGCAGCTGCATGAGCCTGGGATCGTGGGGCTCGCCCCGGAAGTAGGAGCGCACTCTCGAAGGCAGTCGTTTAGCCTTGCCGACATAGAGGATACCGCCCGATCCATCCTTGAGCAGATAGACCCCCGGCCGGGCCGGGAGCAGCTTGAGTTTGCTCTCCAGGCGCTGTTGCCATTTGGGCGGCGTGCGTGCCATGCCAAGTGTGTCCTGTCTATGACGAGCGAGCCCGCCCGCGGATCAGGTCGGCGAAGAACCGGAGTTCTTCGCTGCCCAGCAGGCGAAGCGTCACGAAGTAGGCGCAGGCGGCTACCAGTCCGCTGGCAACGAGCTGAATGACCGCGTGCAGGGCTTTCGGTCCAGCGGACTGAGGATCGAACCAGTCCGCTGCCCACCAGAGCATCACCAACGCCACCACGGTAGAAACCAGCGCTCCGGCGAACGAGCATCCGGCGGATCGGGCCACCTCCCTCCCGGGGCCGACCCCATACTGGCGTTTCAGGGCCCGCAGCAGGAGGGTCACATTGAGAGTGCTCGAGATGGCAGTCGCGAGGGCGAGCCCCCCGAGGGCCAGAAACTGCATCAGAACAATGTTGAGGACGACGTTCGCCACCATCGCCGTGGCGGCCGTCCGCACCGGCGTGCGGGTGTTCTGCCGAGCGTAGAAGACCGGCACGATCACTTTCACCAACCCATAGGAACAGAGTCCCAGACTGTAGAAGATGAACGCACTCGAGACGAGTCTGAGCGACTCACCGCCTGCAAAGGCGCCCCTCTCGAAGAGCAGACCCAAGAGCGGTCGATGGGCCACCAGGAAATACCCGGTGACCGGCAAGAGGATGAACAGGGTCAGGCGAACCGCCAGGCTGAAGTTCTTGCCGAGTTCGGCATCCTCGCCTCGCGCCGCGTGTCTGGATAGGGTCGGCAGAATCGCGGCGCCGAGGGCGACGGCGAACACCCCCAGCGGAAGCTGCATGACGCGGTGCCCATACTCGAGAGCGGAGACGCTACCGGCGATCAGCAACGAGGCGAGGAACGTATCCACGAAGGCATTGATTTCCGTGACGCCCATGCCCACCACGCCGGGGAGCATGAGTTTGGTCATGCGATGAAGGCGCGGATCCCGCAAGCTGATGCGCAGCGCTTTCCACAAGCGGTGCTTGATGAGCGGCGGGATTTGAATCAGAAGTTGAAGAGCACCGCCCACGAGCACGCCCCAGGCCAGGCCGTGGATGCGGTCCTCCGGCAGCTCCCCCATCCGCGGGCAGACCAGCAGCATTGCGCCGATCATGCAGAGGTTGAGGACGGCGGCGGAGAGCGCCGGCGCAGTGAAGTGCCGGAGGGTGTGCAGCGTGCCCATTGCCAGGGTCGCGAGTCCGATGAAGAAGATGTAAGGGAAAAGCCATCTCGTGAGCTCCACCGTGAGGTCGATCTTGCCCGGCACCTCCGCATAGCCGGGGACGATCAGAGGAATGAGGAATGGCGCGATCAGGATCCCGGCCAGGCTGACCAGCATGAGCGTCAGGGCAAGCAGGCCTGCGATGTTGACGACGAACGCCCGCCACTCGCCCTCCTCCCCCTTCTCCATCGCCTCGGTCAAGACCGGCACGAATGCCGCACTCAGGGCCCCTTCGGCGAAGAGGGCTCGCAGCATATTCGGCAGGCGGAAGGCAATCGTGAAGGCATCGGCTGCGATTCCGGTCCCGAAGTAATAAGCTCGCAAGACATCCCGCAACACGCCCAAGAGACGACTGAGAATCGTCCCCAGGCTCAGCTTGCCGGCCGAGAGCACCCAATGGCGAGGCCCACCGGGGGCCCCCTTCGGCGTCTTGGTTTGAGCGGCGGATGTCATTGGGCGATTCTAGCAGGGGCCAGTCACGGAGCAAGGCCGGAGCGGGCGCGCGGATTGACCCTCAGTCTCCCAAGGCCTAGAGTGGGGCAAGAGTTTCGCGGCCGACTCCACCCTCGGGCGGAAGCCAGAATGCGACGTTCCATGGTCAACACCGTTCTCCTCATCGTCCTGATTGGCCTCATTGTCTATGGGGTCGCGCGCAATCCCTCATTCTTCTCTCGCCTCTACCGCCGAGCGCTCTGGAGTGAGAAGGCGAAGGATCACAAGGCCGACGAGATGGTGATCGCCATTCATGACGATGAACTGCAAGCCGTGGCCGAGTTTCTCGAACTCGGCACCTCCCCCAACATCTCCTGCGACGACGGCAACCGGCCGCTTCATCTGGCCGCGCGCGGTGGCAAGATCGAGATCGCCCAACTTCTGCTCGATGCCGGCGCCAAAATCGATGCTCTCAACGACGAGAAGGACACGCCTCTCCACCATGCCGCCTCGCTGGAGAGGCGGGACATGGTTCAGCTCCTGCTCGAAAAGGGCGCCGACCCAAACTTGGCCGACGAATCCGGACGGCGGCCCCTTCGTTGGGCGATCTGGAAGGGGGACGCCGAGATGGTCGGCCTTCTTCTGGACCACGGAGCCATGCAGGATGCGGCTGACGAGTACGGGAACCTGCCGATTCATCTCGCCGCGGACCAGGATGAGCCGGAATTGATCCCGCTTCTCCTCCAACACGGAGCCAACCGCGAGGCCCGCAACGGGGGCCTCGAGACCCCCCTGCACGTTGCCGCCCAGATGAACCACGCCCGGATCGTCACCGAATTGCTCTCCCAAGAGTGTGACCCGAATGCGCGGGATGAGCTGGGCAACACCGTGCTCAACAAGGCCTGCGTCATCGGCGACCTGGGAATCTGCCGAGCGCTGCTCGAGGCCGGGGCCGATCCCGCTCTCGCGGACAGCTATGGCTTCGGACCCGTTCACACCGCCGCCCGCGGGGGGCACGTCGAACTGGTGCGTCTGCTCATTGAACAGGGCGCCGACGTCAACGCTGCCGGGCTCACCGGGCAGACACCGCTCATCGCCGCCGTCTGGGAAGGGCAGCTCGAAACGACCCGCCTACTCGTCGACCTAGGTGCGGACCTCACGTTGCAGGACAACGGGAATCGGACTGCTCCGGGGGTTGCACGATCGTTCGGCCACGAGCAGATCGTGGCCTACTTCAACTCGTTGAGGTGATTCATGCACGAGGTGATCCCGCTTCTGCGGAAAGAACTCAAAGCTCACGACAAACCCGAAAACAAGATCAACCTCCAGCAGTTCTTCAAGGAGAAGCTCAAGAACCCCTATGGGCTGCGTAGCCCGGTCTTCAAGAAGATCTCCTCCAACTGCTTCTCCACGATCTCCAGCCTCTCCAAACGTGAGATCCTCAAGATCTGCGACGAAGTACTGGAGACCGATCTCATGCACGCCCGGGGCTTCGCTTTCGATTGGGCCCGGCGCCTCGAGAAACAACTTGCCCCCGCCGACTTCGCCCGCCTGGAGCGGTGGGTCAAGAGGCACGTGAGCAACTGGGGCCAGTGCGACAGCCTCTGCTGTGGTGCGCTTGGGCTCCTCATCCGTAAGCACCCTGAGCTGGCCGCGCGACGTGCGAAGTGGGCTCGCTCGAAGAACCGTTGGGTGCGCCGCTCCGCCGCCGTGAGTCTCATCCCTGCCTTACGAGACGACCTGTTGCTCAAGGAGGCTTTCGAGACGGCTGATGTTCTCTTGCTCGATGATGACGACATGGTCCAGAAGGGCTATGGGTGGATGCTCAAAGACGCCAGTCTCGCGTTTCCCAAAGAGGTCTTCGCCTACGTCATCAAGCACAAGGACGAGATGCCCCGGACGGCGCTGCGCTATGCCATTGAGCGCTATTCTGCAGCTAAACGAAAGCAGGCCATGAAGAAAGGCTGAGCATCCGGCAGCCGGTTGTCCCAAGCCGGGCATCATGCTATTCTGTGCACGATTCGGGCATATCCCGTCAACACAACGACTGCGTCGCTCGCTCGGGTTGGTTGAACGGTCAGGGACCTTGCAAGGAGGGACCTATGCACGTGCTACGTTCTCGCACCTTTTGCTGTCTCGTACCTCTCGTCATTCTCTTCGTGTGTCCGCCAGCTGTCTCCGCGGACTCGGTTCCCATCAACGCTGTACCTCATGACATCGAATTGGAGGTTGTGGAGGGGAACACCGAGTACCTACCGGGCCGCACGCTGGACATCGTCGGTGACGCCTCGAACGCTGCCACCAACTCGGGGGTCGCGAAAGGCAACTCCTATCGTGTGGATGTCGGTGTGGTCTTGAATCTCGCTGAGTTCTGGCTGAACTTCTCGAGCACGCAGACCCTCACCTACTACCTGTTCTCCTGCCCGACCGAGTTCGGCGTGTACACCGAGGTGTGGCGCGACTCGGAGACGGTCACCGGAGGGGGGGCTGCCTGGTATCCAAGCACGCCCATCAACATCGCCCTGTCGGCCGGCACCCATTACATCATTGCGGTGTCATGGAACGGGACGATGACCTACTACTTCGGTGTCGGCGATGAGCAGCCGGTGTCGTTCGGCGCCTATGTGCACGGCTATGCGGTCGGGACCGATCCATTGCCGAGCAGCTTTACCAGCACGAGCAACGACCAGGCGATCTATCATCAGAGACTGACGACGAACGAGACGACGCCGGCCGGCCGCTCAACCTGGGGTGAGATCAAAGCTCTGTACCAGTAGGCTAGGCGAAGGCGAACACATCCTCTATACCTCGCGATCGTTGCGATCTGTTAGACTTGTAGCGTGTATTCGAGGCATCTTTGCGCCGCCACCTAGCCCGGATTATTCGCGAATGTTGAAGACAGAAAAGCCTCCCGATGGTAGAA
>CAZTDY010000015.1:0-68373 GCA_964612295.1 uncultured bacterium | reverse complement strand
CAAAAAAAGGCCTGACCGGATTGTCTCCGGGCAGGCCTCTTCATTCTGTTTCAGCTAGGGTCCTTCGATCAGCTCCGTCAGGCGGGTCCGCACTTGATCCAAGGCCACGCGCTCCTGCTCCAGCGTATCACGGTGACGGATCGTGACGCTTTGATCCTCCGCCGTCTGGCCGTCGATCGTGATGCAGAAGGGCGTTCCGGTCTCGTCCTGGCGGGCGTAGCGCCGCCCGATACTGCCTGCCGCATCGTAGAGAATGTCGAAGTGCGGCCTGAGTTCTTCGTAGAGCTTGCCCGCTGTCTCGGGCATCCCTTCCTTCTTCACCAGCGGGAACACAGCGGCCTTGATCGGGGCCATGCGCGGATGGAATCCCAAGAAGACGCGTTTCTCGCCCTTGATCTCTTCCTCGCGGTAGCCATTGATCAGGAGCATCAGCAGCGTGCGATCGCAGCCCGCCGAGGTTTCGATGATGTAGGGGAGGTAACGCTCACGGCTCGCCTCGTCGAAGTACTCGAGTTTCTTGCCCGCGAACTCCTGGTGGCGTCCCAGATCGAAATCGCCCCGGTTGTGAATGCCCTCGAGTTCATGCCAGGGGTCTTGGCCAAACCCAAACTTGTACTGAATGTCGAAGGCCGCCCGCGCGTAGTGGGCCAGTTCATCGGAGCCGTGCTCATGGAACCGGAGGCGGTCCTTGTCCACGCCGACGCTCAGGTACCACTTCATGCGCTCTTCTTTCCAGTGTTCGAACCACTCGCCGTCCGATCCCGGCTTCACGAAGAATTGCATCTCCATCTGCTCGAACTCACGCGTGCGGAAGATGAAGTTGCCGGGCGTGATTTCGTTTCGAAACGCCTTTCCGATCTGGGCGATGCCGAACGGAATCTTCTGCCGCGCGGAGATGCGCACGTTGTCGAAATTGACGTAGATGCCCTGCGCCGTCTCCGGGCGCAGATAGACGACCGCCGTGTCATCCTCGACCGGACCCATGAAGGTCTTGAACATGAGGTTGAACATCCGCGGCTCGGTGAACTGGCCGCGCTGTCCGCACTTGGGACAGGCGGTCTTTTCATCCGCGTAGTCGAAGTCGACATCGTCTGCGCGGTAGCGGGCCTTGCAGTTCCTGCAGTCGATCATCGGGTCGGAAAACTCCGAGACGTGACCGGACGCTTCCCACACGCGTGGGTGCATGATGATGGCCGCATCGAGCGGGACCACGTTCGCCTGCGAACGGGTCATGGCCTTCATCCACTCGGACTTGATGTTGTTCTTGAGCCGCGTGCCGAGCGGGCCGTAGTCCCAACAGGCATTGATGCCGCCATAGATATCCGAACTGGGGAACACGAAACCACGCCGCTTACAGAGCGCGGTCAACCGATCCATGATGTTTTCCATAAACCCATCCTCACCCAAACATGGCCAATCGTTTGCAGAGCGTGTACGCTACACTGTGCCTTATCGGCCGATCAAGACGCTTTTAGAGCCCGAGCAGCCCCAGGCAGGCCTGCCACGGGCCACTGGGGGGCGCGCCGTGCTGGAATTCGCGAAAGACATTGCCACCGGGGCCGGTGAACTCCTGTCGGGGATCTGTGGCCACCTGGAAACCACCCAGATCGGATTCAAGGGCCGGCGCGACCTGGTCACGGAGGCGGATCAGCGGGCCGAACGGTATCTGGCCGAGAGAATCGAAGCCGCCTATCCCGACGACGCCATCCTGGGCGAAGAGGCCGTGCGCCGGCCGGGCAGCAGCGGAAACCTCTGGATTATAGATCCTCTGGATGGCACCACGAATTTCGTGCACGGTCACCCCTTCTTCTGTGTGAGCATCGCCCGGGCAAGCGGATACGTCGGCCCTGTGGACGAGGCGGACCCTGTGGATCCGCGGGCATCCGGATTCTTCGGCTCCGGCACCCATCTCAGGCTCGATCTCGGCGTCGTCTTTGCGCCGCTCCTGGGCGAGATGTACACGGCCCAGCGCGGAGGTGGGGCTCAGCTGGGCTCCCGACCGATCAGGGTCTCGGAGCAGGATCAACTGGGGCAAAGCTTGGTTGCTACAGGGTTTGCTTACCGGCGCAACGAACTGGAGAACAACAACCTGGAGAATTTCAGGAAGGTTGCGCTCCAGACGCGGGGCATCCGGCGGGGTGGATCGGCCGCGCTCGACCTTTGCTTCGTGGCTGCCGGGCGTTTCGACGCGTTTTGGGAGCTCTATCTGAAGCCTTGGGATGTCGCGGCGGGAATGTTGCTGGTGCAGGAGGCGGGGGGAGAAGTGACCTCGATCGATCCAGAGGGTGTGCCGGCTGAAGGGGTAGAGATCCTGGCGTCAAACGGACGGGTTCACGATCAGGTGCGCGGGCTGTTGAGCGGACCGGATGCCGGGTGGGTGACCTCCGAGCGGGCGCGCCTTTTCCAAGGGGAGTGAGCCGTCGCGCCCCTTGCCCACCGCTAGAAGACCGAGGCCAGCGCCCCCATGGCCACGACGACCAGTCCACCCGCCAGTGCCAGCACCGCGATCAGCGTCGCCGGGAGCAAGAACAGGCACAGGGCACCCGCGAGCAGGATCCCGCCGAGAGCGAAGATCAGTTTGAGCGGTATGAGCAGCAAACTGGCCACGAACCACGTGACTTTCAGTGCCACCCCGATCAAGAACAGCACCAGCGCGGACACGATGATGAAGCCGAGAAATTCAAGCATCGCCAACCTCCAGATTCCGTAGACACAGGCCTCCCTGCATCCAGTACTACAGTCTAGCTCTACGGATATTCGAAGGCCAGGTTTCTCCTGCCGGACGGTTCCCTTGGCGGCGTGCCAGGATGCCTGCCTAAACGTGTGAGGGGGACCCTGTTGCAGGGTCCCCCTCTGGGAAGGTCTCCGGCGGCCAGTGAGTCCTCGGGGCAAAGGGCATGGTGAGGAGGCGGGAAACTCACTGCAGGAAACGCGTTCACGTCTCCAAACCGCCGGAAGAACGCTTTGGTGCAAAACTCAAATCGGTTGCCTGTACCTCCCCGGTTGCGAAGTGGCTGAATGCCGGCCTGCGCCCTTTGCCGAATGCGCCTCACGCAGGCTGGTTGCTCTAGAACGTTGCGCGGTCGGGTTCGCGGTTCACGGTCGCGTCTACACGGTTCCTTCATCGCGGTCGCTCATCTACAGTGCGCCTGTCTGTTCAGCCTCTCCTCTTGCTCGAATGTCTGATCGATCGGCCTAGTTGGCCGGATCGGGTTGTTCCCCGGTGTCCGGCTCGCGCTCGACATCGATGCCTTTCTGCATCGAATCGGGCGATGGCGCGGCGGGGGGTTCGTGAACGATGGGGTCCTCGGGCTGCGTCGGGGATGTTCCGGAGCTGCAGCCGGTGGACGTGAAGGTCAGCGCCAGCATGGCGAGGATCGCCAGACTCAGAACGCTGAGATGTCGCACCCGTTGCTTCATCTGGATGTGGCTCCTTCTGGTCTTCAGAAGATGTGGATCCCTCGTGCATGCCTTGCCCCGGTCGTGGGGCCTCCTTGCAGTCTGCGTACCACGAGCCCCTTGATCGAGGACTCTTGGACTAACCTGCCTCTCCGGTTGCAGATGGGCCGATGCTCCGTGGACCGGTTATCCCGCGGGCCTCGCCACCCTGCGGGACCGACGTTGCATCTTGGGCGACCCAGCTTGCATTTGGCCACGACCGGGCTCCGGACAGGGGGGTCTGGCACCGAATGTGCTGGAGTCAGGGTAGCCACAGACCCGTGCCGGCCGGCGATTCTCACCTGGGCGGCGCACATATTAAGAATCCTGCATCGCCCTCTTCAGCGACGAATTGCACACCTGGTGGTCGGTCATGAACGGCCGCGGTCAACGGGAACAGCGAGGAGGGTCATGTGGAGATTCGTGAGTACCTGGCTCAGTCAATGGATTTGCGGGAGGAAGTGGAGCACGCGCTGGCATTGGGCCAGGACGGAAAAGCCCGGAGGCTTGCCCACACCTTTGCATCGGGTTGTCTGCCCTCATTGGGAAGAAAGCACCCGGAGCTCAGAGCATGGTTCGGCATCCTCATGAGGCTCGGATTGGCCGGGTTACCCGCACTCGCTCCCAATCAGATCTGGCTGTGGCCCGAGCTGGCCGAGGTCGGCGGAGCCAGGCAGGGCAAGACCTCCGGCCCCGACGCCCGCGGCCGACAACCCGATCCCAGTGCGAGCTTCATCACTCAGGATCCGAAGATGCACACGGTCCTTCAACGCATCCGCCAACTTGCGCCGACCGAATTGCCGGTGCTCCTCGAGGGCGAAAGCGGGACCGGCAAGGAGGTCCTGGCCCAGGCAGTTCACCGGTTGAGCCGCAGGGACGGGCAGGCGTCGGTGGCAATCAACTGTGGCGCCATGCCTCCTCAGCTTCAGGAGAGTGAACTCTTCGGTCACGCGCGAGGAGCCTACACCGGAGCCACGATGGAAAAGCAGGGGCTCTTCGAGGCCGCGCATGAGGGAACGCTCTTCCTGGACGAGGTGGGGGAGATGGACGCGCGGGCCCAGGTCAAGTTGCTGCGTGTTTTGGAGACGGGAGAGCTGCGGCGCTTGGGCGAGGTGCGCACGCGGCAAGTCAATGTCAGGATCGTGGCGGCCACCAACGCCGATCTGGATCGGGCCACCGACGAGGGACGCTTCCGCCCGGATCTTCTCTTTCGCTTGGGCGCGATCCGTCTTTACCTCACGCCACTGCGCGAGCGCATCTCCGACGTGCTTCCCTTGGCCGACTACTTCGCCCACCAGGCGTTGGGCCTCGCGCCCGGCTTCAGCCCGGCCGCGAGCGCTTCGCTCGTCAGGCATTCCTGGCCCGGAAACGTGCGGGAATTGAAGTACACGATCCTCCGGGCGGTTGCCATCTGGAAGCTGCACCGCACGCCGTCGATTGAAACGGACATGCTGTTTCCCCAGGGATTGCGTAGCCATCGGGAGAGCGGATATAGAGTACCGCGCCAGCCGGAGCCGGCGCGGCCTCGCCAGGGCTCCCCATCCCGAGAGGATGGGGGTGTTCCAGTCTGAGCTACCCGGGCGGCGGGGGCAGGTTCCAGCCGCCCGGGGCGAGTCATATTCGAACCTAGGTCAACTCCGGCGCCGGGATTCCCGCTTTCTGGGAGACCCAGTCGATGATGACCGACTCCTCCTCGTGCCAGGGTGCGGCGTCTCCTTCGAGAAGCTCGACGTCGACGGAGAATCCGTAGTTGCGAAGCTCGTCGGCCTGTTGGCGCACCTGTCCGTTGCGCACACTGCGGCTGCGACGGCCTTGAATCCAAAGCACCGGCATGGTGCAGGATTTGGACGAGAATTCAGCCACCAGATCGGGATAGATGTCCCCGGCGAGCGCGATCACCCCAGCGAACTGATCGGCCCTCGAGACGGCGTGCAAACCAGCGAAAAGAGCCGCCCCCTCCGCACCCAAGATGTAGATCGAACGACGGTCCACGGGCAGGTTTTCGAGAAGCTGATCCATGACGCGATCAAGGTAGTCGCTGGCCTCATCCACACACTTCCGGAAGGACGGGTTGTTTCCCGTGTAGTGGATCCAGGAATAGCCGACCGTTCGTGCGCCACCCAGGTCAACGAGATGGGCGTGGAGGCCGCGCGGGAACGCGAGATGAGCGCTGAGCGTCGTCAGGCCGCGGGCCTTCTGGGCGAACTGAAACTCGGTCAAGCGGGGGGGATGCAGGCAGACGAGGAGGGGAGCATTCTCTCCCTGTCCGGTGCCAATCACGAGCGTGTCCGGGTGCTGAGTAATCTCGGTCTCGAAACGCCCCACGCGAACCGGGTCAAGACCCAGACGCAGGGCATCGACCACGGTCGAGCTGCTCCCTGAACGATTCATCGACTGACCTCCTGTACAATCACGGAGCACATTCCATGGACTCCACGGGGCCTTTCGCGGTGAAAGGCCCTATAGAAATGCCGGATCACGGTAGACGCCAAACACCTCTCGGAACACATCACTCACTTCGCCCAGGGTGATGCCGGCCTGAACAGCTTCCACGATACGCGGAACCAGGTTGTCGGTCCCGGCCGCGGCCTGGGCCACGGCATCCAAGGTCTCTCGGGCTCGCGCCGCGTCACGGGACTCGCGCAGTTTCTGGATCCTCTCAATCTGCTTGCGCTCGACCTCATGCTCTATCTTCAACGTTGGAATCGAATCGTCGGTTTCACCTTCCACGTATTTGTTGATGCCGACGATGACCCGATCGCCCCTCTCGATCTGCTGCTGGAACTCGTAGGCCGAGCGGGCGATCTCCTTCTGGGGATACCCTTGCGTGACGGCGGGGACGATGCCCCCGAGGGTATCGATGTGGTTGATGTACTTCCAGGCCGCCTCCTCCACCTGATCGGTCAGTTTCTCGAGGAAGTAGGATCCACCCATCGGGTCGACGACGTTGGGGATGTTGGTCTCATCGGCGATGATCTGCTGCGTCCGCAGAGCGATCTTGGCGGCTTCCTCGGTCGGCAACGCATAGGTCTCGTCCAGGGAGTTCGTGTGCAACGACTGCGTGCCTCCCAGCACCGCGGCCAACGCCTGGAGCGCCACGCGGACGACGTTGTTGTATGGCTGCTGGGCGGTCAATGAGACGCCCGCGGTCTGCGCGTGGGTACGCAGCAACCAGGACCGGGGGTTCTTTGCCCCGAAACGTTCCTTCATGACCTTAGCCCAGATGCGGCGCGCCGCGCGGAACTTGGCGATCTCCTCGAAGAAGTCGTTGTGAACATCGAAGAAGAACGACAGGCGTGGGCCGAAGGAGTCGGGATCCAGGCCGGCGTCGATGCCTGCCTGCACGTAGCCGATGCCGTCCGCCAGGGTGAAGGCCAACTCCTGAACCGCGGTCGCTCCGGCTTCGCGAATGTGGTAGCCCGAGATCGAAATGGTGTTCCATTTCGGCATGTGCTCCGTGCTGTAGACCAGCATATCGCGGATGATCCGCATGGAGGGCTCGGGGGGGCTGATCCACTCTTTCTGCGCGATGAATTCCTTGAGGATGTCGTTCTGCATCGTGCCACGCAGATGTTCAGGCGCCACGCCCTGCTTTTGCGCGACGGAGACATAGAACGCCAAGGCCACGATGGCCGTGGCATTGATCGTCATCGACGTCGAAACCTTCTCCAGTGGAATCTGATCGAAGAGCGCTTCCATGTCCTGCAGGGTGGCGATGGAAACGCCTTCCCGGCCGACCTCGCCTACGCTCATCCCGTGGTCCGGGTCATATCCCATGAGCGTGGGCATGTCGAAGGCGGTGGAGAGGCCGGTCTGCCCGTGGTCGAGCAGGTAGTGAAATCGCTTGTTTGTATCTTCCGGGATCCCGAAGCCGGCGAACATCCGCATGGTCCAGCGTCGCCCGCGATACATATCCCGATGGACGCCGCGTGTATACGGGTACTCGGCCGGCAGGGAGGTATCTCCCGTGCCGGGCTCATCCCAAAGCGGCTTCTTACGATCGGCCTCGGTGTAAAGCTCGCCCAGGGGAATACCCGAGTACGACTCGAAGGTCATCTCTTCGAGCGGCTTGGCTGTCTCACGCACCTTGTGGGGGGCGTGTCCCGATCCGCAAGAGGACCGCGTGGTTACCCCGTCCTCAGGCTTGTTCTGTCCTTCCACACGAGTGGAGTCTGCCATTCCATATCCTCCCCATCCGGTCTCTCAAGGTGTATTGAAAGCAGGGTTGAAATTCGGATGATCTCGCCAAATGCACCTTATCAAAGGGCATACGCAGTAGCAAGCCACCGGCTGCCCGTCAGGATCCGGCGGGGTGCATCTGCTCCGTTGTCGTGACCACGCTTGTTGCGGTCCGTGTGTGAGGGGGGCGACGCCAGATTACTCGGCGGCTTGCTCGTCCAAGAACTCACCTTCCAACGCGGCGACGGCCTCGTTGGTTTTTTCCTCGGGGATCAGACAGGTGACCGAGGAGAGTGAGGTGGAGATGATCTCGATGTTGACGCCTTTGGCTGACAGGGTCTTGAACATGCGTCCCGCGACACCGGGGATCTTCGAGAGATTCGATCCAACGACCGAAACCAGGGAAACCCGCTTGTCCGCGACGACTTGAGTGCCCATGACCTCTTTGTTGATGACTTCCAGAGCCACGCAGACCTGGCTCTCTTGATCCTCGGATACGGCGAGACAGATGTCAGCCGTGCCGCGCGTTCCGCCGGTCGATACGACCAGTTCCACGTTGAAGCCCTGCATGCCCAGGTTGCCAAAGATCTCCGCCGCAATTCCGGGGCGATCAGGTACGCCCTGTAGGACCACTTTGCTGATGTTCTTGTTGGCCACAATTCGAAGGGTATCCATCGGCGACCTCCTCCTGGTCCTCAAATGGGGTGGGGCACGCGAACCCATCCCCACGTCAGCACTTCGGCAACACGGCCAAACTCGTTCCCAAATCCAACCTACGGGATGTCCCCGAGGTGGGCAACGGGAAAGCGTGCCTTGAAAGGTGCTCGTATGGGCATCCCGTCGTGGCCGAATGTCACATTGGTACGTTCCAATGACGCAAATGAAGAGCAATTCGATGAATTGGTCCTTGGAAATGGTCTGTAGTTTGCTAAACTGGCACCGTTCGAAGGGATACGCAGGTCCAGTTGCAGATCACCCGAACTGGGTCACTCGCATGAATGTCCGCGTCGAAAAACAGTCCTGGTCCACGATGCTTCGCCTGGAGCGCGACGCCAGCGAACCGCTCTATCATCAGCTGGCCGGACGGATTCGGGATGCGATCGGACGAGGGGAACTCCCCGCCGGGATGCGCCTTCCGGCGACGCGTCAGCTGGCGACCTGGCTTGGAGTGCATCGCAACACTGTTGTGGCCGCGTATCGTCTGCTCGAACAGGAGGGCGCGCTTCATTCCGCCGTCGGGGCGGGGACCTTCGTGCAGGGTGGGGGTGAGCCGGACGCCACGTCCCCTGCTGCCGAGCGCGGCGCTGCTCGGGCCGGCGGTTTTTCCTGGCGGTCACTCTTCCGAGATCCTTCCCGATTCGAACTCGATCCACTCTCCGCCATGCATCCGTCCGGACTCCAGGTTGCCGACGGGGCCATCCAACTGACCGGCGCCGTGCCCGACAGCCGCGAGTTTCCGATGGACGCGTTTGGCGAGTGCGTGCACGAGGTGCTGGCCGGCGGAGATCCCAATCTTCTGGAGTACGGGCCGCCCGAAGGAGATCCCTCCCTACGGGAATGGATCGCGCAGTGGCTTGTTCAAAGCGGCGTGCCCTCGATCGACCCGAAGCGCATCTTCGTGATCAGCGGTTCGCAGCAGGGGATCGATCTGCTCTCGAAACTCCTCCTCGCGCCCGGGGATCGGGTGGCGATTGAAGAGCCGACCTATTCAGGGGCGCACTTGACGCTCCGCCACGCCGGGGTGCGGATGGTGGGAGTCCCTGTCGATGATGAGGGCCTTTCCACCGCGGTGCTCACGGAGGCCTGCGCGCGCGACCGCGTGCGGATGCTCTATACGATGCCCTGCTTCCAGAACCCGACAGGGGTAAGTCTGGGGCAGGGGCGGCGCGCGGAGTTGCTTGCGCTTGCGAAGGAGCGCACCCTGCCGATCATCGAAGACCACTACGACACGCCACTCTATTACGATGGGTCCCCGCCCCGGCCGCTGCTGGCCGATGACCCGGATGGGATGATCATCCACCTGGGGACCTTCTCGAAGATTCTGTTTCCCGGGCTTCGCCTGGGTTGGATTGTCGTGCCCGAGCCGCTTTGCGATGTGATGCGGTCGCTCAGATGGGCGACGGATCTGTCGTCGGGCGTGCTCACGCAACGCATCATGGACCGGTTCTGCCGCTCTGGACAGCTCGACGAGCACCTGGTCCGGTTGCGCTCTCTGTATGGGAAGCGGCTGCGGGCGATGCTGCAAGCACTGCCCAACCACTTCCCGCCCGGTGCCCGCTGGACTCGTCCCCGGGGGGGGATGACGCTGTGGGCCACGCTGCCCGCGCCGCTCGACAGTACGGCGCTCTTGCGCGAAGCCGCCCCCAAGGGCGTTCTGTTCGCGCCGGGGCCCGCGTTCTATCCGAACGGGGGTGGAGCCGATGGGCTCCGGCTGACCTTCAATCGTGAAACGCCAGCCCGCATTCTGAAAGGCATCACGCTGCTGGGTGAGCTGATTCAGGCTCAGCTGCGCCTGCCGAATGTGGAGCCGCGCCCCGAGGATGGGGCTTTACCGCCTCTGTAACGCCAGATTCGTGAAGAAGGAGGTTTGAGATGGAAATCGGATCGCTTCGGGTCAAAACCGGCCTGGCAGAGATGCTCAAGGGCGGGGTCGTCATGGACGTCACCAACGCGGAACAGGCGAAGATCGCCCAGGACGCGGGGGCGGTGTCGGTGATGGCGCTCGAGCGCGTGCCCGCGGACATTCGCCGTGATGGCGGCGTGGCCCGCATGGCCGATCCCACCAAGATTCGGGAGATCATCAAGGCCGTGACGATCCCCGTGATGGCGAAGGCGCGCATCGGACACTTCGCGGAGGCTCAAATCCTCGAAGCGCTCGGGGTGGACTTCGTAGATGAGAGCGAGGTTCTGACTCCGGCCGATGAGCGCTATCACATCGACAAGTTCGCGTTCAAGGTGCCCTTCGTCTGTGGATGCCGGGATCTCGGAGAGGCCCTCCGCCGGATCGGCGAAGGCGCGGCCATGATTCGCACCAAGGGTGAGGCGGGGTCCGGCGATATCGTCGAGGCCGTGCGCCACATGCGGGCCGTCACCGGTGGTATCCGCGAGCTCACCCTGCTGAGGCCGGAGCAGTTGATGACCAAGGCCAAAGAGCTCGGCGCACCGTACGAGATCGTTCGCTGGGTCGCCAAAGAGGGCAAACTGCCGGTCCCGAACTTCTCCGCCGGCGGCATCGCCACCCCGGCCGACGCCTCGCTGATGATGCAGCTGGGCGCCGAGAGCGTCTTCGTGGGCAGCGGGATCTTCAAGTCGAGTGATCCCGCACCTCGCGCGGCCGCCATTGTCAAGGCGGTGACCTACTACCAGGACTTCGACATGCTCGCGAAGTTGTCGGAAGGTCTCGGTGACGCCATGGCCGGTCTGGATGTGTCGAAGATGGCACCCGAGGATCTGCTGCAGACCCGCGGCTGGTAGGCTTGCCGACGATGTCTTCTACAGGTGAGAACACCATGGGCGCAGCGAGCACGATCGGCGTGCTGGCCCTGCAGGGGGATTTTGCCGCCCATGCCCGCGGCTTTGAACGGCTGGGGTGCGTGACGCGAGAAGTGCGCACCCCGGCCGAGCTCGAGAAGGTCGATGGGTTGGTCCTGCCCGGCGGCGAAACCACGACACTGATCAAGCTCATGAAGGAGACCGGCCTCTGGGACGGGGTGCTCAGTTTCTCAGGCAATGGAAAGCCGATCTTTGGTACCTGTGCCGGCCTGATCCTACTCGCCCGGAAGGTCGTCGACCCCCAGCAGGATTCGTTGGGGTTGATCGATGTCACCGTGCAGCGCAACGCCTACGGGCGGCAGGTCGATTCCTTCACCGCGTCGGGGTCTGCGCAGGTGCCCACTGACCTGACCCCGTCAGTCGGGCTCGATCGGCGGGCAACGGAAGCGGACCTCGAACTCGTCTTCATCCGCGCTCCCAAGATTACGCGCGTGGGGGAGTCGGTCTCCGTGCTCGCCCTCCACGACGGAATCCCCGTGCTCGTCCGCCAGGGTTCGCTCCTGGCGGCGAGCTTTCATCCCGAGCTGAGCAGCGACCTGGTCGTCGAATCGATTTTCGAACAGCTGGTCACGCACACGCGAAAAAAGAGACGGCGCCCCTCAGCCACCGTATAGTGCATCTCATGAGCCACTTGCGCGTATCGCCGGGCCAAATTCCGTCGCCTCCTCAAGCCCCCGCCGGCGCCTGCCGAAGATCATAGAGGGAGCGAACTCGCCGGGGGCGGGCATCGCCCGTCGACTTCAAGTGGAGAACTCATCAGGGGGGTCATGTGAAACGTTGTTTGCAGGTCGTGGTCGCCGAATCGGAAGATTCCCGGTTCATCCGTGGGCTCATCCCGCGCCGCCGGCGGATCCGCCACGTGGCGACCGAACAGGAGTGTCTGGATCTGGCCTACACCGGCGCCGGTGATGTGATGCTTCTCGATATGGAAGACCCCTCCTTTTCCGAGCCCGAGTTCGTCAGCCGCATCCGGTTCGTGTCCCGCAGCAGCTTCCCGATTCTCGGGATTGGATCAGGCCAGCTGATCGAGTCGGAACGATGGCTACGCGCGGGGATGGCCGAAATCCTCTATCGCGATATGCTGACGCCCTTCCTGCTGGATCGAGCACTGCGGCATTGGGTTAAACACCATCGCCTCAAGCACCGGTTGTTCGAGGCAAACCGCCGGGCCCTGACCTGGTGGAAGGACCTGGTCGCGGTTCTCGACGAGGTGCGCCTGCGGATGGAGAAGAGCGGGGACTCGATGGACGCGTTCCTGACCCTGCTGGACGCGGAAGAGAATCAACACCCCGCGCTTCGTCACAAGACGATCCGCAACGCCAGACAGCAGCTGGTTGAACTCAGCCATCTGGCCCAGGAACTCGACGTCGCGGCGCGGACCATCCAGCTCGAGGGAATCGAACGGAGCAAAGACCAGCCCCGGCGTGCGCAGCGAACCCTCTTCTCAGCCGAGTCACTGGTGGAATCAGCCGCGCAGGAGGAGAGGTCCCGTTCCCTGGATCCGCCGACCTCCCGGGGACCTGAGGAGCAGCGCCGGTACGGAACGTAGCCTCTCCGGCGGGTTCCACGAAGCAATAGCGTATGCAAACGCCGCCCCCCGGTAGGGGAGCGGCGTTTTGCTACTCATGAGTCTGCGAGAATCTAGAACGGCGCGAACCCGGCGTCGTGCCAGTAGTCCTCTTTCAGCGCGTTGGCCTGCTGCTCCAGCGCCGCCAGATGTCCCTGCTCCCACTTGGCGAGTTCCTCGTGGAGCTTCTTCACCTGTGGATCGCTGGTCGCTTCCGCCTCGGCCCGGTAGAAGTTCACCGCAGAGAGTTCGAGCTGGATCCCGATCGAGAGGGCGGTCATCTCATAGTGAGCGTCCTTCACCCGGGTCTTGATTTCTTCAGAGAAGATGGGGTGGGTTCCGCTCAGCGCCTTCTGTTCCCCCAGAACGGCCGTCGCATCGACCTTGCCGGTCTTGAGAACGGATTCATAGTGCCTCTTGAGATAGTTGAAATGGTCAAGCTCTTCCTCTGCCAGGTCCGTGAACGTCGCTTGCCCTTTGGCGTCCTGGGTGCTCCCGGCCGCCATCAGATAGAAGTGCCGACCTTCATGCTCGGCCTGCATCGCCTTCTTCAGGCCCTCGGCCACACGTTTTGTGCTCTCGTCCATGATTTCCTCCACATCACCTGCCGCCACGGTTGGCGGCGCTGTCCACTACGAGAACACCGTACCCCACACGGGACTGAACAAAAAGAGTTGACATTGAAACTTATCAGTAATAGCTTCTGTTATTGATAGGAGCAAGCATGAGCCCACATACAAGAAACACAAAGCAGCGCCGGGTGATCTTGGAAGAGCTATCGCACCTTCGGACGCACCCCACGGCCACGGAGTTGTTCGACATCGTGCGCGACAAGCTGCCGCGCATCAGCCTGGGGACGGTCTACCGAAATCTGGACCTTCTCGTTCAGCAGGGCACGGTGCGCAAACTCGATCTGGGTGGGGGGCAGACCCGCTACGACGCGGATCTGCATCCTCACTACCATCTGCGGTGTGTGGCTTGTGATTGCATTTCGGATGTTCACTCGTCAGGTGACGTTGTGGATGAGTCAGCTTTGAAAAAGGTCGCGGAGCTGGATACGGAACAGGTTCTGGGTCTGCGGCTCGAGATCGTGGGAATCTGCCGGGTGTGCAATGGGCACCTCTCCGAGGAGGAGAAGGCCTGCCTGCACCGGCAATGGAAACATACCTAGGAAAGGGGATCTGCCGATGTCGACTCTCGTTACCAAGGAGGCACCCGAATTCGCTGCGCAGGCCGTGATGGCCGACAACGAATTCTCCGAGCTGAAGCTCTCCGACTACCGTGGGAAGTACGTGGTCCTGTTCTTCTACCCGCTCGACTTCACCTTCGTCTGCCCGTCGGAAATCATCGCGTTCGATCAGAAACTCGAAGCTTTCCAGAAAAAGGGCGTGGAGGTGATCGGCGTTTCGATCGATTCGCACTTCACCCATCTGGCCTGGAAGAACACCCCGATCGACAAGGGCGGCATTGGCCAGATCAAATACCCGCTGGTCGCTGACCTGGACAAGTCGATTTCCCGTTCCTACGGCGTTCTGGCCGACGAGGCCGTGGCCCTGCGGGGGCTCTTCCTGATCGACAAGGAAGGTGTCATCCGCCACGCGGTCGTCAACGATCTCAGCCTGGGGCGGAGCGTTGATGAGGCCATTCGGATGGTCGATGCGCTGCAGTTTACTGAGAAGCACGGTGAGGTCTGCCCGGCCAATTGGACCGAAGGCGAGGTCGCGATGAAGCCTACGGCCGACGGCGTGGCGGAGTACCTCGCCAAGCACATGTCGTAGGGAGGGTCCGCGGTCGCCGAGTTTGGTCCCTGACTGCCACTTCCAGTTTGTCTGGTCCTTGTGTATAGTCGTTCGTTGATCCGACAGCTAGACTCGGCTTCCATTCCGGCGGGACTGAAAACGCAACCACGAACACCTGAGCGATTGAGAGAACTCGAGAATCGAAGAGGAGAAAGTTATGGCTGAGAAGCTTCAAGTCTACAAATGCGAGAAGTGCGGGATCATGGTCGAAGTTCTTCACGAAGGTCCCGGAACTTTGGTGTGCTGCAACGAACCGATGGCGTTGCTTTCCGAAAACTCGACCGACGCTGCTCAGGAGAAACACGTGCCGGTGGTTGAGCGGGCCGAAGGATCGGTTTCCGTGAGCGTCGGCTCCGTGGACCATCCGATGGAAGAGAAACACTATATCGAGTGGATCGAACTCACCGCGGACGGCAAGGTGTTCCAGCATCATCTCAATCCCGGCGATCCGCCGAAGGCGACCTTTGCCACCGATGCGAAAAACCTGACCGTGCGAGCCTACTGTAACCTCCACGGTCTATGGAGGGCCTAGAGATGTTGCGCAAGGAGATGGAGACGGCGCTCAACGAGCAAATCAACGAAGAGCTGTTCTCAGCCTACCTCTACTACTCGATGGCGGCCCATTTCGAATCCACCGGTTTGGCGGGCTTCGCCTCCTGGATGCGGAACCAGGCCATGGAAGAACTCGCTCATGCGCAGAAGTTCTTCGCCTACATCTGCGAGCGCGGCGCCGCCGTGAAGTTGACGGCGATCGAGGGGCCCGCGACGACCTGGGCTTCCCCGCTGGCCGCCTTCAAGGGAGCCTACGATCACGAGGTGCACATCAGCGGGTGCATCAACAAGCTGGTGGATCTGGCCCTCTCGCAGAGTGATCACGCGACCAACAACTTCCTGCAGTGGTTCGTGGGTGAGCAGGTTGAAGAAGAAGCGTCCGTCGACGACATCGTGCAGAAGCTCACGCTGGTCGGAGAGAACAAGGGCGGCATGTTCATGCTCGACAATGAGCTGGGACGGCGCGTTTTCACGCCGCCGGTCGCGGAGTAACAGGGCGCCCGGAAGGGACGGAGCAGCACATGGCAGGTACATTCCAGGCGGTCAAGATCAGCGACAACGTGCATTGGGTGGGCGTCGTCGATTGGGAGCTGCGGGATTTCCACGGATAT
This sequence comes from uncultured bacterium, assembly GCA_964612295.1. Lineage (GTDB taxonomy): Bacteria > Eisenbacteria > RBG-16-71-46 > CAIMUX01 > WJJG01 > CAYQJL01. Next base: position 52,675 of record CAZTDY010000015.1, on the reverse strand, counting down.
CTCACTTCCCGCGGCTCGACCTACAACGCCTATCTGATCACGGGTGACAAGATCACGCTGGTCGATGCGGTCAAAAAGGAGTTTCTCGGTGAGATGATGTCCCGGATCTCCTCCGTGGTCGATCCGAGCCGGATCGATTACATCGTCTCGAACCATGCCGAGATGGATCACTCAGGGTGTCTGCCTCAGGTGATCGAGCAGGTGAAGCCGGAAAAGGTGTTTGCGTCCTCCCTGGGGGTCAAGGCGCTGCAGAACCACTTCCACTGGGATCAGGAACTGCACATCGTCAAGACCGGCGAGGAGTTGGACCTCGGCAAGGATCGGCTTCGTTTTGTGGAAACACGAATGCTTCACTGGCCGGATAGCATGTTCAGCCACCTGGCGGGCGAGGGGATCCTGTTTTCGAACGATGCCTTCGGAATGCACCTGGCCACGGACGAACGTTTCGCTGACCAGCTCGATGAGACGATTCTGCGCGAGGAGGCGACAAAGTACTTCGCCAATATCGTCGTGCCGTTCGCGCCGGTGGTCAACAAGCTGCTCGCCTCTCTGCCCGGCCTGGATCTGGATCTGAAGATGATCGCGCCTGACCACGGACCGGTCTGGCGAGAGAACCCGGAACAGATCGTGGAGGCGTACGCCACCTGGTCGGCCCAGAAGCGTTCCCGCAAGGCGCTGGTCGTCTATGACACGATGTGGGGGAGCACGGCGGAGATGGCGCGGGCCGTTGGAGAGGGCATCTCTTCTGGCGGTTGCCCGGTCCGGCTCATGCCACTGAACGGGAGTCACCGCAGCGACGTGGCCACGGAGTTGCTCGATGCGGGCGCCCTCCTGATCGGGTCGCCCACGATCAACGGCCAGATGTACCCCACCGTTGCGGATCTGCTCAGCTATGTGAAGGGGCTGAAGCCCAAGAACCTGCTGGGTGCCGTGTTCGGATCCTACGGGTGGAGCGGAGAGGCCGTCCGCCAGGTTGAAGAGATCTTTGATAGCATGGGTGTTGAGCTGGCGGTCGAAAGCCAGCGCACGGTCTTCGTGCCGGACCAGGATGTTCTGGCCCGGTGTCGTCAGCTTGGCGCGGATGTCGCTCAGAAGCTGACCGACAGAGTCTGACAAGGAGTCTACGGCAGGGGGAGGAAAGCCGATGCAGAAATGGGAGTGCGATGCCTGCGGTTACATCTATGATCCCGCGGTGGGCGACCCGGATTCCGGAATCGCGCCGGGGACGAAGTGGGAAGACATCCCGGATGATTGGGTATGCCCGCTGTGTGGGGTCGGCAAGGACATGTTCACGCTGGTCGAGTAAGGGGGGTTCCGATGACAGTCAATGAGATTCTCGACTTCGCCATCCAGAGGGAGCAGGAGGCGGTCGACTTCTATACCAGCCTCGTCCAGGTGGCCAAGAATGAAGCGATGAAGCTGGCCTTCGAGCAGTTCGCCAAGGAAGAGGCGGGGCATAAGGCCAAGCTGACGAAGGTGAAGGAAGGTGGCCGCGAGTTGATCAGCGGTGGCGGATCGGCCACGGTGCCGGATCTTAAGATCAGCGACTATCTGGTGGATGAGGAGCCGACCCCCGATATCAGCTATCAGAGCGCCTTGATCCTGGCGATGAAGAAGGAGAAGGCCGCGTTTCGTTTGTACAGCGATCTGGCCTCCAAGGCCGAGGACGAGGGCATCAAGAACCTGCTGCTCGACCTGGCCCAGGAAGAGGCGAAGCATAAGCTGCGATTCGAGATCGAGTACGACGAGCACGTCTTGACGGAGAACTAGGCTCGCGTGGCGAGGGGGCCGCTCGACGGCCCGCCCAGCGGTACAAATAAGAAGGCGCGGTCACCCAGGTGGTGACCGCGCCTTTCTGTATGTGCGCCCGGCCGCCGGTGCGACCGAATCGATCTCGTCTAGAAGTTGTGGGTGTACATCAGCTGTGCGTTCAGCTGCTTGTGCGACGAGGTGACCTCAGGCATCGTCGAGCCGTTGCCCGGGTTGGTCTGCTCCACCTCGAGGCCGGAAACGACCGACAGCGCCAGCGCCGAGTGCTGACCCAACGCATAGCCCGCGCCAAAGGTGAGGTGACTCTCCACGATGGCGGGGAAGAGCGCGTTCAAGAAGTCGTCCGGCACCGGGTTGGCGCCGTGGTTGAACCCGGCGCGGAGCGTAAGGGCCTCGGTGGCATCAAATGCCGCGCCCACGCCGATCACCATCTGGTCATCCCACTCCTGGAACAGGGTGGCTTCCATCTCGAGTCCGGCAAAGCCGCCGTTCGTGGCCGCGTCACTGGCGGTGAAGAGCATCGTGAAGTCCTTCATCACGTCGGCCCACTGAATCTGCTTCACGTCAGCGGCCAGGAGCAGCTTCGGGGTGGCCTGGAACGCCACACCCAACCCCATGACGGCCGGCCACTCGAAATCCTTGATGGTGATGCTTCCGGCGACCGGCATCATCATGTCCTGATAGGTGCCGGTGGGGGAGCCCTGGAGAACGCCGGGGTCGATGTTGACGCCCATGACCATGTCGGCTTCGTCGGCTTCAAGATCGCTCAGGCTGGTCTTGCTGTGATAGGTCGCACCGACGGCGAACTCCGGGGTCGGCTGGAAATGCAATCCGAGTTTGGCCGCAAAGCCGGTGCCGGTGGCCTGGCCCGTGAAGTCGCTGTCGTCGCTGAAGTCGAAGTAGGCATGGTGCAGCTTCGAGATGCCCGTGCCGCCGAAGGGCTCGTACATCGACCCGAACGCGCCCACGAGCGTGCCGCTCGCCGAACCGATGGTCTGCGCAGCGGGATTTGCCAGGTCCTGGAACTGGGCCTCGCTCATCGCCATCTGCAGATCCATGCTTGCCCACACGAAGTCGAAGCTGCCACCAACCGAGAACTTCTCGTTGACCTTGTAGGTTAGCGGGAGAATCGCGCGTCCCACACCGACCTCGGAACGGTTGATCATTCCTTCGGTCAAAGCGCTGTTCTGACCCATGGCGGGATCAGCCATCCAGGTGTCGTTCTCGTACTGGGTGCCCATGCCGCCCTGCGAGAAGACGCCCAGCCCGATCCCGAAGCGTTCCTTCTGGCAGTAGAGTCCGAAGGCGGGCATCAAGAACTGATCCGCCGTGGACTCGGCGATCATTTCACCATTGGGCGTCATGACCGTGGCCTTCACATTCGGACCCAAGAGGCCGACGGCCAGATCCAGGCGAATCCCGGCCTCCGACAACGCCAGCGTGGCCGGATTGTTCATCGTCGCGGCCGTCCCATTCTCATGGGCGAGCGAGGCGCCGCCCATTGCCTGGGCGATCGGACCGTAGCCCTCCATGTTCATCCCGTTGGTTCCCCACGCAATCGGAGTGAACATCAGCATGGCTGCGGTCACCGCAAACAGAATACGCCGTTTCATTCTAGAGACCTCCCCTGATGAGTTTGAGGTACGAAACTCCCCACAATAGACCTTTAGGACAAGAGACAGTCGGCCACCATACTCGAGAGGAACAGGACCTCATGACCGACTTTGTAATGCTCATTGAGATCGGAAAGCTGCGTGTGACAGTTTTCACAGGCCGTCACGCAGACGCGAGCTCCCGTCTCCTTCATCTGATCCGCCTTCACCTTGCCCGACTTCATGCGGAAGTCCTTCTCACCCATGGCCACCAAGCCGCCCCCGCCGCCGCAGCAGTAGCTCTCCCCGCGCGTCGATTTGAGTTCGATGAGCTGATCGGTGAGGTGGGAGAGGACCCGCCGGGGCTGGTCGAGGACACCGCCGTTGCGACCCATCTGGCAGGGGTCGTGATAGGTGACGGGCCCGGCAAGCTTGTTCTTCTCGACCCGGATCCGTCCTTGGGTGAGGTACCGATCGATCAACTCCACGAAGCTGACCACCTTGAACGGCAGCTCGCCCCACTGGTGAGCCATCACCCGATAGGCGGTGCCGCATTCACAGATGGCCACCTCTTTAGCCCCCAGGCGCCTGGCCTCGGCAATGATCCGTTCGGAGATCTCCCTGGTCTTCTCCGGGTTGCCGACGAAGGCTCCGAAGTTGACCGCCTCGAAATAGCTGAGGGTCCAGTTTTCGCCGGCGGCGTTCATGATGGCGGCGGCCGGCACGATCGAGTGCGCTCCGGCCAGGGCGACGTAGAGCACGTCGGTCTGTTCAACACCGACCGGAATGGCCTCTTTGCCGGCCTCCGAACGCCACTTCTCGATCACCTGCGCTTCCAGGTTCTGCATGGCCTTCTCGAAGTCGTCCTTCGTGCTGGCAATCGTCTCGCCCTTGGCGATCGACATGTCGGCCAGCATGGTGAGGAGCTTCGGTTCCCGATCGGCGCCCACCAAGAGCAGCTTGGCGATCGACTGGATCATCTGGGTGTCGATTCCAAACGGGCAGTAGGTCACGCAGCGGCGGCAGCCCGTGCAGGTGAAGGCCGCATCGTAAACTTTATCGAGGGCTTCGTCGGTCAATTCCATCGTCTCGCCCAGCCAGGGCGCCAGTTTCCCTTCCGCCCGGAAGTAGCGACGGAACAGCTTGCGGATGACCTCGGCGCGGGCCACGGCGGTGTAGCGGGTTTCGGGCATCGAGGCGTAGACGTGGCAGGCCTCGAAGCAGTTGCCGCAGCGAGCGCAGGTGTCCAAGTAGAGCTGCATCTCACGACTCAGCTTCGTGGCGAAGAGCCCCTTCAGCTTATCGGCAAGGGCTTGGTCCATTAGAATCCCCTCCTGAGCCGATTGAGCGGCATGGCAAAGAAGGTGTGCATCACCTTGCTGAACGGGAAGGTCATCAAGAACAGATTGGCCAAGAGAACGTGCAGCACGACGACGATATAGTGTGAACCGTCCAACGCGTCACGCGGGCTCTCGAAACTGAACTTGGTCAAGATCTGCAGGTAGTCGGCAAACTCCACCTTGCCGAGCACGAATCCGTCCTCGTTCCAGGAGTTGGCCCAGCTGATCGTGTCCCCGGTCAGAAAGAGGAACAGCAGCAGCAGGAGAAGGAGGTAGTCACCGAAGACAGAGATGTCCTTGACCCCTCCCCGCATGCGCCGCAGAAGGAAGTAGAGCACCGAGAGGGTGACGGCAACCCCGGCGAATCCGTTGCCCACCATGTGGACCGACTCCTCCGGCATGATCGTGATGCCGGGAAACAGGTCCAGATGCCCGAGGATAAGCAGCACGAACCCCACGTGATAGATGACCAGAAAGAACCAGAAGACGGGATTCTGGCTGCGGATCTGGGGCATCAGAAACGTGTCCGAGAGGGCCGCGAGCGCGGGTGCTTTCGGCCGCGGATAGACCCGCAGGGGCGCCGAATGACGCGGAGCACGTAGGAGCGCGATCGCCTTGAAGGCGACGCCGACCACAAATACGAGTGCCGCCAGGTAGACCATCGGCACCAGGATGAAGTATGAAATGGCGCTGCCCATCACACCTCCTTGGCGAGCTGGCCCCTCGAAGGGGTGCCGGCTCGCGGGCTACTTCACACGCTTCACGAAAATCTTGATCAGGCCTTCTTCCTGGGCGGTGTCCAGAACTTCGTTCCCGGAGCTCTTCGCCCAGGCGGGAAAGTCGGCCAAAGACCCCGGATCGGTTGTGTGAACTTCGATGACCTGTCCCACCTCGATGGATCCGATCTCCTGACTCATGCGCACAACCGGCATGGGGCAGGGGAGACCCTTCAGATCCAGGACCTTCGTAACCTCGTAGTCAGCCATGTTTCCCTCCAGGATATTAGATAAAGAGCTGAATCTTCGATTCCTGAGCCTCCGCCAGGAAGACGGCGACCCCGCAATAGTCGAGGTGTGGATAGTCGATGATCTCTTCGCGTTTGAAGCCCATGAGGTCCATCGACATCTCGCAGATCTTGATCTGTACGCCCAACTGCCCGGCCATCTCAAACAACTGATCAAGGCTGGGGGCGTTCTTCTTGCGCATCAGGTCCTTGATCATCGCCGTGCCCATCCCGGCCATGTTCATCTGGGAGAGGGTGAGCTTGTTGCGCCCCTTGGGGAGCATCCACCCGAACATCTTGGACATGAAGTCCTTGCCTTGGGCGCTGCCCTTTGCATCGCGAAGGGCGGCGGTTCCCCAGAAGGTGAAGAACTGGACGACCTCCAGCCCCATCGCGCGGGCTCCGGTCGCGATGATCATAGCCGCGATCATCTTGTCCAGATCGCCGGAGAAGACGATCATCGACAGCTTCGGCTTCGCTCCCGGCTCCAGGGCATCCACCTTCTGTTTCAGCTCCTGCAGTTCCTGGGCAACGTCAACACTCATCGTTCTTCCTCCAAGATTGGATCGGCCTGGTCAAGTGGCCGCACCTGGGTCTAGCGCGGGCGGGTGCCGCGTTTACGTTTCGTTGCACGCTGGGCGGATCGGATGCGCCCGGCGGTCTCTTCCTGGTGACGCAGCTTGGTTGCCAGAATCCGGCGCATGGAATTGAGGATTTCCAGGACGCGGTCATCCTCCAACTCGTACACAACGCGGTTGCCGTCCCGAGTGGCGACAACAAAACTGCGCTCGCGCAGGACCGTGAGGTGGCGCGAGACCGTGGCCTGGGGGATACCCAAGGCATCGACAAGACAGGTCACGTTTTTGGGACCCTCGCCAAGTTCGTAGAGGATGGCGATTCGGGTGCGATCGTTGAGAGCACTGCAGCAGTGCCTGTTTAGAAGCTCGATTTCTTCTGGGGTCGGTTTTCGCATGGCTCTCCTCAATTCCGAATATGCATATTAGCGAATATACGGATGTTGTCAACTGCGATCGGCCGGGGTGGACATGGTCTGGGGGACAAGTCTCATCGACCATTTGGCTGCCATCTTATTGCGTTTGGCTTGCTGGCGCGGTCCGAGGGAAAGCGGTATCCTGCCGCTGCCGAGGGGCCCTGGGATCCGGACCACCCGCGGTGGGTAGGAAACGAGTGCGTGACGCGATGACGATGGGGCTCGGGCGCAGGCAGGAGATCGAATGACCCAAACGGCACACAGGGCTGTCCGGCGGCAGAGTCTGGCCTGGCGTATTCTTCTGTGGATGTCGATCGCCGCCCTGGGACCCCTGCTCGTCATGGCGTTTCAAGGGTATCACTGCGCGCGAGAGGCGATCATCGATTCCGAGGAAGCCCACCTTCTCTCCGTGCTCGAATCGCGTCAGACGCGCATCCACGCCTGGTTGGAGGGGATCGGCTCCGACCTGCGCCTCCTGGCGATCTCTCCATCGATGGGTGCGCCTACCGCGCAGTTTGCTCTCCACACCGCAGGAACCCGGCGCGCCGAACTCCGCGCACTCTTCGAAGACCTTCGCACCGCGAGCCCGTTTTACCGGGCAATCGCGGCCTTCGATGGGGATTGGAATCCGGTCGTGCAGAGTGGAGAGCCTCGAAGCAGTTGCTGCATGCTTGCGGTGGACGGCTCCGGACGCTCCCGCGAGCCGTTCGTTCCCCCGCTCCAGATTCGTCCCGACGACTGTCTCAGAACCAGACTCGATGCCGAAGACACCATCGTCTGGGTGTCTCTGGTGGACAGTGCGGGCGTCTTGCCCACCCTCCAGGTTGGCCGGCGGGTGCCGGAAGCCGGCGGCGATACCAGCGCGTTTCTCGTCGCGGAGATTGCCGTGCCCGAGATTGTCGATCCGATCCTCTTCGATCGAACCGGCTTGAGAGAAACCGGGCGCGTGCACGTCCGAACGTCGGGTGGTCGCTACCCTGCAGCCGATCGCCAGGTCGAGGCGCCGACGACCGATGCTCCCCGGGTGTCTCACTATCTGAGTGCAGAGGGGCACAAGGTGCTGGGAGCAGCGGTGGCCCTCCCGGCGCTCAGCTGGACGCTCGTCGTCGAGGTCGAAGAGGCCGAAGCCTTCGCGTGGCTTCGCGTCCTCCGCCGGCGGGCACTGGTGACCGGCTTGATCACCATGCTGATCGTGGCCGCCTTGGCGACCGCGGGGGCGAGGCGCATCGCCAGCCCTCTGAAACAGCTGGCCAGGGTTGCCCGGCGGATCGCCGCCGGAGATGCCGCGGAGCGCGTCGGCGCCCTCGATGGTGCGGAAGCCGCGGAAGTGGGGGACGCGTTCAATCGGATGCTCGACGAACTGGCCATCGCGCAGGAGCGCCTTCAGCAGGCGGCCAGTCTCGCCGCCGTGGGACAGTTGAGTTCCAGCATTGTCCACGAGATGAGGAATCCGCTCTCCTCGGTGAAGATGAATCTCCAGGCGTTGAAGGAGAAGGTCGCCGATGATCCCCTGCACGCCGAGCTGGCGGCCATCGCCGCCGAGCAGGTCGACAGGTTGGAGACGATGCTCGGCGAACTCCTGAGCTACGGCCGTCCGCTCGAGCTCAACCTCGAGTTGCTCCGCGCCGCCGATCTGATCCGCGATGCCTGCGATGTCGTCTCGTCCCATGCCCACGAGAAGGATGTGACGATGGCCGTGCGTTGCAGGCCGGACGATCTGCTCATCCGCGCGGATCGGGAGCAGCTGCGGCGGGCGCTGTCGAATCTGGTGCTGAACGCGATTCAGGCCTCGGGACCGTCTCAGGAGGTCACGATTCGGGCGCAGGCGGATCAGGGCGACCAGCAGCAGGTGCGCATCTGCGTTGAAGATCTGGGCGCCGGAATCTCCGACCGGGACATGGCTCGTCTCTTCAGCCCGTTCTTCACGACGCGGGAGGAGGGGACCGGCTTGGGGCTGGCCACGGTGAAGAAGGTCGTGGACTATCACGGGGGAACCGTTTGGGCGCAAAACCGCACACCCCAGGGTGCTCGCTTCACCCTCCTGTTGCCGGGAGGGCGCGGACCTGAAGAGGGCCGATCATGAACCGGATCGTGATGATCGATGATGACCGCGCGCTGTGCCGCTCGATGCAACTGCAGCTCGAGCATCGTGGCCACCAAGTGCGCACTGCTCACTCGGGAACCGAGGGACAGGAGCTTTGCTCCGAATGGCCGCCGGAGATCGTGTTCCTGGATCTCGGCCTTCCGGACATGAGTGGGCTGGAGGTCCTGCAGCGTTTGCGCGAAGAGAACGCGGATCTTCTGGTCGTCATGATCACCGGGACGCAGGATATGCGCGCCACCATCGAAGCGATGCGGGAGGGGGCGTTCGACTACCTTCGCAAACCGTTTGAACTCGACGAGATCATCGTGGTCATGGAGAAGGCGAGTCGCCTGGGAGCGCAGGTTCCTCCGGCGACCGCCAGTGAGGAGGATTCGCAGGCGGGACCCGGTGAGATCGTCGGGAAGGATCGCCGGATCCTCGACGTTCTCAAACAGATCGGCTTGCTGTCGCAGAATCGCGAGACCGTGCTTGTCGAGGGGGAGAGTGGGACGGGTAAGGAGCTGGTTGCCCGCGCGCTTCATGAGGCCGGTACTCCTGCGCAGCCGTTTGTTGCGATCAACTGCTCGGCGATCGTCGCCACGCTGCCTGAAAGCGAGCTTTTCGGCCATGAGAAGGGGGCCTTCACCGGGGCCGACCAGCGAAAGACCGGGCGGCTCGAGCATGCGGGAGAGGGAACGCTCTTCCTGGATGAGATCGGGGACCTGGCGCCCGACCTCCAGGCCAAGCTCCTTCGCGTGCTTCAGGAAAGGGAATTCGAGCGCGTGGGGGGATTGGAGCCCATCGCGTTCCGGGCCCGGGTCATCGCCGCCACCCATCGTGATCTGAAGGCAGAAGTCGCCGCGGGTCGCTTTCGGGAAGATCTTTTCTTCCGCCTGGCGGTCGCGCGGCTGCGGGTGCCCGCGCTGCGTGATCGCCAAGGGGACATTCCGCTGCTTGCCAACCACCTCATCCAGGATTTGAGCAAGCGTCTTCATCGGAGAGTGAGTGGAATTCATGAGAGCGCGCTGGTCAGTTTGATGGCTTACGATTGGCCGGGCAACGTGCGCGAGCTGCAGAGCGTGCTTGCGAGAGCGATCACCCTTTCTCGGGGTGACGTTCTCACCGCCGAGGATTTTGAGCCGCTTCTGCGGCAGGCGAGGGGCCGGCCGGAGGCCGAACCGTCCGAATCGCCGGGAGAGGATCGGGCGCCGGTGTTGTCTCTTCGCGAGGCGGAGAAAGAACACATCGGCAAGGCCTACCGGGCTTGCGGCGGGAACGTGACCCGAACCGCGAAGCTCCTCGAGATTTCCCCCACGACGCTGCGCAAGAAGCTGAAGGGCTACGGGCTCCGCGACTAGACCAATCCGCCCTTGCGGATCGTCAGAACCTGGCGACTCGGTCGCCAGGACCTGACGACCCCGTGCACCATCCTCGGTCGTCCTGTTTCGCGCAATCCTCTGCGTGGGAGCCGATTCCAGTCTTTGTCATCCTCCTGGCCCGCTCCATGCCACTCATTCGGTCGGAGAATCAAACCACCGATGTGGAGAGACCATGAGAATCACCATCGTCGACAATGACCGCGCGCTCCTGCGAAGCCTCGAGATCCTCTTGGGCGCCGAAGGCCATGAGGTCTGCTGTTTCGCGGAGCCGGGTCTCGCACTCGAGTCGCTCGGGACTCTTCCGGCCGATGCCTGGCCGGAGCTGCTGCTCGTCGACTACATGATGCCGGGGATGACCGGCATCGATCTTCTCGGGGCACTGAGGATGGCCCGGCCTTCGGACTGCACGTGCGTCGTGATCACGGCCCACGCGGATCAGATTTCGCAGAGCGCACTGCGCGACCTCGGTGTGGAAACCGTCCTGGCAAAGCCGCTCGGCCTGAGCGCCCTGCGTTCTCACATCCAGGTGAACACGGAGGAGAAGAATGCGCGATCATAAGAGGCATCTGTCTGGATCGGCCCCGCTGGCGGGCGCCCGACTCGTCGTTTGCGTGGCCCTCGGCATCTGGGCGGGTACGGCGGCAGGGGCGTCGGAGGAGGTCCTCCAGCTCCCTGACCTCCTTCACCAGGCTGAGTCCCAGGCTCCGGCTCTCAAAGCCGCCGACGCGCACTGGCTGGCCGAGCAGCAGAAAGCCGCTCAGGCCGGAGCCTGGCCGGAACCGAAACTGACCTATGCCCACTTCGTCGAGTCAGTCGAGACGCGCGTGGGCCCCCAAGAGCAGCGCTTCGGGCTCAGCCAGCAGATTCCGTGGTTTGGCCTGCCCGGCCTGAAGAGGGTTCGGGCCGAGGCGATGGCGTCGGCCAAGGGCGCCGGGCGCGAAGGCGTTCGCCAAGAGCTCCTTCGAGAGACCAAACACCTTTTCTACGATCTCCATTTCGCGCAGGAGGCCCTCCGGCTGACGCAGCAGAAGCTGGGTCTGATGGATCAGCTCGAACAGATCAGCCAAACGCGCTACCAGGTAGGCACGAGTTCGCAGCGGACTCTCCTGGCGATTCAGCTCGAGGCCGAGAGGCTAAAAGAGCGGGCCCTGAGCCTGGAAGATCGGATCGAGACAAGTCGGATTCGCCTGGCAGCGGTCCTCGATTTTCCCACCGACGCGCTGGCGAACAAGACGGCCGCGTTTCCGCAGGTCGACTACGCCGAAGTGGGCCTGCAAATCACCGCGCTTGCCGCGAGTGATGCGATCAGCAGCCATCCCGACCTGAGCCGGCTCGAAGCGCACCTGCTGGGAGCCGAGGCCGCAGCCCGACTCGCCGGGAAGAAGAGTTATCCCGGGTTGGGCGTGGGGTTGCAGTACATCCAAACCGGTGAGGCTTTGAATCCACAGCTGGCTGACAGCGGCAAGGACCCGTGGTTGGTCACGCTGTCGCTCAATCTGCCGCTGTGGTTCGGCGCCAATCGCGCGGCGCGAGAGGAGGTCCGGTTCCGGCAGCAGGCCTTGGGACACGAGACCATGGACCGCCGGAATCGGTTACAGGCTGAATTCCAGGTTGCAGCGCGCGCCTTAGCGGAATCGGAGAGGCAAGTCGCACTTCATCAAGATCGATTGATTCCCCTTGCGAGCCAAGGGCTGGACGTGGCGCTCCGCGATTTCGCGGGCGGCGGCGTGTCCTACTTGGAGGTCCTGGCGGCCGAGCAGGATCTGCTCGGACTGGAACTGGGGTTGGCGCGGGCCCGCGCGGATCGCGGCCGGCACCTTGCCAGCATTGAATGGATCGTGGGGCGGGCGCTCGATCGGGCACACGCCCCAGCAGGCCAATAACAGAAAGAGGACTACATCATGAGACACACAAGCAGGATCGGCATGGTCATACTCGGCGCGCTTCTCATCGCACTCTCGCCGGCAGCCGAGGCCGAGGAGGCCGCGGGAACGCCGCAAACCCACTGCCCGATCATGGGGGGTGAGATCGACGAAGGCGTGTACCGGGACGTGGACGGCAAGCGGGTCTACTTCTGCTGCCCATCATGTTTCGAGAAGTTCGATCAAGACCCCCAGTCGCACATCAAGCGCTTGGAGAGCGAGGGGATCGAGTTCGCCAACGCGCCGGTACCGCAGACCCTATGCCCGATCATGGACGAGGAGATCGATTCCACGGTATTCCTCGACTGGGAAGAAAAACGAATCTACTTCTGCTGTGCTCCCTGCATCAAGAAGTTCAAAAAGGATCCGGACACCTACCTGAAGACGATGGCCGAGAAGGGGGTAACCCTCGAAGAGATCCCCCAGGTTGATGACGCCGCGAACGATACTGAGCCTGCGAAGAAGACCGCTCACGAACACCACTAAAGAGGATGGACGCCATGTCGACCCAAAGAGGATCGCGTTTGCTCCGGAACAGGACGTTGCTGATCGCCGCGGGAGGCATTCTCGTCTTTGCCCTGGGTCTGTGGATTGGCGGGCTCGGTTCGGGCAAGCAGGCTCCCACGCAGGACCACGGGGATCATGCCGAAGGGGCCGAGCAGGCCGAGGTCAGCTGGACCTGTTCGATGCACCCTCAGATTCAGCAGCCCAAGCCGGGTTCCTGTCCCCTGTGCGGCATGGATTTGATTCCGGCCGAGAGCGGCGGGAGCGAGTCAGGCTCGGAGAGATCGGTCACGCTGAGTTCGTACGCGCGGACGCTGGCGGAAGTCGAAACGACTCCGGTGGAGCGCCGCTTCGTCACGCGCCCGGTCAGGATGATCGGCAAAGTGGACTTCGATGAGACGCGCGTGGCGCGCATCAGCGCCTGGATGCCCGGACGCATCGAACGCCTGTATGTCGATTATCAGGGCATCAAAGTACGGGCGGGCGATCACCTGCTGGATCTCTACAGCCCGGAACTGCTAACGGCGCAGCAGGAGCTGGTGCTGGCGACCGGGATCAACCTGGCGGCGGCGAGGGAGAAGCTGCGACTTCTGGGCCTCAGTCCTGAGCAGATCGCCGAGATTGAATCTCGCGGCACGCCGGGGGACCAGATCACGGTCCAAGCGCCGATCAGCGGCGTGGTCATCAAGAAGGATGCGGTCGAGGGCAGTTACGTGAAAACGGGATCGCCGCTCTACTCGATCGCGGACCTTTCGCACCTGTGGGTGAAGATCGAGGCCTACGAACGCGACCTTCCCTGGATCCACTATGGGCAGTCCGTGACGCTTACCACGGAGGCTTATCCCGGCGAATCGTTTGACGGCCGTCTCGTGTTCATCGATCCGCTCGTCGATTCGAAGACCCGCACGGTGGCGTTGAGGGTCAACGTCGCCAACACGGACGGAAAGCTCAAGCCCGGCATGCTCGTCTATGCGGTCGTGGAGTCGGAGGTCGGAGCTGATGGGCAGGTCTTCTCCCCCGATCTGGCAGGCAAGTGGATTTCGCCCATGCATCCGGAGGTCATCAAAGATGGTCCCGGGACCTGTGACGTCTGCGGGGTCCCGCTGAAGCGGGCAGAGGATCTGGGCTACGTGAGCGAGGGCGGGGCTGAGGCTCCGCTCGTCATACCCGCGTCCGCGCCCCTCATTACCGGCGAACGCGCGATCGTGTATGTGGCCGATCCTTCCCAGGAGGGCACCTACGAAGGGCGGGAGATCCAGTTGGGCCCGAGAGCGGGGGACTTCTATGTCGTGCACGAAGGCCTCGAGGAAGGCGAGCAGGTCGTCAGTCGCGGCAACTTCAAGATCGACAGCGCGATTCAAATCGTGGCCGGCACGAGCATGATGAGTCCCGGTGAAGGAGGCGCCGCCGCCTCGGAGCCGCAGCCACTGGTCGCAGAGGATCGCGAGCCGATGGCCGTGACCGAAGAATTCCGAGCCGCCATGACGCCGGTCTATGATGCGTACTTCGCGCTTCAGTTTGCACTCAGCCACGACGACCTGCCGGCCGGCAAGACGGCGGCCAAGAAACTCGCCGAAGTGGTGAGCACCGTTGAGACAGACCTGCCGGATACCGATGCCAAGGCGCTTTGGGAGGAAGACCGGGAACTCCTGCATCGCCGCTCGATCGAACTGGCGGAGGCTCCTGACGTGGAGCGGGCCCGAGTGATCTTCGAGTTCCTCTCGATCGGCGTGACGCAGGCGGTGCGAAGCTACGGCAGTACCGCGGATGCCCCGATCCTGCGCTACCACTGCCCCATGGCGTTCGATTGGAAAGGCGCCGACTGGCTCCAGGACCGCGCCGGCACGGAGAATCCCTACTTCGGCAGCATGATGTTCAAGTGCGGCTCCGAGAAGGAAGTCCTCTGGGCCGGAAGCGAGCAAGCCGCGGGGGAGCATAGCCATGACTAACCTCTCACCGCTCGATCGGGTGATTCAGTTCTGCCTGGATCAGAAGCTCATCGTGGCGCTTCTCCTCCTGCTCGCGATCGGCGGGGGCATCATCGTCGCGCCCTTTGACTGGGAACTGCCGGGTCTTCCGCGGGATCCGGTGCCCGTGGATGCGATCCCCGACATCGGCGAGAACCAGCAGATCGTCTTCACCGAATGGATGGGGCGCTCGCCGCAGGATGTCGAGGATCAGGTCACCTACCCGCTCACGGTGGCGCTCTTGGGGTTGCCGGGGGTGAAGTCGATTCGAAGTTTCTCGATGATGGGTTTCTCGAGCATCTACGTCATCTTCGAAGAGGATGTGGAGTTTTACTGGTCGCGATCCCGCATGCTGGAAAAGCTGAGCAGCCTGCCCGCCAACCTCTTGCCGCCGGGCGTTCAGCCGAGTCTGGGGCCCGATGCAACCGCGCTGGGACAGGTCTTCTGGTACACGCTCGAGGGCCGTGACGCCGACGGCAACCCCACGGGAGGCTGGGGGCTCGACGAATTGCGATCGATCCAGGACTGGCACGTGCGTTACTCGCTGATGTCGGCCAAAGGGGTCAGTGAGGTGGCGTCGGTCGGTGGGTTTGTGCGCGAGTATCAAATCGATGTCGATCCGGTGGCGATGCGGGCCGCCGGGATCACCTTGCCCGAGGTGATCGCCGCAATCAAACACTCGAATCGAGATGTCGGCGCCCGAACGATTGAAGTGAATCGCGTCGAATACGTGATCCGGGGCCTGGGCTTCGTCCGCGAAATCTCAGACATCGAAAACGCGGTCATCAAGGTCAACGACAACGTGCCCCTCTACGTCAAGAACGTGGCCCATGTGACTCAAGGACCAGCGCTGCGGCGGGGGGCGCTAGACAAGGAAGGGACCGAGGCGGTGGGAGGCGTGGTCGTCGTGCGCTACGGCGAGAATCCGCTCTCCGCGATCAAGAACGTCAAAGCAAAGATTGCTGAGATCGCTCCCGGCTTGCCGCGTAAGACACTCGCCGATGGGACGGTCAGCCAAGTTCAGGTGATTCCCTTCTACGATCGTACGGGTTTGATCAATGAGACCCTGGGCACGTTGCGCTCGGCGCTGTCGCATCAGATCCTGGTCACGATCATCGTGATCCTCCTCATGCTCGTGCGGCTCCGCAGTTCGATGCTGGTGTCCGGTCTCCTTCCGTTGGCCGTACTACTCTGCTTCGTCGCGATGAAGCGTTTCTCGGTGGATGCGAACATCGTGGCGCTCTCGGGGATCGCGATCGCCATCGGCACCTTGGTCGATATGGGGATCATCCTCATCGAGAACATCACCCGTCGGCTTGACGCCGCCGGGCCGGACGAGAACCCTCGCGATGTGATCTTCGATGCGGCCCGCGAGGTGGGTGGGGCGGTGGTCACCGCGGTTGCCACGACCATCATCAGCTTCCTCCCGGTCTTTACGATGGTCGCGGCAGAGGGCAAGCTCTTCCAACCGCTGGCGTTCACCAAGACATTTGCACTCATCGCCTCGGTTGTGATCGCGCTGACGGTTCTTCCCTCCGCGGCGCATCTGCTCCTCGCCACCCGGAGCGCGAATCGTCTCCTCCGCGGCCTGTTCTACCTGGCTCTTGCCGCGGGAAGCGTGGCGGTCGGGATCGGCTTCGCCTGGTGGGCCGGGCTCATCATGCTCGTGCTCTGCGTGTACGGATACCTGGGCAAGATCGTCCCGCCCCAAACGGGGCGCTGGGCGCCACGCATCGCCGTGGGGCTCGCGGTGCTCGGGGTCGGGATCCTACTCGCCGACCAGTGGATGCCGCTGGGACCGGAGCGCGGCCTGGCGCTCAATCTGCTCTTCGCCGGGTTGCTGATTGGTGGGTGGATGCTCTTCTTCCTGTCGTTCTACCGCGTCTATCCGCGGCTGCTGCGCTGGAGCCTGGCGCACAAGGCGCTCGCCCTCGCGCTGCCGACGATCATTGTCGTTTTCGGTCTCTTCACCTGGATGGGTTTCGATCCGCTCTTTGGCTGGCTGCCCACCTCGGTGAAGACCTGGCGCCCAGTCTCGGTCTTTGCGCACACCTTTCCGGGACTGGGCAAGGAATTCATGCCGCCCTTGGATGAAGGGTCCTATCTGCTGATGCCCACCACGATGCCGCACGCCTCGATCGGTGAGGTCACCGATGTGCTGCGCAAGCAGGACATGGCGATTCGAGGGATCCCCGAGGTGGAGACGGCGGTCGGCAAGCTGGGTCGCGTTGACAGTCCGCTGGATCCCGCGCCGGTGTCGATGATCGAGACAGTCATCAACTACCACCCGGAATACCTGCTGGATGAGGATGGAGGGCGCCTGCGCTTTCGATTCAAAGGCAGCGAAGACGATACTGTCCGGTCGGTGAATGGGGCCCCGGTTCTGGCCCCCGATGGCGGACCTTACCTTGCGCAGGGCACCTACGAACGGGATGCAGAAGGAAAGCTGATCCCCGACCCGCGGGGCAGACCCTTCAGAATCTGGCGGCGCGCGCTGGACCCCGATCTCAACCCCGAGCGCGAGACCTGGGATGGGATTGCAGAACCCGACGACATCTGGGATGAGATTGTCGATGCCGCCCAGGTTCCCGGTACGACCTCCGCTCCCAAGCTTCAGCCGATCTCGACGCGGCTGGTCATGCTGCAAAGCGGGATGCGGGCGCCCATGGGTCTCAAGGTCAAGGGCCCCAACCTCGAGACGATCGAATCCGTCGGGATCGAAATCGAAGCGCTCCTGCGCGAGGTGCCGTCCGTGGAGCCGGCGAGCGTCTTCGCCGACCGCATCGTGGGGAAACCCTATCTCGAGATCGAGATCGATCGCGAGCGGATCGCGCAATACGGGATTCACGTGGGAACCGTTCAGGATGTGATCGAGGTCGCCATCGGCGGACGCCAGATCACGACGACCGTGGAGGGGCGCGAACGATACGGCGTGCGCGTGCGATACATGCGCGAGCTGCGCGATCGCATCGAGTCGTTGGATCAGATTCTGGTGCCCGCTCCCGGCGGTGCCCAGATTCCCTTGATTCAACTCGCACACATCAACTACACACGCGGCCCGCAGATGATCAAGAGCGAGGACACCTTCCTCGTGGGCTACGTTCTGTTCGACAAGAAACCGGGTTATGCCGAGGTTGACGTCGTTCAGCAAGCATCTGATTTCCTGAGGGAGATGATCCGCACCGGTGAACTCGAAATCCCCGCCGGGGTCAGCTACGCATTCGCGGGGAGTTACGAAAACCAGCTGCGGGCCGAGGCGAAACTGCGCCTCATCCTCCCGGTCGCGTTGATCCTCATCCTGATCATCCTCTACCTTCAGTTCCGCTCGATGAGCACCGCCTTGCTCGTGTTCTCCGGGGTGGCGGTGGCCTGGGGGGGCGGATTCCTCATGCTCTGGCTCTACGGACAGTCCTGGTTCCTGGACGGGTCCGTTCTCGGCGCCAACCTGCGGGAACTCTTTCAAGTCCATCCGGTGAATCTCAGCGTCGCGGTCTGGGTGGGATTCCTGGCGCTCTTCGGCATCGCCACCGACGATGGCGTCGTGATTGCTACATACTTGCGCCAGGCGTTCATCCGCCGGCGTCCCAACACCGTGGCCGAAGTTCGGGCGGCTGTTCTCGAGGCCGCCAGGCGCCGGTCGCGGGCCTGTCTGATGACGACGGCCACCACGGTCCTCGCCTTGCTGCCGGTGCTCACCTCCACGGGCCGGGGAGCCGACGTCATGGTGCCGATGGCGATCCCCTCGTTCGGAGGGATGACGGTTGCCGTGGTCACGATGTTTGTAGTACCCGTTCTGTACGCGGCACTGGCGGAGCGCCGGGTCGGGAAGGGGACCGCTGGATCGCAAACCTAAGGAGCGCAGGTGGGCGTCGACATCATCACAGACTGGCTGATCGCGTCCTTGGACCTCTTCAGGCTGATGGCGCCCTACCTCCTTCTGGGGTTCACCCTCGCGGGTATTCTGCATGTGGTGGTGCGCAAGGAGTGGGTGGCCGGTCATCTGGGTGGGCGAGGTTTCTGGGCGTCGGTGAAGGCCTCGCTGCTGGGGACCCCGCTTCCGATCTGCTCCTGCGGCGTGGTCCCGTTTGCCGACCTGCTCAAACGCCAGGGGGCTTCGAAATCGGCAATCACCTCCTTCCTGATCTCGACGCCCCAGACCGGGGTCGATTCGATTCTGGCCTCCTACGCAATCCTCGGCCTGCCGCTTGCGCTCTGGAAGGTACTGACCGCGATGGTCTCGGGCGTGTTGGGTGGCACCGTGGCGGGGTGGGTGGATCGCGATGAACGGCCGGCGGAAGCAACCGAGGCCGACTCGTGTGGGGACAGTTGCTGCGCTTCCGAAGCGGCCCCCGGCGTCCAGCGCCGAACCACGATCGTCACCGGCACCCAGGAGGCGATCAGCTATGGGTGGGGCGTGCTCATCAAGGATATCGCCCTCTGGTTGCTGATCGGCACCCTGCTGGGGGGAGCGATCGCCACGTTCGTGCCCCAGAGTTTCCTGACCCGCGATTTTTCCAATCCGTACCTGCAGATGGTGGCGGTCCTCCTGGTCGCGGTGCCGCTCTACGTCTGTGCGACCGGATCCTTGCCCGTGGCCGCTGCGCTGGTCCTCAAGGGGATGCCGCTGGGGGCGGCCATCGTCTTCCTGATTGCCGGTCCGGCCACCAACGTCGCGACGCTGACCATCCTGGGCAAGGTGCTGGGACGGAAAACGCTGGCGGTCTATCTGGGGACCATTCTGGTGGCCAGTTACGCCTTTGGGGTGGCGTTCGGGCTGGTGTTCCCGGGCGCGGCGCTGCCGGCGGCGAGTGCCGCACTCCATCATGAACATGGCGGGCTGGGCTCGGCCAGCTGGTGGGAGTGGGCCTGCACGCTTCTCCTGTTGGTGCTGGTGATCCGCGGTCTCGCCATCCGATGGCAGGAGAAGACAGCCTCCAGACGCGCAAGCCCAGGTGAGTTCGCCGAGGGGGAGACCCATTCAATGGACACGATCGAACTGAAGGTGACGGGAATGAGCTGCGGCCACTGCCGGGGTCAGGTCGACAAGGCGCTCCGTTCGGTCGACGGCGTGGATGAGGTGGTCGTCTCCCTGGAGGAATCCAGCGCTCAGGTCCGTGGAGCCCAAGTCGACGTAGCGAAGCTGGTCGCCGCCATCCAGGCCAAAGGGTTCGAGGCCAGCGCGCGGTAAGCGCCGGCTAGCCCTGGGCGACATCCTCCAGCCCGTCAGGATCCAGAATGGTGATGCGGGATCCGTCCACGTTGATCAGGCCCTGCTGCGCAAGTTTTTTGAATGCCCTGCTGAGCGTTTCCGATACCGTCCCGATCTGGGCCGCAAGCTCTCGTTTCGTCTGGCGCAACCGGATCGTCTCCTGACCACTCTCTTCCGCCATGTCGAGAAGAACCTGGGCCAGGCGCCCGGGGACCTCTTTCAAGGCCAGCTGCTCGATCAACCGATTGAATTCCCTCAGTTTTGTGGAGAGCCCGGCCAGCATGGCCATCGCCAACTCGGGGCGGTGTTCGATGAAGGACTGCAGTTCTGCGCGGCTCACCACGAGCAACCAGGTTTCATCCAGGGCGATCGCATAGGCAGGGTACGGCACCTGCGACCACATGGCGGCTTCGCCGAAGGTTTGCCCCGCGCCGTAGAGGTGGAGGATCTGCTCGTCGCCTTTCGCCGAAAGCTGGAAGACCTTGACCGTCCCGCTCAAGATGACGAAGAACCGGTCGGCCTCATCCCCCGGCGCGAAGATCTCCTCTCCACCGGCATGGCGCTGCCGAACGCAGCGGGAAACGAGGTCCGCGAACTCCTCTTCCGGCAGAGCGGAAAAGAGCGGGAGCGCACGCAGAGCATCCAGGGAACCCTTCGATGAGATTCGTTTCATGGACGCTATTCTGCGTGCTATCCCGCTCTTCGTACAAGCCCCAAGCCGGGAATCCGGCCGGGCCTCGCTGTGCTAGACCTCCACGGGCTTCATGTCCAGGATGGCCTTCAGATCTTCCTCGGGCGTCCCGATCGGCGTGAGGCCGAAGGTTTCGACCAAGACCTGCAGAACCGGCTGGGAAACAAACGCGGGCAGGGAGGGCCCGATGCGGATGTTCTTGATGCCGAGGTGCAGGAGGGAAAGAAGAACGCAGACCGCCTTCTGCTCGTACCAGGAGAGGATGATCGAGAGGGGCAGGTCGTTGACGTCGCAGTCGAATGCGTCGGCCAGGGCCAGCGTGATCCGAACCGCCGAGTAGGCGTCGTTGCACTGTCCGATGTCGAGGAGCCGGGGAAGGCCGCCGATCTCGCCGAAGTCGAGCTTGTTGAACCGGAACTTGCCGCAGGCGAGCGTCATGATCACGCAGTCCTCGGGCACCTGCTGGGTGAAGTCGGTGTAGTAGTTGCGTCCCGGCTTGGCGCCGTCGCAGCCGCCGACCAAGAAGAAGTGACGGATGGCGCCGCCCTTGACCGCGTCGATCACGGTGTCCGCCACGCCGAGAACCGCCTGATGGCCGAACCCGATGGTGATCATATGTTCGGGCTCGTCGGCCTCGAAGCCGGGGGCCTCCAGAGCCGCGTCGATCACCGCCGAGAAGTCGCCGCCGGTCACGTGCGTGACGCCCGGCCAGCCGACCAGCCCGGTGGTGAAGATCCGGGCCTGGTAGGCGTCCTTCGGCCGCTGGATGCAGTTGGTGGTCATCAGGATGGCGCCCGGGAAGGCGTCGAACTCCTTGCGCTGATCCTGCCAGGCGCCGCCGTAGTTGCCGACCAGGTGCGGGTACTTCTTCAGCTCGGGATAGGCGAGGCAAGGGAGCATCTCGCCATGGGTGTAGACGTTGATGCCCTTGCCCTTGGTCTGCTCGAGCAGTTCCGCGAGATCCTTGAGGTCGTGTCCGGAAACCAGAATACACTTGCCGGCGACCGGCGTGGTCCTCACGCGCGTGGGCTCGGGATGGCCGTAGGTCTCGGTGTTGGCCCGATCGAGAAGCTCCATCACCCGCACGTTCAACTCGCCGACCTCGAGCGCTTTCGCGGTCAGGTCGTTCGCATCGGCCGGATCACCGGCCAGGTAGTCTAAGAACCGGTGGAAGTCGGCGTAGACCTTCTCATCTTCCAACCCCAGGACGAGCGCGTGATCGGCGTAGGCCGCGGTGCCCTTCAGGCCGTACATGATCAGCTCCTGAAGGCCGATGACCGTCTCACCCGCGCGCGCTTGGCGGGCTTTGATCCCCAACTCCGCACCCTGCGTCATCAACTCGCCCCGGTTTTCGGCGGGCTCGAAGCCGGCCGGCCCGGTGAGCGTCTCGATCTCCATACCGGCACCCTTGGTCGCCGTCTCGTAGAGCTCGCGGGCCCGCGTGCGCATGTCCACGCCGGTGCGGATCATCTGGGCGATCCGATCCGCATCGAAGTTGACATTGGTGACGGTGGTGAAGAGGGCTTCGACGACGAACCGGTCGATCGACGGGTCGCTGACGGCGAGGGTCCGCGCCCGGTGGGCGTACTGGGAGATCCCCTCGGTCACGTACAGCAGCAGGTCTTGCAGGGTGGCGGTTTCCGAGTCCTTCCCGCAGACGCCAACGGAGGTACATCCCGTGCCCTTGGCGGTTTGCTCACACTGGTAGCAGAACATGCTCATTCCTTCGTTTCCTTCCATACTCTCTTTGGAGCCACTCGTCTCCGGCGGGTCCGCCGGCTACGAGCGCTCCTCAAGGACAGTGCCATCGACTCCAACACAAATGTTGCGCAGGGAGAGGTCCGTGCGTCCGGAGGCCTGGAGGGCCTGCTGGACACCCTGGACGATGCCTGCACAACACGGAACTTCCATGTAGGCCACGGTGACCGACTTGATCGGGTTGCTCTTGAAGATGTGCGTCATCTTCTGCACGTAGGACTGAAGGTCATCGAGCTTGGGACAGCCGATGGCCACCGTCCGGCCTTTGATCAGGCGCGCATGCAGCTCAGGCAGAGCGACCGCCACGCAGTCGGCCGCGATCAGCACGTCCGCGTTTTCCCACAACGGACCTTGGGGGGGAAGCAGCGTGAGCTGGACCGGCCAGTGGGATAGGTGTGAGGGGGCCGAGCCCGCCGTCTCGTCCGTCGTCGCCGTGGCGCTCGCGGTGTCCACGCTGGGCTGGAGGGTGCGGGTCATCGAGCCGGGGCATCCGCAGGCGGTCGGGGCCGGAGCTGGTGCGGGAGCCGGGGCCGCCGCCGGGGCGGCTGTCGCCAGGTGAGCCTCGACGGCCACCTCGTCAAAGGCGTCCGCCTCGCGTTCCTCGATTGTGATCGCACCCTGCGGACAGGTGCCCAGGCAGTTGCCGATCCCATCGCACAGGTTCTCGGCCACCAGTCTGGCCTTTCCATCAATGATCTGGATGGCGCCCTCGGCGCATCCCGGGACGCACACGCCGCACCCGTCGCAGAGCTTCTCGTCGATGTGGACAATCTGTCGAGTGAATTTTGCTGCCATGATCTCTCCTCCCGTTTGGGGTCCTGTTCGATCAACTGGGGCTCATGATCGGGCCGAATACCCTTGGGGGCCTTGACCTAGGTCAAGAGGATGCCGGTTTTCTTGAGGGAAGGTGGCCCCGAGGCCTATGTCTACAGGTGTAAATTGCCGCAAATGAGGTAAAATCAGTCTATTACCCTCGCATGTCTGGTAGGGAGAACGGCAACCTCAGGCTGGCTGCCTGGCCGTATGGGAGAGCTTCATCATGGTCGCGAATCGCGTTCAGGGGATCACTGTATCCGTGATCTTGGGATTGGGTTTGGGTGTAATCGGCCTGCTCGCAGTGGCGCACGGCCCCGCGCAGGCGACGGATACGGACCACTCGGTGACCTTCGGAGCACTGGAGCGAATTGCACTGACCGAGGACCTCACGAGCGCGGACAAACCCGCCTTTTCGATGGAGTCGCAGGACGACAGCGGACTCACCCTGAGTTTCGAGCTGGGCGCTCTGGACGCGCAGTCGGTCGTGATCGGCGGCGACATCTACCACGCGCTGGAGATTGAGGGTGGTGGCGTCATCGGCCCGGTGGGGACCCCCATGCTCCCGACCTTCACGCGTCTGATCGCGATTCCCGACAACGCCGGCATGGTGATCGATGGGGTGGAGATCGAAACCATTGAATTGGAGGGCTACCTGCCGTTTCCCATGCAGGAAGACGGTGACAACGCTTTCGCCCTGAATCTCGCCGCCTACTCCGCCGGGCTGGGGACCGAGCACGCCTGGGTCAGGCTCGGGGAGCCGGCGATCGCGCGTGGGATGCGGGTCATACCGGTCACGATCCAACCCGTTCGCTACCGCGCTGATGATCAGATTCTGGAGGTCGCCTCGCGGCTCACGGTTCGCATCCGTCAAGAGGGTGTGGACCTGCGCAACGCGAATCCACTCGCGCACGCGAGCATCCCGACCTCGTTCGACGAGCTCTACGACGATCTCGTGCTCAACTACGAGGGCCCGCGCGATGACCAGCAGGTTCTGCTCGGCAACTACCTGATTGTTGCCCCGAGCAATCCATCGGTCGTCGATGCTCTCCAACCGTTGATCGAGTGGCGAACACGCCGGGGATACAACGTCTATCTGGCGACCACCGCCGAAACCGGCACGACCCGCTCATCCATCCGGGACTGGATCCAGGCCCAATACGACAACGAGGCCACCAGGCCCGAGTTCATCACCTTGGTCGGCGACGTCGATGGGGACATCGAGCTCCCGACCTGGTTTGAGGACTACTCTCAGTACCATGGGGAAGGGGACATCCCCTACGTGCATCTGGAGGGTGACGACGTCCTGGCGGATGCGCATATCGGGCGCATTTCGGTGAGGACGATCGAGGAACTCGAAATTTACGTGAACAAGATCGTCTCCTACGAGAGCACGCCCTACGTGGACGAGACCGATTGGTACACCCGGGCCTGCCTGGTGGGGGATCCGGTCGACTCAGGACCAACCTGCATCCAGATCATGCAGTGGCTGAAGCTGGAGCTCTTCGAGGCCGGCTACACCGAGGTCGACACGGTCTTCACGGCGCCGTTCCGCATGCAGATGACCAGCAAACTCAGCCGCGGTGACACGGTGTTCTGTTATCGGGGGTTCTTCGGCACCAGCGGGTTCGCCAACAGCGACATCTACGGCCTTTCCAACGGCTGGATGATGCCGTTCGCGGTCAACATCACCTGCCAGACCGGGACCTTCTCGAACACCACCTGCCTGTCCGAGGCGTGGATCAGGTCCGGCGACAGCCCGACCGAGCCCAACGGCGCCGTGGCCAGCATCGGAACCGCCACCGGTGGGACGCACACGCGATACAACAACTGCGTGACCTACGGCATCTGGCAGGCGCCGCTCCACGAGGGTGAGTTCCGGTTCGGACCCTGTTTGACCCGGGGCAGGTACGAGCTCTATCTGAACTATGCGGCCGAAGACATGATCAACGTGCAGATCTTCTCCCACTGGAACAACCTGATGGGTGACCCGGCCGGTGAGCTCTGGACGGCGGTCCCGCAGGCGTTGACGGTGGGCCATCCCGCACAGCTCGCGCTGGGGAGCAATGCCCTGCTCGTCGAGGTGCTCGCCGAGGGTCAGCCCTGCGAGGGCGCCTACGTATGTGCCTGGAAGGACGGGGAGGTGCATGTCGGCGCAACCGTGGGCAGCGATGGCTGGGCAGAGCTTCCCGTTGCCGGCGCCGGCGCCGGAGCGATGAAGATCACCGTCACGAAGCATGACTGCATCCCCTATCTGGGTGAGCTGGCCGTGGGCCAGGCGGACCTCTTCGTGGGCTACGAGTCCCATCTTCTGGATGACGACACGGGTGGCACGAGCAGCGGCAACGGCGACGGGCTGCTCAATCCCACCGAGACGATCGAGCTGCCCGTGGAGCTCACGAACCACGGTCAGAGCAGTGCGGAGAGCGTGACCGCGATCCTCACCTGCGACGATCCGCTCGTCTCGATCTCGGATCCCATCGAGACCTTCGGCGCGATCGGTTCGGGCGCCAGCGCGTGGAGCGCGGACGACTTTGACCTCCAGGTTGCGGGTGCGGCCCAGCACGGACACATCGTCCGTCTCGGGCTGGACGTCTCCTCGGGGGGCGATCAATGGCACTCGATGATCACGATTCCGGTCGTGGCCGCCGCGTTTGCCCAGAACGGCACGACGCTCTATGACTTCGGCACCCGGCTCGATCCCGGGGAAACCGGCGAGATCAGCATTGAGATCGAGAATATCGGCGGGGCAATTGGCGAAGATGTCGTGGGAACCCTGGTCTCGGACAGCGACTGGGTTGCGGTGACCGACGACGGCGGCGCGTTCGGTACCGTCCCGGTGGCGGGCAGCGCGGAAAACACGGCCGACCGGTTTGCCCTCAGCGTGAGTCCGGAATGTCACAATGGCCACATTGCCGAGATGACACTGAACCTGAGCTTCTCCGGGGGTGCTGAGGCGAGTTTGCCGTTTGCCCTCTCGGTCGGCCAGGTCAGCTCGTCCGATCCGACCGGCCCGGATGCCTACGGCTACTACGCCTTCGACAACACCGATACCGGCTATCCCCATGCTCCGGTCTTCGACTGGATCGAACTGAATCCCGCCTACGGAGGCGATGGGGTGTCGGTCGGCCTGAACGACTTCGGTGAGGACCAAGACGAGTCGCTCACCGTTGAGCTGCCGTTCCCGGTGACCTACTACGGGCAGACCTTCAACCAGGCGACGATCTGCTCGAACGGCTGGATCGCGATGGGATCGACCTATCTGGTCAACTACCGCAACTGGACCATTCCCGGCGCGGGTGCGCCCGACTTCCTGATCGCCCCCATGTGGGACAACCTCTATCAGGAGGATGAGCGGCAGGTCTATCACCGCTACGACGAGACCAACCACCGCTACATCGTGCAGTGGAGTCGTCTGCGGAACATGGAAGGGGACACGACGCAGGACTTCGAGGTGATCTTCTACGACACCAGTTTCTACTCCACCGAGACCGGCGATGCGATGATCACCTTCCAGTACGACACATTCAACAACAGCGATGACCTGCAGCAGTACTCGACCATCGGCATCCAGAACGGCGACCGGTCCGACGGGCTGATGTACGGCTACTACAACTACTACAATGCCGGGGCGGCCACGATTCAGAGCGGCCGGGCGATCAAGTTCGTCGCGCTGAGCAGTCTCCCGCGCGGCATGATCTCCGGCACGGTGACCACGACCTCGGCGGGCGGCGCGGGGATTCCGGGTGCCCAGGTCAGCCTGCTGGACGGCGGCCCGACGCTGACCTGCGGCGCGGGTGGGGCCTATGGTGGATCGGTTCCGATCGGGACCTACCTCGCCATCGCCAGCCATCCGAGCTTCCTGCCCGACACGGTGTCGAACGTGACCATCACGGAGGGACAGGCCACCGTGGTCGACTTCGAACTCGAAGACATTCTGGGGCCGGTCTACACCGGAACCACTGATATCGGGAGCACCACCGACCCGGTGGGGCCCTATGAGATCTTCACCACGGCGACCGACTTCTCCGGGATCGCCACGCTCGACCTCTACTACAATGTGGGGTCCGGCTGGATGCCGGTGCCCATGGTGGACCAGGGCGACAATCTATGGCGGGCCGAGATCCCCGGCCAGCCGGCCGGCACGCTGGTTGGCTACTACCTGGTGGGTGAGGACAACGTCGGCAACAGCTCGAGCGATCCGAGCGGTGCACCGGGGGACTACTATAGCTTCTGGGTCATCGATGCGGTCATCGACGATGACATGGAAGCCGGCGGCGGCGACTGGATCCACTACAACGTGAGCGGCGGATACGAGGACGAGTGGCACATGACCGGCGATCGAAACCACACCCCGGACGGGAGCTGGTGCTGGAAGCACGGCAGCACGGGCGGTGGGGACTACGGCAACAACACTGACGGCGCCCTGGAGAGCGTGGCCTTCGACGTGGACGGAGAAGGTACCCTGACCTTCTGGCATTGGGTCGACACCGAATTCTGGTCCCAGGGCGGCGATGCCGTGGCGTTCGACGGCGGGATCATCGAGCTGTCGATCGATGAGGGGGCCTGGTTCCAGGTCGATCCGGTGGGCGGCTACTACTATGAGCTGTCGAACTGGGGCGGGGGCAGCCCCTTCGACGAAGGAATCTGGATCTTCGGCGGCTACCAGGAGTGGACCGAGGTCGAGGTCGATCTCTCCGGCATCGAGGGATCGGTTCGGGTGCGCTTCCGTTTCGGGAGTGGCAACGATAACTGGGGCAATGAGGCACAGGGCTGGTTCATCGATGACGTCCTCGTGATGACCGGAGGAGGAGGCTTCTCGGATGCGACTGAGCTCGAGCTGATGCCCACCACGGTCACCCTTCATCAGAATGCGCCCAACCCGTTCGGTCAGCGAGAGGTCGGCACTTTGATCAGGTTCGACCTGCCGCGGGCGAGCGAGGTTCGCCTCCGCATCCTGGACACGAGTGGGCGCGCTGTTCGTGGGCTCCTCAATGCCGGGCTACCGGCCGGGTACCACCAGGTCCGTTGGGATGGGCGGGATGCGAACGGACAACCGGTCCCCAATGGCGTGTACTTCTACAGCCTCGAGACCGGCGATCAGCATCAGGCCCGTCAACTGCTGAGAGTGCGATAGCCAGGCGGGTCACTTGATAAACGCAATGCGTCCCGTGGACTGGTGCTCCTCGGACAGGAACCGGTAGTAGTAGACGCCCGGCCCGGCGAGGCTGCCGGTTGTGGTGCGTCCATCCCAGGCCATCTCGTGGGCTCCAGCGGGGAAGACCTCGCCCCCCACGAGTCTGCGCACGAGTCGGCCGGACGTGTCGAAGATCGACAGGTTCACCCGGGAGGCATTCGCCAACTGGAAGCGGATCGTGGCTCTCTGGTGCGGGATTGGGGCTGATGCGCGCCGGAGGCCCTGTGTCCGCCCGCTCCTCCACGGCCGCCGGGTACATGCATCCCTGGCCCAATGCCCCGATCAGAAGTCCACACTCGTTGTTCTCAGGCATGCAGGGGGAGTAGGACGCCAGGGTGAGATCGCCGTCCTCCACGTCGCAGAACGCTGGATCCTGGGAGATGTTTCCGTCCTGTCCCGTCGGATCTTCGAGCAGTCCGCCGTAGTTGCCGCCCACGTTTTCAAACGCATCGCAGCAGGAGACAGTCGGTACGCTCTGCGCATCGTAGGCGTAAATCGCGCCATCGCCATCGCCATCGTTGTGGGCGATGAGGCACGCCTCCAGATGGGGGCGTGAGTCCGCGCAGGTGAAGATGGCCGATCCCCAGGAATGCGTCTGATTGCCAACCATGGTGCAATGCAGAAAGCTGGCCTGCCCGTCGGCGTGGGAGTACATCACGCCGCCCCAGAATGCGGCGATGTTGTCCTCGAAGACACAGCCCTCGGACACCGGGGCTGCGTATGCGCAGAACATCGCGGCGCCGTCGGTCTCCACCTCATTTCCGCGGAACACGCATTGCAGGAAGTGAGGACTCGATTCGTCGAGGCGTGCGCCGCCGCCTAGCCATCCGGTGTTGGTTTCGAAGACGCACTCCTCGATCACCGGATTCGACTCGCTGCAATACAGGCCCCCTCCGCTCTCTCCGTAGTTGTCCACGAAGACGCATCTCGTGATTGTGGGATCGGAACCGTCCAGATAGAACCCGCCACCCTTGCCGTTTTCGCGCGGCCCATCCGCGTTGCCGCCGCGAAGGGTGAGCCCTTCGATACGGGTCGCGGCGGTCAGTCCGATGCCGACCAGAACGTGATATCCTCCCGCCGCGTCGATCGTGACGCATGAGGGATCACCGGTCTCGCTGCGCAGAGTGATGTCCGAAACCAGATTGATGATGCTCTCGACATAGGTTCCGCAAGCGACCTGGACGGTGTCCCCGGGAGACGCCGCCGCGATCCCGCCCTGGATCGTGGCGTACTCATCCGGGACGAGGATGGTATTGGCTCGAGCCTCTCCGGCGGGGAAGGATAGTGCGAGGATGACAAGGAGGGGCCAGACAGAGTTCGAGCGCATGCATCACCTCCGGATGGATCCCCGCCGCATCTGATCGTCGCGTCGAGCAGAACCATTGTACAGCACGAGCCGAATCGCCGTCACACCAATCGGCCGCCCTGCTGGAATGCTCGCCCAAAGGCGCATTCTCTAACTGATTTATATGA
This sequence comes from uncultured bacterium, assembly GCA_964612295.1. Classification (GTDB taxonomy): domain Bacteria; phylum Eisenbacteria; class RBG-16-71-46; order CAIMUX01; family WJJG01; genus CAYQJL01. Next base: position 22,983 of record CAZTDY010000015.1, on the reverse strand, counting down.
AGTCAATTGCAGGCATAAGCTCCAGTGGGTCCTGAATGCGAGGGCGCCCGTGGAGCTACTCGATGAGCAGAAGCCGGGTGGTTCGTTCCCGCCCGTCCGCCATCAAGTGTGCGTAGTAGAGCCCGGAGGCGACCTGCCGTCCCGTCCCGTCGCGGCGATCCCAGAGCATCTCATGCCAACCGGCCGCCCCGACCTCCCGTGCCAAGGTCCTCATGCATTGACCGCTGGGGTTGAAGATGTTGATCCTTACCCGCCCGGGTACACCCAGTCTGAATCTCAACCGGCACGGACCGGCCGCCGGGTTGGGATAGCAGTCCAGTCGCCCGGCGTCGGCAAGCTGCGGCGCCCGGTCTTCGGCTGCGCTCACGTAATCGTTGGCGAAGATCCAAAGGCCCACGTTCTCGGCCGCGACGAGAATGTGTTCGGCGGTCACGGCGACGCCGGTGGCCAGGCTACCCGTCGCGTGAGCGCCCAGCTCCACGGGGGCGGCGGGATCGCTCACGTCGAAGACGCGCAGGCCTCCTTCACCGTCCGCCACGAAGGCCCGATCCTGCCGTACGGCCACCCCGTAGGTCCAACCCGGCGTCTCAGCCGCGCCGATCTCCACGGGCTGCTGCGGATTCCGGACATCCAGAATGCGCAACCCAGCGTTGCCCGCCGCCAGATACGCGTAGGGCGCATGGTAGGCAATCCCGTAGTTGAGCCCCTCGGTGTCGAAGCTGCCGATCTCGATGGGCGCGGTGGGGTCGGTCACATCGACGACGCGCAGTCCATACTGGTAGTCCGCGACGTAGACCAACATCCGGGCCACGGCAACATCGTAGACGCGGCTGGGCATTCCCAGGGAGCCGACCTCGACGGGTGCCGTGGGGTCGGTGATATCCACGATGCACAGGCCGGCGCTGTAGTCGGCGACGAAGGCATGAACACCATCGGTCACCACGCCCAGGGCCGATCCGGGAGTATTGTAGTTGCCGATTTCGTCGGGGGCGGCGGGATCGCTCACGTCGATGATGCGAAGGCCGGCAACGTGGTCGGCGACCAATGCCAGTGCTCCGGTGATGGCGACGTCTCCGGCATTGTGCGGAGTGTCGTAGTTGCCCAAGACGACCGGCGCATTGGGATCACCGAACCCGATCGTGAAGAGCCCGTCGGTGCAGTCGGCCACGTAGGCGCAGTCGCCCTGCACCGCAATGTCATGAATGGTCCCGGGGACGGTGGCCTGTCCCAGGAGAATCGGCGTGTGCGCCGCGGTGATGTCATGGACCTGTACCCAACCGCCGCGTCCCACGAGGAGCAGATCCCCCCAGGCAGTGGCAGTCTGACATCGACCATCCGGCCAACGCCCGAGCACGGTCGGATCATCGGCGTCGGCCAGTGAGGGGATCCCGAAAAACAGAGGGGAAAGAATCAGGGAGAAACACAGGACGGCCATCCGCTGCGTGGACATAGGGCCAGCTCCTAGTCAGTCGCGTGGTCGGGCCTCGGGACGGGAATCGTTTTGCTGTTACCTAAGACTATATCGCCTGTGGCCCCGCAAGCCCAGACCGATCGGGGCGCCAGGGTCCTGCCCGGCCGGCTAGCGCAGTCTGAGGATCTTCCTGCGCTGCGAGGCGCCGGCCAGCAGCGGCGTCTGCCCGTCTGCCCTGAGCGCCGCCCAGTAGAGCCCGGCGGGAACCGGCTCCCCTTCTGAGCCCCGGCCATCCCAGGTGAAGGTGCCGATGTCGGAGCCGGCCTCGCTGAGCGGCAATCGCCGAACGACCCGGCCGGTCAAGTCCACGATCTCGAGTCGCAGGTCAGCGGCGCAGCGTCCCGCCGCGGCCAGCGCTTCGGGGTTCCAGTGGGCCTGGAGGTGCGTCAGCCCGGAGGTGGGGTTCGGCTGGGGGGAGCGGAGCAGGAGCGCGCCGGCGCCGGCCTCGCCCCATTCGTCATCGACCGCCACCGGTCCGGCGATGTATTCCACGTCGGCGAGAATCCAATGGTACGGATCCAGCCGGAGCGTGTCGGGCGGCGCGGGCGTCTTGATCAGCCAGGTTTGCTCGGGCAGGCTGTCCCAGAGGACGAACTCGAAGACCTCCCCGCCGGGCAAGGGGAACTCGGCGTCGATCGGCATCTTGAAGTAGTCGGGCCCGGTCGTGGTTTGGATGATGCGGATCTCGTTCAAGGTGGTGCCATCGGGCAAGGTTTCCAGCGGGCTCCAGTGCGCTGCATATCCGGGGCGGCCCGGTTCGTAGACCCATTCGTCGAAGAACCAGTCGAGCGATTCACCCCAGAACTCCTCGACCACGGACTGCAATTCGGAGGTGACCACATTGCCGTAGGCGTGCCGGTCACCGAAGGCCTGCAGTGCGCCGAAGAAGGTCTCATCCCCCATGATGTGCCGCAGCATGTGAAGCACCCAGGCGCCCTTGCGATAGACCGTTCCACTGAAGATGAAGTTGGGATCGTAGACCGGCCCGTGAAACTCGTCCGACTTCTTACTCTCCATGACCTCATGCAGACCGTCCGGGCCGGAGATGTGTTCGGCCCAGAGCGCTTCACAGTAGGTGGCGAACCCCTCGTGCAGCCAGATGTCGCGCCAATCGGCGCAGGTCACCCAGTCGCCCCACCACTGGTGCGCCAGCTCATGAACGACGACCCACTCGGATCGGTCCGGCAGGAGGAAGAAGTAGTCGCCCATGCTCGAGAGCGTCTGATGCTCCATCGCGCCGGACCAGGGGTACTCCGCCATCCCGTACTTCTCTTCAGGGAATGGATAGGGGGCGAAGAGATCCTCGAACAAGGCGATCGCCGCGGGGGTGATGGCCCAATCGGCCATGGCCCGGTCCAGATCCTCCGGGTAGGCGTAGTAGGTGAGCGGCATCAGATGCCCGGTTGCGGTGACGTACTCGTCGGTGAAGATCGTGTAGTTCGTTGCCGCCAGGCTCACGAGGTAGGTGGTGATGGGGTAATTCTCGCGCCAGTGATAGAGCATCCGGCCGCCGATTTGGGGGATGACCTCGACGAGGGTTCCGTTGGAAGCGGCGATGAGCGTGTCGGGGACGATGAAGGAGATGTCCGCGGTGAACTTGTCGTCGGGCCGGTCCTTGCAGGGCCACCAGGTGCGCGAGGCGCTCGGCTCGCAGTTCGTGTAGACGATGGGGACGTCATCGTCGCCGTGATAGCGCACGTCGTAGCCCCAGATGAACCCCATCTCCGGGATGCCCTCGTAGGCGATCTCGACGATCGTCGTTCGCAGGCCGCCCTCTCCGGGCGCGGGCGTGATGCAGAGCCGGTCGTCCTCGTGCGTGTACTCCGCGGGCTGGGCATCGACCAGCACCTCCGTGATCGTCATGTTGCTGAAGAAGTCGAAGCAGATCGGCGAGGGCGTCGGGTCCGTCAGCTGAAGGGTCCAGCGGACCGAACCCACGATGCCCTCCTCCGCAATGATCGGTTCCGCGATCAGCTCGACATGCAACGCATCGAACCCGCTCGTGTCGGGATCGGTCGTCTCCCGCAGATGTTCTCCGGTGAGCCCGTAGTGCTCGGCCCAGAACTCCTTGTGAAGATGAATGTCGGGGATCGGGACCCCGTGCCAGGGGCGGGGAGGTTCATCGGTCAACAGATGGTCAGGGATCGCCCGGGCCCCGGCGGGACCTGCACAGGCTGCGAGGAAGAGGCCGATCGCGCCGATCGCGAGCCCCACCTGCGTCCACCTTCTGAGAATCCCGCGGGACATCACCTAACTCCCCTCATCTCATAGGACGTGAGAAGCCGGGCGACTGTTCGGTCGGTTTCGCTGTCCGGAGTGGACGCCCCGGCGGTGATGCCGATCGCGCAGGGCAACGCCGGGCGCCACCCGTTTGTGATCATGGGGTCGGCCGCCCCGGGTGGCCGGTGGCGGATACGATTGCCCTCCAAGAGGCAGGCTGAATCCTCGATGTGATAGGTCGGCACAACCTCGGCGCCCAGGACCGCGAGATGGGCCGTGTTGCTCGAACGAAAACCTCCCACGACCAGCATGACATCGGGCTTCGCTTCCTGGAGCAGGAGCCGGACCGCGTCCTGCCGCTCCTGGGTGGCCGGGCAGAACGTGTCGAGGGTCTGCATCTCGTCCTTCGTCGGCGGCCGGTCACGCCGCCGATGGGCGGCCGAGGCCAGGATCTGGGCGATGGCTTCGGTTTCCCGACTGAGCATCGTGGTCTGATTGACGAGTCCCAACCGGTTGAGATCGGCGGCCGGTTCGAAACCGGGGCTGGTGAGCCCTTTGAAGAGTTGCTTGAACCATCCGGGCCAAGTTGTTGAGACATCGTGCGATAAGGCAACAGCCTGCGGCAGGTCTTCCTGCGCGATCGCGTAGCCGAGCAGCTCGGCCAGCGTGCGGTTTCGGACGACCACGTAGGGGACCTTTGCTCTGGAGATCGTGGCCCGGGTCTCCTCGTGTTCGATCTTGCCGTGGATCACCAGGGTGAGGCCTTTCTCAGAGAACCGCTCCACGGCCTGCCACACCCTCCTCACCCAACCGCAGGAGGTGTCGATGATCCGGCAGCCAATGGCCCCCAGCAGATCCAGCTCCTCCTGCAGAATGCCGAAGGCGGGGACGATGACCCAATCCTCGGGCTGAATGACCTGCAGCCGTTCGAGACCGTCCTCGGGGGGGAGGATGCGCACGCCGCGCTCCTCCAACTTCTGGTTGGTGGACGGGTTATGGATGATCTCTCCAGTCAGGTAGATCTGGATGTCGGCCGCCTGGGCGGCCCGCTCGTCGGCCGAACGCAACGCCAGCTCGACCGCCCGCTCCACGCCCTGGCAGAAGCCGAAGGCGCGGGCCAGATGGATCTCGAGGCCGTCCACGCCACGGTAGACCCCCTCGCGGCGGAGTTCGGCGATCGCCTCGGCCTTTTGGGTCAACAGCCCTCTTTCAGGCGTCCTGTCCACGGCCCTCTCCTTGTCCGAATCCCCCAGCGGGGCGTTGCCATCCACCTCTATTCTAAGGCAAACTGCGGCTCTTGAGACGGATCATTCTCCCTGGGAATCACCCGGGCAGGCTGATTCCTGTTCCAAACCAACCAAAGGACCACCATGTCAGATCTCCCGGGGCCCCCAGAGGCCGACGAGACAACCGATGGGCCGACCCACCGCTCCGGCTATATCACGATTTGTGGGTATCCGAACGCAGGGAAGTCCACCCTCCTCAATCAGATCCTCGACTTCCGCCTGGGAATCGTCACGGCGAAGCCGCAGACCACGCGCCGGCGGACCCTGGGTATCCTGACCACGGTCAGCGCACAGATGATCTTCATCGACACCCCCGGGATCCTCGACCCGCGCTACGATCTTCAGGCCGCGATGATGAAGCAGGTCGGTGAGAGTCTCTCCGATGCGGACCTGATCCTCTACCTCGTGGATGTCAAAGATCCGCGGATCGCCCCCGGAGTGTTGGCAGCGAGCGACAGAAAGCCGGTGTTGGTGGCCCTCAACAAGGCCGACCTCCTGCCCAGGGCGGAGGATTCCCTTCCGTTGATCGAAAAGCTGCAGGCCGGGCACAACCTGGCAGGTTTCCACACGATCAGCGCCCTGCGGGGCAAGGGGATCGACGAACTGCTCGGGGCCTGCGAAGCGCTTCTGCCCCCCGGACCGCAATTCTATCCGCCCGACCAGCTCACCGAGCACCCCGAACGGTTCTTCGTGGGTGAACTGATCCGCGAGGCCGTCTTCGAACTCTACCGCAAGGAGATCCCCTACAGCACCGAGGTCGAGATCGATGAGTTCCGCGAGCAATCCGGCAAGAAGGATCTCATTCGGGCCACGGTGTTCGTCGAGGCGTCCTCCCAGAAGGGGATCCTGATTGGCCAGAAGGGGGCGGCGATCAAAGCCCTCGGCCAACGCGCTCGTGCCGCCGTAGAGGAGTTCTTAGGCCGCGAGGTTTTCCTGGATCTGCGTGTGAAGGTGATGCCGAAGTGGCGGAGGAATGCGCGCGCCCTCAACCGCTTCGGCTATTGAGCGCTGCGCCCGGGTGGCTGTCAGCAGCCACCCGAGCGCACCCGCCCCAGCTCGAGCCTTCGCGGCGATCCGCCGTTGAAGGTCCCATCCGGTGAATCCGATACATGAATCAGACATAGAGTTGTCCCGGCTTTCTCCGCCGTGGGCTGCTGGGGGGGGGCGCGGCCGATTACCCGATTTCCCCCCGAATTGGAAGTAGGCTTCCCAATCCTGGTCGCCATGCGAGGTTTGCAGTTGTTCCACGCCATCAGACGCAGCTTTGATCGAATGCCAATCAGGGCGAAGCTCATCGGCTTCACGCTGGTCGTGAACACCCTTGTCATTGTGGGCCTTGGTTGGTTCTTCATTCAGCGTGAGAGCTCACAAATGTATCGGGCCAGCCTGGAGTCGGCGAATGAAACCGTCCTCGTGATCGGTGCGGCGGTCACGCCGGCCCTCATCTTCGAGGATGTCCAGGGGGTGGAGGAAGCGCTCCGCTTCCTGCATACGAACCCCCGGGTCAAGCACGCCTGGGTGTGGGATTCGGACGGCACGCTGAGCGCCTCCTACTCGCTCGCCCCACGCGGGGAGGATGCTCCGCCGCCGCCCAAGTTCGACGATGAACACGCTTGTGACATCCTCGAGGGAACCTGCCCACACGACGCTCAGCGGGACGGACTGCTTCTGGTTCACGATCACCTCGCTCTCAAGAAACAGAAGGTCGGCACGCTGACAATCGCGGTCGATATGAGCACGGTGGCCGAAGCAGCCAGGCGAAGTATGATGATGGTGAGCGTCGTCGCCCTCTTGGTGCTCTTCACCTCCATGGGGATTCTGCAGGCGCTCTTCAGCACCGTGAGTCACCGAATCGGCCAGCTCGCGCACGGCACGCGGCTTCTGGCCAGCGGCCACTTCTCCTCACGTCTTTCGCCGATGGGGCGGGACGAGATCGGTCAGTTGGCGGAGGACTTCAATGCGATGGCCTCGTCCATCGAGGATGCGCATGAGGAGATCTCTCGCGCCTCCGATCAGTTGCGCGCCTCCCGCAATCAGATTGAGAGCTATGCGCAGGGCCTGGAGATCATGGTGGGCGAGCGGACCCAGGAACTGCTCTCTGCAAAGGAAGCAGCTGAAGCGGCCAGCGTTGCCAAGTCCCAGTTCCTGGCGAACGTCTCCCACGAGATCCGCACGCCCCTCAACGGTGTGATCGGGCTCGCGGATATGTTGACCACCTCCAACCTGGGACCCGACCAGGACTCCTGGGTGAATCAGATCACCCAGTGTGGTGAGACCCTGCTTGCGCTGATCAACGATGTGCTCGATTTCTCGAAGATCGAGTCGGGTCGCCTCGAGCTGGATCAGGCTCCCTTCGCGCCGGATGAAGTCGTCCGGGGCACGGTCGAGATGATCCGGTCGAAGGCTGAGCAGAGGGACCTCCTCCTGGAGATCGCGACCGGGGAGGGAACCGGGACCTTGGTGTCGGGCGATGCAATGCGCCTGCGCCAGATCCTGCTGAATCTGGCCTCCAACGCGGTCAAGTTCACCGAGCGGGGCACGGTCACGGTGGAGGCGAAGACCGTTGCGGGAACGAATGCCGGCCAACACAGGCTGGTTTTCGAGGTGCGCGACACCGGCATCGGGATTCCGCGCGCCAAACTGGGTGCGATCTTCGACGATTTCGTCCAGGCCGACGGATCGGCGGAGCGCCGATTCAGCGGGACCGGACTGGGACTGGCGATCTCGAAGCGCCTCTCACTGCTCATGGGCGGCAGCCTCGAGGTGGAGAGCACCGAAGGTGAAGGCTCAACCTTCCGTTTGACGCTGGATCTGCCCCTCGCGACGGAAGATGAGGCCGGCGAGGCGGCCTAGCCCAGGCTAGTTCACCTTGCTGCCCGGAGGCAACTCGCCCTCGACAGTAAGCAGCTTCACCTGATCGCCGTCCGATGCAGCCAAGAGCATCCCGTTGGATTCGACGCCGCGAATGGTGGCCGGTTTCAGATTCGCGACGACCACGATGGTCCTGCCTTCGAGATCCTCCGGTGTGTAATGCTCGGCGATGCCGGCCACGATCTGGCGTTCCTCGTCACCCAGATTGATGTCCATGCGGAGCAGCTTCTTCGCCTTGGGAACCGCTTCGGCCCGGATGATCTTGGCGACCCGCAGCTCGACCTTCATGAAGTCTTTGAACTCGAGCATCGCGATGCCCTCCGGGGCTGGTTCGGCAGCCGGTTTGGTTTCACTCTCCTTGGCCTTCTTGAACTCGATCCTCGGGAAGAGCTGTTCCACCTCCCCGATCGGGGTGCCCGCTTCGAGACGGCCCCAGGTGCGCAAGAGACCGAGGTGAGGCTCCAACGCCTCCTCCGGCAGACCCAGCATCCGGCGCAGCAGACCCATCCTTCCGGGAATCACCGGATAGAGCAGGCCCGAGACGACGCGTAGGCACTCGGCCGTGGTGTAGAGCACGCGGCCCAGGGTCGCCGTATCGCCCTTCTTCGCGAGCTCCCACGGGCGCATGTGATCGAAGTAGCGATTCGCCTCGCGCACGGTCTCGATCACCCGCCCGACGCCGCGATCGAGGCTCATGTTGAAGAGATGGCTCTCCAGCGCCTCTACCGCCCCGTGCGCATGATCCCGGAGCGCCTCCTCCGCCGCGGTGAGGGGGCCGCACGCCGGTATCTTGCCCTCGCATTGCTTGCCGATCATCTTCAGCACGCGACTGACCAGATTGCCGAGGTCGTTCGCCAAATCCGAGTTGTATCTCTTGACGAAGTTCTCTTCGGTGAAGGTCGCGTCCTGCCCGAGACTCATCTCGGCCATCAGGTAATAGCGCAGGGAGTCGACCCCGTAGAGATCCATGACCTGCATCGGATCGGTGACGTTCCCGACCGACTTCGACATCTTCTCGCCGCCCACCAGCCACCATCCATGGGCGAAGATGGTCTTGGGCAACGGAATGCCCATCGCCTGCAGCATGGTCGGCCAATAGACCGTGTGGGTGGTGAGGATGTCCTTTCCGATCAGGTGGTAGCTGGCCGGCCACCAGCGCTTGAACTCCTCCTCGTTCCGGAGGTAGCCCACCGCGCTTATATAGTTGACGAGTGCGTCGAACCACACGTAGCAGACATAGTCGGCATCCCAGGGCAGCTCCACGCCCCAGGGCAGGCGGGTTTTCGGCCGCGAGATGCACAGGTCACCCAGCGGCTTCTTGAGAAAGCCCAGGGTTTCGTTGCGCCGGAAGTCGGGCTGGATGAACTCCGGGTTCTTATCGATGTGGTCGATGAGCCATTCCTGATACTGGCTCATCTTGAAGAAGTAGTTGGCCTCGACGATCTTCTCGACCGGCTTGCCCTCCGGGCTCATCCCGTCCACGAGTTCCTTCTCGGTGTAGAACCGCTCTTCGCTGACGCAGTACCAGCCCTCGTACTCGCCGCGGTAGATCTCCCCTCGGTCGTAGAGGGTCTGCAGGATGTCCTGCACAACGGCGGTGTGGCGTTTGTCGGTCGTGCGGATGAAGTCATCGTGCGAGATGCCCAGCTTCTTCCAGGCATCCAGGAAGCGAACCACGGTGCGGTCGGCCTGTTCCTGCGGAGTAACGCCCGCCGTGATCGCGGCATCGTGGACTTTCTGTCCGTGCTCATCCGTTCCGGTCAGGAAGTGGGTCGGCACATCGAGAAGGCGATGATACCTGGCCAGGACATCCGCCAACATGGTCGTGTAGGCGTGCCCGATGTGGGGCACGTCGTTGACGTAGTAGATCGGTGTCGTGACGTAGAAGTAGTCAGGTTTCATGAACTCAGGCCTTCCAGTTGATGGGCCCCGCGGGGGCCGACCCTTGGGTTTGTCCGGTTCCTCGGCACGATGGGGCAGAATAGCGGAAAGGCCCCCGTTGGTGCAACGCGCGCGGCCGTGGGGCGGCTTTGGCCAGTTCGAGCCATGCCTCAGCTGTTGGCGGTCTCTCTCCAAATCGCTATAATGCCGCTTCATACGCCCATGGTGAGGTATGCTCTCCATTCTTCGCCTAGGGGGGAGGAGAGGTTTCAGGGAACCTTCCGCCTCGGCCGAACATCGTGAGGGGTACAGGTCCGGCCAGGGGCCGGGGGCTGGGCACCAAGTGGGCCGCGCAAGGCGCGGCAAGTCCATGACCTGAAGAGAACTGCAGGAGGAAGGATCTTGTCGATCCAGACGATCTTTTGCGCCCTGGTGGCGATTGGCCTCTGCGTGACAGCGGGCATCGGCTGTAACGGAGCGGACGAACAGGCGGCGCCCGAGTCCGGGCCCCCGGCGGTCACGGAACAACAGGAGCCCGTGAGCCGTCGTGAGAGACTGATCCGAGAGAGGGAAGAGCAGGTTGCGCAGGAGCGTGCCGTGGCCGAGAACGAGGCGCCTGAGGCACTCTTCTCAGCAGGCCCTCGCCGGGGGTGGGCGGGTCTGTCCTACATCAAGCTCGATGCGAGTCTGTCCAATGACGACTGGGACCTCTCCGGCCAGCTCAGGAAGCGCTGGGACTTCGACGGTGACGGGACCTGGGACACTCCTCTCAGCACCCGTTCGCGCCAGAATCACATCTACCCGCAGGAGGGGTCCTACAGACCCCGGCTGCTCGTTCAGGACGCTTCGGGCCTGGTGGACTCGATCGTGGGTGACGCGATTGAAATCCTGCCGCAGTGCCCGCCGCCGGACTTCGCGCTGGTCGATCAGAATCCCAATTCACCGACCCAGGGCGAGACCTTTCGGCTCAGCGATGAGCGAGGGGACCCCTTGCTGGTCTGGTTCGCATCACCAAGCAAGTGATGTGATCTCAGGCAGCAGTTTGCTGCCTTTGATTCTCTCGCGACGGCCCTGCGCGCGCAGCCGGAGTATGCTGACCTGACCGCCTGGACCATTCTCGCCCGCACCCGGGCGGGCAAGATGCAGAAGATGGTGGGGGAAGCCACGCTACCGGTCCTGCAGGACGTGGACGAGGTGGACTTCAAGCAGGTCTACGCGACATCGACGGCTCACAGCCATTTGCTCTTCGATCGTGAAGGGTGTCTGCTCACATTCGACGACATGCCGTCCAGCAAGACGATCCGCGACAGCCTGGATCTCTTGCTGCCCTACTTGGAGGCGCTGAACTAGCGCTCGGGGAACCCCCCGGGTCCCTAGAGCCCGCGGAAGAGGTTCACCCGTCCATCGGAACTGCCCGACGCCAGGTGGAGCCGATCGAGGGAGAGGTCGATGCTATTGGTGTCGTCGGCATTGGCCCTGACCGATTCGAATCCCACCATATCGACCGCGACACCTCCTGCGTGCCACCAGCGGACCAGAGGATAGTCGTCGAAGGATCCGCACACGATCCAGCGGTCGTCATTGGAGGCGGACAGGCAGTTGAACCCGAGGATGGGATCGAGCTGGCCGTTCCAAGCGGCACTGGACACCACATCCCCCGTATTCACGTCCCAGATATTCACGCGGGTGTTGCTTCCGACCGAAACCAGGGTTCCGTTCGGGAAGAAGTCGACTCCGGTAACCTCCGTCAGGTGTCCTTCGAGGGTGCGGGCGAGATCGGCATCCAATCCGCCCTGGGAGACATCCCAGATCTTGATGAGCCGATCCGCTCCGCCGCTGGCAATCGTGTTGCCGTCGGGCGACCAGGCGATCGTCAATACCCTTTCCGTATGTCCGGTCAGTCCCGCCAGCAGGGCCACCGGAACGAGACTCTCGCTCTCGGCCGACAGGACCCGGACCGAGGCGTCCTGCAGCGCGAGGGCCAGAAACGCGCCGTCCGGCGACCAGGCCAGAGCGTTGATCGAAGCGCCCAGCTCCCGGGAGGCGGCCTCCGAGTAGTCTTCCATATTGAGGAGCTTCACGGTCTGGTCCTCTCCCGCGACGGCGAGTTGGCTCCCGTCCGGGGAATAGGCCACACAGTAGACCGCGTGCTCGAATGCCAGGATGGGCCGGTAGAGGCGGCGAGAGCCCACACTCCAGATCTTGACATGTCCCTCGGTGCCGCCGGAGGCGATGAATGCATTATCCGGCGCGAAGGACACCGACCGCACCGAACCCATATGGCGGCCCAGCGTGGTTCCGCGCAGGCCGCTGGGGATATGGAACTTCAGCTCGATGCCCTCGCCGTCTCCGATGGCGACGGTGGCAGTGCCGTCAAAGGTGAGCACGATGCTGAAGTCGCCGATGGTCAGGGCGACCTGTCCGCTGGGATACCTCTCGGTGCGGACAACGGTCAGTTCATCACAGGTCAGTTCGAGGGAGGCATCATCCGTGATGAGGTTGATCGTCCCGTCGGTCACGATCGTGTCGTCGCTCCCCAGGACCATCGTCAGGTCTTCGAGCATGAGGTTGAGCGTCTTCTGGCGCGTTTGCCAGATGATCTCCAGTTCATCCGTCGCGACCGAGAAGCCGCCGTCATCCGCGAGTTTCGAGAAGGTGGCTTCGCCGGTGAACGCCTTATTCTCGACCACCAGTTGATCGAACGTGAATTCGAGGACGTTTCCGTCATCCAGGATGGCGATCTCGACATAACCGTCGATGGTGTTGCCGAGGGCTGTCTCGACATTGTCAAAGGTGACCCCGAGGGTCACGGGATCGTCGCTCAGGCGCTCCACCTGAACGCCGGGCCCGAAGTTGTCCTCCAGCGCCCCCGTGATTTCGTCGGCCAGCGCGCGATCGGCGGCGTCGGACGGCGTGGCCTTGGAACTGTCCTCCGTGGCTTGGGCGGTCACATCGAACACCGAAGAGAAGACGGACTCCAGGCTGGACAAACTGGCAGCGGCGTCGGCTGCGTCAAAGCAATCCTCTTCCTGATCCTCGGTCAGCGTCGTTACGGGGTCATCCCCCGGCATGGTGGATGATTCAGACTCATCCAGCAGGTCGCAGCCGTTCATCAGGCCACAGGTTGTGATCGTCAGGAAAACGAGGATGGAAAGGTCGCGAATGCGCATGACGAGCCTCCTCTGAGTGTCCATGAGCCGGTTCATAGAACGCGTCGGCCCTCATGGCCAATCTCTCCACCGAAATCAGGCGATCAGGGGCCCTGGAGGGGTGCGGTGGGCGAAGGTGTTTTCTGAAGCCTGCTCTGGAAGCATCTGCAGGACAGTGAGTTGTGAGAACCGTGAGGCTGGACACCGCGCCATGCCCACACCTGACCATCGGCGGGTCAATCGTGCAGTTGCCACCCGAAGCGGTCGAATATCATGAGTGAGTTGGCAAGACCGCGCCGCATTCGATCTTGGGCAGAAACCGGATGCCGGTTCCAAGCGAGGTTTCCATGATTCGCCGTCACGCTTGTTCTGTTGGTTTCGAGATGGTCCTGCTCATCCTCTCCCTGCTCCTTTGTTCATGCGCGAGTGACAGTCCATCGATCACCGAGCCGGTGGACGGCGATGATCCGGGGGAGGGCTGGTTCGCCTGGAATCACCCCGACGGCACGACCCACTACTATCTTCCGATCGCGGTCCCGGGCGGCATCACCTGGGAGGCCGCGCAGGACTCGGCAGGAACCCTGGACGGATACCTCGCGACGATCACCTCGGCCGACGAAAACGACTTCGTCTTCAGTCTGATCGACAGCTCCGGGTACTGGCGTGAGCGTGGCGCGGGCGTTCTTGCAGGGCCCTGGATCGGCGGCTACCAACCCGAAGGGTCGGCGGAGCCGGATGGCCGCTGGCTTTGGATCACCGCGGAGGGGTTTTCATACTCGAACTGGACGTCCAGCCAGCCTGACGAGCGGAACAACACAGGCCAGGATCGGATCCACTTCGGTGAATCCCATGCGGAACGGATCCCGACTTGGAACGACCTGCGGGCGTCGCAGGAGCTTGGCGGGTTCGTCGTGGAGCTCTCGAGCTTGACGACATCTCGCACGGTTGGGCTCGTCCTGAGTGAGGAGGGGGCCTCCGCGGGCTACACGCTCTTTGCCCCGGTGCAATTCAATGTGACCTACCTCATCGACCTGGAGGGGAACCTCGTTCACTCCTGGCAGAGTGACTATGTTCCGGGGAACTCGGCCTATCTGCTCGAGAACGGTCATCTTCTTCGAACCGCGGCCTTCGATCCCACCGGACTTCCTCCTTTCGCCGGTGGAGGGGCCGCGGGCCGCGTGGAGGAGATCGACTGGAGTGGTTCGATCGTCTGGGAGTATGAGTACGCCAGTGACACACACCTGACTCATCACGATGTGGAGGTCCTCCCGAACGGCAACGTCCTGATGATTGCCTGGGAATACAAGAGCGCCGCCGAGGCCTACGCCGTCGGCCGCCAGTGGGGGACGCTCAGCGAAGGATCGATCTGGCCTGATCATGTCATCGAGGTCGAACCCTCCGGGTCATCGGGGGGAACCATCGTCTGGGAGTGGCACGTCTGGGATCACCTCATCCAGGATCAAGACCCACAGAAGGCCAGCTATGGGTCACCCGCCGATCATCCGGAACGCATCGACATCAACTATGATCCTGATGGGCATGGCCGCGCAGACTGGTGTCATACCAACGGAATCGACTACAACGAGGACCTCGACCAGATCATCCTGAGTATCCGGATGTTCAGCGAATTCTGGATCATCGATCACAGCACGACGACGGAGACGGCTGCCGGCAGCACCGGGGGGACGAGCGGCAAGGGAGGGGATCTGCTCTATCGTTGGGGAAACCCCGCCGCCTATCAGGCGGGAGGCTTGGATGATCAGAGGCTCTTCGTTCAGCACGATGCGCAGTGGATCGAGAGCGGACTGCCGGGCGAAGGCAACATTCTCGTGTTCAACAACGGCGCGGGCCGTCCCGGAGGCGACTATTCATCAATCGACGAGATCATTCTCCCGGTTGATGGAGGAGGGGGGTATACGCTTTCAGGATCGTCCTACGGCCCCTCCGGAGCCACCTGGAGCTATACGGCACAGAATCCGGCCGACTTCTATTCGAGTTTCATTTCCGGAGCGCAGCGCCAGCCCAACGGCAACACCCTGGTTTGTCAGGGAGCACAGGGCATCTTCTTTGAAGCCACATCCACCGGGGAGCTGGTCTGGGAGTACATCTGCCCCGTGACCGATACGGGGCCGCTTCAACAAGGTGAGCTCATTCCGGAAACCGGGCTCGGGACTCTGAACGCGGTCTTTCGTGTCTATCGGTATGCCGCAGACTACCCCGGGCTCGCGGGACGAGATCTCAGTCCCGGTCTGCCGATCGAGCTCTCCGCGCAATAGGATCCCGTGACCGCGTCCTCTCAGACCCCACCGCCTAGCTCGGCGGTTCCTGCCAGTACCGCTTCAGCACGTCCTGTTTGCAGACGCGCCTGAGCGAACGGTTCAGGAGCCGATCCCAATCCCGGAAACCCCGTCGGAAAGCGGTCTGCAAGCTGACCGTGGCCTTTCCCGGTGAACGATCCTGCGCGCGGAGCAGTGCCAGATTGAAGTAGAGCTCCGCGGACTGCGGATGCTGGGGAATCGCCTGCTCGAGAAGTGCGACCGCGTCCTGATGTCGGCCCCGCTGATCGAGGATGCCGGCGATGTGGACCACGTTGTCCACGGTGGCCGTCTCCTGGGCGAGCGCCTGTTGCAGCAGCTCGACGGCCGGCGTCATCTGACCCCGTTCCGCGAGGTCGTAGGCGGAGAGCAGTGCCGCCAGAGGATCCGTGGGTTTGCGCTGCCGGCCTTCGATGCTGAGGATCTCCCTCCCCAGGTCGGTCAGCTGCAGTCGCAGTGCCGCCTGGGCGACGATTTGCCGCTCGCGGGGATGGATCTGCCCGATGCGTTGGCGAGCGCTCGACAGCACCCGTACAGCTTCGGCCAGCCGGCGCATGTGACGCCTCTGTGAATCGAGCTGAGCGACCTCCTGTGCATGTTGGAAGCAGGTGCCCGCTTCGGGGAGATTCCCCACGCGCGCCTCGGCCAGTCCCCTGACATGCCAGTGACGGAGGTCCAGATCGGGATCGGGAGCCAACAACCAGAGGCAGCTCCCCAATGAGTCGGGCCTCTGGTTTCCCAGAGCGACCAGGGCCTCGGCGGCGTTGTTCTGCGCCAGCATACTCTCGGCCAGTCCAAGTCGGGCTTCGCAGGCGCGGCCGAACTGCTCCAGGATCTGCTGGAAACCGCGTTCGCTCGCCAGCCATTCGCCCTTCGACAGGTGGGTGAACGCCCTCAGGGCCTGGATTCGCGGATTGTCCGGGAAGCGGGCCATCAGGTGGTCGGCGTTTCTCTGGGCCGAGGCCGGATCACCCGACTGGAGATCGCGACAGGCTTCGATGAGATCGCTGGAAAGCGAAACCCGGCCGTAGGGGTTCGGCTGACCCTGGCCCCACGATTCCCAGTTGTCCGCATCTTCCTGGACAGGGGAGTGCTCGGCGATCTGCCCGGCCAGCACTTGGTGCAGCCTGGCGGCGATCGATTCGATCTCGGCCATCATCGGCTGCGGCTGCTGGGGGGCTGTCTTCAGGTTATGCATCCGCGCCTCCGGGCGGGCGACGTAGAGCCATCCCTCCGACCACAGGCCCACCAGCGGGGCCCACCCGTAGTGCTGCTGGGGGTGGAAGGTCTCCACCATCACGTGGGTCCTGGTCGTCGCCACGTCGCGCTCCATGCTGGCCCGCAGAGACTGCCCCTCGAGATCCGCCGGCGGATCCTCGCTCTGCAAATCGATCCAATCGATGAGCGTGGGCAGGAGGTCGGTCGTGGCCGCGAGGCCTTCGACCCGTCGGCCGCTGCCCGGGCGGGCGCCAGGCAAACGCCACAGCCAGGGAACCTGCACGGTGACCGCATCGAGCAGGACGCCATGCTCGATCTCCCCCTGCTCATCCAGCGCCTCGCCGGAGGTTCCCACGATCACGAGGTGGGTGGTCGCGAGCAGGTCCTGTTCGCCCAAGGCCTCGATCAGGCGCCCCACGGCGTCGTCGACTGCGGCGACCTCGCCCGCGTAGGGCTCCTCAAGGTGTTCGAGACACCATGGAAACGGCGCCCGCCAGGGGCCCCGCGGGTCCGAGAGGTGAATCCAGGCGAAACGGGGTTCTTCGGACCCCGTCGTGTCCTCGAGCCAGGCGGCCAGAGCATCGACCGTTTCCCGGGCGCCACGCTCCGGTCCCCGCGGAACCGAGACTGAATCACAGCCCTGCGTGAGATGGCAGGCGAAGGGGAAGCGGGCGCCCAGAAACGCCGCGGTCTGATACCCGGATTCGCGGAGTCGTTCGGCCGCGGTGATCTCGGCGCTGGGCAGCGTGCCCCGCAGGTCCGTCCGCAGACGATGTTGAATGGGGAGCCGGCCGGTGATGATCGAAGCGAGCCCCGCCGCACTCAGCGGCGCGGGCGTGACGGCCTCTTCGAACAAGACCGATTCCGTCGCCAGCTGATTGAGATGGGGCGTCAGTCCTTTCTGAGCGCCAAAAGCATCGATGTGATCGCTGCGCAGGGCATCGACCGTGACCAGTACGATGTTTGGAGGCGCCGAGGGCGGCATTGCCCTCCAGGGTTGCCAGAGGAGCAGAACCGCGCCGATCAGGCAGACCACTATAAACGGAACAAGCCAAACCCAGTGACGCTGCACAGGCGGCCTCCTTTCCTCCCATGTTCGCGAGATCCTAGCTGAGCCGGGGCCACGCGACCTGCATTCCGGCTCTCAAAGATGGATGTGAGAGGGTAGCGACGAGGGGGGAGGGGTGTCAAGAAAGGCCGCACTCGTTGGCTTGACGTCCCGGTTGGCCAAGTGGCACAATATGATGTGACTGTTCCATTGCGAGAGAGCGCGGGCGGGCGAAAGGAAAGAGAAATGCGTGAGACTCCCCAACTGGCCGCGGCTTCCTGTGTAGCGCTGGCATAGATCTTCGCTGGCCTCGCTTGCGATGACGACGCCAGCACCAAGCCCAAGGATCTCGAGGACGACCCGGTGGTCTATGCCGCCGCCACCTCGCCCGACAGCCTGCTCGCGAACCTCCTGACTGCCTATGCGGAACGCGACGCCGTGGGTTTCGCGGCGCTGCTGGCGGGTGATTTCGAGTTCATTTTCAGTGCCATCGACGTGCAGGACCCGGATGTGCCCTCCGACGAACTCGATCGAACGGAAGAGGTCCTATTGCACGAGCAGATGTTTGGAGACGACTATGTCCAGACCTTGATCCTGAACTTCGAATACGATTCTGCCAGTCTCGAATATGACGAACTGCGATCGACCCCGACCGATTCGCTCTGGACCATCCTGCTGACCAATGTCGACCTTTTCCTCTTTGGCGGGACTCCGGACCATCCCGACGAGCCGGCAGCATATGAGATGGAGAACGGCGTCGAGCAGCTCTGGTTTCGAAAGACGGGAGAGACCGATCCGGCAAGCGACGCCCCGCTCTGGGAGATCGCGCGAATCAAAGAACACAACTTCGGCGGGGGAGGCAAACCGGCGGAGGGAGCAACATGGGGCAAGATCAAGTCCATGTTCATCGTCCCGCCTGGCGGTCCGCCCACCTATCTGTCGCGGGGCGCGCCTGAGAACCTGCTCGAGAATCTCAAGACCGCCTACGATGAACGCGATGCGCCCGCCCTGTGGGGGCAATTGGCTGATGACTACGAGTTCGTCTTCTCCGACCTCGACCGGATGGACCCGGACGTTCCTTCCGACCCGTTTGATCGTGCGACCGAGGTCGGCGTGCACGAGCAGATGTTCGATGAGGATCTTGTGCCCACCCTCAATCTGGAGTTCGAATTCGATCTGGCCGCTTTGGCCGTGGACCCGGATCTGTCGTCGCCGGCTGACACCCTTTGGACCTTGCTCGTGACCAACGTCGATCTTCAGCTGTACGGCGCGACCCCCCAGCACCCGGATGAGCCCAGGGCCTTCGAGCTGGAGGACGGAGTCGCCCAGTTTTGGTTTCGAAGGTCGGACCAGGTGGATCCCTTCAGTGGGGAGGTCGCTTGGGAGATCGTGCGCTGCAAGGAGCACAACTTCGGCGGGGGCGGGGGCAAGCCCGAGAGCAGCAGCTCCTGGGGATCGATCAAGGGTCTGTTCAGATAGCACGCCGTCATCGGCCCACGCTCCAGCCCGGTCGGCCACAGGCCCGTGCCCCGGGGCACAGTTTCAGTCCGCTGGGCTTCGGCCTTCCGATCGCTGAAACTCATCCGCCGACAAGAATCTGACTAGAGCCGGTACTGTAATTGGTCTGTTTTGAATAAGTTGCGGCGATCGGCGGGCTCGAACCCGGGTTAAGAGGTCAAGTCGTTCAAACATAATCAGTTACGCGGACGACTTTTGCCGAAACGTGCCATCAGGCACGAGATGGGCGATTCAAGCCGGCTTTTTCAGCGGGCTGGTAGTCCGCTACCGCGCAGAACGGGATTACCGGCGGTATGCGAACCGCCATCCGGCGGTCACTCGAAGGCTTGTTCAGCATCCCCCCACACCCCTTTCCGCCCCTTTCTCCTTGACCGTCGGGCAGGGTCCCGCATTGTTCCCCCATAACCTGGGTAGGTCTAGCCGCCCGTGGCCAGGATCGCTACGCCTGAAATGAGGAATCGATGGGCACCTTTCGGAACGAGTTCAGTTGGAGTCACAGCCGAGGCGAGACATTCCGGGAGTGTCTCCGGCGATACTACTACCAGTACTACGGGCACTGGGGAGGATGGGAGCGTGGTGCCGATCCCGCGGTCCGCAAGCTCTACATGCTTCGCAACCTCAAGAACCGCTACCTGTGGGCGGGGAGTGTCGTGCATGACTCGGTCGCGGATCTGCTCGGGAAGGTGCGGGCGGGGCTGGTGGTGCCGTCACCGGAGGATGCCGCCGAGGCCGCCGTTGCGCGGATGAGAACCGAGTTTCGGCAATCGCGTGACGGCGCATATCTCACCCGCCCCAAGAAGGCGCTGGGTTTGAGTGAACATCACTACCGCGAGCCCGTCGACGATAGCGAGTGGCGTTCATTCGCGGACATGGCGCGCCGCTCGATCATCGGGTTCGCGCAGGGCCCCTTCCTCCAAAGCGCGCGCGAACTGCCGCCGGCGGACTGGCTGACGCTCGAGGAGCTGCTCACCTTTCAGATCAGCGACGCCAAGGTGTACGTGAAGATGGATTTCGCCTATCGCCGCGCGAGCGGCGGCGCGGTCATCTGCGATTGGAAGACCGGCAAGCGCCGGCCGCAACCTGAAGGGCTGCAACTCGGCTGCTATGCGCTCTATGCCACCGAACACTGGGGCGTCAAGGCCGAGGAGATCCAGGTCATCGAAGCGAACATCAATACCGGCGCCACCGGGACCGCGCAGCTGAGTCTCGAGCACATCGAGGAGGCTCGCCGCGAAATCGGCAAGAGCATCGAGAAGATGAGGGGTCTCTTGCGTGACCCCCAAGAGAACGCGGCGCGGGAGGAGGACTTCCCGCCCAAGCCGGCCGAACGGAATTGCCGGCGTTGCGTGTTTCGTGAAGTGTGTGATGCCTATGCAGAGATGACCGGCGGCGTGCCCGAGACAATGGCGAGCAAGAAATGAGGGCGATGTCCTTGGGCGATCTGGGCGGCACGCTGAAGCGGATCGACGGCCGCGGATACAAAGCCTACCGGGACCTGGAAGGGGTCTACGCACTCGGGCCCTTCGAGATCGATATCGCGCACGTGCAGGGTGATCCCTACGCGCCGCCTTCCCGCGTTCAGGTCCACGCGGGGCTCGAGGAACTCGGCCTCTCGGAATACGCTCAGGGTCCCGCGGCCCGCCGCCTGGGGCTCGAAGACTTCCTGGGCCGTTCCGTCGCCGCTCAGGTTCAGTCCGAAGGGTCCCGCGACATCTCGATCGATCGATACGGTCAGGAGATCCTGAAGAGAAGCGCGGTTCGCGTTTCGGACCGTCACCTCGAAGTCCGCCTCTTCGTGCAGCTGCCTGCCGCGGGCCGCCGGATCCTGGGCCGCCAGGCGCATCAGATCCTCGCCGAGGACCTACCCCAGGTGCTCGAGCGGGCACTGCGCGCGCCGGGGCTGGACCCTGCCGCTTTGACGCGTCATCAGGATCGGAGCGAGGACTACCAGGCTCTCGTCGCCGAGCTGGAGACGCGGGGGTGGATTGGTTTCGTGGCGAATGGCTCTGTGCTACCGCGCCGGGCCGGACACGACGATCGCCCCCTGGAGACAGGGGAGGATTCGTCGGTCGTCCCCTTCGAAGCCCCGGCCACGTTCCAGGACGAGGTGACGCTCCCCCATGCGGGGCGGATTCAGGGGATGCCGGTTCTTCCCGGCGTGACCCTCCTGGTGGGCGGCGGGTTTCACGGGAAGTCGACGCTTCTCGAGGCGCTGTCTCGCGGGATCTACCCGCACATCCCCGGCGATGGTCGTGAACAGGTGGCCGCTCATCCGGAGACGGTGAAGGTGCGGGCCGAGGATGGCCGGGCCGTGACCGCCGCCGACATCAGCCCCTTCATCGGCGAACTGCCTTTCGGCCGGTCCACGCAGTCCTTCAGTACCCAGAACGCGAGCGGGTCTACCTCGCAGGCTGCCAACATCGTGGAGGCCCTGGAGGCGGGCGCCCGGGTTCTGCTGTTGGACGAGGACACCTCCGCCACCAACTTCATGATCCGCGACGAACCCATGCGCCGGTTGCTGAAGCCTGGCCAGGAGCCGATTACCCCGTTCCTTGACCGGGTTCGAAACCTGTATCGCGATCGGGGTGTCTCAACAGTATTGGTCGTGGGGGGCAGCGGGGAGTATTTTCGGGTGGCGGATCGGGTTGTTCAGATGGACCGGTATCGTCCGGTGGATGTGACCGCGGCGGCGAAGGAGATCGCTCCCCCGGGGCCGGAGGACACCGCACCGTTCCCGCCGATGTCCGCTGAGCGCTGCCTGCGGCTCGACCGATACCAGCAGCGGGTGGGTCCCAAGGGGCCGCGGATCAAGGCGCCCGGAGTGGGCCGGCTGCTGGTCGAGCGGGAGGAGGTCGACCTCGGGGCATGTGAGCAACTCGTGAGCCTCTCGCAGGCTCGACTGCTGGCGGCGGTCACCGAGCAGCTTCTCGAGAAACGCGCGCGTGCTCAATGTTGGACGAGCTTGAGCCGCGGGTGCACACCCTCGGCCGTGCGCGAGGTCTTTGGCGAGCTCGAAGAGGAATTGCTCCAGGAGGCGAGCCGGTTTCCGCGGGGCGACCTGGCCATGGTGCGCCCCCTGGAGATGGTCGCCTTGCTCAATCGTCTACGTGAGGTGCGCGTCACATGAGACTCGCTCGGGGCAAAACCGCGATCTTGCGCTGGTTGCACCGGCTGAACGAATGGGCGGAAGCTCTCGTTCTGGGTGTGGCGGTCCTCGTGTGGGATGGACTGGTCAAGCTTGCGCTGGCCGTCGATGCTCGGCTACCGCAGTGGGCGGCCCGGGTCATCAGACCGCCCTTTTGTTATCTTCATGGATTCTGCAATCGCGGAGACCGCGTGTTGCGGCGTTGTCTAGTTGCCTCGGGCACCGCCCACGTGGTCGGCCTGATGATCGTCACCCTCGTGCACTTCGGACCGCGCGACATGCCCTGGAGAACGCCGCCGATGATGGTGTCGCTGGTCACGATGCCGGCCCCGACGCTGCCCGCGTCCCAGGACACTCCGAAGCCCAAGCCCGCGGCGCCGAAGCCCAAGAAGAAGCCGCCGGCTCCCAAGAAAGACACGCCTGTGCTGAAGGAGAAGACCACCAAGAAGACCGAGCCGGAGAAGCAGCCCGAGAAGAAACCGGAGGTGAAGCCGCCGCCCCAGCCCGAGACGGCCCCCGCGGACTCCCAGCAGGCCACCGTGGCGAATGATCTGCTCAACGTGACCGCGCAGGTTGACGAGCACTTCCCGTTCGACTACTACCTGGCCATCGTTCGCCGCAAGATTGCCCAGGAGTGGGCGCCGCCGGCGGGCACGCCGACCGGTGAGGCTTCTCCGATGGCCACGATGCGGTTTCGGATCGATCGGGGCGGGATGGTCAGCGGGATTCAGGTCGAAGAGACCTCCTCGATTGTGGTCTATGATCGATCGGCGCACGAGGCGCTGGTGCGGGCCCAGCCTCTGCCGCCGCTGCCGGAGACCTACAGTGGACGCTGGCTTACGGTCCACTTGCGGTTTAGAA
>CAZTDY010000014.1:0-68869 GCA_964612295.1 uncultured bacterium | reverse complement strand
AGAACCACCCCAGTTCACTTCTACTTGCGGACGCCATGCCTAAATGATGCCTGTGTGTAATTCGTCGTTCTGAGGCTAAGACTCAGATTGGAGAACTCCCGGACACACACGGTCACCGTCAACGGAGACTCGGCCTCCTCGATCTAGGGCGCAGCGAGCCGGTCGAAGTGTCCGGCCATCTTCCGGGCCAGTGCCCGGCGCTCGTAGGCATCGAGTTCATCCGCGCTCAGACCGGTGGCTGGCACGCCCTCCCCCTCGAACGCTTCGAAGTAGCTGGCCAGGGCGGCGGCGACGGCGGCTCGGTCCTCCGTCCGGCAGCAGGTGCCGGCCCGGTGCTGCTCGAGTAAGTCCCAGGCAGCCCCCCGCGGCAGGAGCCCCAGGATGGGGCGGCCTGAGCGAAGGTACTCGAACACTTTTCCAGGCAGGATGAGTCCGCCGCGGGCACTATCTTCCTCCATGAGAAGAAGAAGGTGGCTACGGCACAGCTCCGCGACCACTTCCCGGTGAGGCAGCGCAGGTTCGAACCGGACCACCTCGGAAAGCCCCAAGCGCGCGGCATCGTCGTGATCATGCTGGTAGGATGGGCCGACGAATCTCACCCGCACCTTCTGCCGCGCCTCAGGCCGCTGCTCGAAGAAGAGCGACAGCCCTTCGAGGAAGGGCCTGGCCGGGCGCTGAGGGTTGAGTTGACCAGCGTGCAGGATGCTCATGTTGTCGCTGGGACGTCCAGCGGACTGAAGATGGGCCGAGTCCGCTGCGCCGAGTCCAGCGGACTGGAGATTCGCAAAGTCCGCTTCGTCGTAACCATTGGTGATCACCGTGATCTTCTCAGGGGGTAGCTCGGGGTAGAGCCGCAGGTAGTCCTGCCGGGTTGCCTCGGCTGTGACGGTAATGAGCGAGGCTTCCTCCAACACGCTCCGCTCGAGGCGACGGTGCCACCTGTGATGAAGGGGCGTTGGAGGACGGTAGGAGATGCGCCTCGTCCAGGGGTCGCGAAAGTCGCTCACCCAGGGCAGTCTGAAACGTCTGGCCAGTGAGCGCCCGATCAAATGCGCGCTGTCGGGAGAAGAGGTCGTGTAGATGAGATCGAACGGCTGCCGCGAGAGCAACCGCCCGGCGGCATACTTCGCGAAAGGCACCCAGCCAACGTAGGAGTCCGGCACGAAAACCCAGGATGCTGCGAGGCGCAGGAAACCGAGGCGGCCACCTTCCCGGCGGGGACGATCCGCCGCCCCGGCTTGGGACGGGGCCAAGCGCCGCAGGAGAGAGAGTCCGGTCAAAGATCGGGTGCGAAGGATGCGGGCGCCCCGGCCCAATTCATCAGCGAGGGAATCGTCCGCCATCCAGTAATCGCGGGAGCGCACCGTGAGGATCGTCGGCTCCCACCCCATCTCGGGCAGATACTTGGCCAGTTTGAGTGACCGCTGGACTCCCGCCCCACCCAAAGGGGGGAAGAAGTAGGCAACGATCAGAACCCGGCGACGCTCGGCCAAAGATAGCCTCCCGGATTAGTACCCCGCATCGCAGGGGAGATCGATCACGGCCACCTGCCCGGTGAGCCAGCCCTGCGGCGTGGCGACCCGAACGAGGTAGAGTCCTGGAGCGACAATCTCACCGTCCAGATCCCGGCCATCCCAGAAGGTGAAGGGCTCCTGGTCCCCAATGCGATCCAGGGTGGCCATGACGCGGCCGTTCGTGTCCACCACCACCCCGTGGTTCACCTGCCCCGGCAGTTTGACGAACGCCGCCGCCTGTCCGCACTCGGGATTGAACGGATTGGGGTAGATGGGGAGCCCCTCTTGAGGCTCGGCGGCCAGCGAACTGCGCGGCACGAAGTGACTGATGCCCCACTGCGTCGCAACCCACAGGTCATTGCCCTGTGCGCCCGGCGTGAGGTCGGCGGGGTAACGATTGACCACGTCCGGTTCGGTAAAGGTCTCGAACTCGTAGGCCCCGAACTCATCCTGAGAAATACGCGTGACCCCTTCCCCGCTGATGCCCGCCCAGGCCGCGCCATCGTCGGTCAAGGCAATCGCGACGATCTGGTTGCCAGGCAAGCCGGAGCTTTCGGTCAGGCTCGTCCACAGGCCGGACTCCCAAATCGAGAGTCCGTTATCCGTGCCGATCCAGACCTGGCCCGAGCGCGAGGCGAGGGCCCTGATCTGGTTTCCGATGAGCTGGCTGTTCTGATCGTTGGCGTCGTAGTGGGTCCAGGGGTCGAAGGCCCGGGGCCCCTGCCCGTCATTCGCGAGCCGCAGGCGTGAGAGCCCGTGGCCCGCATAACCGATCCAGACACTCTCGTCCTCGGCCGTCAGCGCGGATACGGCATTCGAGCGCATTTCATTGCCGGTCGATTCGATCGTGTACTGAACGATGTCCTCCGACTCACCATCGAAGCGCCAATGGAACAGACCCCGGACGGCCTCCGGGTGGTCGTCGGCCGTTTC
Organism: uncultured bacterium; assembly: GCA_964612295.1. Lineage (GTDB taxonomy): Bacteria > Eisenbacteria > RBG-16-71-46 > CAIMUX01 > WJJG01 > CAYQJL01. The sequence goes on along the minus strand of CAZTDY010000014.1, from coordinate 66,422 downwards.
GTGGTAGGAGCCGAACCAGAAGTTGCCCCACTGGTCCTCGGCAGAGTCCCAGATATTGAAGAGATCCTGATGGGTTTCGACCTCGCCGGTCTGCGGATTCCAGACGTCGAGGTAGCAATTCTGGCCCGCTCCGCAACAGCAGCGGCCAATCCAGGCCCGGTCGCCGCCGATCCGGATGTCCTGCGCCCAGGCGTTGGTCATGTCGGTGTTCGAGGAGGTGAAGATCTCCCAGCGCTGACTCGCCTGGGGATCGAACCGGGCGATGTGCCAGCGCCCCGGCATGGCGGCCGCGGCGTAGATCCGTCCGTCCGGATCCGCGGAGATCGCCCAGTGGTAGGAGACGAAATGCGGACTGTCGTAGCGGTGCTGAGACCAGCTATCCCCCACCAACTCCCAGAGGCCTTCCTCCGTTGAACGCAGGAAGTTCTTGCCGCTGTACTGGACGCTGGTGCCCGCCCACAGCGTCCCATGGGCCTCGAGCAGGCAACGCACATAGACCTCTTTGAAACCGAAGTCCCCGACCATCGACCAGCTCTGTGCATCGCCGTCCCAGCGATAGACGCCGCCCAGGAAGTCGGTGCCCGAGACGCCGGCATAGAGATCATTCTCGCCGGCCAGCAGATCGGTCACGGTGGTCCCGGCCGGAATGCCCTGCCGGCGCGTGACCCACAGCTCGCCGTCCCAGGCCACGATGCCGCTCCCCGCCGCACAGAAGAGCTCGCCTTCCCACAGAGCGAAGTCGGTCACGCTGTTGTCCGGAAGCCCGGTGTTGAGCGTGTCCCAAACCCCCAGCGGACCGCCGGCGTTGTCGAAGTTCAGGCGCCCCACCCCGCCGACCGCCTCAGCGCTGGCCGTCGTGCCGAACCAGAGGTAGCCGTCGTGATAGAGGCCGGCCTGGACATCCCAGCCGGGCAGGCCGCAGACATCGAGCCCCTGCTGGCAAACGCGTTTGACCTCGCCGTCCCGTCGCGCCACGAAGCCGCCTTTCGAACCGATGATCTGCCAGGGGTCGGCTTGGCGCATCGAGAGGATTTCGTCGGAGCCCAGCGGCCAGGTGAGGGAGGTTTCCTCATACCAGAACCCCAAGTCCGGGTCGTAGAACGCCACCCCGACCTGCCCGGTGCCGAATGCCAGTCGCCCGTCGGGCGTGGCAATGACCGCGGTGAGCGAGTCGCTCGAAAGCCCTTCGGCGCTGCGCGAGATCAGCCGGAAGCGCCCGTCCCCCACATCGTAGTGCAGGGCCCCACCACCGGTGGCGCACCAGATCCCGTCTGAATCCGCCGCCAGCCCGCGAATATCGTTGGTATTCACGTAGGTGGTCCAGTCACCCTCGATGCCCCGGCTGGCCCCCGCCGTGCAGAGGACAGACAAGCCAATCAGTATCCCGCGCGTGAGGGTTTTCATTCCTCGTCCCTTTCCTTGCCCTTGGCCCGGTAGACCGCCTTGAGCAGAATGCGAAGATCTTCCGACAGGCTCCATCCGGTGACATAACGCCGGTTGTAGGCCGGGATCTGTCCCTCGTGGGCGACCCCCGCCACCTCGCCAAAGGGCGCCTTCGCCAACTCGGTGACGATTCCGACCGGAGCATCCGGAGGGTTGTGCCGATACGCTCGATCAGCGGCCTCCCACTGCTCAGGGGTCAGGGGTGCAATCCCCACGAAGCTCAAGGCCCCGGAAAGCACCCCGGTCAAGGCCGGGTAGTTCTTCAGACCCGGAATCCGGGCGGCGGGTCCTTCAGATGAACGGTAGGTGCGCACCGAAAGCCGCTGCCCTCGCCGGCCGATGAAGGGCCGCGTCACCACGCAACCGGGTCCCGCGGCCAGGAGCTGCGCCAGATGGAACGGCAGCCCCAGCAGAAGCAACACGAGGGCCGCGATCGTATCCAGGGCACGTTTCAGCCAATGCCCCACCACCTGGGAGCGCCCACCCATCGAAACCGCCCCGAAGCCCATGAAGTCGCCGATGCGATGAGCTTCCAACAGGAACGTCTCCCCCCGCGGGACATAGATGACCGGCACACCGGAGGCCAGCAGCGAGGGCATGAGATCGTCGATCAACCGGCGATCCTCCACCCCGTCGAAGACGGCGATTTCGGCAATGCGCTCGTTCTCGACGAAGCGCAGGCGCCTTTCCACCGGATCTGCAGCTTTGTCGCGCACATGGCGAGTTTCATCATCGTGTGCCAGGTACAGGGGCTCGTAGCCGAAGGTTCCATGCTCGGCGAAGCGACCCTTGAGCTGCTCGATCCTCGGTTGCGAGGCAAACACCGCCAAACGTCTCAGATGGAGTTTCCGGCCGCGGACCTCGCGCACCAGTCGCCGCAACAGCTCCCGGGCCAGCACCAGCAGAATCAGGCTGTAGGGGAAGAACAGGAGAATCGTGAACCTCGAGAGCGGCCGGGTCGTGAAGAGAAACGTCGAGGCCATGACGACCACCGACACGATGGAGATCCCTTTCAGGAGCTGCAGGAACTCCCGCCAGCGGTCCCGCCACACCTCACCCCGGTAGAGCCCCAGGAAATAGAACGTCCCGATCGCGACCAGATCCGCAAAGGGAATGAACCGCGCGTAGACTTTGAGCGCGAAGACTGGCTTGGCGGCCGACCATCCCGGAATCCAGGTGCCCAGGAGGAACCGCGTGAAGTAGGCGGCCAGAAAGGCGATCGACAGCACCAGGATGTCGGTCAGCACCGTCCCGGTGGCCCGCAGCTCGGTCGACTTCTTCTTCCACAGGTAGAGGACGAGGCTCCACTTCTCGTAGAAACGCAACGCGGATTCGATGTGCATCCGTTTGCCGGGACTCAAGAAACCGCGCGCGCTGGCGCGCTGGTGAGCATGGACCATTTCCGCGTGGGACACGTAGACGACCTGCCAGCCCCGGCGCTTCATTCGATTACACCAATCGACGTCCTCGAAGTAGAGGAAGAAGCGCTCGTCCATGCCGCCCACGTCGTCCACCGCTTCTCGGCGGACCAGGAGGGCCCCGCCCAACATCCAGTCCACCTCGCGCACATCGTTGTGATCCCAATCGAGCATGAGATGCTCGCGCAAGGTCGGCGAGTTGGGGAACACGCGCCCCAGGAACGTGCGCCGCAGGAGCACCGTCTTCAGCGTGTAGAAGGTGCGGGCCGAATATTGCAGCGATCCGTCCGGGCTGAAGAGTTTGGGCCCCACCAATCCGGCCCCGGGATGCTCATCCAAATGCGCCGCCAAGGCCTCGACGCTCCCGGAACGAACTTCGACGTCCGGATTGAGGATCAGGAAGTAGGTCCCCTGGGCCGCGTCCATGCCCTGGTTGACCGCGCGGCCGTAGCCGATGTTCTCCCGATTGAGAATGTAGCGCGCGCCGAATCGTTCGCAGATGTGCGCCGCCGCGTCGTCCAAAGGGGCATTGTCGACCACGATGGTCTCGGAAGGCACCTTGATTCCGGCCGCGGCGATGTGGCCCAGGCAGGTCTCCAGAAGTTCAGGCGTACGGAAGTGGACGATCAGGATCGAGACCACCGGCATCAGCCGGCCTCCGGTCGATCTTGACCGAGCGGCTGCGGCGGGCGCTCGGCGGGGCGGCCGCGCAGGAGATTGGAGAGCGCCAGACGCCAGACCGCGAAGATCGCCTCCAAGATAATCTTGTTGTTCATCTTCGAGATCCCCACCCGCCGGTCGGCGAAGATGATCGGGATCTCCCGAATCCGAAACCCCTGCCGCCAGGCGTGATAGGTCATCTCGATTTGGAACGAGTAGCCGTCGCAGCGAATCTTCCCGAGATCCAGCGCCTCGAGCACCTCGCGACGGAAACACTTGAAGCCACCGGTCGCATCCTTGAACGGCATCCCGGTGATGATCCGGGTGTAGACGTTCGCCCCATAACTCAAGAACAACCGCCTCAGCGGCCAGTTGACCACAGTCACCCCGTGCAGATAACGGGAACCAAGGACCAGGTCAAAGTCGCTGATCTTGCTCAGAAACTTCGGAATGGAATCCGGGCTGTGCGAGAAGTCGGCATCCATCTGCAGAATCACATCCGCGGTGGTTTGCTCGAGCCCGTAGCGGAACCCATCGACGTAGGCCGATCCCAACCCGAGTTTCCCCGGGCGGCGCAGCAGGTGGATGCGCGCATCCTTCTCCTTGAGCTCGGCCACGAGATCGGCCGTGCCGTCGGGCGAATTGTCATCCACGATCAGAAGCTCGAGAAAGGCGGGCTGCCCCAAGACGCGCTCGACCAACTCCGGAATATTCTCGATCTCGTTGTAGGTCGGCACCACCACCAACCCCTTCGGGCCGTGGCGCCCGGCGGTCGCGGCCCCGCCGGTTCCTCTCTGTGTCTCACCCGGATGTCCCATCCATCCGCCCTCTACTCGGTCTCGGTGAACCAATCGATGGTCTTCTGGATCCCGTCCTCGACATGAACCTGCGGCTCCCATCCCAACTTGGCTTTGGCCAGCGTGATGTCGGGTTGGCGAACCTTGGGGTCGTCCTCGGGGAGGTCCCGGTAGACAAGTTTGCTCTTACTCCCGGTCAGACGAATAATCATCTCTGCCATTTCGATCAAGGTCATTTCGTGCGGATTGCCGAGATTGACCGGCGTCGTCTGATCTGACCCCAGGAGGGTGTCGAGCCCCCGCACCAGATCCGTGATGTAGCCGAAACTCCTCGTCTGCGACCCGTCGCCGAAGACGGTCAAATCCTCATCCTTCAGAGCCTGGTTGATGAACACCGGGACCGCCCGGCCGTCATTGCGCCGCATCCGGGGGCCGTAGGTGTTGAAGATGCGGACGATACGCGTATCCACGCCATGGTAGCGGTGATAGGCCATCGTCAACGCCTCGGCAAACCGCTTGGCCTCATCATAAACACCCCTCAGGCCCGTTGGGTTCACGTTCCCCCAGTAGTCTTCGGTCTGCGGATGCACGAGCGGATCCCCATAGACCTCGGAGGTCGAAGCCAGCAGGAACCGCGCACCCTTGGCTTTGGTCAGTCCGAGAACCCGGTGGGTTCCCATGGCCCCCACCTTCAGGGTCTGGATGGGCAGCCTGAGGTAGTCGATCGGACTGGCCGGCGAGGCGAAGTGGAGCACGTAGTCGAGCGGACCGTCGATGTAGATGAAGTTGGTCACGTCATACTGGAAGAAGGTGAATCGCGGGTTGCGAATATGGTTGATGTTGCTGACCGATCCGGTCAGCAGGTTGTCCATACAGATCACCTCGTGGCCCTGGGCAAGGAAGTGGTCGCACAGATGAGATCCAATGAACCCGGCCCCGCCGGTAATCAGTACGCGCACGTTTTCTCCTTCCGCGAGGAGCCTCACCTCAGACGGCAAGCCCCCACTCCTGTTCTCTAGCCGATCCGCCGCCGGACCATCTTCTCTTCGTCTTCCTGCCGGTTGCTGACGACCATCTCCGCCAGCAGCCCCATCGAAATGAACTGCACGGCCATGACCACCAGGATCACGCCGAGGATCAACAGCGGCCTGACCCGCAGGGCACTCTCCCTGATCCACACGGCCAACATGTAGAGGTTGATCAGCATCCCCGCCCCGAACAGGATCACACCGATGCGCCCGAACACGTGCAGGGGATTGCGCCGGGAACGTCCCAGAAACATCACGGTCAAGAGATCGAGAAACCCGTTGATGAGCCGCTCCGAGCCGTACTTGCTGCTACCGTATCGTCGCGCATGATGGCGGACGACCTTCTCACCCACCCGGAAGCCGAGACGATCCGCCAGCACCGGGATGTAGCGGTGGAGCTCTCCGTAGACGTGAACGCTTTTCACGACATCCTGCCGGTAGGCTTTGAAGCCGCAGTTGAAGTCGTGGATTCGGACCCCGGAGAGGATCGCCGTCACGCGATTGTAGAGCTTTGACGGCCAGCGTTTCGTGATCGGGTCGTGACGCACCCGCTTCCAACCCGAGACCAGGTCGTACCCTTCATCGAGCTTGGTCAGGAAGCCGGGGATCTCCGCGGGGTCATCCTGGAGGTCGCCGTCCATCGTGATCACGCGCTCACCGCGGACCTCCCGGAATCCGATCGACAGCGCGGCCGACTTGCCGAAGTTGCGCCTGAGGAAGACGACGCGCACATGATCGTCGGTCTGGGCGAGGGCATCCAACTGGGCCGCCGTGGAATCGGATGAGCCGTCGTCCACGAATACGATTTCGTAAGAATCCGCAACCTTCGGCAGCACGCCAGTGAGCTGCTCGCAGAGCGGGACGACGCTCTCGGCCTCATTGTAGACGGGCACCAGAACCGAGAGGTCCACTGCCCGGCGATGTTCGGTTGTCTCGTTCATCGGCTTTCCTCACCCGCGTTCACCATGCGGGCATCATACGCCTCCCTGGCCGGAGGTAAAGCCCCTCGGGCGCCGCGGGCCTACTCCGATTCGGCATCCAGCCTGGGTTTCATCCAGGTGATCATCTCGAGCAGGCCATCACGAAGTGAGACACGGGGCTTGAATCCCAGTTCCTGGCGAGCCCGGGTCGTGTCGGCAGCCGTTGAGCGGGGATCTCCGGGCTGGGCGGGTTGCTGGTCGATAACCGCCTGCCTTCCGCTCAGCTCCTCTAAGAGCCCGATCACGGTCCGCACCGTTGCCGGGGCCCCGCCGCCGATATTGTAGACCCCGCCCGGCCGGCCGCTCAGAGCAGCTTGCAGGTTGGCCTCTACGACGTCGGCCACGTAGGTGAAGTCGCGCCGCTGCTCCCCGTCGCCGAAGAGCGGCAGGGGCGTCCCGGTCAAAATGGCGCGCGTGAACCGGCGAAAGGCCATATCCGGCCGCTGGCGGGGACCGAAAACCGTGAAGTACCGGAGGGACACAACGGGAATCCCGAAGACCCGGCTGTAGGCGCTCGCCAGATCCTCGGCCGCCAGCTTCGTCACCCCGTACGGGGAGAGCGGCCTGCGCGGCGTGTCCTCCGTGACCACCGCCTCGCCCGCCTCGCCGTAGACCGAGGAGCTGGACGCGTAGATGAACCGCTCGACCGGGACTTCGCGGGCGGCTTCCAGGAGGTGTTGGGTGCCGAGAATATTGGCACCCACATAGGCTTCGAAGTCGGCCCCCCAGCTCGAGCGCACCCCGGCGCGGGCGGCCTGGTGGAAAACCCAGTCCACACCCTGGAGGAGTTCGGTGGCCGAACGGCTGCGCAGGTCGGCTTCGACGAACGCGAACCCGTCTCGATCCAGGAGACCGGCCAGGTTCTCCTCTTTCAGCGTGCGATCGTAGTAGGGATCGAAGTTGTCGATGGCCCGGACGCGGTGCCCCTCATCGAGGAGACGCGCACAGAGATGCGATCCGATGAATCCCGCCGCCCCCGTCACCAGCGCCGTGATCATGGCTGTCCGATCCCAACGCCCGAATCCGGGGGCGCATCGATCAAATCCTGAAGCGCCTGGCGGGTCAGGTCGTCGTCCGGGTGGCGCGCCAGCCAACCCTCGATGACTTCAGTCCCCTCCTCCCGCCGGCCCATCGCCCACAGGAAGGAGAACAGCACGCGATAGGCGTCGAACTTCTCCGGATTGGCCCGGATGCCATCCCGGTAGATCGCCTCCGCCTCGCCGATCCGGTTCTGTCCTTCGAGGGCGTTGCCCAGCAGCCGGAACACCTCGGGCGCGTTGTCGCCGAGCGTGATCAGCTCCTCGAAGGCAACTTGGGCCTCGGCGTACCGCTCCTGCTCCAACCACAGATAGCCGCGGGTGTAGAGCACTCCGGGGAAGGCCGGGTTGATGCGATGCGCATATTCGAGCGCCTCGAGTGCGCGGGCATCATCCCGGTTCCTCAGGTGATGATGAGCAACGCGCACGTAGGCGGCCACGTAGTTCTGAATGAGCTTCCGCGCATTTTCGTCTTTGTAGACCGAGTGGTCGTAGTAACCTTCTTCATCGAGCAGACCCCGGTAGAGGAAGGTCTCCCGCAGGTTTTTCCAGGTGCGGTCGACATCGATCCTCTCTGGCTCCCCTTCCTCGGTTTCGAACCGGAAGGCGAGTCCCTCCATCACCATGTTCTTCTCCAGCTTCATCTGATCGGGCACCGTGACCGCCAGGTAGACCGGCCGCTCGCCCAGATGCTCGCGCAGGATCTGGCGAACCATGATGTCCTTGACCATCACGACCTCGCCGTCCGGCGTGCGGAAGCCGTAAAGCTGATCGATCTCGTCGTCCCTCAGACCGATCTTGATCTTCGGCTCGTAGTCCCGGAGCTGACGGATGTACCAGTGCGTGTTCAGAAGGCTCAGGTTGACCACGCGCACATCCTTGCGCAGCCCCTCCACCTCCTGCAGATACCAGAGGGGGAAGGTATCGTTGTCCCCGTTGGTGAAGATGATCGCGTCTTCCTCCAGCGGCATCAGCATGTTGTACGCGTAGTCGCGCGCCACCAGGAAGTCCGAGCGATCGTGCGCATGCCATCCCTGACGAACCGGCAGCATCGAGAGGATGCAGAAGATCACCACGGTCCCGACCCCGAAGAGCCGCCCTCCTGAGGGTTCGAGCACCCGCCCCTCTTCGATCCGGGGTTCCCCCCGCAGCCAGTGGGCGATCGCAGCCGCCCCCAACCCCATCCAGATCCCGAAGAAATGGAAGGCGGCCACGAAGAAGTAATCCCGGTCGCGAACCTCGTCGGTGCGGAAGTTCAGGTAAAAGACGAGGAAGATCGTCGTGAAGAACATGAGCAGGAAGACGAATACGAAGCGGCGTCGTTCGCGCAACAGGCGCAAAGCCCCGGCCAGTGGACGCTCGGTCTTCCCCTTCGCGATTTCGATCCGGTCTTTCATGAAGTGGGCCACCATCCCCACGATCCCCAGCAGGAACGGCACGGTCGTGGCCACGGCTTGCGGACGGAAGCCCAGGTGATACTGGTTCTCCCAGTACCGCCAAAAATGTTTCGTGAACTGGATATCCCAAGGCGCCTGGCGATGCTGGAAGGGATCGGGCGGTTTGTACTGATCCCGCGAGAGCACGAGCCACAGGTTTTCCCAGGTGTAGGGATCGGCCTCGTTGATCGAGGGATCCAGATTCGCTCTTACGATGAGGAAGAGCTGCACGGTCAGCCCCACGATCGCCAGCAGGCCCAGCCAGAGGGCCAGATTCCGGAACCTGAACCCGTCGTTCCACACGCGGTGGGCGATCATGGCCAGGAAGAGCGTAATGGCGAGCGAGGTCGCGATCACCGTCCCCATGCCGGCCACCTTGGCCACCAGAAGGAGCGCGATGATCACCCCGACCCGCGCGACCGTGCCCCCCGCATCCCACGGGAACATCGTGCGCGGGGAGACGAGCAAAACGAAGACGAAGATCGGCACCGCCACCAGGAAGGTCCCCATGTGGATGCCGATCGTGACGAACAGGAGATACCCGATCAGGAGGAGCAGGTTGTTGTTGCGCCCCCCGGCGGGGCCCGACTCCTCCCAGCACAACGCCAGGTAGGTGCACAGGACCATCACGAAGGAGCTCAAGGCATAGACCTCAGCCTCGATTGCGTTGTCCCAGAACGTGCGACCAAACGCGCAGAAGAATGCGCCGGTCACCCCCGCCCCGATCGCGATCAGCTGATCCACGCCCGTAGCGTTGCGCTGGACCCATCGCCGCACCAAACGGACGATCACCAGATAGGTGAACAGCGCGGTGAGCGTTGCCCCGAACGCCGACAGGTAGTTGATGCGCGCCGAGATTTCGGAAAAGAGCGGCAGCAGGCTGAAGAAGCGCCCGATCAGAACGTACAGTGGCGTGCCCGGCGGGTGCGGGATGCCCATCACGTAGGAGGTGGCGATAAACTCGCCGCTGTCCCAGAACGGGCAGCTGATCGTCAGCGTCTTGAGGTAGACCACCTGCGTGATCAACGTGACCAGCACGCCGCCCCAGAAGACCGGATTGTGCCACCAGCGAAGCCGAGGTTCATTCATCGCGTTTTCCATCCTGAGATCGCTTCCTCTGCAAGGGTCATTGTTTCTTCAGCCGCGCGGTCCCAACTAAACTCACCCGCCCAGGTGATGCCATTCTGGCCCATGGTCCGCCAGAGGTCGTCATCGCGCAGCAGCCTTGTGAGCCGGGTCGCGAGCGCGTTCACGTCTCCGTGCAACACGAGATATCCTGTCTCGTCGTGCCTGACCGACTCGCGCAATCCTGGGGAATTGCTGGCCACACAGGGAATGCCCAGGGCATTGCCCTCGATCACCGAGAGCCCCCATCCCTCCTTCGGGGAAGTGTAGGCCAACACGCGGGTCTGTTTGAGAATCTCCATCTTCTCATCGCCGGACTTGAACCCGAGACAGCGCACCTTGTCCCCGACACCCAGGCCCCGCGCGTGCTGTTCCAGGCACTCGCGATAGTCCCCGTCGCCGACGATCCAGTACTCGGCGTCGGGCACTTCCTTGAGAATCTGAGGCAATGCGTCGATCACGAGTTCGATCCGCTTGTACTTCTTCAGCCTTCCCAAGTAGAGAATCACCGGCGGCGGAACCGTTCCGTCCCGTTCGATCGGCTGGTGGTAGTCGTGATCCAGACCGCCCCGGATCAGCCGCAGGCTCTCGGCCGGCAGGCCCCTCGCGATAAGATCGTTCCGGGTGGTCTCCGACAGCACCGAGAAGAGGCACTTGCGGTAGACGAGCGGAATGAACCGTTCGTAGAGGTAGACGTAGAGCGCCAGCGGGAACGGGGCCTGCTCGAACACCGTGGTGCCGAAGAGGTGCGGCACCACGCCCAGGACAGGGACCTGCTTCTGGAAGAGGGGGCTGAAGAAAGGGATCTTGTTGATGTCCTCGACCACCAGATCAACCGATCCGTCCGCCAGGAGCCTCTTCAGGATCCGGGGCGCGACGAAATTGAACGTGTACTGGTTCCCGCCGCGATGGATCTCCATCCCCTCGATGGTCTCGGTGCGGGGCGCGCCCTTCCAGTGGCCGGTCACAAAGCTGACGCGATGCCCTTGTTCGGCGAAGCGCCGGAAGATCTCGTACATGATCACTTCGGCGCCACCGAACTCCGGATGGCGAATGTCGCGGTAGCTCACCACCGCGAAGTGACGCTTACGCTCGGGCATCTCGGCCTCCCGCACCGGTGTCATCCGGCCGCTCCGCGAGCACGTTGACCATCGCAAACGTGTTCGGCCCCAGTCGTGTGCCCCGAAACCACGTTCTCCAGCGGCGCCCGAGCTTGCTGAGGACGGGAAACCCACGCGGATACTGCGGCAGCTTGATCCCCACCTTGCGCAGCGCGTAGCGCAGGGAGCGGTAGAAGAATCCGGGGACCATCCAATCACCGCCCACGCGCGGATTCCGGTATCCCGCGGCCGTCATGACCGCGATGAGCTCTTTGGGCGAGAACTGCGTCTCCCAGCCGGCGAACCAGCGCCCCAGCAGAATCAGGATTTGTTTGATCACCGTGTAGATGTGATATCGCTGCGGCACGTCGATCAGGCAATGACCGCCAGCACGCGTCACGCGATAGTTCTCCTCGACGAGGGGCAACGGATCGCGGAAGTGCTCGAGCAGGCCCTGATGGAACACCAGGTCGAATTGCCCTTCGCGGAACGGCATCCGCGTGCCGTCGGCACAGACGCAGAGCACGGGCAGGCCCGCGGCCTCTGATTGCCGGCGAATCACCTCGAAGGAGCTCATCACGTAGTCGACCAAAACGATGCGCCCGCCCCGCCGGGCGATCTCGAGACTGTCACGCCCGCTGCCCGCCCCCACCTCGAGAACGTAGGCACCCTCGAGCGAGAGATCCCGAACCTGCGAGAGCAGGCGGTCCTCGTTCGAGTAGGTCTCTTCGACCTCACGGTGTTCTGTCCACCAGCGATCCCAGTGCGCCGGTGTGGAGGCACGCATTATGGACAATCTCCCTACTTTCAAGTATCGAAGCAGGTTAGCACGGGCCCCTCAAACGCGTCAACGCGCGCTGAGGCCCTTCTTCCGCTCCTCGCGGGCGATCGGATCCAGCACCCCGTTGATCAGTTTGCTGGCCCCCTCGGCCCCGTAGCGATGACCCAGGCGCAGGGCCTCATCCAGGATCACCTGCACGGGCGTCTCACGCAGATAGATGATCTCGGCCACCGCCAGACGTAGGATCGCCCGCTCGATGGTTCCCAGCCTCCCGATCTCCCAGTTCTCCAGGTGACGGGTGATCGTGCCGTCGATTTTGCGCCGGTGCCTCCGGGCATTCGACAGAAGATCTTCGGCATAGGCCCGGCCGTCTTCGGTCACGCGCAACCGCCCGAAGGCCAGCGAGAGGATCTCTTGGGCGTCATCCCCGGTGATCTCCGCCTCGTAGAGCGTGCGCATCACCAGTTCCCGCGCCTTGGGCCGCCCACCGCGCCGTTCGGGGGATGCCCCGTTCGATCCCTGGTCAAGCATCGTCACCCGTGGCTTCCTCGGGGATCGACTCGGTGCGCAGGATGTGCACCATCTCGATGCCGGCCTGGGCGGCTTCCCACCCGCGGCCGCCGCCCTTGATGCCGCTGCGCTCGATCGCCTGCTCCATCGTCTCGGCGGTGATCACTCCGAAGATCGACGGCATCCCGTAGTCCCACCCGACCTGCGCCACACCGCGCGAAACCTCTTTGGCGATGTAGTCGAAGTGGGAGGTGTCCCCGCGAATGATGCACCCCAACGCGAGGATGAGGTCGTACTGCTTCGTCGACGCCCGTTTCTTCGCCACCATGGACAGCTCGAACGACCCCGGCACCCAGAACAGATCCACGTCGTCGTCGTTGCAGCCATGCTGCACGAGACACTCGAGAGCCCCCTCGACCAGACGTTCGGTCACGACCCGGCCGTATCGGCTGGCCACGAGACAGACCCTCAGCCCGCTGGCATCCAACGGAGGAAGGTATTCCTTCACCATGATCTTCTCTCCTCCCAATCTAAACGCTCTATTGCCTCTCTCGTTCAGTCCGAGTGAGTTTCCGAGGGGGCCCCAGCCTCCCCGGGGACTTCGTCCATTTCAAACTGGTGACCCATCTTCGCCCGCTTCGTTGCCAGATAGGAGCGGTTAAAGGGCGTCGGATCGGCCACCAGCGGCACGCGTTCGACAATCTCGATGCCGTGCCCTTCGAGCCCCACCCGTTTGGCGGGGTTGTTGGTGAGCAGGCGAATCTGTTGGCAGCCGAGGGTCTTCAGGATCTGGGCCCCGATGCCGTAGTCGCGTTCGTCGGCCTCGAAGCCCAGCTCCAGGTTGGCCTCGACCGTATCGAGCCCTTCGTCCTGGAGGCAATAGGCCCGGATCTTGTTCACCAGACCGATGCCCCGCCCTTCCTGTTTCATGTAGAGCAGCACACCCCCCTGGCGTCCGATCTGTTCCATGGCCATGCGGAGCTGGAACCCGCAATCGCAGCGGAGGCTGAAGAGGGCATCCCCGGTCAGGCACTCCGAGTGAACCCGCACCAGGGCGGGCACCTTCGGATCGAGTTTGCCCATCACCAGCGCAAGGTGCTGGGCATGGTCCACGTTGCTCTCGAAGACGTGGGCTCGGAAGAATCCGTAGTCGGAGGGGAAGTCGGCCACGCCCCCCTCATGGACGAGCGACTCCGTGTTGCTGCGATGCGCGATCAGGTCGGCGACCGAGATGATCTTCAGCCCGAACCGTTTGGCCAACCTCCGCAACTCGGGGAGCCGGGCCATCGACCCGTCCTCGCTCATGATCTCGCACAGCACCCCCGAAGGGTGGAGCCCGGCGAGACGCGCCAGATCCAGGCTGGCTTCGGTGTGGCCGGCACGGCGCAGGACGCCGCCGGGTGCGGCGCGCAGGGGAAAGATGTGGCCCGGGCGGGCCAGATCATCCGGTTTCGCATCCGGGGAGACCAGGGTCTCGACCGTCTTCGCGCGATCGTAGGCCGAGATTCCGGTGGTCGTGCCCGCGGCAGCATCGACTGAGATCGTGAAGTGCGTTTGCATCCGCGCGGTATTGCGCGCGACCATCGGAGGAAGCTCCAGATCGATCAGGCGCTCCTCGGTGAGCGAGACACAGATCAACCCGCGGCCGTGCGTGGCCATGAAGTTGATCATCTCGGGGGTGACCCGCTCGGCGGCACCCACGAAATCGCCCTCGTTCTCGCGAGAGGCATCATCGACGACAATGATCAACTCACCCGCCGCCATGGCGGCGATGGCCTCCGGCACCGAATCGAATGTACGGTTCGAACCGTTGTCCCCAGGTGTGTCCTTCACGGCATTCCTCCTGCGTCGGCGCGTCGCTAGCGTCTGGCGCCCAGCGACTCGACGTATTTCGCAACGATGTCGACCTCGAGATTGACCCGCTCCCCCGCCCGGTATTCGCCGATCGTGGTGCGGGCCAGCGTCTCGGGGATGATGAAGAGGCGGGCATGACCGCCCGAGATCGCCCCCACGGTGAGACTGACCCCATTGACCGCCAGGGAGCCCTTCTCGACCACATACTTCCGCAGGGCAGAGGCGATCTGCAGCGTCAGAACGAACTCGGCGCTCTCTCGCCCCGCCCGAAGCACGTTTCCGACCCCATCCACATGACCTTGCACGATATGCCCGTCAAAGCGCCCGCTGGCCTTCAGCGCCCGCTCCAGATGAACCCTCGTGTCCCGCCGCCATCTCCCGGCGGTCGTGCGGCGCAGCGTCTCCTCCACCGCCGAGACCACGAAGCACCCCTGGGGGGACTCGCCCGACTCGGCCGTCAGGCAGACGCCGTTCACCGCGATCGAGTCTCCTGCCCGGATCTCGTCCGCGAACCCGGCTGCGATCGTGAGGCGGGCCCCTCCGGCAAAGGGCCTGACCTCCCGCACCCGACCAACCTCTTCAATGATCCCCGTGAACATTGCTACAGGATCTCCTCGGTCACCTTGACCTGCGCGTCCAGGAGTTCGGCGGCGGTCCGGCTGTAGGCCTCGGTCAACAGGTCAGCCCCCGAACGCCGGGCTTTGAGGTCGACAAGCGTCAGCCCGTCGGAGATGGTCTCCAAACCCAAGTCGCCGCACAGGGTCCGCTCACCGCCCAGGAGAAGGGGAGCCTGGAAGATCCGGAACCGGTCCACCAGCCCCTGCCTGACCAGATGCGTGGTCAAGCGGCCCCCGCCCTCGACCATCACGTCCAGCAACCCCTCGTTCCCCAGCCTGACGAGCAGGGCCCCTAAGTCCAACGCCTCTCCGTCTCCGGCTGAGGGCAGGCCCCAGCAGCTCACGCCGCACTGCTCCAAACGCTCCACAGAGCCTACGGGGGCTCGATCCGTGTGGGCGATGACCCAGCGGCCGCCCTCGGCGGCGCTCGTCTCGAGGTGCGCCCGCACCGGCTCCATGTCCGCGCTGGCCGCCCGCGGATCGACCACGACCCTCACCGGCTGGTGCGGCCACCGCTCCTCCAGATGCCGCAGCTCCTCGCCCATCTGCCGAGAGAGCTCCAGCTGGTCACGCAATCGCGAGGACAAGCTCGAAAGCGGATCACGCCGCGGCCTGGCGGTCAAGCGGGGCAGGTCGGCGAAGAGCGTGCCGCGCCCGATCAGGATGGCGTCGCAAGACGCCCGCCAGCGATGCACTCGTTCTCTCGAAGGCCCCGAACTGATCCACTGGCTCGTCCCGTCGGGAGCCGCCACCCGGCCGTCCAGACTCACCGCCGCCTTGAGCGTGACCCAGGCTCTCCCCCACTTCTGGAAGGCGAGAAAGGGCGCAATGAGGTTTGCCGCGGCCCGCGGGGCCCTGCTCGGCTGAACCAGGATGCCGGCCTTCTTCAACAGACGCACGCCGCGTCCGGCCACCTCGGGGTTGGGATCCACGAGCCCGACGACCACCCGCCTGACCTTGGCCCGAATCAACGCGGGGGCACACGGCGGGGTTTGCCCTTCATGGGCGCAGGGTTCCAACGACACACAGATGTCGGCCCCCTCGCAGGCGCCGTCGGGAAGCGAATCGAGGAGGACCCGCTCCGCGTGCCGCCCCCCGAAGGCCAGGTGCGCCCCGAGGCCCAGGATTCGCCCTCCCCTGACGGCGACGGCGCCCACCCGCGGGTTCGGATGCGTGTGAGCGTCGCCTAAGCGCGCGACGGCAAGGCTCAGACGGCACGCCTCCGTCTCGCGCTGCGCGTCTTCAGCACTGCTCAGATTCCCCGGGCCCTTCACGACCAGTGGACTCCTCTCGCCGGACAAAAAAAAGCCACTCCCTTCGGACAGAAGGAGAGCGGCTCACAAACGCGCACGCCATGGCATGGCCCGTACGTAGAGTGCTCCCTCTCCCATCCAGGCTCTAACTGTCGGCTTCCGAATTTCACGGAATCTGCCCCAAGAGGGCTCGCGGGCTATCACCGCCGGCCGGGAATTTCACCCCGCCCCGAAGGAGTTTTTCTTGCCTCCCCTGCACCGGCCTCAAGCCACCGCAGGAGATCAGCACGAATTCTGCCTCAAGCACCTGCCTTTCGCCAACAAAAATCGTCTAATGCTGGTCCCCATCCTCGCGTGGGTCAGGCGCCTCTTCGCTCTCAGGGGCTGCAGGCGCCTCGTCGCAGGACACGTCAAGCACCTGCCCTTCCTCAAACTCGAACTTCTCCGGCTCTGGCTCGGGGCCCCCTTGGGGAGTGCTCCGATTCGCCTCACGCCTCGCGCGCGCTGAAGCACCCAGGCGCAGCAAACCCCGCACCAGCTTCGAAAGGGTGTAGAAGATCACCCCGAGGAAGGCGGCCCGTATGAGGAAAGGCAGCATCTCAGCTAGCATCCTTGGCGTTCGAGACCCACGCGGAAACGGCTTTTCGAGAGGATATAGAAATGGGGCGCGACAGGCAACTGCCGCACCCCATCAGGCGCTTCTTGTCAGAACACCGAGCGTATCGAATCGGCTACTTCATCACCTTGAATTCGATACGACGATTCCGGGCCTTCCCCTCAGGGGTGTCGTTCGTCGTGATCGGCTCCGTCTCCCCCTTGCCCTCGGTGAGCAGCCGATCAGCGCTGATCCCCAGGTCGGCGATATAGGCCTTCACTGCCTCGGCGCGACGCTTCGACAGATCCAGATTGTAGGCATCTTCGCCAACGTTGTCGGTGTGACCGATCACGGTGATCTTCATGTCGGGGTACTTCTTCATGATCGCAGCCACATCTTCGAGGATCGGAACCGGGTCCGCACCGCTGATCTCCGCACTGCCGGTCTTGAAGTTGATGTTAGCCATCGGCAGCTCGAGCGGAGCCTCGTCGGGGCAGCCGTCGGTGTCCTCAAAACGATTGAAGACTTCCGCGGCATTCGGACACTTGTCGTCGACATCGAGGACTCCGTCGTCATCGTTGTCCACTTCCGGACAGCCGTTGGCATCTTCGAAGCCATCGAAGTCTTCCGCCCGATCGGGGCAATTGTCGTTGACGTCGAGAATGCCGTCACCGTCATTGTCCACGTCCGGGCAGCCGTCAGTGTCTTCGAACCCATCAAAGTCCTCGGCCGCAGTGGGGCACGCATCGGTGGCATCCGGGATGCCATCCATGTCGCGGTCTTTCGTCTTCGACCGCTTGAAGCCCTCGTGCGGCCTCAGATCAAAAGGGCAGTCCTCCTCGCCCCACCGAAGCGTCACACCCAAGCGATGGCTCTCGCCCAGGAACTCCTCCGGCTCTTCGATGAAGGCGTAGTTGAACTCGACCACCTTCACGGCCAAGCCCAGACCGGCCGTCAGCTCGCCGTCGTTCAGACCGAGGCGGAAGGCTCCGCCGAAGTCCTCGTTGAGCGGGAAGGCGAACTCAGCACCGGCATGGTACTTCATGTCGTCCTCATCCTCGGTGTGATCGAGGTCGAAGGCAAACGTGAAGCCCTGGATCGGCATCAAGGCCACACCACCGCGGAGGTTCATCGGGACTTGATTCGCGTTGTTCGCGTCCCCCACCTCGGTGGCAAAGTCCTTGAGAGTCACACCAAAGCGCGCCCACTCGAGAGGCTGCAGCCCGACACCGATGTCGAAGCCGAAGCCAGTCGCAGCGTCGTCGCCCGGCACCGCAACGTCGATCGTCTCGCGCAGATACTTGAACGTTCCACCCAAGCTCATCAGGCCCAACTCCCCAAGGTCGGTGGAGTAAGCCCCATGCAGCATCAGACCGAGGTCGCCATAGCTGAACATCTCGGTGTGTTGGCCACCTTCATCACGGCCATCGATATCACTCATCCCGGCCGTCAGGAAACTGGCACCCAATGCACCCCAGTCAAAGCGGTGCGAGGCGGCCACGAAACTCATGCGGCGGTCAGCTTCCATACCGAGCGCGTGCATGGCCGAAACTTGCGTTCCGCAAGTCCAGCCTAGCCCCGCAGGGTTCCAGTAGCCGGCGTTCGCATCCATCGAAGCGGCGGTACCCGCTCCTCCCATGGCTAGCGGCCGCGTACCGACGCCCATGCGCAGAATCGTCAACGCGTGATTGGAGCTCTCGTCATCCCCTTGGGCAAGCACGACCCCTGGCAGAGCCAGGAAGAGGGCAAGGACGAGGAGCAGAGCCAGCTGAATGGCTCCCCTACTCCTACTCAGCATCGTCGTACCTCCTTAGTTGAACCGAAAGGTCGCCCAGAACAACTAACCGGCTGTCTGGATTGAAACCTTACAGAAGTGGGCCCGCAGCGCCCTTGCGGGCCCACCATCACTTCCTACTCTACTCGCGCCAGATGACGGCCTTCAGCGTGGTGGCCTTCGTCGCCGAGCCATCGTGCGCCTGAACACGGATCATGTACGCACCATTGGCAAGCGGGGTTCCGTCAGCGGCGTTACCCGCCCACGACACCACGTAGGTCCCACCATGGTCGTAGCTCATCGGATCCAGCGTTCCAACGTACTCGCCGGCGAAGTCGTAGACCTTGAAGGTCACGTCCGCCTTGCGGCTCAGGTTGAAGTGAACCTTCGCTTCGACGTCATCAGGATCAAACGGGTTCGGGAAGACGTAGGTCTCGGTCAACGCCAGGAGGCCACTATCGGTCGTGATCGGGATCACGACGACGGCGGTGTTACCCACCATGTCGGCCACCGTGACCTCAACCGTGTAGTTCCCTGGTGCCAGCCCGTCCGGAACCGTACCCGTAATCATGCCATCCTCGATCGTGAGATCGGTGATTTCGATCTCCTCACCGTCGGGGCCCTTCAGGACGGCAGAGACGTCCTCGAGACCCGCTGCGTCATCCACGGCCACCTTGAAGGTGAACCCTTCACCAGGAGGAGCCTGGCCGCCCGCAGGCGAAAGCAGCGTCGCGGTCGGCGCTTCCATATCGACGATGAAGCGCTGCTCGATGTACTGCGAACCCATGTTCCAGGCGTAGTCAAGGACACCGCCCGTGTACTCGTGCAGCTCCTGAGAGTGCGTGTCATACCACGTGTCGTAGTAGATGTAGACAATCTCGCCATCATCCAGGATCAGAGTGTCGACCGCGGCGTGGTGGTAGTAGTCGTCGCCACCGTGGCTCTGGTGGATCGTCTTATCCGTGTAGATGGTCACCTCGAGAATGTCGTCATGCTCGATCAGGCCACCACCAACGATGGGCAGGCGAACCACGAGCGTATCTTCGGGACTGTAGGAGGCGTAGCCACTCTCCAGCTCACCCTCGGCATTGATCGTCTGCAGGTAAGGCAGAAGCTCATCCGCGGTGCCCTGATGGAGCAGCAGGCGCTCCTCGATCTCGTCGATATCGCTCTGGTCGTCCTCGTGGTCGCAGTCGAGGCATCCGTGCTCAACAAGCCAGATGTCATACTTGATGCCCCAGTCGACCTCGACCCAGCAACCCTCGTCGTAGTCACCATAGTAGTAGTTGCAGTCACCCTCAGGATGCGCGGCATCCCACGGCGTAGGCGGCAAGTTGTCGAAGCAGTTGCAGTCCCAGACCCACTCGACGTGGTCCGGCCGCACGTAGATACCCGCGCCGTTGTCGAACATCTTGACCGTCAGCATGTCGTTCTGCACCGCCGGGTTGAGATACCCGGAGACGTTGCTGAAGAGCGGGTTGCTGACCCAGCCACCGTGGAACTCCAAGTACGGGGACGTGCGGTCCACGTAGAAGATGGCTCCATGAGCAGTCGGCGACAGCTCAATCCACTCATCCAGTCCGTCGAGGTGCTTGTAGAGGATGTTCAGCGTGTGATCGCCCTCTTCGAGCCAGTCGCCCATGTGGTACGAGTGGCAGTAGATGACCTCGTAGATCGTACCATCATTGTTCGCCTGGTTGATTTCGAAGTGGCCGTGTCCGCCACGCACCCAGTCACTGGAAGCGTAGAGCTCACCATCGATCCACAACTCGATGCTCTCGCCATCGATCTCTTCAACACCACCCGCGTAGAGCATGGCCGTGATCACCGGATCCGCATCGGTGTAGTTCCAGCGACCGTAGCGCACGCTGCTCGGCAGGAAGCCTTCCACGGTGACCGGCGCCTCGGCAGCCGGGGCGAAGATCGCGTAGTAGGGCCAGCCATAGTCCAGGTACTGGACCGTGAAGCTGACGGTGTTGTTCACGGCGTCGACCGTGATGTGAGAGATGGCTTCACCTTCCCAGTGTCCATCGACCGAATCCCAGACGCGGACCGTCAGATACTGCTCCTTCTCGGCCCAGTTTTCACCGAGCGCGGCAGCCAGAGCAGTCTCATCGTAGTCGATCGTGAGCTGCGGCCAGAAGCCTTCATGCAGCTCATCGTTGTAGTCATCAGGCATACCGACGAAGTAGCACGTGCGATCGATCTGCACCAGGAAGCGCTCCTGATCCACATTCATCATCGGTCCCGGAGTCGGGAACATCGTGAAGCACGAGTCCCAACCGAAGCCGGAACCGCCCGGCACGAAGGTGGTCGCGTAGAGGAAGTCACCCTCCTCTTCCGTGTCCAGGTTGTCGTAACCCGGCACCATGGCCGTGCCATTGCTACCCAGCTCGTCGGTAACCGTCCAGCTCCACACGTGTGCAGCCATCATGTCGAGTTCGCCCCCGACCAGACCCGTGACGAAGACCTCAGTCTTGCCACAGTCATCCATGTCGATTTCGAACAGACCCGACCACAGCGTACCGTCATCGATATGACGCACCATCTTGACCCAGCACGGACCGTCACCGGACTCGTCGATGGGCCGCGGACGCGTATAAACGACGTGCGGCATCTGCGACTCATCGGCCATCTGAACCGTGACGATGATGTCGTCAGGATCGTGACCACCCTCCATCACGAGGTCGAGGCCCAGGACCATGCCCAGTCCAGCGCCCGGCACCAGAGCCAGAGTCCCGTCCGCATACTCGATGATCGTGGCATCGAGCGTCGGCGGCTCCGCATCCTGGTTGTCAGAGCTGTCCGTGGCGATGGCCCGGAGAGTCAACGTCTGTCCAACGTCGAACATGCCGAGGTCGATCGTCGTGTACCAGAGATTCCCCTCAGCATCGAGAGGCTCCTCGTTACACACCGAGTCGAACGGCAGCGCGGTCTGAATACCGATCGGGATCCAGATGTCACCGTCCATGTACTGGAACTGGACTTCTGTGATCTCCGTGTCGCAGTAGGCGACCGCGATGATGTCACAATAGTTGGTCGGATCGTCACCGTGGTACGGCTGCCAAGGATCGAAGGCAGCGATGCGAGCGCGCGGCGGCACCTGGTCCAGCACGTTGATGCTGACCGTCATGCTCGTCGTCACGTTGCAGCGCTCATCCTTCGCCTGCGCACGCAGGAGGTAGAGGCCTTCGCCGAGACCACTCGTGTTCCAGAGCTGCGAGGCAACCACCTCGAGCGGGACATCCGTCTCGCTCGGGGCCTGCCAGAAGCCCAGCTCGTACCACGCTTCATTGATGTCGTTCCAAACCTCAAAGATCACCGTGCTGACGCCGGTCTCGGCGTCGGCCGGTAGATGTTCATCGTCGTCATTGGCCGTGACCCACAGTTCGAGGACGTCGCCGGCGGTGACGTCAATCACCGTGCCGAAGTCCACCGGGTCGATGGTGGTGTCGTCACCACCCTCAGGATCGTGGATCACGATGTTCGTGATGTCGATCGAAGGAGCGTCACCATCCATGATGACCTGCTCAGCCATGATCATCGTGTGGCGGTTGCCAGCGAGATCGTAGACCGTGAGGCGCAGGTCATACAGTCCGGTCAGACCGGCGACATCCCAGGTGGTCGAGTACTGCTGCGTCTCACCGTCATAAAGGACCAGGCCATTCATGCGGTCGAACATCCAGTACTCATCACCGTCCGGATCGGCGGAGAGCTTGTACTCCCAGAAGATCCGGTCGCGATCGATGTCCACATCGGTCGACGTGAAGATCAGGTCGTAGATCTTCCCGCCCGTCGTGAACGTGAAGAAGTCCGTGTCGTCGAACGAGTCGTGGCCAGGAGCACCATCGGTGAAGCTCACGTAGACGCCCTCTTCGAGGAGCACCTCGGCAGCCGTCGCGATCGTGCTGCTGTAGCTGCCACCGTCGACGCGCCAGCGGAAGGTCGCCTCACCAACATCACCGTAGTCGATGATGTCGATGTCGTAGACGTCGCCGCCCGCAGCGTAGTACCCGAAGGGCACCACACGGCCACACTCGGACAGGGACGGACCGGTCAGCTCCTCAGGAACCTCATCGTGCCCGTGCCTCCAGCAGCTCGGGTAGTACAGGAAGCCGAAGCCGTCCTGCGCACACTCCAAGTGGTTCGAGAGGTCGGCCTCGAAGCTCGGCGCGGTGTTGTCGTACACCAGCTTGAATGCCGGGCCACAGGTCGGACGACCCGTCTCTTCATCCAGATCGGCGTTACCGAAGACGTCGTACGCAACGGCGAAGACGTCATAGACGACCCCCGGCGTGAGCGCACTCAGATCCCAGTTGCTGATCTGCCACGTGTAGTCACCAACCTCTTCCACGGCAACGTCGATCAGCGTCGGAGTCGTGCCGCCCTCAGCGACGAACATGAACTCGACGAAGTCGGCATCCGCAGCGTAGTCGAGGATCGTGGCTTCCACGTAATCTAAGTCGCGTGCGTAGATCATATCGTAGAGATGCGGCCAGACGATCGGGGTCGTGTTCCCCGTCTCGCGGGCGATCTCGGTGATCGTCGCGCACGGCGCCATCGTATCGGTCAGGGTGAAGGTCACGAAGCGCTCGTCCTCGTCGTCGAAGGCGTCGACATGGCTTTCGCCATTACCGACGATGTCCGTCGTCGTGCAAGCGACATCGTAGCTCACGCCCCTGACCAGGTCAGGAGTCTTGTTCAGATCCCAGTCGAACACGTACGGACGCGTGTCGTCCGGGTTGACGTCGTTGTCATCCACACCCCAGTCGTCGTCGACCCAGCTCCACTCCGCGCCAGTGTTCAGATCGTCACTGCGCTTGAAGTAGAAGGTGACCACGTCGTCGTCGACCTCGGCCTCGGTCCGCGCGAAGAGCTGGACCGTGCCGTTGCGCTCGATGACACCGTAGCTGGCCTCGACCTCTTCGGTCAGAGCGTCGGCATCCGGCGTCGCCGCAGGCGCGGTGTTGTCAACGGTGACCGCCCGCGAACCGTAGGCGTCCATGACCTCGACGTTACCCTCGAGATCCCAGGCCATCACGTAGACGGTGTAGTCGCCATCCGGGTAAAGCACGGCACCAGCATTGTCCGTGTCCTCGGTATTCCAGCGGCACTGCCAGAATCCGCCGCTCGCGCCGAAGTTGGCGTAAGCGGGCACGCACTCGTCGACCCCGACCAGGAGCAGGTCGCCGGCCGCGTTCTCAACATAGAACTCGACCCGCTCGATACCCGTGTCGGCGCCCTGCGTGCGAGCGACCAGGAACACACTGTTGGCGAGCGTGACCGGGAGCGTGCCCTCGATCACATCTTCGTCGACCCAACGCGGCCAGATATTGCCGCCATCGCCGATCGCGGCGCCCGTCGCACCGTTGGTCAGGAGCGTACCGTCCTGGCCGTAGTCGATCGCGATGTCGGTGCCGGCTTCATACGTCGTGGCGCCACCGCCGAGATTCAAGAACAACGCATCATGATCGTCGTTCTCGCAATCGTCAGCGTAGCCCGCTTCGTCGTAGTCGACGAACACAGCCGCAGTGGCCAGGAAGACCAACTGGGTGTTGTCAGGAGCAATGTTGTCCTCAACGGTGATACCGGCACCAAAGTCCTCGCTCGGACGCGTGGCCATGCCTTCGTTTCCGGCGGCGTCATAGAAGACTGCCCGGAACTCGACGGCCATGTCCATCACCAGCGGGTAAGGCGTGGTCCAGGTGATCTCGCCATACCAGCGCGGGAATTCGGTATCGATGTTCGCACTCGTGACCACCACGATCTCATCAGGATCGATCACCGCCCAAGTGCCACCAGCGTAGCGCCACTCGAACCGCATGCTCACGATGTCCGTCGTGGACTCGGTACCCTCGAAGTAGAAGGTCACGGGATCACCGGACTCGACCTGATCGGCCTGCAGGTTGTGGCTGAGGCTGACCGCGGTCGGGTCGCTGGTATCGACCGTCCACAGGGTCCAGGGGTTGTTCTCGTCGTGCAGGCCGTTCGCGTTACCCGCGTAGTCCATGGCCAGTGCACGCCAGGCGTAGATACCATTGAGAGCAGCCGCCTCGTCCACCCAGTCGTGAACGAGCAGGCGCCACACATGGTAGTAGGTTTCTTCATAGGTGAAGTTCAGGTTCGGCTCGTAGTCGAAGCTGTGAGCCCACTCGTCCCAATCGCCAGGAGCCGGGCCGTCAGGCTGCAGCTGATACTCCAGCGCAATCGCGGCCACGTTGGCATCCGGCGTCGCGACCAGGAAGGTCACGTCACCAGTGATCGGGTCGGGAACGATGACGACCGAGGACTGCTCGGGCGTGCCGTCGTTCTCGTAGCTCGCAGAGTTCACGAACCCGGCGAAGTCCGTGCCCATCGGCACGTACACCACCGCGGGACCGGTGTGGTCGACGACCACGTAGGCCACGATTGCGTCTTCGCTGAGCGGGGTGCCGTCGATGTCGTAGGCCCACGCACGAACCGGATAGGTGCCCTCGGCCATGCCGGTGACATCCCAGTCGAAGTCGACGTGACCGGTGCTCGTGGTGGTCCAGGTGATGTCGTCACCTTCCATGATGCCGATCGTGATCCAGGCGTCCGACTCACCGTCATCAAACTCGAGGTCGACGCGCTCGACACCCTCGGTCGCGGTCGGATCGACCAGCGCCACGCGGACGTGAGCGCCATCACCCGTGATGGCGGTATGCGGATCGGCCAGGGCCATCCAGTCAGCACCACCGGTGGTCTTGGCGAACATCGGCAGTGCGGCAGGACCCTCGGTATCGTTGATGGCGATCAAGATCTCAGGTGCGTCGCCATCCGCGTTACCAGCCGTGTCCTCAGCCTGCGCACGGATCCGGACGTAGGTGTCCATCTCCGTCAGGTAGTGGATCGGATCGAACATCACGGCGTACGGCGGCAGGGCGTCGAACGGATCGTCGCCATCCCACTCCGGCGTGATGTCGATGTCGGTCCAGCCACCACCGCTGTTGAACTGGAACTGGACGAAGGCGACATCTTCCTCGGTATCCGTGATCTCGGCAGTGATCTCGAACGGACCGCCATTGAACGGGAAGACTGCGCCGTTCATAGGCGCGGTCACCACCGCTTCCGGATCGGTCGTATCGAGAATGAAGGTCAACATAACCGGAGCACTCAGGTTATAGCCGTCATCACGGGCCCAGGCACGCGTCGCGACCGTCACCGTCGTCTCTTCCGGCTCGTCAACCCGGCCGTCACCGTTGTTGTCGAACGAATCGTTGTCCGGAGCCAGAAGCTCCAAAGTGCCATGCCAGCCGTCCTCGGGCGAACTGTCGGTCGCCCAGGCGAACCACACGTGGTCGGCCTCGGGCGCGTCGTAGTTCGCACAGATCTCCCAGACGACCTCGGACACCGTGATGATGTTGAAGTCGGCCGGAACAGGATCGGACACCTGGCACCAGACCTCCTGGAACTCATCCGTACGCGGCGTGCCGATCGTGAACTCGTCGATGGTCGGCCCAACCGGGTCGTAGACCATCAGCTCAGGAGCCGTGTACGCCGTGTAGCCGTCGACAGACTCAGCAAACAGCTTGATCTGCCAGACCGCCGTCTCGGTGCCGAAGAAGGCCGATTCCGCAGGAACCGGGGTCTCGTTGCCGAGCGAGGCGAACCAGAACGGCGTGTCGGGAACGATGACGTCGGACACGACCCCGGCCGGAACCGGCGTGTGCTGGTTGCGGGCATCAAGGACCGCACCAACGTCGTCACCCACCATGTCGATGTAGTAGTCATACTCGGTCGTGGCACCGACGGGCACCGGAACATCGGCGACCTGCCAGATGCCCAGCTCGAGCATCGTCATTTCGTAGTCAACAGCGTTCATCCGCATCCAGACGTTCTCGATCACGTCTTCAATCCAGAGTCCTTCGTAGATGTAGTCGGTTGCGTAGAACGTGAAGGTCATCGGGACCGTGGTCTGCTCATCGTTGTAGAGCACCATCGGCACGGTGGTCTCAGTGCCAGCCTCGTCGATCAGCAACAGATCAACGCTGACGGGCTCGTCGCCGTCCTCATGGACCGCGAAGACCTCATGCTCGATACCACTCATCTTCCACTCGGTCAGGCCAGCAACGCTGTCGAACGAGGGGTTGCCAGGATAGAAGTCGCCAGGATCGGCGTTCCGGCCACCCATCATATAGAGGCCCATCATCGGAGCCTCATCACCCACCAAGTAGAGGAGCTGACCTTCGCTGCACATCGCTTCGGTCAGCGCGCACTCGTCGCCCGCGACAACACCGAGGTCGGCGACAGCAATGATGTCGTAAGCCTCACAGTTGGGCGGCGGATCCGGCACGCCGAACGGGTAACTCCAGGCCACCGTGTACGGCGGATAGGAGTCGCCCTCGTTGATCTGATCGTACTCATTAATGTTGTAGTCGACGAGAATCACGTCCGCAGGATCAACCGGCGCGCCGAACTCGATCTGCGCGCTTCCGTTGACCGTGAAGTCCATCTTCGTCGGGCTGGAAACCAGACCGAGATCCTCGTGGTAGGTCGCCAGCTCATCGTTGATGTAGAGATCCACGTGGCACTCAGGCCCACTGGCCATCTCGACCGTGAGATCGGGCGCGATGTACGGCGTGGCCTGACTGACGCGGGTCGCGTCGACCACGACGTCGAGGATCCTCGGCGCGTAGTAGAACGACACCGTGGCGCCTTCGACCGGCGTGACCAACTCGGCCTCGAACGTGAACTCCACCCCAGGAGCGACCGTCGCCGGCAGCGCCGTGGTGATCAGAGCCTCATTCGTCATGATCCGCAGTGCGTACGGGACCTCAGGCGGCGGCGTAAGGTTGCCACCCTGGTCCGCGGCCTGCGGGAAGAAGACGATCGAAGCGTCGCCGTAGTCGTCCACCAGACCCTGGAGATCCAGGGTGAAGGTGTACTCAGGCGGCGTGGCATCGATCTCGGTGAGGCCACCGTCGGCGGCACTCATCCACGGGTTCTCCCACGGCTCCAGCTCGGGATAGCAGGTCGGGTTGTAACGCCAGACCAGATCGATCGAGAGCGGGCCGCTGATGTCGTTGTCCTCGGCCGTCACGAAGATCGACAACGTCATGTCGTCCACCTGCGCACCGACCAGATCAACGCCGTCACCATCGGAGGTCGTCTGCCAGACATCCAGCTCGGTTCCGGCAGCGGTCTTGGCCCAGATGACGTCCGTGACCGGAGGCTCGAACTCACCGACCAGCACCGAGATCACCTCGGCGCCATCGGCATCGCTGTTCCCCGTCTCGTCCTCCGCGATCGCGCGGAAGAAGACATCGCCGTCAGCCACGAAGGGCAGATCCGCAATGTAGAAGTAGACGAGGAACGGAGCATCCTGGTCTTCCGGATCATCCGGATCTTCGCCGTCGAGAAGGTCACCGTCGGTGTCGCCACCGCCAGCGGGATCCTCGGTGGTGAGCGGAACGAGCACGTGGCCCAGAGGCGTGTTCACCTCCATGTTCTCGCCGTCGTAGAGAACGATGTCGTCCTCACCGAAGACGAAGTCACCGTCGTCGATGAAGATCTCATCGCCCCACGGCACGCCAGGCGCGTCCAGCATCTGGAAGCCGGCCAGGTCGTTGATATCAGCAAAGAAGTCGTTGTCGTCGTTGATGTCGAGATCGGTCCAGTCCACACCACCGTTGATGCTGTACTGGAAGACGATGCTCGCCAGGTCGGCGGCGTCGCACTCGGCGGTCAGCATGAACCAACCGTGCGAACCCTCGACGTAAAGGCTCGGAACCTCGTCCGGATCCAGCGTCGTGCCGTCCGGCAGGGTCACGAGCGCGATCGTGGCGTAAGGCGGCTCGGGATCGACGTTGACCGAAACGGTCGGAATGTCACCCTCGTCCGTCGCGCTGAAGATGTCGGTCGCAACCGCCCGGGCCAGGTGGGCACCGTTCAGGCCGCTGACATCCCACTGCACGTGCCACATGTCGAGCTCGTCGTTGTCACCCTCTTCCGCGTTGTGCTCGAACACCCACTCCGCGCCACCGCTGAACTCGTCGTCATCGATGTCGTCGGTGTGGAAGAACGAAGCCGGGAACGGGGTCAGGTCAGCACCCTCCGGCGGGTTGTCGCCGAGGAGGACCGTATCATCGGCATCGTTGAACACGGCGTTGGCGCTCTGGATGATCGGATCGCGCTCGCTGTAGCCATCCAGATCCGGATCCCAGAAGAGCTCGTCCGCGTTGAACTCGAGATGCTGCGCGGCGACCGCGAGGTCCTCGAGCTCGTAGTACGGCGTGTTCGATCCGATGTGGAAGAGAACGTCACCGCGGTTGCTGGGAGCACCATCGATTCCGACCGTGATCCAGTCGTAATCGTCCGGCACCACCGTCTCTACCGCATACTGGAAGGTGACGTAATCGACCGTCTCATCATGGAGATAGTTGAACGCATACAGCTCCAGGAGGCCCGTACCACTGACGTACGGCTGCTGGATGTAGGCGCGCAGACCCTCTTCCACGATCACGATCGTCGCGATATCCGCCGTGCTGATGTTGCAGTTGCCTTCGATGTCGCAACCGTAGACGCGGATGTCATAGGAGCCGGTACCGAGGGTTTCGGTATCCAGGTTGACCGCCACCGGGACCGTGAGGTCCACGTCGAGCGTATCACCCGAGACCGGATCCACGACGACCGTGCCGGTCACCGTCGCGAAGTAGGTCCAGTCCGCATCCGGATCGGAGCCAACCTCGCGGTACTCGAAGATCATCCGAGCAACGTCGTTTGTCGTGTCATCGCCGTCCAGATCGTCGTACCAGGCCCAGACGTCGATCACCGGACCGGCCGGGACCTGCACAGGACCGTAGGTATCGCGATACCAGTAGGCGTCATAGGGACCGGCCGGATCGACCGGGTCCGGACCCGTCTGGTTGACGACATCCCAGATCATGGTGAAGGCGGTCATCGGCGGCGTGCCGTCGATGATCGTCACCGGGAAAACGCAGACAGAGTCGGGATCCATCGCCGCATCCAGATCCGGCGTGTTACCGAACTCGTCCTTCGGCACGGCCCGGAACTCGACCATCAGCGAATTCGCCGGCGGGTCGTTGTCCAGGGCGTCAGCCGTGTAGGTGTCGGTGAACGGACGGGAGTCGTCCCAGGTGCTGAGATCATCCCAGCCGTCAACCGCACCGTAAGTGCCGCCACCCGGACCCCAATTGAGGCCGCCGTCGGTCGACTCGCGGTACTGGAACAGCACCTCGGCCGCGCCGTCGTCGTTCTCGGTGGTCAGGGAGTAGTCGGCATCGTCGTAGACCTGAAGCAGATCGTCGTCAGGAACGACGTCGGCGAAGTCCGCCGGGCCGGTCTCGACATCGCCATCGTCGCAGTTCGTGATCACGAGGTCTTCCGGCCACGTGATATCGAGCGTGAAGACGATCGGGAACGCGTAGTCCGGGTTCATGAGACCGATCTGGTCGTAAGCGAGCACACGAGCCTGATACTCGGTGCTGCCGTCGGCCGTCAGGTCGTACAGGGCGGCGAAGTACTCGAAGTCGATGTTCTCGCCGCGCGTCGTGAACCAACCGAACTCGTCATTGACACTGTCACCCATGCCCCAGTCCATGCCCGGGAAGCCAGGAGCCCACGGGACGAGGTCTTCGTTCAGGACCTCTTCGGTCGGCTGGATGAACTCGGTCATCGGGTTGAGATCGCCATCCTGGTCAGCCGGGTGACTGCCGAGGATGTGCGAACCGTCCACGTAGAAGGTGCTGGCGTAGGTGTCGTCGAAGGCGGTCACGATATAGCCACCGTCAGCGGTCAGCTCCATCGCCTCACCGTCGATGATACCGTCCTCGTTATCGTCCAAGTCGGAGTCGTAAGTCTCGACCTCGTCCGACTCGTCGATCGCACCGTCGCCATCGTCGTCAGCGTCGTTCGTGACGCTCTCGTCGATGTTGTAGAAGATGACGCGCTGGAAGACGTCCGCGCCGCCGTCGAAGTACGGCTCGAACGTGTAGAACGCGTCATTGTCGTTATCAATAGTATCGGTCTGGCGCCAGACACCGTCGACACCGGCCGAAGCGTTCTGGGTCGAGTCCTGCGCAGCGTCGGTCACCTCGGTATCCGCGGTGTCCGTACCCTCGCCGTCCTCGTCGATCGTGCCGTCCTCGTCGTTGTCCGCGCCGTCGGTCAGAGCACCGCCGCCGCCCGTGGCATCGCCGTCATCATCGAAGTCGGCCACACCGGGGAAGCCCTCGTCGGCGTTATCGCCGGAGGGGTCAAGCGACAGCGCCTCCCAGACCCAGCCGCCGCCGTTGCGGTTGGCGTAGATCTGAGCGACACCGAAGAGCACGTCGTCGTCCGACTCCGTGTTCGCGGTGATGTTGACGAACCGGCCCAGGTGATAGGTCGGGTCGGTCGGGACGATCAGGTTCGGAACCGTGTCGGGGTCGATACCCAGACCGCCGGTAACCTGAAGGCCCTGGATCTCGGACTCGGTCGGAGCGACCTCGTCGACCTCACAGAAGAAGGCCGGGTCTTCGTCGAGACCGTCGTAGGCCGTCGTCATGTCGTAGGTCGTATCCTGGACCGTCACGAAAACTTCCAGATCGAACAGTTCACCAAAGCCCATCGTCGGGTCGGTGACCGCGTCTTCGATCGGGAAACCCTTGGTGACGTCATTGAAGTCGGCCGTCAGCTGGATCTCGTAGAACCCGTGCTCGTCCTCGTCAGCCGAGTCGAGCATCAAGTCATACTCGACCGTCGCGGGATCCACACCACCGGTCCGCGGAGCGTCGCAGAGACCGTTGCCGTCGACATCCACGAAGGTCTCACCAGGGGTGAACAGGCCGTCGCCGTCTTCATCGAAGTACGGCTCGGGGAAGTCCATCACGCTGTCCAAGTCGACGTCGCTGGCGGGATCTTCCGCCTCCCAGTCGCCGTCGTTGTCCTTCTGGTCAGCACCCAGGGAGACGAAAGGCGTCATGGTGATGTCCGGCACGCCGGTCACCGCAGCGCCATCATTGATTTCGGAGAAGTCCGCGTAGATCTCCATGAGGTCACTGAGGGCCTCGGGGTCGGCATCGGTTCCGTCATAAGCCTTGAGCAGGATATTGACGAAGCTGCCTTCCGTGTAGATCTGCAGCGGACTGAAGCGGTCAGCGTAGCGGATCACGTCGTTCGTGCCGTTGTCCCACAGCAGGACCGTCGGATCCTCATCATCAACGATGATGTCCTCGGAGGTCGCACTCCAGACATCCTGGCCCTCGAGACGGGAGAAGCAGAAGACTTCGTCCAGCACCGGGTCGGGCATGTCCAGGGTGATCGGACCCCAGGAGCCATCGCCAGCGATGAGGCCGGCACCGAGGCGATTGCCTTCGGCGTGTAGAACGGCATCGTCACTGACAAACACCGAGTCGCCGCAAGGCGCCGAGTCCGGGTCACCCCAAATAATGTAAGTCCACTCTTCCAGCACCTCATCCAAGACGGCGCGGACGTGGATCATATCGTCGTCCAGGTCAGCCAGGAAGTCGATCGGCGGGCAGGGAGGACCCACCTTGATCGGCGCCCCGAACTTGAGGGCCGTCGCCTCAGGACCAATCGATCCGGAGTACACGGCCGGGACGAGCATGAACCAGACCTCATCCCCATCCACCAGAACGGTACCGTCCGTCGTCTCCTCGCCCTCAGCGATGTTCACGCTGAAGATCTGGTCACCGCTATCATACATCTGCGAGCGCAGGTTGCTGATAGGAACGGCAACACCGGCGTAGTCGTCGATCAGACTCTGGGTGAGGTTGGCCTCATCGGTCGTAGTATAGAGGAGCCACTCATCCACGAGATCATCCGGACCGGGCTCACGCCATGCGAGGTAGGCTTCGTCGATGACGGTGGGAGGCCCAGGATTGTAATACTTGTGGATCAGCTCCGTGGCTTCTTCGGCCAACGGAACGGTCGGCCAGTCGATCACGTCGTCCGCGACCGGGATCACGGCAGAGCTACGGGTCACGGTCGGGCCCGAACCCGTGTAGAGACCGTTGATGTCGGCCGCGCCACTGAAGGTGACGAGCGTTCCGACGGGCAGACGGCCGCCATTGAGCACTCCAACGTTGTCCCAGCCGGTGACCGAAACCACGCTATGGTCACCCTGCGTGGCGTGCGAAACGACCAGGTCAGGGTCATCCCACGCGGCATCCAGAGCGGCGGGGAGGAAATCGAAGTCCGCGGCTCCGATGTTCCCGACGTTGACAATGGGCTCCGCAAAGAGGATCCGCAGGACGTCGTCGGCGATGCCCGCGCCACCCTCATCGTAACTGACCCGCAGGATCATCAGACCGTCATCCATGGGGATCGCCGGCTGGCCGGCAGGGCCCGGAACGTCCTGGTAGTCGGAGATCGGCGGAACCGCCGCAGCGTCGAGCTCGATGGTCGTCACGTCGTTCACGTAGGTGAAGCCCGCGTCGACGATCTTGACGCTGTTCGGGAAGCCCTCGGTGAATCCAACGGTCTGGTTTTCCGCACCGCTGAAGCCCGCGGCTCCAACCACGGTGTATTGGCCGCCACCGATCGCCAGCAGGCGGGCAGGGTCGACCGGCTCATCAAAGGTGAGCCAGACCTCATCACGCGTGGAGATGTACGTGGCACCGAGCAGAACCGGACCATCGTTGTCCATCATCACGTTCTGCGCGACGTTCACGCCGGCCGTCGCGGTATCCCACGCGATCTGGCCTTCCCGGATCCAGAGCTTGCTCCAGCCGGGACGCATGTAACGGAAGCGGTTGTCGGCAGACCACTCGACGATCATCTCGTTGGGGTCGCCGCCGGCCGTATAGTTGAAGTCGGTCGGGGTGGCGCCATCCGTCCAGTCCGCCATTTCCGGCGTCCAGTCAAAGATGTCCTCGACGGTGTCCACGGGAAGACCGATGTCGTGATCAAACTCGATGATGAGCACGATATCTTCGAGATCCCCCATCGACAGCGGCGTGTTGTACCACTCCGGCGAGACCGCAACCATCACCGCCACGGGACCGGTAACCACCGGTACGGGCGTATGGTCGATGCTCGTCGCACCGTCGGCACCTTCAATGCCCCGGTCCGCTGCGGGCCAGTCAACGAGATCACCGGTGTAATCATCGATGCTGGCGAGGGCGATCTCATCGCCCACCTCAGGCGGGTTGGTCTCCGAGAATCCCCTCAGAGCGACAACACGCTGGTCGCCGCCGGTGGGAATGTCCAGGACCTCAACTTCGTCCGGCATTTCGCCGTCACGCCAATCGAAGCCGATCGGCAAGAAATCGAAGTTGTCGTCACCGCTGTCGGGATCTTCGAAGGTGCCGGCGTTCAGAGCTTCGCTGAACACGAGACGTAGTTCACCGTCTCCGCCGTCGCCATCGGGGTCCCACGTAGCGGCGATGATGTAGGGTCCGCCCAACACGATGTCGGGCGCGCCTTCGATGTCCCGCCCGAACGAGGTGTAGAACGACGGGGCTGTCCCGCTGCGTGCGTCTGGCAGCTGCGCATCAGCCGTCGCCCCTACAAACAGTCCGGTCATCAACAGGGTGAGGACCGTGACCCAATTAAGGGAAATCCTACCGCTCGAGTTCATGCCCTTTTCCTCCCTCACATGAGAGTGCCTACCGCGAAGGAACTCTATATTCGCCGCTCGCGCCCCGATGCGGCTTTGCTTCCAAAAGCGTGATACAACCACCGCCATCCTCCTTGGGAATAGCCCTAGAGCGAACGGAAACAAACGGAACCATCTACAGAAAACCCTCCCCCCGCAGCGCGCCGGAACGAACCACGCGGGAAGAGATCTCGACCACGAGAGATACGCCAGAGAGGGAGGCAGGCAGAAACCGGGCAAGACCGGAGCGCCACTGACTGAGTCCCGCTGTTAACCAGCAAGCAGGGTCCTCCCCATACACTGGTGGAGAACACCTCGGTTGTGGCTCCTTGCAACATCCCTGTTTGGCTCATAATCCCTTCAAAATCACTGGGGTTACTACTCGGGCGGCACTATCGCAAAGGTCCCGAATTGTGTCAACGCAAAAAGGGGAGCACCCGCTTGCAAGCTGATGCAGGCCACTTCCGTAGGCCGATCCACCTTCTTCGTTGCCCCAGACATCGTCGTCCTATTGGCCCATCTTAGCAAAGCCGGGCCAAACTACCACGCCACCCGTATCCTGTCAACGGCGTACGCGGTTAGACCAAACCCCAACACGCACAGCTTCGACGCGTTTTCCAGGGATCCTTATGATTTTTCACTTCGGGAGTTGCATTCTGCAAGCCCCTCAATGCACGGGATCCCTGAGAACCTCGTAAACCGTGTTCTGTGAGCCGCCTGGGGCTCGAACCCAGGACCCTCGGCTTAAAAGGCCGATGCTCTGCCGACTGAGCTAGCGGCTCGAAGGCCGATCCCGCGAACCTGCACTCAAACTCCGGGTGTCGCAGAAAGTTGGCCCTCCGCTACGCGGAGCTGAATCCATCCTACTGAGAGGTCGGCCTAGGTCAAGCTTTCGTTCGCAAAACCTGATCGCGTCCGGGCCCAACCGACACCAGGCCCAGCTGGACGCCCACCTCGTCGCAAATCCGCTCTACATATGCCCGGGCGGCGCTCGGAAGGCCACCCAATTCGTCTACTGAGGTCAGATCTTCATCCCATCCGGGCATTTCCGCATAGACTGGCTCGATCTGCTTCAGCGCGGACGCCGACAACCACCGCTGCGGGGTGGCTCCGGCCGTCTCAGCGGGCCATCGGTAGTCCGTCGCGAGCTGCAAGGGCGCCGTTCCCGCCAGAACATCCAGCTTCGTCACGACCAGCTCGGTAAGCCCGTTGATTTGAGCGCTCCGCTTGACCAGAACGGCGTCGAACCAGCCGCAGCGGCGGGGCCGGCCGGTCGTCGCGCCGAATTCCCCTGCCCGTTCGCGAAACGCGTCCGCCTCGGGCCCGGCGAACTCGGTCGGAAAGGGCCCGAGGCCCACCCGGGTGCAATAGGCCTTGACAACGCCAATCACGCGCTGAATGCGCTGCGGCGGGATCCCCAGGCCGGTACAAGCCCCCCCGGTGCAGGTGTTGGACGACGTCACGTAGGGATAGGTTCCATGGTCGATGTCCAGCCAGGTGCCTTGTGCCCCTTCGCACAGAATCTGGGCTCCCTCCCGGTCCGCGCTCAGCAGGAGATCGGTCACATCGGCGATCATCGGGGCCAAGAGCGCCCGAGCCGGTTTCAGCGCCGCCAGGAGTGCATCGAAGTCTTCCCAGAGGACAGCCTGCCGGTTCTCGGCGGCCACTGCGCTCGCGCCCTCGGGCGTGATCTGGCCGCGGAACAGCTCCCAAGCTTCGCGCAGCCGCGCTGCGAAACGTCCCGGATCACAAAGATCCTCTCCGCGAAGTCCATCGCGCGACGCCTTGTCCTCGTAGGCCGGGCCGATCCCGCGTTTTGTCGTACCGATGGCCTGGTCGTGGTGCCTGAGGATCTCACGTGACTTGTGCAAAGGGGTCACCAAGTGCGCGAAGGGACTGATCGCCAATCGCCCACGGTACTCGATACCCAGCTTCTCGACCGTGCCCAGCTCTTCCACGAGCGCCAAAGGGTCGAGGACGACGCCGTTTCCGATCGCGCAGCGCGTGGTGGGGCGCAGAATGCCGGTGGGCACCAGGTGCAGGATGGCTTGCTTCGAACCCACGTAGACCGTGTGTCCCGCATTCGCTCCACCTTGAAACCGCACGACCCAGTCCGCCTCTTCGGCGAGCAGATCGACGATCTTCCCCTTCCCCTCATCACCCCACTGACAGCCGACCAGAACTGAGAACGGCACAGAATCCTCCTTCTTTCAGGCACATCCGAGCGCGCGGACAGCCTTCCCCATTATGATTGAGCCCGGGGAGTTTACCTGGACGGGACGGAGGTTCCTAGTCTGGAAATCGGCTGCGGCGGGCGGCAGGCCCCTCCCCTGCGGAGCTGGCGCTGCGCTCGAACCCGGGTTCGAGGTCTAATTAGTTAGAATATATTCACTTGCGCCGATCTTCCTTGTCGAAACCAGCGGACTGGTAGTCCGCTTATTCTTGTCCGATTTATCCCTCGTAACCGCTTGTAACACAATCAGATAGCCTCCGTCCCCGAGGTCGAGATTCGTCACTTACGGCTCTGGTGGAGTTCGGTTCGGGGGAATGATGAGTGGGGAGTCCGTGCCCCGGGGCACCGGCGAGCCGGACGCTGGGGGGGGCTCGCTACGCTGCCAGCGGCGGCTGATCGACTTGAGGCGTGCGCCTCAGGTCCCGCACGGGAGCGCTGAGCCCCTTCTCGAGGATCTGGTCCACAGTCCGCGCGGTTTCGACGCTGAGCCCGCGCAGGAGTTCCTTGGGGATGTCTTGGAGTTGTGGCCGGTTGCCATGCGGGATGACCACGGTCTTGAGCCCCACCCGCTTGGCGGCCACCAGCTTCTCGCCGAGCCCCCCCACGGTGAGAACCTGCCCCCGAAGCGTGATCTCCCCGGTCATCGCCAGGTCAGCCCGCGTCGGAATGCCGGTCAGGACCGAGACCATCGCCAACGCGATCGTGACACCGGCCGACGGGCCATCCTTGGGTACCGCACCCTCCGGCACGTGGACGTGCAGGTCCAAACGCTGGTGGAAGTCCGGATCCAGGCCCAGGGCTTCATGACGGGCCCGGATGTAGGACAGCGCAGCCTGGGCCGATTCGCGCATCGTCTCCCCCAGCTGACCGGTCAGAAGGAGTTTCCCCCGCCCGGCGAACGCGCCCACTTCGATCGAGAGCAGCTCTCCCCCCGTGGAGGTCCAGGCCAGGCCGTTGGCGATCCCCACCCTGCTCTCGCATTCGGGCAGAACATCCTCGTGGCGCGGCGCGCCCAGCATTTTGCGCAGCAGTTTCTCCGTCATCTTGAGCTGAAGAGCCGGTCGACCGCGGCCTGCCGGTTTCGGACCCAGCACGGCGTCGTCGCCGCCGGCCTTGACCTTCGCAGCCCGCCGGCAAACCCGCGCGATCTCCTGCTCGAGCGCCCGCACGCCGGCTTCCCGCGTGTAGCCGCGAATGAGGAACTGGACGGCCGCATCGGTGAATTCGAGATCCGCCGGCCGCAGGCCGTTGGCCTTGCGCTGCCTCGGCACGAGGTACCGTTGGGCAATCTGCGTCTTTTCCAGCTCGGTGTAGCCAGGGAGCCGGATGATCTCCATCCGATCCCGCAGCGGCTCGGGGATCGCGTGAAGCTGATTCGCTGTGGTGATGAACAGCACCTTCGACAAATCGTAGTCCACTTCGGCGTAGTGATCATTGAACGCCACGTTCTGCTCGGGATCCAGGACTTCGAGCAACGCCGCGGCGGGATCCCCGCGATGATCGGTGCCCATCTTGTCGACCTCATCGAGCAGAATCACCGGATTGACGCTGCCCGCACGGCGCATCGCCTGCAGGATCCGTCCCGGAAGGCTGCCGATGTAGGTGCGGCGATGACCCCGGATCTCCGCCTCATCGCGGACGCCGCCTAAGCTCATCCGCACGAACCGTCGCCCCAGCGCGCGGGCGATGCTCCGCCCCACCGATGTCTTGCCCACGCCCGGCGGTCCCGCCAGGCAGAGGATGGGACCGCGCACCTCGCGCGAGAGCTTCAAGACCGAGATCAGCTCGAGGACGCGCTCCTTGACCTTACAAAGACCGTAATGATCCTCATCGAGAATGTCCTTGGCCTTCGCCAGCTTGCGGCGGTCGCGCGTTTGGAAGGTCCACGGAAGATTGGTGAGCCACTCGATGTAGCTGCGACTGACGGTGGCCTCGGGCGAAATCGGGGCCATCCGTTCGAGACGGTGAAGTTCGCGGCGGGCGCGCTCCTCGACCTCCGGCGGCATTTGGGCCGCTTCGATGGCATCGGTGAGCTCGTCGAGTTCATCGACCAGCCCGCAGGAGGAACCACCCTCTCCCGGCTGGGCATCCTCGTCGTCCCAGAGCGACTCGGGAAGTTCGCCGGCGCCACGGGATGTCCTCCTCTGTGAGGCTTGCGTTTCCCGGCGATGCTGCTCGCGATCGGCGATGAGCAAGCTCCGCAGGGC
This sequence comes from uncultured bacterium, assembly GCA_964612295.1. GTDB lineage: Bacteria > Eisenbacteria > RBG-16-71-46 > CAIMUX01 > WJJG01 > CAYQJL01. The sequence goes on along the minus strand of CAZTDY010000014.1, from coordinate 27,994 downwards.
CGCCAGGCGTGTACTCGGCCCCGCGCACTCGAGCAGCTCCTGCTTTTGGGCGACATCGGCCTGCAGGTGGGCTGCGATCTTGTGTGAGAGCATCTCCGGATCCTGGACCCCCTGAATCGCGAGGGCGACTTCAGGCGCCACCCGCCGGTTTCGCTTCACGTAGCTGCGGAATTCGCGGCGCGCTTCGATCGACAGGGATGTCACGCTCGCCTCCTCGACCTGTTCGTCATCGAGGAGGTCGAAGGAAGTCTGGAGGTAGCCGATGGATTCGCCCAAGCCGGTGAGCCGCGCCCGCGCCAGCCCTTCGATCAGGATACGCAGGGAACCATCCGGCAGCCGGAAGAGCTGCACGATGCGCGAGAGCGTCCCGGTCTCATGAAGATCGCGCGGCTTCGGGCGGGCCACCTCTGGCCGTTGCTGCGCCACCGCAAGGAAGAGCTTCTCCTCCCCTACCGCGGCCTCGACTGCGGCCACCGAACACGATCGACCGACGAAGAGGGGCAGGGTGGCATGCGGAAACACGACCACATCGCGCAGTGGCAGCAAGGGAAGGCGCTCCGGCAGCGCGATCGGCGTGCTCGCATCGGGGAGGGTGAGCCGCTTAGGGCTGCGGACCGCTCCCTCAGGCTTCTTTCTTGGACTCACTGTAGTGAATGATGGGCGGCGCGCCTTTGGTGATCACTTCATCGGTGATGATGCACGTCTCAGCCCCCTTCCAGGAGGAGAGCTCGTACATGATGTTGAGCATGGATTCTTCCATCACCGAACGAAGTCCCCGGGCGCCCGCTCTGCGTTCAGCCGCCACGTGGGCAACGGCTCTGAGCGCTTCGTCCGTGAATTCGAGCTGCACGTCCTCGAGCTCGAAAAACTTTTGATACTGCTTGGTGATCGCGTTCTTGGGCTTGGTGAGCACCTGCACGAGGGCATCTTCGTCGAGCTCGGTCAAGGTGACCGCCACCGGCAGCCGTCCAACCAGCTCGGGAATGAGCCCGTATCGCAGGAGATCCTCGTGCTCGATGCGTTCGTAGAGTTCGCTCAGGCCGAGGTTCTTGTTGCTGCGGGAATCGGCGCCGAATCCAATACTCTTCTTGCCGATGCGCTGGCCAACGATCCGGTCGACCCCTTCGAACGCACCTCCGCAGATGAAGAGGATGTTCTTGGAATTGATCTCGATGTACTTCTGCTGGGGATGTTTCCGCCCCCCCTGGGGCGGCACGTTGGCGACGGTGCCCTCGAGGATCTTGAGCAGGGCCTGCTGGACACCTTCACCGGACACATCGCGCGTGATCGACGGATTCTCGCTCTTGCGCGCGATCTTGTCGATCTCGTCGACGTAGATGATCCCCCGCTCCGCGGCGGCCACGTTGTAGTCGGCGGCCTGCAGAAGGCGCAGGAGGATGTTCTCGACGTCTTCACCGACGTAGCCCGCCTCGGTCAGGGTCGTGGCATCGGCGATCGCAAACGGGACCTTCAGGAAGCGTGATAGGGTCCGCGCCAGAAGGGTCTTGCCTGAACCGGTCGGGCCGACCAGGAGGATATTGCCCTTCTCCAGTTCGACGTCGCCGGTCTTGGGCGGGTTGTAGATCCGCTTGAAGTGGTTGTAGACCGCCACGGACAGGACCCGCTTGGCCTTTTCCTGACCAATCACATACTCATCGAGCATGCCCTTGATCTCAGGAGGATTCGGAAGATCCTGGGGTGCCTCGAGAGTGGGCTGCTGGGCCTCCCCTTCCAGGATGTCGTTGCACAGCTTGACGCATTCGCTGCAGATGTAGACGCCGGGGCCTGAAATCAGCCTGGCCACCTCGTCCTGACCACGCCCACAGAAGGAGCAGCGGATGGGTTGAGGTGTCCCCGTACGTTTCTTCATGGTCTCTCCTTAGCCGCTCTACCTATCGGGTGCGGGGGCCGCTCGGCCTTCATAGAATCGGCAATGCCCGAGGGCATGGACCTGCCCATCGAAGGTCCCTCTCTCCTACCTATCGTCAGGACCTACTTCTTCTTGATGATGACCTCGTCGACAAGACCATAAGCCTGGGCTTCTTCCGCCGACATGAAGAAGTTGCGGTCGGTGTCCTTCTTGATCTTGGCCAGATCCTGCCCGGTGTGATGGGCGAGGATCTCGTTGATCTTCTCGCGCAGGGTCAGAATCTCCTTGGTGTAGATCTGCATGTCGCTCGCCTGTCCGCGGCTACCCCCCATGGGCTGATGGATCATCACCCGCGCGTGGGGCAGGGCGGATCGTTTGCCTGCCGCACCAGCCGCCAGAAGCAGCGCGCCCATGCTGGCCGCCTGCCCCATGCAGATGGTCGAGACATCCGGTTTGACGAACTGCATCGTGTCGTAGATGGCCAGCCCGGCTGAAACGACGCCGCCGGGCGAGTGGATGTAGACGTGCACATCCCGATCCGGATCTTCAGCCTCGAGGAACAGCATCTGCGCGATGACCAGGTTTGCGGTGATGTCGTCGATGACCGTGCCGACAAAGATGATCCGGTCCCTGAGCAGGCGGGAGAAGATGTCGTAGGCTCGCTCCCCGCGGGCGGACTGTTCCACCACGATCGGTACCAGCGAGGCCAGCGCATCCTGTTCCGCACTCGACTGCGGCGCGAACGCGCCCGGTCGCCAGGCAGCCGCCTCGTAGGGGTTCGCCCGCCAGGTGGCGGCCCGGGCCAGCAGGTCCTGGTTTCCGGCGATGCTCGAGGGACTGAACCCTCCCCAGTTACCCTGCTCTCGTGGCGACGACGCGCGCTTCTCACTCATTCCCTTCACTCCTTCTTCCCATCCGTGCAGCCTACTCCTGCGCCCCTTCGGGGGACGCCGGCGAAGCTCCCTGCTCCACAACACCGGCCTTGGCGGCGGTGGGCACGTTCACCTCGCGAATCTTGATCTTCCCTCGGAGCGCTTCGAGCACCCTGCGCTCGAAGAGGAAATCCCGGAATCGGCCCAAGTCGCCGATGTCCTTCTTTACCTCTTCGATCTGGCGCTTCTCCTGACTCGCGATCCGCTTGACCTCGTCTTCCACCTCTCGGGAGCCGATCGAAACCTCCTCCCGTTCCCCCACCTTGGCCAGAATCAGATCGCGCCTGTGCGCCCGTTCGATGTGAGGCCGGTACGCCTTCTTCAGCTCTTCTGGATCCGCCTCTCGCCCCTCCTCCTTGAACCTCTCCCCAAGCCGATCGAGAGCCGTTCGCACCGAACCTTCCGGGATATCGAAACTGTTCTCGCGAAGCAGCCGGTCCACGATGGCTTGCTCCAGCCGCTCCTGCGAGGCCAGCCGCTTCTCCGATTCAAGGCGCAACCGCACCTTGGCCCGAAGCCCGGCCACATCGAGGCTTGGTTCAAGCCTCTGTGCGAACTCATCGTCCACGGCAGGCAACTTCTTCTCGGCTATTTGCTTCGCGGTCAAACGATATCGACGGGTCTGACCCTTGAGATCTTCGTTGTTGAAGTCCTCCGGGTAGGTCACGGCCAGATCCCGGACCTCCCCCTGGGTGATCCCCAGGGAGGCCTCGCGGAACTCGGGCAGGAGATTCTCCGCCCCTGCCTCGAGACGCGTGGTCTCTTTCTGGCCCCCCGGCAGCGGCGTGCCCTCCTCATCGACACTCTCGAGTTCGGCATCGATCACATCGCCGGCCTGTGCCGCTCGCTCGACGGGGCTCACCTCGGCCATCTGCTCTCGAATCCAATCGATCTGCTTGTCGACCTCCGCCTCGTCGACCTCCTCGATCAGCTGATCGACTTCCATCCCCTCGTAGTCCTTCAGATCAAACGTCGGCCAGATCTCGACCGTGACCGTGAAGGTGAGGGGTTTGTGCGGTTCGTAGCTGAGATTCGAGATCGTTCCCGGAGCGGCCGGCCGGATTTTGTGTTCCGCCATGGCCTTCTGGATGCTGTCGGGCACCAGTTCACTCACGACCGCCTGATCGATGTCCTGGTGGAATCGTTTGAGGATCACCTCGGCCGGCGCCTTGCCGGGGCGAAACCCGGGCAGAGTATGACGCCGGCGAAACGCGTCCACCATCTGGTCGATGAAGGTTCGAACCTCCGCCTCATCGAGACGAATGTCGAGCGCCCGCTCAAGGGGCGCCGTTTCTCGCACTTCCGCTCTCACCTGCAGTCCTCCTGGCAAATTCCCCGTGAAAAGGGGCATCGAAGGGGCGGCAGCGGCTCGGGCTTTGAGACCCCGCGCGCGGCCGCGGTGGAAACCTGCGAGAGGGGGGACTCGAACCCCCACGAGGAATCCTCACTGGATCCTAAATCCAGCGCGTCTACCAGTTCCGCCACTCTCGCCCGTATGCTCTCAGCAGCCCTTGAAGTCGGGCTTGCGTTTCTCCAAGAAGGCGCCGGTGCCTTCCTTCATGTCGTCGGTCGTCCACAGGAGACCGAAGAGGGCCTGCTCCAGCCAGGAACCCTCCTCGAGGGTGCCGTCTAAGCCGCGATTGACGGCCTCGATCGCGAAGCGCACGGCGACCGGCCCGCGGGCCGCGATGGCGCCGGCCAGCTTCTCGCAGGTCGCTAAGAGCTCCTCAGGGGCCACAACATCGTTGACGAGGCCGATCCGCTTGGCGGTCTCGGCATCGATCGGATCCCCGGTGGTCACCATCTGCATCGCCCAGGCCTGACCCACCAGCCGCGGCAGTCGTTGGGTTCCCGCGTACCCGGGAATCAACCCCAGGGTCACCTCGGGCACTCCCATCCGCGCCTTGCTGCTCGCAATCCGGAAATGACAGCACATGGCCAGTTCGAGTCCGCCACCCAACGCCCAGCCGTTGACCGCGGCCATGACCGGCTTGGGACAGCGGGCGATCCCCTCCATCACGGTCTGACCCAACCGGGATAGCGTCTGCGCTTCGATCGGAGTCAGCCGGGCCAGCTCGGCGATGTCGGCCCCCGCCACGAACGCCTTCTCCCCCACCCCGGTCAGGATCACGGCCCGCACGTTGTCGTTGAGGGCGATCTCGCCGAAGAGGGCGTGCAATTCGTGGAAGATCTGCTGATTGATTGCGTTCAGCTTGTCTGGACGGTTGATCTGGACCGTCGCGACGGCCCCCTTCTCCTCATACAGCAGGAATTCATAAGACATACCTATCTCGCCTCCCCTCGCCTCCCTAGCCTCGCAAAGAAGGAAGAGGGTAGCCCTGAGCCCGGCCCAAGTCAATCTCGGGTGGGCTCAGGCCGTCCCCGTGTGCGCGCCAGTCTCCCGACCACACGACCGCTATCCCCTCTGAAGACAAGCAATTGGGAACGCCCCCCCTCAAACGCGGGAGGCGCAAACCCTTTGACCACCCGGGCCGTCATTTCCTATAGTGAGGGGTCTGTTCCGTGCCTGGACTTGCGCAGCCCGGCACATGGTGACCCTAGTGAATTCGGAGGACCGGTATGGCAAGCGACCCGAGGCTCGAGGTACTGAAGCAAAGGCGCGCCGAAGCCCACCTCGGTGGGGGGCAGGACCGCATCGACAAACAGCACGCGAAGGGCCGTCTGACGGCGCGGGAGCGAATGGAACTTCTCTTGGACCCCGGCTCGTTTCAGGAGACCGGCGTGTTCGTGAGCCACCGCTGCGCCGACTTCGGGATGAAAGATCGAACCATCACCGGTGACGGGGTCGTGGCCGGCCGGGGCCGGATCGACGGCCGCCCGGTCTACGCCTTTGCCCAGGATTTCACGGTCTTTGGGGGTACGCTCTCGGGCGCGAATGCGCAGAAGATCTGCCAGATCATGGATCAGGCGATCAAGACCGGCTGCCCCGTGATCGGTCTGAACGACAGTGGAGGGGCGCGCATTCAGGAGGGCGTCGCCAGCCTCGGAGGCTACGCGGATATCTTCCTGCGCAACACGCTGGCCTCGGGCGTCATCCCCCAGATCTCGGCGATTCTGGGACCGTGCGCCGGGGGCGCCGTCTACTCTCCGGCGATCACCGATTTCATCATCATGACCCGCGAAACCAGCCACATGTTCGTGACCGGACCGGACGTGGTCAAGGCGGTCACCCAGGAAACGGTGAGCTTCGAGGATCTCGGCGGAGCCTGGACCCATAATTCGAAGAGCGGCGTGGCCCATTTCGCGGCCGCGGACGATGAACAGTGCATCGAACTGACCAGGGCCCTGCTCTCCTATCTCCCGCAGAACAACATGGAAGATCCCCCAAGACTCGACACCGGCGACGATCCCGAGCGCGAGGACGCCGAGCTCGACTCGCTGGTGCCGATGGAGCCGGACAAGCCGTATGAAATGCGGGAGGTCATCTGCCGCGTCGTCGATCGCGACTCCTTCCTCGAGGTCCACGAGCACTTCGCCAAGAACATCGTGGTTGGCTTTGCTCGGTTGGGCGGACGCTCGGTGGGGATTGTCGCCAATCAGCCGGCCTTCCTGGCGGGGGTGCTGGATATCGAAAGCTCACGAAAAGGAGCACGGTTCGTGCGCTTCTGCGATGCATTCAACATCCCGATCATCACGTTCGAGGATGTCCCCGGCTTCCTGCCGGGAACCGCGCAGGAGTGGGGCGGCATCATCGCCAACGGTGCGAAGCTGCTCTACGCCTTCTGCGAGGCGACGGTGCCGAAGCTCACCGTCATCACGCGTAAGGCCTATGGCGGCGCCTACGACGTCATGAGTTCGAAGCACATTCGGGGCGACGTGAACATCGCCTGGCCGGGTGCGGAGATTGCCGTGATGGGCGCCGACGGCGCGGTCAAGATCATCTTCCGCGAGGCGCTCAAGAAGGCCAAGAACGCTCTGGAAGAACACAAGCGCATCGTGGCCGAATACCGCGAGACCTTCGCGAACCCGTACGTGGCGGCCAGCTATGGATACATCGACGATGTCATCCGCCCCCGGGAGACGCGCCCCTATCTGATCCGGGCGCTGGGGTTCCTGGAGGACAAGCGTCTTCAGAATCCGCCCAAGAAGCACGGCAATATCCCACTCTAGAGGAAGTCTGAGCGACATGGGCGAACCCACAAACCCGCGCGAGACCTGGAAGGCGGCGGCCGAGAAACAACGTCAGCGGAAAGAGGTCTTCCGCGCCTCCTCCCTGGAGGTCCGGCCGCTGTACGGCCCGCCCGAATGTGCGGACATCGAACACGCTTCCGAAATCGGATACCCGGGGCTCTTCCCCTACACGCGGGGCGTGCAACCGACCATGTACCGCGGCCGGCTCTGGACGATGCGTCAGTATGCCGGCTTCGGCACGGCGGCCGAGACGAACCGCAGGTTTCGGTACTTGCTCGACCAGGGCCAGACGGGACTGTCCGTGGCGTTCGACCTTCCCACCCAGATGGGCTACGACTCCGATTCCCCCGAGGCGCACGGGGAGGTCGGCAAGGTGGGCGTGGCGATCGACAGCCTGGCCGACATGGAGACGCTGCTATTCGAGATCCCGCTCGACCGGGTCTCGACCTCGATGACGATCAATGCGCCGGCCGCCGTTCTCCTGCTGATGTATCAGGCGGTGGCGAGTAAGCAGGGCATCGATCCGGGCAAATTGACCGGCACGATCCAGAACGACGTGCTGAAGGAATACGAGGCCCGCGGCACCTTCATCTTACCGCCGCGGCCGAGCCTCAAGATCTTCGCCGACATCGTGGCCTACTGCAAAGAACAGCTGCCGAGGTGGAACACGATCTCGATCAGCGGCTATCACATCCGCGAGGCCGGTTCGACGGCAGCGCAGGAGATCGCCTTCACCCTCGCCAATGCGATCGCTTACGTGCAGGCGGCGATCGATCGGGGACTGGACGTGGACGAGTTCGCGCCCCGGCTCTCGTTCTTCTTCAACGCCCACAACCACCTCCTCGAAGAGGTCGCGAAGTTCAGGGCGGCCAGGAAGCTCTGGGCGCAGGTCATGCGTGACCGCTTCGGCGCCCGAGATCCCAAGAGCCTGCTGCTGCGGTTTCACACCCAGACCGCCGGCTGCACCTTGACCGCCCAGCAGCCGGAGAACAACGCGATCCGAGTCGCCTACCAGGCGTTGGCGGCGGTGCTCGGCGGGACCCAGTCGCTCCACACGAACAGCCACGACGAGGCCTTGAGTCTTCCGTCGGAAGCCGCGGCGCTGCTCGCGCTGCGCACCCAGCAGATCCTGGCCGAGGAGAGCGGCGTCACCGACACGATCGATCCATTGGCCGGGTCCTACGCCATCGAGGCGATGACCGTGGAGCTGGCCGATCGCGCGAGCGCGCTCATCGATGAGATCGAGTCGGTTGGCGGGGTTCTGGCCGCGATCGAGACCGGGTTCATTCAGAAGGCGATTCACCGAAGCGCCTATCAGTACCAGCAGGAGATCGAGTCGGGGGAGATCGGCGTCGTCGGGGTCAATCAGTACGCAATGGAGGAGACACCCCCGGAGTCGGAGTTCACGCTCAACCCCACCCTCGAACAAGAGCAGAAGGCACGGCTTCAGGCGGTGCGCGCCAAACGCGACGCCCGGGCGACCGGCGCTGCGCTGGAAGCCCTCGAGCGGGCCGCACGCCAGGACGAGAACATCATGGAGCCGCTCCTCGCCTGTGTCCTGGCCTACGCCAGCTTGGGCGAGATGTGCGATCGGCTGCGGGCGGTCTACGGGTCCTATCGCGATCGGGGATTTCTATGATTCAGAAGATCGACCACATCGGCCTGGCCGTCGCAGACCACGAGGCCGGCCTGGCAATCTTCCGCGATGCGCTCGGACTCGAACTCACCGAAACCGAGCCGGTGGAAAGCCAGAAACTCGTCTCCTATCATCTGCGGGTGGGAGAATCGAATCTGGAACTCCTCGTTCCCAGCGAGCCGGACAGCGTGATCGCGAAGTTTCTGGAGAAACGCGGACAGGGCATCCATCACATCGCGTTGGCGGTGGATGACATCGAGGCGGAGCTGGCTCGGCTCAAGGAAGCGGGCCTCCAGCCACTCGGCGAGAAGCCGACGATGGGCGCGGGTGGGAAACGCGTGATCTTCTTCCACCCCAAGACGACCGGCGGCGTGCTGCTCGAGCTCTGCCAGTCGGCCGGCTGACGATCCCCTACCGGTTCCCATGCAGCAGATTGCGGGCGATGACCAGCCGCTGCATCTCGCTCGTGCCCTCGTAGATCTCGGTCACCCGCGCATCGCGATAATAGCGCTCCACGGGATACTCTTTCATGTAGCCGTAGCCACCGAAGACCTGCGCGGCCTGGTGGGTGACCCAGGTGGCGGTCTCCGAGGCGTAGACCTTCGCCATCGCGGCCTGCTTGCTGAACGCCAGGCCCTGATCCTTCATCCAGGCCGCCTGGTGGACGAGTAGGCGTGCGGCCTGAATGCGGGTCCCCATGTCGGCGATCTTGTTCTGAATCGCCTGGAAGTGAATGATGGGATGGCCGAACTGCTGGCGTTCCTTCGCGTAGGGTACGGCCTCATTGAACGCGGCCTGCGCGATGCCCAACGCCTGGGACCCCACCCCGATGCGTCCGTTGTCCAAGCTCATCATCGCGATCTTGAACCCGTTGCCTTCCCCGCCGATCAGATGGTCGGCCGGAACGCGGCAATCCTCGAAGAAGACCTCCATCGTATCCGATGCGCGCAGGCCCATCTTCTCTTCCTTGCGGCCCAGGACGAGGCCCGGGGCGTCGCGATGAACGTAGAAGGCCGAGATCCCGCGGTGGCGAGGGGTGACGTCGGCATCGGTTCGGGCAAGCACGAGGTAATAGGTCCCGATCTTGCCGTTGGTGACGAAGACCTTCTGGCCGTTCAGCACGTACTCGTCGCCGTCCAGGCGGGCGCTCGTCTTGATCGAACCGGCGTCACTGCCGTGCCCGGGCTCGGAGAGGCAAAACGCGCCGATCTTCCCCTGGGCCATCTCCGGCAGAAAGCGCTGGCGCTGTTCTTCGGTGCCGAACTTGAGCAGCGGATAGGCCGCCACCGAGCTGTGGACGCTGAGCACGATCGAAACGCCCGCGCAGGCCCTGGCCAGTTCCTCGACCACCCCTGAGTAGGTCAAAGTGTCGAGATCCGCACCCCCGTAGGCTTCCGGAATCACCGCCCCAAACAGGCCCAGCTCGATCATCTGCTCCAGAATGCCGGGCGCGATACACTCCTGCTCATCCATCTCGCGGGCCAAGGGGGCGATCTCGCCCTGGGCAAAGTCGCGCACCGCGTGCACCATGAGCCGTTGGTCGTCGGTCAGTTCGAAGTTCACCGTGGTCCCTTCTCTGCTGTGCACCCCGTGGTTGCTTCGAGGAGCGGCTCGCCCCTTAGCCGCTCCCCCACGGAGCATCCTGCTTACCCGCGGATCAACCGACGGGCGATGATCAGCCGCTGGACTTCGGACGTCCCTTCGTAGAGCTCCGTGATCTTCGCATCGCGATAGTGGCGTTCGACGTGGTACTCCTGCGTGTATCCGTACCCGCCCAGAACCTGAATGGCGTCGTCGGCCGCCTCGACCGCCACCCGGCTGGCAAAGAGTTTGGCCTGCGCGGACGCCAGGACGTAGTCCCCCTCGCTCACCCGCAGCCAGGCCGCACGCATGGCGAGGAGATGGGAGGCTTCGATCTTCGTGGCCATGTCGGCGAGCTTCCACTGGATGGCCTGGAAGTCCGCGATGGGGCGCCCGAACTGCTGGCGCTCCTTGGCATGGTCTATGGCCCGCCCCAGGGCGGCCCGCGCGATCCCGATCGCCTGGGCGGCGATCCCGATCCGTCCCGAATCGAGCGCTTCCATGGCAATCTTGAAGCCCCGCCCGAGCTCGCCGAGCATGTTCGCCTTCGGAACGCGCGCATCCTCGAAGATGATCTCGTAGGTCGTGGAGCCGCGGATCCCCAAGGTCTTCTCGCGGGTGCCACGCTTCACGCCCGGGAAATCCTCCTCCACGATGAAGGCCGTGATTCCCCGCGAGCCCTTCTCGGGATCGGTGCTGGCGAAGACGACGAACACGTTGGCGAACCCGCCGTTGGTGACGAAGATCTTCGTGCCGTTGAGCACGTAGTCGTCACCGTCCTCCACCGCCCGCGTCTTCAAGCTTCCGGCATCGGATCCGGCGTCCGGCTCGGTCAGGCAGTAGCATCCCAGCTTCTCCCCCTGGGCCAGCGGAACGAGGTACTTCTTCTTGAGCTCCTCGTTGGCGTACATCCGGATCGGCTCGCACACGAGCGAGTTGTTCACATCCATGATGACCCCGGTCGAGGCGCAGCCGCGGGAGATCTCCTCCATCGCGAGCACGTAGCTGATATCGTCCAGCCCGGCCCCACCGTACTCCTCCGGCACCATCATGCCCATGAACCCGAGTTCGGCCAGCTTCTTGACCGCATCCATCGGTGGTTCGCGGGTTTCGTCGACCTGCTCCGCGATCGGCACGAGTTCCTTGTCGGCGAAATCACGGGCCGTGTCACGAATCATCCGGTGTTCTTCATTGAGTTCGAAGTCCATCCCTCTTCCCCCCCTGAGACATCTGTGGGCCTATGGGCACGGGCTGCCTCGCGGCAACATCTACTCGACTTACTTGCCCTTGCGGTTCTTCTCGAACCACTCACGAATGTGGGCGATCGGTTCGGTCGTCGGAGTACCCGGACCGAAGATGGCCCCCACCCCCGCTTTGACCAGCTGTTCGGCATCTTCCCGGGGGATGATCCCCCCGCCGAGCACATAGACATCTTCCGCGTCCTTCTCCTTCAGCAGGTCCAGGATGCGCGGGAATATCGTCATATGGGCACCCGAGAGCACGGAGATCGAGACGATGTCCACGTCCTCCTGCAAGGCGGCATCGACAATCATCTCTGCGGTCTGATGCAGACCGGTGTAGATGACTTCGAAACCCGCGTCCCGAAACGCGGTGGCGATCACCTTGGCTCCCCGGTCATGGCCGTCCAATCCCGGTTTGGCCACCAGAATCCGGATCCTCTCCTCCATACCATTCCTCCTGCAGATGCGCGCCCGCTCCGCGCGAGCACGCGCGCTCGCTACCTCTCGCGATTGTAGGTCAGCCTCTCCAACACGGTCCGGGCCCAGCGATAGGGAGACAACTCGCGTTTCGACATCGGTTCGATGGCGGCGGCGAGCTGTTCATCGATCGCCCCCTCACTCCAGACCTTCTCGAGCAGGCTGCGGTTCAGCAGCACCTTGGCGCGATGACTGATCTTCTCCGCGCGAATCCTCTCGTGACGGGCAGGGTCTTCGGACAACCAGTCTCCATGGCGCCCGATGGCATCCAGGAGTTCACCCACCCCTTCCTCGCGGACGGCCACCGTCTTCTCCACCGGCGGATGCCAGCCGCCGCGATCCCAGCCGCTCAGATCGAGCGTGGCTTCCAGATCCCTGATGAGGCGGTCGCCCCCCTCACGATCGTACTTGTTGACCACGAAGATGTCGGCGATTTCCATGATGCCGGCCTTCATGGCCTGCACCGAGTCGCCCGACTCGGGCACCAGCACCAGAATGGTGGTGTCGGCCAACTCGACCACGTCGAGCTCGCTCTGGCCCACGCCGACGGTCTCGATCAGGATCCAATCGAAGCCGGCCGCCTCCAGAATCTCGCTCGCCTCGTAGGTTGCCGCGGCGACCCCGCCCAGGCTTCCCCGTGAGGCCATCGAACGCATGAACAGGCCTTCGTCACCCGTGGCCGACGGCATGCGGATTCGATCACCCAGAATGGCCCCGCCACTGAAGGGACTGCTGGGATCGACGGCCAGAATACCGACCCGCTCACCGGCCTTGCGCAAGCTCTGCGCGAGGCCGTGGACCAGCGTGCTCTTCCCAGACCCGGGCGGACCCGTGATGCCTATCCTGCGTGCTCGCCCGGTGCGCCTGTAGATCAAATCGAGGAGGCTGCGCCCCCGGCGGGTACCGTCTTCCACGAGAGAGATGCCCCGGGCAATCGCCCGGCGGTCGCCCTTGGCAAGGCGTGTGGCCAGATCTTGCGCGATCTGCCGCCCTGTTGCGTCCGGATCCCCACCCTGGGGCTTCGATGATGGCATGTACGCTCCCCGACCGCCCTAGGCCTTCCCCCCACCTCTAGGGGATAGGGGAACGGTTGTGGCGCGCGCGCACCTGACAGGCACAGAGGCCCCAACGCGCGCAAGGATCTGACCTTAGCAAGTGGGTCCCCCGGGTGTCAATCGGCGGGCCTCCTGCGCGGACATCCGGCGATATGCCGAACCTCGAGCGCGAAGGATGCCTGAGAAACAAGAAGGAGGTCGATGCGGATTCGCCGCCGGTCGTCGCCGGGCATCCGGTCGGCGATCCGGCGGGCAGCCTGATGCAGGCGCCGCCATTTCTCCGGCGAGATCCACCCCTGTGCGGCGGCCGGACCCCGCCGGCGCAGTCGGACCTCGGCGATCAGGACAAGATCGCCCTTACGCGCGATCATATCGATCTCCAACGATCCGACGCGGACATTCCGGCTAACGACCTTGTAGCCAGATAGTTGCAGAAACGCGGCGGCAATGACCTCTGCCAGCCGCCCTCGTTCGGTCGTGCATTGGGGTGGTCGCATACCTCACAAGTAGCCAAACCGAGGCCAGTTGGCGCGCGCCGACGGGGCGGGTGACTCAGGAAAGTCCCTCCCCGGGTCGATCTTTGCTTCGGGAGGGCATTGCCGTACGCAAGTTCTCCTGAGTGCCCTCGGCAGTCGGCGAGTATCGCGGAGGTGTTCCATGGCGAGTTCGAGAGTCGAGATGAACGCCCTCACCAAGATCAAGAGGCTCGTCCAACAAGGTAAGGTGATGATCCCCACCCTGGTCGGTGCGGGCATTCTCTCGGTGACCGTGGGCGCGATCGGGTTTGGCGCCATCACCTACATGGAGGATCTGAGCGACGAGCAGATGCAGGACTTCGGTGAGCAGATCCTGACTCAGTACGAGGCCTCCGTGGTGACCACCAGCGATATGGCCCTCCAGAAGGCCGCCACGCTGGCCGGAGACTGGCGCGTCATCAGCGCGGCCACCCTGGCCCTCACGGGAGACATCTCCAAAGCCGACGACAAGGTCTCGCAGGAGGCCCGGGGCGCGCTCCAGAGTGCGTATGAGGCCAGCAACAAGGCCTACGAGGATCTGACCGGACGGCCCATGCGTGCGCACCTGCACCTCAATACATGGCGACCAGATTCGCAGTCTCTGGCGATTCTTCCGGCCCCAGCAGAGTGAGAGCGACGACATCAGCGGCTTCCGCAACACCCTCCGGGCGCTCAAAGACGATCCCGCGCACACGCCGATCATGGGAATCGAGATCGGGCGGGGGGGCATGGTTTTTCGCGGGATCACTCCCGTGTACGATGAGGACCGCTACCTGACGACGGTGGAGGTCTTGGAGGATTTCGACCGGGCCCTGGAACGGATCATGACCAGTGGTCGGGTCACCTCGACGTCCGTCTACATGATGCGAGAGCACCTGGCGGTCGCCACCAAACTCGACGACCCGGTCAAACACCCGCTGGTCGGCTCCCAGTACGTGACGGTGACCGCGAACGGAGAGGCCGCCTTTGACGCCGACTTCCTGAGCAGCGCCGTCAGCGGCACGCAATACGACCGCCGGGCGCAGGCGCTTTGCGTCGCCCACCCGATTCGCGACTATGCCGGGGAGACCATCGGGATCCTCGCGATGGAACTCGACGTCACCGATCAGGCCGCGGCCATCGCCACCTTCAAGGGGGTGTCGCTCGGGCTCACCGTGATCCTGATCCTCCTCGCGCTGGGGTTCGCGATCGGGCTCTCCTACAACATGACGAAGGATCTCTTCAGCTCCGGCAACAGCCTCGTGGAAACCAGCGAACAGACCGATCGGGTGGCCGGCCTGATGAGAACGATGAGCTTGGACATCGCGGAGAGCTCCAATCGCAACGCCGCCTCGCTCGAGGAAGTCACCGCGACCTTGGAGGAGCTCTCCGGACAAGCGCGGAGCAATACTGACGGCGCGCGCAAATCGAACAGCATCGTCAGCGAGACCTCCAATCTGGTCCAGCGGTCCGACGAGTCCATGCAGAAACTGGTGAGGAGTATGGAGTCGGTGACGACCGCGGCCGAGGAGACCCAGACGATCGTCAAGACGATCAATGAGATCGCCTTCCAGACGAACCTGCTCGCGCTCAATGCCGCCGTGGAGGCCGCTCGCGCCGGCGAGCACGGTGCCGGCTTCGCCGTAGTGGCAGAAGAGGTGCGCCGCCTCGCAACCCAGTCGGCCGAAGCGGCCGGCGACACCGAGAATCGCATCGTCTCGACGATCGAACGGGCCAAAGAGGGCACGCATGTCGTGCAGGAGACCGCCTCCGAATTCTCCAGTGTGACCGACCAGATGAACGAGGTCGCCAGCCTCTCGGACCAGATCGCGGCGGCTTCGGATGACCAGCTCCAGGCTCTGGATGCAATGGGGGGCGCCCTTCACGAGATCGACGACGCCACCCAGTCCGAAGCGGCCAACGCCGAACATCTCACCCAGGCGGCCGACGATCTGTTGGGCCAGGTGCGCATCGCCGAATCGGTGGTCGAGCGGATCGCGCACCTTGTTGGGATCCGGCGCAATCCGCGGCACCGGATCGAGGACTTCCCTTACCGGGCCACGATCGACGGCCAGCAGTGCCGCATCCTGGACATTTCCCGGACAGGCGCCATGGTGCAGCTTGGGAAGCGTCTCTCGGCAGGCTCCCCGGTCAGGGTGAACATCAGCGTGGGGGCCACTGCATTCCAGGGCACCGCGCAGGTGATTCGCAGCCTGACGATGGGTACCTACAGCCTGAGATTCAACGATGTGCCGGAAGAAGAGGTTCGTCAGATGATCCGCTCGGTTCTCAGCCCGTCTTCGGCGGAAACCGCGGGTGGACGGGCTCAGGATTGGCGGACGGCCGCCTAGCGCGGGCGAGTTCCTTCCAGACACGCACCCACCGGCGCGAAGCTGCGCCGGTGGGTGCCGCAGGGTCCCCAGGTCGCCAGCGCCTCCAGGTGCTCGGGGGTCGGATACCCCTTGTGGCTCGCGAACCCGTACTCCGGATGCTCGGCAGAGAACTCCACCATGAGTGCGTCTCGATAGACCTTGGCGACAATGCTGGCTGCCGCGATCGACGTCGAACGGGAATCGCCTTTGATGAGCGCCCGCTGGGGAATCGGGCAGTCGGGGATCTCGAATCCGTCGACCAGAAGCGCGTCGGGGCGGGTGGGAAGGTCACTCAGAGCGCGGCGCATCGCCAGAAAGCTCGCCTGTCGGATGTTGATCGCGTCGATCTCCTCGGGGCTGGCGCTGCCCACCGACACGACCGCGCCTCCCTCGTAGAGCGCCTCGCACAGAACCTCGCGCACCCTGGCGCTGAGCTTCTTCGAGTCGCGGATTCCGCGCGGGGGACGAGTGGGTAGAATCACGGCCGCTGCCACGACCGGGCCGGCCAGGCAGCCCCGGCCGACCTCATCGAGGCCGGCAACGATAGAATAGCCCCGCCGGCGCCAGATGCCTTCATAGCGGCGGCTGGGGCTAATCACACTCGATCGCCGATTGGGGCACGGCCCCTGCACGGCTACTCCTCTACCGGAGACTCCGGCTGCGGTTTGGAAGCAGGCTTGGCGGCCTTGCCGCCCCCGCGGGTGGTCAGCTCGCGAATGCGCGCGCTCTTACCCTTGCGGCCCCGCAGATAGGTGAGCTTCGCCCGCCGAACGCGGCCGCGGCGAATGAGCTCGATCGACTCAACGTTGGGTGAGTGGATCGGGAAGATACGCTCGATCCCCACACCATCGCTGATCTTGCGCACCGTCACGGTTTCGCTGGCGCCGGCGCAGCTGCGAGACATCACGGTACCCTGGAAAGCCTGCTGGCGGACCTTGTTCCCCTCCACCACGCGCACGCCGATACGAACCGTGTCGCCAGGGCCAAACTCAGGCAAGCTGTCCTTGAGCTGCGACGCTTCGATGTTTCGAATCACGTCCATTTTCCAAAAACCCCCATGTTCCGCGGCCGGCGCGATCCGCCAATCTGGCCGCGGCGATGATCCTATCCTCTTCCCGTGCGTCTCGCGACGTCTACTTGCGATCGGGCGTCCACCCGAATCTCGCCAGAAACCGGCGATCGTCGGAACTGAGCGCCTCATCATTCAACAGATCCGGCCTTCGATCGGCCGTTCGCCGAAGAGCATCCTCACGGCGCCAACGGTCAATCGCCGCGTGATTGCCCGACCGAAGAACATCGGGCACCTTTGCGCCGCGGAAATCCTCCGGTCTCGTATAGTAAGCGCAATCTAAGATCCCGCTCTGGAAACTGTCCCCCAGGGCGGAGTCGAGATCGCCCAGCACCCCGGGGATCAATCGCAGAAGCCCATCGATGACGATCATCGCGGCCAACTCGCCGCCCGAAATGACGAAGTCGCCCAGCGACAGCTCTGCATCTACAAACTCGTGGACCCGCTCGTCAACCGCTTTGTAGCGGCCGCAGATCAGGACCAGATCAGATCCCTTCGCCCGCTCATCCAGGAATTCCTGCCTGAGCGTCTCGCCCTGCGGGGACAGGAGGATCACCTCCCGTTTCCCCTGAGGCGCGGGTAGCGCCTCCAAAGCCCTCACGACCGGCCCGGCTTTCAGCACCATTCCCGGACCGCCCCCGTAAGGCGTGTCGTCGATGCTCCGGTGCCGGTCATCCGCATAATCGCGCAGATTCACGATCCGGAGCCGCGCGGCACCCTGGTCCAGCGCGACGCGAATCATACCCTCGGTGTCCAGGCTTCCGAAGAGCGTCGGAAACCCGCTGAGCACCGTGATGGTGACGAGGGGCTCTCGGTCGCTCACGATTCAATCAGCCCTTTCAGGTCCTTGAGCGTCAGGATGCCGGCTTCCAGATCCACCGACGCAATCGCATCCTGAATGGCCGGGATCAGGTACTCGCGCCCGCCGCCGCGCACGATATACACGTCGTTTCCCCCGGTCGACAGGATCTCCTCGAGTTTCCCCAGGCACTGCCCGTCGGCACCCAGAACCGCCAGCCCGATCAGCTCGAAGTGGTAGTTGCTGTCCGGGGCCAGGGCCGGCAGATCTCCGGCCTGGACCTGAAGCAGGGCACCGCGCAAGGGTTCAACGTCCTCGATGCGCGTGTGCCCCTCGAACTTCACCACGAACTTCTTGGGCATCGGGCGCGTGGTCGCCACGGTGAGCGTCCGCCGCTGCCCTTTCTGAATCAGCTCCACCTCGCTGCCCGGAGCGAAGCGGTCGGGAGCGTCCCCGAAGTAGTGAACGACAACCTCCCCCTTCAGACCATGCGGTTTGCCGATGCGTCCAACATCGACCCAGCGATCAGGGCGGGAAGTCATCGCCGGTGCTCCGCTTTCCACCTACTCGAGAATCTCTAGGACCGCCCGCTTGTTCTGCTTCGTGGCCGCAGCAGAGAGAACGGTGCGGATCGCGCGGATCGTACGTCCGTGCTTGCCAATGACCTTGCCCAGGTCGCCTTCGCCGACCCTGAGTTCGTAGACAGTGGTTTTTTCGCCGGCGACCTCGGTCACCACTACCTCGTCGGGCTTGTCGACGAGGGCTTGCGTCAAGAACTCAATCAGTTCCCTCAATTGATCTGGATTCATTTGATACGTCTCCTCTTCGCATCCGGATGACTAGGCGCCCATCGTCACCGCTTGCGTTTTCGTGTGCTCATGCACGGCGCCTTCGGCATCGACATAGGGTTCGCTCGCTGACGCGTTGCTCGAACTCGACGTCGCACCCACTCTGCTCAGGGACTCGCGCTACGACTGCGGGGTCTCGCCTGCTGGCTCTTCCGCGGCCGGCTCGCCTGCCGGTTCGACCACCGGCTCAGCCGCCGGGGCATCCGCTCCGCTGCGCTTCGCGCGCTTGATCAGGGCCTTGGCCGCATCCGTCGGCTGGGCGCCCTTCGCGATCCAGGCTTCGACCTTCTCTTGGTCGATGAACACCACGTCCGGATCGGGGAGGGGATCGAAGTATCCCACCTTCTCCAGGAACGCGCCGTCCCGGGGCTTGCGCGAATCGGTCACCACCACGCGATAAAACGGCCGGTTACGGGCCCCCGCCCGCTGAAGCCGGATCACAACCGCCACGGCATCTCCTCCTCTTGCCTACGAGAGCTGGAAAAGGCCTGGGAGCTTACGCCCTTTGCGCAGCCGCCCAAACAACCTTCTCATCTGCTGAAAGTCACGAAGCAGGCGATTGACCTGCTGCACCGTCGTCCCGCTACCGCGGGCGATCCGGCGCCGCCGCGATCCGTTGATGATCTCCGGGCGCCGACGTTCATCCGGCGTCATGGAGAGCACGATCGCCTCCAGACGTGAGACCTCCCTTTCATCAACCTTGAGATCTCCGAGCATCTTGGGCGCCACGCCGGGAATCAGCTTCACCAAATCCTGCATGGGACCCATCTTGCGCATCTGGCGCATCTGGCCCAGAAAGTGCTCGAAAGTGAACTCATCCTTTTCGAGGCTCTTGCGGAGCTTCTCGGCCTCTTCGAGGTCGATCTCCTGCTCGGCCTTCTCAACCAAACTCAACACATCTCCCATCCCCAGGATCCGTGAGGACATCCCGGCCGGATGGAAGGTCTCCAGCGCTTGGGTCCGCTCGCCCGTTCCCAGAAACAGGATCGGCACGCCGGTCACGGCGCGGACACTCAGAGCTGCTCCGCCCCGTGCGTCGCCATCCATCTTCGTGAGGATGACGCCGCCAAGCTCTAACCGCTCGTGGAACGCCTGGCTGACCGAAACGGCCTCTTGGCCCGTCAACCCGTCGACCACCAGCAGCGTTTGATGAGGATCGACCGCCTCTTTGACGCGTTCGATCTCCTCCATCATCGCTTCGTCGATCTGCATTCGCCCGGCCGTGTCGACCACATAGTAGTCCGCACCGGCCTGGCGGGCCGCGGCCAGCCCTCGCGCAGCCACCGCGGCTGCGTCCGTCTCGCCCGGCTCTGCAAACACGCGCACGTCCAGCTCGGCGCCCAGGCGCTGGAGCTGATCGATCGCCGCAGGGCGATGGACATCGCAGGCTCCCAGAAACGGGACCTTCTTCTGCTTCCTCAGCCTGCGAGCAATCTTCGCCGTGCAGGTTGTCTTTCCAGACCCCTGCAAACCGACCATCAAGATCCGCGTGGGGATCTCGGTCGATTCGACCAGACGCGACGTCTCGCCGCCGAGCAACTCGGTCATCTGCTCGTAGACGACCTTCACCAACTGCTGGCCGGGCGTCAGGCTCTTGAGCACCTCGGTGCCCATGGCTCGTTCCTCGACCTGCTTGATGAAGTCGCGAGCAACCTTGAAGTTGACGTCGGCTTCCAGCAAGACCCGGCGCATTTCGCGCAAACTCTCACGGATATTATCCGGCGTCAGTTTCCCTCGGCCGCGGATTCGTGAGAAAACTTGGTCCAGTCGTCCTGCAAGAGACTCAAACATGTATGTCACCCCGCTGTGGGGGTATAAGCTCCCTTAGACTACGCAAAACAGGGAGTTTATCACCGCGGCCCCACCGGGATCAAGCCTTTACCCGCGTTTGTCGGCGGCCGCCAGGAGGTCTGCCACGGCCCGGCTGCGGTCGGTCTCGCCGAAGACGGCCGTACCCGCCACGAGGATCTCGGCGCCCGCCCCGGCCGCCTTGGAGACGGTCTCCGGGGCGATCCCCCCATCGACCTCGATACGGCAGCGCCATCCGGCCTTAGCGATCATCTGCCTGGCTTCCTGGATCCGGGGCACCATCCCTTCCATGAAGGCCTGACCTCCGAATCCAGGCTCCACGGTCATGAGGAGCAGGAGGTCCAAATCGCGGCCGACGGCCTCCAGCCAGTGGAAAGGCGTGGTTCGGGGACGGAAGGATAGGCCGATCTGCACCTTGCAGTCGGAGCAGATCTCGACCGCCCTGCGGAAGGACTTGAGAGCCCCCGGGCTGGGGATCTGGGGCTCCTCACCCAAGGCCTCCACATGGATGGTGAGAAGGTCGGATCCGCTTTCGGCAAAAGGCTCGAGGAAGCGCACTGGCTCGCGGATCATGAGGTGGGTGTCGAGATAGAGCCCGGTCGAGGCCCGCACGCTGCGAACCAAGGGCGGGCCAAAGGTGATGCTGGGCACAAAATGGCCATCCATCACATCCAGGTGCAATATCGCGGAGCCCGCCGCTTCGATGCTGTCGATCTCCTCGGCCAGATGGGCGAAGTCCGCGGACAGGAGCGATGGGGCGATCTGAAGCCCCGGGGGAATGGCTGGCATGAAACTGGTTTCCTAGCCTCCGGTGGTAATCTCCACGATCCCCCCTCCGGCCACCGGGTGGCCCGGAGGCGGGCTCTGCTCGACGATTTGCCCCAGGCGGGTGCGGGCGCCCGGGCGAACGCGGCGCCTGACGGTGAGACCGGCCTCGATGAGCGCCGCCTCCATTTGATCGGCGTCCTGGCCGCGGAGGTCCGGCATCAGGTACCGCTCCAGAATGGGTCCCGTGCTGACCAACAGATCAATCGCATCGTGGCCGGCGGCCCCACGTCCCGGCCTCGGGGAGGAGGTCACCACATGATCCGCGGGCACCTCGTCCGAGCCGATCGAGCGGACCTTGCCCACATTCAGCCCTTCGCGGGCCAGTAGGAATCGGGCATGGACCCGACTCTCCCCTTCCAGGGGCGGGACCCGCTGCTCTTCGGGGCCCAGGCTGACGACCAGATCGACCTCGCGTCCCTGCTTGACGCTGTAATCCGGAGGTGGATTCTGGCGCATGACCCGTCCGGGCGGAATATGCTCGTCGGCCGCGTTGCTCACCAAACCGGTTCGGAGCTGGGCCTGCTGAAGGAGCGGCTCGGCGTCGGTCAGGCTCAAACCCCGGACGTCGGGGACGCCCGTGTCCTGACCCTGACGCACGAAGGTGGGCATCACCAGAAACTGAAAGACAAGCACCGCCCCCCCCCCACCGATGGCGATCAGGAGCAGAGGCACCGCCAGCGACCAGAGGCGGCGGGGCAGGCGGCGCAGGCGCTCTCCCATCAAGTCCCCTCCTTCCGGCGCAGCAGAACGGCGAAGCAACCCTCCATGCCCAGCGTGCCGGACGGCACGCACATCTGCCCGGCGCCGGAGGACAGCGACTCAGGCACCCATTCGGGGAGTTGCCCCGGCTCGAAGTCGGGGAACGACTGGAGGAACCACTCGGCCTGCTCCTGGCACTCCTCGGTCTCCAGGGAGCAGACGCTGTAGAGCAGCGTGCCGCCGGGCGCCACCAGGGGCGCGGCCGCGGCCAGCAGCTCACGCTGGGTGCGGACCGCATCGGTCAAATCTCCCGGGCACCTCAACCACCGGGCATCGGGTCGGCGCTGGAGCACGCCCAACCCGGTGCAGGGGGCATCGAGGAGCACGGCGGGGGCTGTCGGCCGGTACGGAGAGGCCATCCCATTGGCGGCCACGACGCTCAGGTTGGGCAGGCCCAGACGCTCCCTCGTCTGCAGGATCCGTTTCACTTTCCGGCGACTCAGATCGGAGGCGATCACGGGGACATCGGGGAACCGGGCGGCCAGATGGGAAGCCTTGGTGCCCGGCGAGGCGCACAGATCGAGGATCGGCCCCGAACCAACCAGGGGCATGAGCAGACCCACGAGGGTCTGGCTCTCATCCTGCGGCACCAGGCGCCCGGCTTTCATCAGGGCGTGTCTCTGAACCGGGAATGACCCATTCACTCGAACCGACTCCGGCGTCACCGCCCCCGGGGTGATCTCCAGACCTTCGTCTCGAAGGGTATCGCGGGCATTTTCGCGCTCCGCCTCGGTCCCGTGCAAGCGCAGGTGAAAGGAGGGGGTGCTGTTGTTCCAGGTGCAGATGCGGCGCACCTCGTCCTCACCCCAGCGCGGCACCCAACGCTCCAGAAGCCAGCCGGGATGGGAAAGCTCGCCCTCCAGGCGTTGGACGCCCTCGCCCCGGGACCAGTCCTTCTCGGTGGGAGCCGAGCTGACCAACCCGCGCAGGATACGATTGACGAGCTTGGCCTTGCCGGATCCAACCTTGATCATGGCGAGGTCCACCGCCGTGTGGACGATCGCGTGAACGGGAATCTGATCCAGGTGGTACAGCTGCACGTAGGCAAGGCGCAGGATGTTCAGGGTGCGCACGTCGAGCGACCGGATGCCACGATTGAGGCGGAGGTCGAGCACGCGATCGGCCCGGCCTCGCCAGCGGTGGGTGGTCTTCACCAACGTGGTCACCAGCCGGCGGTCACGTTCATCGAGCCGGCTCCTCGCCAGACGTGGCGCCAGGAGCGGGTCGGTGGGAACGCGTTCGATTTCGCTCCGCACGAGAATTTTCAGGACCAGGTCTCGTACTTCACGCATGTTCAGCCTCGGATGGTTCCTCGGTGGGCCCGCCCCGCAGACGGACACCCGGCCCGACCCTCTGCCCGCAGCAGAAGGCGGTCCCGTCTTGCGCGCGACAGTTCTCGGGTTGCACCTGGCGAAGCGCGACCGCCCCGGGGAGGGCGGCGATGATCGGTGGGTGTTTGCCACCCGCGCTCAAAATGGTGCCGGGGGGCACACCGTGATCGGCCTCGTCGATCACCTCGACCTCGAGGATCTTGACCCGGGTGCTGCGGCAATAGGTGAAGGTCCCGGGCCAGGGGAAGAGCGCCCGGACGGTCCGGTTGATCTGACCGGCCGGGAGGCGCCAGTCGAGGCAACCATCCCCTCGAGCCAGGCGCGGGGCGTAGGACGCACGCGCCTCATCCTGGGGCATGGCGTTCAACCTGCCCGCCTCCAGGCTGCGGACCGCGGCACACATCATCTCCGCCCCCAGGCTGGCCAGCCGCCCGCTCAGGCTGCCGCCCGTATCATCGGGGGCGATCAGCGTGTCGCGCTGCAACAGGATGGGCCCGGCATCGACGCGCTCATCCATCTGGTAGATGCTCACGCCGGTGTGGGAGTCTCCCCGCAGGATCGCGGTCTGGATCGGCGATACACCCCGATACTTCGGCAGCAGCGAGGGGTGGAGATTGAGGCAGCCTTTCCCCGGCAACCCAAGCAAACGCCGGCGAAAGATCTTGCCGTAGGCCGCGGTGATGATGAGATCGGGAGCCAACTCCCGCAGAAACTCCATCTCCTTCTTACTCTGCAGCACTTCAGGTTGCCGCAGAGGCAAGGAGAGCTCCTGTGCAACCTTGGCCACGGGGGGAAGCACAACGCGCAGCCCGCGGCCCTGCCGGCGCGTAGGCTGGCTATAGACGGCCGCGGGGGCGAGGCCTTCCTCCACCAACCGGCGAAGAGTGGGCACGGCGAACTCAGGTGTTCCCATGAAAACGATTTTCACACCTGTTCCCCCTTGAGACCTAGAGATGCGCATCTCGCCAGCCGCACGCCTTCGGGCCCGCATCAGGCGTTCTTGCGAACCACCTGCTGGATGTGAGCGCGGGAGACTTCCACCTTGGTGTTCTCGGCGATCTTGAGCACGACGATCTCGAGACCGTTCTCTTCCCGGGTGCTGTCGACCCGCCCGAGGATGCCCCCGGAGGTCACGACTTCGTCACCGTTACGAATGCCGGCGATCATTTCGTTGTGCTTCTTCTGTCGCTTCTGCTGAGGCCTGATGATCAACAGGTAGAAAATCAGGAAGATGAGCGCGAAGAAAATCAGCATGGTGAACGGGCTTCCCTGTTGTCCGCCCTCTCCGGCCGGACCACCCGTCATTAGCAGGAACCAACTGGGCATTCTACCTCCTTGTCTCGTGTGTCTCGTACGCCTGCCTGACTTCCGCAGCCACCTGTGCAAAGCGGCCATCCGCGATTGCACCGCGAACGCGGGCCATGAGCCCTTCCATGAAGGCCAGGCTATGGATTGTGGCCAGTCGCCCGGCCAATTGTTCACCCACTTGAAAGAGATGCCGGATATAGGCTCGCGAGTAACGACGGCAGGCCCGGCAGGAGCATTGCTCGTCGATGGGCCTGCTATCCTCGGCAAAGGTCGCGTTTTTCACGACCATCTTGCCCTGGCGCGTAAAGACCGTACCCTTGCGCGCGTTTCGGGTCGGCAGAACGCAATCGAACAGATCGACACCCCGTTCGATCGCGTCGATCACCTCCACGGGTGATCCTACCCCCATCAGATATCGGGGTTTCAGGCTCGGCAGCTCCGCCAGCGCGGCGTCCATCGAGGGACCACTCGTGCCCAGCGGCTCGCCGACCGAAAAGCCGCCGAGAGCATAGCCGTCGAAGTTCATCGTCGCAAGTTCGCGCGCACACTGCGTGCGCAGACCCGGATAGAGCCCCCCCTGGACAATCCCGTAGAGCACCCCGTGCCAATTGCCGGCGGTCTCCATCTTCGCCCGCTGGGCCTGCGATCGGGCCGCCCAGTCCAGGGTGATGTTCATCTCATCACGAACCTGGGTCTCCTCGGCCGGAAAGGTCGTGCAGACGTCCAGAACCATCCTCACGTCGCTCCCCAGATTCTGCTGAATCTCGAGGACGCGCTCGGGGGTGAAGGAGTGCGCCGACCCGTCCAGGTGCGACCTGAACTCGACCCCCTCGGGGTCGATACGCCTGAGCTTCGCCAGGCTGTGCACCTGGAATCCCCCGCTGTCGGTGAGGATCCCGCCCCGCCATCCCATGAACCGATGCAGGCCACCCTGCCCGCGGATGAGCTCCGATCCCGGCCTCAGGTGCAGGTGATAGGTGTTGCCCAGGATCAACCGGGCGCCGATCTCCTCCACATCCTGCGCATCCAGCGTCTTGACCGAAGCGCGGGTGCCGACCGGCATGAAGGCCGGCGTCGGCACGGTCACCTCCCCGATGCGAAGCTCGCCCAACCTCGGCCCGGATGGTTCGCCACCGGTCAATCGGAAGTCGATCGTCCTCTTTTCAGGAGCAAAATCGGTCACGCGCGTCCCCTGTCACGCTGGCGGCCCACCCTACAATTAAGGTCGGCCGATCCTA
The DNA here is from genome assembly GCA_964612295.1 of uncultured bacterium. GTDB lineage: Bacteria > Eisenbacteria > RBG-16-71-46 > CAIMUX01 > WJJG01 > CAYQJL01. Next base: position 2,195 of record CAZTDY010000014.1, on the reverse strand, counting down.
CCACACTCCGGCGGGTCAGCGGATCAGCATTGCGTCGCCGTAGCTGTAGAACCGGAATCCCCTGGTCAAAGCCTCCTGGTACGCGGCCAGAATGCGCTCCCGGTCGGCAAAGGCGGCCACCAGCATCAGCAGCGAACTGCGGGGAAGATGGAAGTTGGTGATGAGCTGATCGACGACCCGCCGGCGATAGGGCGGGCGGATGAAGAGCCGCGTATCACCCGAGCCGGGCAGGAGCGTGCCGTCCTCCCGGGCGCAGGACTCCAGCACCCGGGTCGTCGTGGTCCCGACCGCCACAATGCGCCCGCCGGCCGCACGCGTCTCCTCGATGCTGGCCACCGCGGCGGGCGGCAGATGATACCACTCGCGATGGAGACTCCCACTCTCTAAGGCCGAGGAATCCAAGGGGCGAAACGTCCCGGGCCCGACGTGGAGGGTCACCATCGTTCGCCCGACTCCCCGGGAGTCGAGCGCGGCGAACAGGTCGTCCGTGAAGTGCAGGCCGGCCGTGGGAGCGGCCACCGCTCCTGGACTCCGGGCAAACACGGTTTGATACCGGTCCCGATCGTGGTCGGTGTCGGGGCGCGTGATGTAGGGCGGCAGCGGCATGTGTCCATGCTCTTCGAGCAGCCGATCGAGGTCGCCTCCCTCCGGGAGGGCAACCTCCCAGTGGGGTCCTTCGCGCGGGCCGACGAGACGGCCGCGCTGCCCCTCACCAAGGTCAAACTCCGTTCCCGCTCGCAGCCGTCGCGAGGATCGGACCATCGCCTCCCAGGAGCCCGCGCCCAGGTCCCGGACGAGCAGCAATTCGAGACGCCCGCCGCCCGGGATCTTGCGCCCGAACAGGCGCGCGGGGATCACGCGGGTGTCGTTCAAGACCAGGAGATCACCGGGTTCCAGCAGGCCGGGCAGATCGGCGAACCGGCAATCAGGATAGTCCGCTCCCTCGCGATCCACCAGCAACAGCCGGGATTGATCCCGACGATCCGCCGGGGTCTGGGCGATCGCCTCGGGAGGGAGGTCGTAGTCGTAGGCCGCGAGCAATTCTTCTGGAGACTGGGAATCGGACATCTTGTCAATCCGACTAGAGCAGGCGTTTCTGCGTGCGCTTCGGTTCGAGACCCAGGACCTCGCAGGCCTGAGGCGTCGCCTCCCGGCCCCGCCTGGTCCGCTGGATCAGGCCTTGCTGGATCAGATACGGTTCGAGTAGATCCTCGACCGTGTCTTCCTCTTCTCCCAACACCGCGGCCAGGGTCCCCAGCCCGACCGGACCGCCATCGAACTTCTGAACGATGGTCTCCAGCAGACGGCGATCCATCTCATGGAGACCGAGGCTGTCGATCTTGAGCAAAGCCAGCGCCTTATCCGCCACTTCGGCCGTGATCTCGGGCAGATCATGGACGTCGGCATAGTCCCGGACCCGGCGCAAGAGCCGGTTGGCGACCCGCGGCGTCCCGCGCGAGCGCCGGGCGATTTCCATCTCCCCCTCTTCGCTGAGCGCGGTATCCAGAATCGCCGCGGAGCGGCGCACGAGTCGGCACAAATCATCGACCGGATAGAAGTCCAGATGGGCCACGAAGCCGAATCGGCCGCGCAGTGGCGCCGTGAGAAGACCCATCCGGGTGGTTGCACCGATGAGGGTGAATGGCGGCAAGTGCAATTGGACCGAACGTGCGGCCGGCCCCCGGTCCAAGAGGATGTCCAACCGGAAATCCTCCATCGCGCTGTACAGGTATTCCTCCACGGCGCGCGGGGTGCGGTGGATCTCGTCGACGAAGAGGATGCCGCGCGGTTTGAGGCTGGTGAGCAGTCCCACCAAATCGCTGGGACGTTCGAGCGCAGGCCCGCTCGTCGAGATCATCTCCCCCTCGACCTCGTTGGCCAGCAGAAACGCCAGGGTAGTCTTCCCCAAGCCGGGCGGACCATAGAAGAGCAAGTGTTCGAGGGCCTCGCCGCGTTTGGTGGCCGCTCCCACCAGAATCGACAGATTCTGCTTCAGATCCTCCTGGCCCAGAAAATCGCCCAGCCGGGTCGGACGCAGGGAGCGCTCTTGGATGCGATCATCCCCTTGCGCATGTGGGCTCACCGGCTGCTCGGACACAGACTCTCCCTTGGTTGCTAAGCGGCCGCGATCGAAACGATCCGTTCCTCAACTGAAACATCCTAGGGAGCGCTTTGGCCTGTGGCAAGGGCGCAGC
>CAZTDY010000013.1:0-73656 GCA_964612295.1 uncultured bacterium | reverse complement strand
AGGGCGCGGCCGCGACGACGCTGCCAGGCGAAGAGGGTGCGCAGGAAGGCCGAGACAAGGGCGCTGAAGAGCGTGCGGTCGACAGCCAGACGGAAACGCAAGGTCCAGGGGAAGGTAAGCACCCACTGGCGATACCCGGCCTCGGGCAGCAGCTGGTCAACCAAGTAGGCTGCCGTGTCGGCCATGCGGCGGCCGACGCAGCTGGGACACAGTCTGCCCTTGCATGAGAATCCGACCAACCTCTCGTGGCCGCAAGCCGGGCAACGAACACGGGCGAAGCCTCGTGACAGGATGCCACAGTCCAAGTAGCGGCGGAACTCTCCCTCGATGAAGTACGGATAGCCTTCCCCCCCAAGATCGCGAGCTTGCTCGAGGAAGGTCTCGAGGTGTTCGCGGACGGCAGTGTGCAGGACGCCCTTTTCGGGTTCGCGACGGCGATAGGTTCGCGGGAGGGGATCAGTTGCGGCCCCCGGGTGGCGCTCGTAGGAAACGGCCGGCAGGGATCCGACGCCGGTCTGTACACCGGCTTTGGATCCCGCATTCCGGGGAACGGGTGTTGAGGCCGTGGCCATGCCGGAGGCGGGTAGCACCATCGGTGCCAGAGGCGTTTGGACAAGGCACGGAATCTGCTAGTCTGCTTCTGCTACAGAAGTCGGTAGCGGGCAAGATGAACCGGGCAGAGGGATGGTCATGGCAACCCTTTCGACAATCCAGGGCGCGCTGAAAGACTACTGGGGCTTCGGCAGCCTCCTCCCCCTGCAGAGGGAGGCCATCGAGTGCGCCCTCGATGGCCGCGACTCGGTGGTTGTCTTGCCCACCGGCGGCGGGAAGTCGCTCTGCTTTCAGGTCCCGGCCGTCATCCGGCCGGGGCTGACGGTTGTTGTGTCGCCGCTCATCTCGCTGATGAAGGACCAGGTAGATGCCCTCGGCGAGTGCGGTGTCCCTGCGGCCCGCTTCGACAGCACGCTCACCCCCGACGAACGCCGCGACGTCACCACCCGGGTCACAGATGGCACCCTGAAGCTCCTCTATCTCGCGCCTGAGCGGCTCATGATGCCCGGTTTCGTGAACCTCCTGCGTGACTGCGAGCTGTCGGGAATTGCCGTGGATGAGGCTCACTGCATCAGCATGTGGGGTCATGATTTCAGACCCGACTACCGCCAGCTTGGCACATTGAAGGAGGTGTTCCCCAGGGTAACAATCCACGCCTTCACCGCCACCGCCACGGCCCAAGTGCGCGCCGACATCGCCCGCCAGCTTCGCCTGGACGGGCCCGAGGTGCTGATCGGATCATTTGACCGTCCGAATCTGGTCTACCGGGTCAAGCCGCGGCGCCGGCGCCTGGAGGACGTCCGTGCGGCCTTGGACCGCCACCGGGGGGAGTCGGGCATCGTCTACTGCATTCGTCGCGCAGACGTGGACGAACTGTGCGCGGCGCTGACCGATATGGGTTACAGCGTGCTTCCTTATCATGCCGGCATGACCGATCAGGCGCGCAAGGAGAACCAAGAGGCCTTCAACCGCGAGAAGGCGAGTACCATCGTCGCCACCGTGGCCTTCGGCATGGGAATCGACAAGTCGAACGTGCGTTATGTGATTCACGCCGGCATGCCCCAAAGCCTGGAACACTATCAGCAAGAGAGCGGCCGCGCCGGCCGCGACGGTCTCGAGGCTGAATGCCTCTTGCTGCACGCACCGAGCGACTACGTAACCTGGAAGACGCTGCAGCAAGGCTTATCTCCCGAGGCGAGCGAGATCGCCCAGGCCAAGCTGGGCGACATCTACCGCTACTGCACCGGAGCGCCCTGCCGGCACCGCGCCCTGTTGGCCTACTTCGGACAGGCCCTGGGAAAGGACAACTGCGAGGCGTGTGATGTCTGTCTCGGCGAGATCGACAGCATGGGAGATTCACTGGCCATCGCCCAGAAGATCCTCTCCTGTGTGGCGCGGCTCAGAGGACGCTTCGGCGGAGACTACACCGCTCTTGTGCTGATTGGCTCGCGCGAAGAACGTCTGCTGACGAATGGCCATGACGGCTTGAGCACCTACGGCCTGCTCGCGGAGTTCTCCAAGCGTGTGGTTCGCGACTGGATCGAGCAACTCGTCGGACAAGGCTGTCTCGAGAAGGTTGGAGAGTACAACGTCCTGCGGATCAGCCTGAAGGGCAGATGCGTCCTGAAGGGCGAGGAAACGCCGCAGCTGCTCAAACCGGCCGAGAAGCCCGCTCGCACGGCTCGTGTGGCCGCGGTCTCGTGGGAAGGAGTCGATGAAGGGCTGTTCGAGGTTTTGCGGCAACTCCGCAGTGAAATCTCCAACGAGAAGGGCGTTCCGGCCTACGTCATCTTCGGAGATGCAAGCCTACGGGAGATGTCCGTGAGACAGCCGACAACCCGGGCGGGGTTCCTCAGTATCAAAGGCGTTGGGCAGGCGAAGCTGGACCAGTATGCGGACGCCTTCATCGACACAATTGATCAGTATTGTCGGAGGACTGCCCCGCCCGGGGAAGGGCGGGACACGTAACTACTGTTGTCGGTGGGAGTTCTCGCGAACAGTTCTACCCGCGCAGAAGCGGTTCCGCTCTTTCACCTCACCAACCCATTGCCCCCGGAGGATGGCCGGGTTACTCTCCTGTCCTTGTGGGGGAACTCGCTCAGGTTGGGCGCTGTATCACCGAACAGTAACAAAGTGGCGTTTACTGCTCTCCAGGCGGGATTCGCTGCCTGATTTCTAGCGAATCGCCAAACTCGGCCCTGGGGGTCCACCGTGCTTTTCCTGGTGGAATTCATACAGCAGACCGTTCAGATCTTCGTCTCGGCGGCGCCCTTTTTGCTCGTCGGATTCTTTCTGGCCGGTGTCTTGCGCGTTCTCATTCCAACGCGCTGGCTACAGGCCACCATTGGAAAGAACGATTTCCGATCGGTGTTGCTGGCGTCGCTGGCCGGCGTCCCTCTCCCACTGTGCTCCTGCTCGGTCTTGCCGACCGCAGCGGCAATCCGCCAGGGCGGCGCCAGCAAGGGTGCGACCGTCTCGTTCCTGATCTCGACCCCCGAAACCGGGGTCGATTCGATCAGCATCACCTACGCCTTGCTCGATCCTGTGATGACCATTGCCCGGCCACTGTCGGCCTTCGGCACCGCGATGGTCGCAGGCCTGGCCACGAACGTGATGACGCGCCGCGAATCCGCCGAGGAGGCGGAGGCCTCGCCGGTCGTCGAGACGGTCGGACACGACGACTCTTGCGCCGCCAATCCGAGCGGCTTCACGGAGCTGCCGAAGATTTCCGGATCGCGCATGAGGCTTCGCGAGATCTGCAACTACGCCTATGGCCAGCTCCTGGATCACATCGTCTCCTACTTCCTGATCGGCCTCTTGATCAGCGGATTCATCGGCGCCCTGATTCCGGCCGGCGCCCTGGAAAACCCGCTCCTGGGCGGCCTGCCGGCCATGCTCCTGATGCTGGTGATCGGGATTCCTCTCTACGTGTGCGCCACCTCCTCCACGCCCGTGGCGGCCATGCTGATGCTCAAGGGCTTGAGCCCTGGCGCGGCCCTCGTGTTTTTGCTCGCGGGCCCCGCCACCAACAGCGCATCGCTGGCCGTGGTCACCAAGCTGCTCGGCAAGCGGGTGATGATCGTCTATCTGGCGTCGGTGGCGGTCCTGAGCCTCCTGGCCGGTTGGATCGTCAACACGATCTACCTGACCAGTGGCCTCTCCCCGCAGGCGGTGGCCGGCGCGGCCGGTGAGGTCATGCCGCTGTGGATCGAGATCCCCGCGACTCTCGTTTTCCTCGCATTGGTGTTGCGGAGCGCGCAGCGCGTCAGGCTGCTGAAGGGCTGGCGGGACGGGCTGGGCAGGCTGGGACGTCGCCTGGGATTCAAACTGGGAGGACGGACAGCGGCGGCGGCCGTCCTGGTCCTGATCGCGGCGCTCTACCTGGCGACCGGCCTCTCGGTGGTTGGCCCGGGCGAGGCCGGCTGGGTCGTGACCTTCGGCGAGGTCACCCGCACGATATCATCACCCGGGTTGGTGTTTCATTGGCCCTACCCGGTCGCCCGGCTGGTGACCGAACCCAGCGAACTCGTGCGCTCGGTGGATCGCGGATTCAGACAGGGTGTCGCTGATCCGCACATGGGACCCAGCCTCGGCCGCACGGCTTTGAGCAACGAGGAGCGGGAGTTCACCAAGGAGGCCGAGATCGCCGACGGCGATGAGAACCTCCTCGCCATCCGCTATAGCGTGCAGTACAGCGTCCTTGACGCCTACGCCTACCATTTCGTCCTGGACGACCCGGATGAACTGGTGGCCAATCTCGCCGAGTACGCCGTGCGCCGGGTCCTGTGTGAAGAGGCAACCGACAGCATTCTGGTCAATCATCACATCGAACTGGCCGGGAAGATGGCCGCACAGCTGCGCACCGAGGTCGCCGCCCTGACGCCCGGGATTGAGATCGTGCGGGTCGACCTGCTCGACATGCACGCCCCGCCCGAGGTGCACTTCTCGTTCCGCGATGTAGCCAGCGCGATGGAGGATCAGCACCGCTTCATCCGGCAGGCGGAAAGCTATCGCAATCGGGTGACGGCCTCCGGCCGCGCCCAGTCCTATTCGCTGGAGAGCGCGGCCCGGGCCGAGAAGACGACCCGCGTGGCCGCCGCAACCGGTGAGGCCTACGGGTTCACGAAACTCGAAGAGGCCAGCCGGCCGGTGCGTGACATCACGCGCCTTCGAATGCAACTCGACGCGGTTGGCAAGACCCTGGCGCCTCCCCGCCTGATCGTCCCGCTGACCGACCTGCCCTTGGATCTCTGGATCAATCAGAACAGCATGGTCCAGCGTTGGACCGACGTGTGGGGCAGCGATGTTCCAAAGACCCCCTCACCCTCGCCGTCGACCGGCGGCAACTCCCAGGAAACCTGGCGGGAGAAGCTGCGACGTCTGGAGGAGAGTCAGCGATGAAACGAGTCCTGACCACCATTGTGCTCATTGCCGTGGCCATCATGGTGCTGCTCTCTTGCGCAATCGAAGTACAAGAGACCGAGTACGCCATCGTGATGTTCTTCGGCGATCCGGCGCGGATCATCTTGGAGCCCGGGCTCGCCTGGAAACTTCCGCCTCCGTTTGAGACGGTCGTGCGCATCGACAAGCGACTGCACGTTCTCGATCCGGCCGAGGGTGAGTACCTGACGCTCGATAAGAAGAACGTGCTGGTCGACACCTTCGCGGCCTGGGAGGTCGAAGATCCCCTGCGTTATCTGGTCACCGTGCTGGATCGCGACACAGCAGAGGCTCAGCTCGAGGACATCATGCGCGCCGAGGTCGGCGCCGCCTTGGGCTCGCACGAGCTGTCGGTCCTGCTCTCGACCGACGTGGGCCAGATCCAGGTCGATCGCATCATGGAGACGATCACCGCCCGCGCCGCGCAAAAGGCCAGCGAGGGCTACGGGATCAAAGTGCAGGCCATTCGCCTCAAACGACTCAACTTCCCCGAAGAGAACCGGCAGGCCGTGTTCCGGAGAATGGAGGCCGAACGCGAGCGCATCGCCCGCCAGTATCGGTCCGAGGGTGAGGAGCAGGCCGAGATCGTCCGCGCCCAGGCGGATCTCGAGCGGGCCCAGATCCTCGCCCAGGCCGAACGCCGGGCCTCGGAGATTCGCGGCGAAGCGGACGCCGAGGCGGCCCGCATCTACGCCGAGGCCTACAATCAGGATCCTGAGTTCTACGAGTTCCTGAAGACGCTGGAGACCTACGAGGAAATCCTCGATGACGATGCGACGATCGTCCTTCCGTCGGACTCGCAGCTACTTCGCTTGTTGAAGGCGCCCAGATGAGCAACGGCGTGCATCAGACTGCCGGCGGGCCGGGCCGAATGAAGCGCTGGGGAGATGCGCTCGCGAAGGTTCTCTGTGCCCGGAATCTGATCTACGGTCTGATCGTGCTCTTGATCGCCGAGTGGGCGGTGACCGGCGTTCGCGTCATCCACGAGGACGAGCAGGGCGTGGTCCTGCGCTTCGGCGCGGTATCGCGCGTCGCCCCGGCGGGGATCCTCTTCACCCTCCCCTGGCCGGTCGAGAAGACGATCGCGGTCAAAACCACTGAAGTTCGCACGATGCCGGTCGGCTACAAGATGGTGGATGCCGTGCGCGGGATCGCCCCCACGCCGAAAGAGGTGGAGTGGGTCACGGGCGACACCAACGTCATCGACCTGACGCTCACCCTGAAGTACTCGGTCCAGAATCCGGTCGACTACCTGTTCCGCGTGGGCCGGGTGGATGCCGACTTCCTCGTGAGGCGGTGCGCGGAATCCGTGCTGACCGAGTTGATCGCGCAGATGCCGGTCGATGATCTGCTCACCAGCGGCAAGGTGCGCATCCAGGAGGAGACGCGCCTCAAGACGCAGGAGATGCTCGATGATCTCTCGGCCGGACTGCGGGTGGTGACCGTGAACATCGGATCGGTCGAACCCCCTGCGACGGTGATCGATGCCTTCAACGATGTCTCCACCGCCAAGCTCGAGAAAGCGCGCATGCTGAATCAGGCCGACGGCTACCGGAAGGATCTGATCCCGCGGGCGCGCGCCATGGCGGATCGCACCACGCAGATCGCGGAGAGCTATCGCGCCGAAACCGTCGAAGCGGCTCATGGCGACGCGGCTCAGTTCGCGAAGCTGCTCGCCGAGGCCAGCAAGGCGCGATCGATCACGGAAACGCGCCTCTACTTGGAGGCGATGCAACGTATCCTCCCCGACACCCGCAAAATCATCATCGACGACCGGGAGGGAAATCAGCTCCGACTCCTAGAATGAGGTTTCCAATGGATCTCTTTCGTCTGCGGGAGCATGGCACCACGGTCCGAACCGAAATGCTGGCCGGCGTCGTCACCTTCGTCACGATGGCCTACGTGATCTTCGTCAATCCCGTCATCCTGAGCGGGGTCGGCTTTGAATCCACGGGCCAGGAGTTCATGGACTTCGGCGCGATCATGGTCGCGACCTGTCTGTCGGCGGCCGTTGCCACGATCTTCATGGGGCTGGTCGCCAATTACCCGATCGCGCTCGCCGCGGGCATGGGCGAAAACGCCGTGTTCGCCAGCTTCATCGCCGCCGGCATGATGACCTGGCAGCAAGGGCTGGCCGCCACCTTGATCAGTGGGATCGCCTTCTTCCTGCTCACGTTCCTGAAGGTGCGCCAGATGGTGATCGACAGCGTGCCTGAATCCCTGAAGCACGCGATTGCGGTGGCGATCGGCGCCTTTATCGCCTTCCTGGGGCTTACCGGCGGGGGGATCATCGTCAAACCAATGGGCCCGCTGGCGGTCGATCTCGGTGATCCGATGAACCCGGCTGTATGGACCTGCTTAGTCGGGATCATCTTGGTCGGGGTGCTGATGGCTCGCAAGATCCCCGGTGCGATCCTGTGGGGCATCGCGGGCACGACGCTCTTCGCCCTCGCGGTCGGGGTCACCCGCTATCACGGGCTGGTGGATACGCCTCCTTCGCTCAAGCCCACCTTCCTCAAGTTCTCCTTCGAAGGGCTGCTCACCTCCGACGGACTGGTGATCATCTTCGTCTTCCTGTTCATGGACTTCTTCGATTCGATCGGCACCTTCATCGGCATCGGACAGGCGGGCGGATTCTTGAAGAACGGCAAGCTGCCGCGCGCCAGCCGGGCCCTTTGCGCGGACGCCACCGGGACCGTGGCCGGCGCGGCGATGGGCACCTCGGCGGTCACATCTTATGTTGAGAGCGCCGCAGGCGTAGCCGCCGGCGGCCGGACCGGGCTCGCCAACATCGCCACCGGCCTTCTCTTCCTGGCGGCGATCTTCTTCTTCCCGCTCGCCAAGATGATCGGCCAGCCGTTCGAGTGGGGCGGCGGGTACTTCTCACCGATCACGGCACCGGCCCTGATCGCTGTCGGATGCTTGATGATGGGCAGCGTCAAGAAGATCCCCTGGGGTGAGATGGACGAGGCGATCCCCGCGCTGCTCATGATCCTGGGAATGCCGCTCACCTACAGCGTGGCGGACGGCTTGGCGCTGGGGTTCATCACCTGGCCATTGATCAAACTCTTCAGTGGCAAAGGGCGGGAGGTGCCGCTGCTGATCTACATTCTGGCGGTGCTGTTTGTGGCGCGGTACGTGTTCTTGCGATCATAGACAACCCGCCGGAGACTCTCCGAGTCTTGGAGGGGGGCGTTTCTTGGCCATGCGAATGGAGTGACACAGCCGGCAGTTTGACTACCAGGTACATCTCCCTTACTGTGTTTCTCGTAAGGCTCGACGTGGCTGGCAAAACTTGATCGACTCAATGGGTAGCAAGTAGAATGAATCTCCGCAATAGGATCGCCCGCAAGCTTGTCTATTCCCTTCCTTCGGACACGGGCCTGCACCGCATCAGACCCTACTGTCCGAAACTGCAATGCGGTGAATCGCTGCTGACGACGAAACTCAGAGGATATCCTCTGCGGATGAAGTACGAGCCCCACACCTACATGGGCTGGTATATCTATCATCGAGGTCTGTATGAGGAGGGGCCGATTCATCTCCTCCGGCAGCTGTTGCAGCCGGGCATGACCTTCATCGACGTCGGCGCGAATATTGGGCTCTATACCCTGATCGGCGCGCACTTGGTTGGACCAGAGGGTCGTGTTCTCGCCCTGGAACCACAGGTGGAGGCGGGCCAACTCCTCCAGGAAAACATCCGTTTGAATTCCCTGTCTAATGTGGAGTTCAAGAACATTGCAGCTAGCAGCAAGCGCTGCTCCGCAAGTCTGCACCAGGTCTCTATCTCGAACAATGGTCAAGCAACGCTTCGTGTCCTGAGCGGTGAAGCCACCTTTGGCGAACCTGAGGCAATCCAGTGCCATACGCTCGACGAGATCCTGGCAGAAGACGAAATCCGCGATGTCCATGGTGTCAAGATTGACGTTGAGGGTGCCGAGCTGGATGTCTTGCGGGGTTTCAAGGCTGGTCTAGAGGAACGTCCGCCGAGCTTCATCCTGCTTGAGTTCATTGACCAGCATCTGCGACGGTTCGGTGATGACACCGAACAGGCAATTCACTTCTTGAATGAGCATCTTTACGATTTGTACTGCCTTCACCGGGGACACTGGCGCCCTCTACGGTCTGTAGCGGAGCACATGCGCAGCGGCGGGAGTCCGGATGTGGTGGCTGTTCGGCAATCCACTGCAGCCTGGCACCACCTCCAGGCGATGTCCCGATAGGGAGCGATGATGTGCCGGGAGCGCGCCCTTAGTGCGGCAACAGCTCAGGGGCATTCACCGTCGCGATCACGATGATCGCAAAGCTCGACACCACCACCGCCATCAGGAAGAGGACGATCCAGATCCAGGGGTTGTCGCGCAGCCAGCGTTTCATGGCGAGGTCCTCAAAGGGGTCGCGCGGACCGCTACGGCCCGCGGAATTCCATCTTCACCTTGCGGCTCTCGCCGCTCACCGAGTCGGTCACCGTGACAAAGAGCGGGAAGGACTCTCGGTAGAGAGAGCGCGCGCAGTACGCGAAGATCGGCACCTGTGCATCTTCGAGCCCACCCAACTGGAGCGTCGTCTGCGGGATCACGTATTCGACCACCGGGCCGTCGGGATTCTGCTCAGGAACCAGTTGATACGTCACCTCGCGATCGTTCTTGTTTTGGATGTGCAGGGTATAGAGATTGCGAAGCCGTTCGCCCTCCAGGACGTATGGCATCCCGCGTGCGCGCAGAGTATTGACCACAAACGCGTCGCGCCCGGTAAAGGCCAGTGAGGTGGCCACGAGTCCGACCAGTCCAAGGCAGAGGTACAACCAGACGCGCGGACGACCGAGGAGCGCCTTGCGCGCCTCGCCCCCCAGCGCGCGCTGGGAGTCGAAGCGGACCAGGCCCGGCTCCCGGCCCAGGCGAGCCATCACTTCATTGCAGGCATCGATGCATCGTGTGCAGGCGAGGCACTCCATCTGGAGCCCGTTGCGGATGTCGATCCCGGTGATGCAGGTCTCCACGCATCGGTAGCAGTCCGCGCAATCCCCCCGCTCACCCTCGCCCTTGCCGCGGGGCTCGCCACGCGCCGTGTCGTAGCCGATCACGACCGTGTCCTGGTCGATCATCGCCGACTGAAGGCGCCCGTAGGGGCAGATGATGAGGCAGGTCTGCTCCCGGAACCAGCTGTAGTTGAAATAGAGGACCAGCGTCCAGGCCGCCGTCCAGATGAACGCAGCTTTGTGCGCGCCTGCGTTCAACCACAAATCGGGGATGAGCTCACGCATCGGCAGGAAATAGCTCGTGAATACGTGCGCCGTCGCGCCGGAAAGCAGCACGAAGAGGATGTGCTTGATTGTCTTGCGCCAGAACTTACCGGCGGTCATCGGTCCCAGGTTGCGACGGATTCGCTGTGCGCGACGTCCCTCGACCAACCGCTCGATCTTGCGGAACACGCCTTCCATCATCACGGTCTGAGGGCAGAAGAAGCCGCACCAGACGCGCCCGAAGAGTGCGGTGCCGACGAACAGCGTGAAGCCGAAGCCGGTGAGCACGAAAAACAGCAGCGGCATGTCCTGGTTGGTGAAGCTCTGTCCGAAGACGTGCGCCGCACGACCGGGGATATCAAAGTGGACCCCCGGCCGGTCGCCGATCTGAAGCCACGGCACACCGACGTAGATGATCAAGACGATGGCCCACAACCAATTGACGGTCGTTTGCCACTTGCCACGGACGTCGGCCGGGTGGAGAAAGTTGCGGGAGCCGTCCTCGTTGATCACGTACATGGTGTCGAGGTCGGGGTGCCGTGCACGATCAGATGGACGGTTTCCCTGGTCGTTCTGCTCACTCATCCGTTGTGGGAGCCCCTTCGCTCGGAATCCCGGCCTCTTCAACAGGCGGCGTCTCCACCTCCACCGGCATCAGCTCCCCTTCAGGAGCCTTCCCTGGAATGTCAGTATTTCGCAAAGTCAACAAATATGCAACTACGGAGGCGACACGGCTCGGACCAAGCTGGCGTCCCCAGGCGGCCATCCCCTTCTCGAGCACACCGTTGGTGACCGTGTTGTACATCTGCATGGGTTTGCCCCCATGGATCCAGTACCGGTCGGTGAGGTTCGGACCGATGCTCCCCTGCCCCTGGTCAAGGTGGCAAGCCACGCAGTACTTGGTGAAGATCTCCTGCCCCGCATCGACCTGCGCCGGCAGCGTGCCCATGAGCTCGAGACTCTCGTCGTTCAAGCCCCCTTCGGTCATGCGTGCGAGCTGGGCCTCGGCTGCTGCGATCATCGATTTCTCATACTGCACCGTGGGCAAGTCGGCGATCTTCAGCGAGTGGAAGACCAGCCAGTACCCCACGGCAAAGACGATCGATCCGTAGAGGATGAAGAGCCACCAGTTGGGCAACCGGTTGTCGAATTCCTCAATGCCGTCATACGTGTGCCCGCGCAGCTGATCGATGTTCCTATCGGTCATTCTCGGACTCTCCCTCTGTCGTGGGATACCCATCATCATCTTCCAGCGGCAGGGCCGCCAAACGATCCAGTTTGTGGCGGTCGCGCACGACGACCAGCACATAGAGCAGCACCGCGATAAAGGCCACCACGAAGATCCCCAAGCCGATCAGTGGCCACATCAACAGGTTGCTGCCCGCATAGAATTCACCAAACATGATTAGCGTCCTCCCTCGGCACTGGCGGTCGCGTCGTCGGCCACCACCGGCTGGGGTCCGCGACCCATGCGCTGCATGTAGGCGATGATCGCGACCATCTCGCTTTCCGGATCGACGGGTATCGACTGGGTGGCGAGATCCTCGGTGATCAGGAGCGCCTGGCTCATGGCCGTGCCGGCAGAGGTCATGATCTCCTCATCCGTGTACGGCACGCCGATCTTGCGCAGGACTCCCATCTTGCCGGCGAGTTCGGCGAAGTCCACGCGGTTCGTCTTGAAGAAAGAGTACGGCGGCATGTTTGAGCCCGGCGACGTTGAGCGCGGGTCATCGAAATGCAGATAGTGCCAGGAATTCCCGTACTTGCCACCGACCCGGTGCAGGTCGAGCCCGGTGCGCTTGCTCCCCCACTGGAATGGCGTGTCATAGATGAACTCCTCCAGCCGAGAGTAGTCGCCGTAACGCAGCGTCTCATGCCGGAAGGGCCGGATCATCTGGCTGTGACAGTTATAACAACCCTCCTGAATGTAGATGTCGCGGCCGGCCAGCTCCAACGGGCTGTAGGGCTCTTGCACATACTCATACACCGACATCTCCAACGGAGGCTCGACCGCGGCGAGACTGTCGGGCGCCGCGCCGGTACTGTCAGCGGCCACGAAAACGCTGTCCCCCGGTGCTGCGGCAACCACGGCCGTCGGTTGCTCGGGCACCTCAGAGCGGGTCGTCACGGTGGGAATGATCTCCACCAGTCCCCCAACAAGGATGGCCAGAAGAACGAGGACCGAGAAGGCCATGGGATGGCCCTCGATCATGTCGTGCCAGCTCTTGCCCTCTTTCTTTGCGCCGAAGGCGAGGATCATGACGATCACCATGACCTCGAGGAAGACCAGCGCAACGATGCCGGTCAGCACGTCCGCCGCGCCGAGAATCACGGCCAATGCAACCACCGCCGCCGAAATCAACACCGGCGGGGAGAAGATCAGGGTCCAGAAGTTCGGACCGCTCTTGTCCGGCACCATGACCTCGGCTTCGACCGTGGCCGCCTTACCCTGGCGCATCGTCCCAATCAGGTTGCCGATCATCATGAGGAAGCCGATCAAGTAGATCAGGCCGCCAATCAGGCGCATCTGATAGAGGAACTGGGAGGCCAACAGACCCTCGATGAAGTCGGGGTACTTGAGGAAGCCTTCACCATCCAGCGCACCCCAGAAGAGGCCCTGGCTTACCCCACCGATCCACATGGCCACGATGTAGAGCAGCATCCCGAAGGTGCCCACCCAGAAGTGCATCTCGGCCATCTTCTTCGATTTGAGCTCGGTGCCGTACAGCCTGGGAATCAGCCAGTAGAGCATTCCCGCGGCCATAAAACCGTTCCAACCCAGAACGCCTGCGTGCACGTGGCCAATGATCCAGTCGGTGTAGTGGGCCAGCGCGTTGACACTCTTGAGCGCCAGGAGCGGTCCTTCGAAGGTCGACATCCCGTAGAAGGTCACTGCCACGATGAAGAACTTGATCACGGGATCGGTGCGGAGCTTGTCCCACGCCCCTCGCAGCGTAAGAAGACCGTTGAGCATGCCGCCCCAAGACGGAGCCCAGAGCATAACGCTGAAAATCACACCCAAAGTCTGCGCCCAATCCGGCAATGCCGTGTACAGCAGATGGTGCGGGCCGGCCCAGATGTAGAGGAAGATCAGGGTCCAGAAGTGCACGATCGACAGGCGATAGGAATAGACCGGCCGGCCAGCGGCTTTGGGCAGGAAGTAGTACATGATGCCCAAGATCGGGGTCGTCAAGAAGAAGGCGACCGCGTTGTGCCCGTACCACCACTGCACCAGCGCGTCCTGCACGCCGCGCCAGATCGGATAGGAGTGCGTGAAGCTGGTTGGCAACTGCAGGTTGTTCACGATGTAGAGCACGGCCACGGTCACAATCGTGGCGATGTAGAACCAGATCGCCACGTAGAGATTCTTCTCGTTTCGGATCCCGAGGGTCCAGAAGAAGTTAGCCGCAAAGACGACCCAGACCAGCACGACAGCGATGTCGATTGGCCAGATCAGCTCGGCATATTCCTTACTCTGGGTGAGGCCGAGCGGGAATGTGATGGCGGCAGCTACGATGATGAGTTGCCACCCCCAGAAGTGAACCCAGCCCAGTAGGTCAGAGGCCATCCGCGTCTTGAGCAGCCGCTGCGTCGAATAGTAGACGCCGGCAAAGATCATGTTGCCAACGAATGCAAAGATTGCGCCATTCGTGTGCAGCGGGCGCAGGCGGCCAAAGGTCAGCCAGCTCGTTCCCAGGTTGGCCTGCCAGAACGAGAGCTGCGTTGCGACGATCACCCCCACGAGCATTCCCACCGCCGCCCAAACCATGGTGGCGATCGAGAAGGCTCGTACGATGCTATCGTCGTAGACGATCCGCTTTGTCACCGAGCTCGTGGCTTGCATGTGACGCTATGCCTCCCAGTCTATGAGTGAACTCTTGTCTCTTCCCCATTGAGTTTTCGTTTCGGCGCCGGTCCAGAGCGCGTCTCGGATTCGCGAGGATCACGGTTGGCATCCTCGGCCAACGGCAGGAGCGACAGGCGATCTCCATGTTCGAAGTCACCCTCCCGCAAACGAGACACGAAGAACAGGACCCCGCCGGCAACCAGCACCAGACTCACGAAGACGGTGACGATCAGGATATCCATCTCGCCTCCCCTCGTGAGAGCCGCCGGCTCGTGAGGACCACAATTGTCACCGAACTTACGGGCATCAGAATGGCCGCGACCACCGGACTCACCAGTCCGGCCAGGCTGAGTGCGACCGCGATTCCGTTGTAAAGCACGGCATACACCAGATTGCCGTTCTGCACGCGCCGCAGGCGGGCGGCCGCCTGCAGGGAACGGCGAACCGCTGCAATCCCATCACCCAGGAAGTAGAAGTCCGCCTTGCTCGGCAGGACCGCACGATCGACGGCCGGGGTGCCCGCACAGAGAGCCGCATCGAAGCTCAGGCTGTCGTTGAGGCCGTCACCGACCATCATCGTATCGCCCCGGTTCAAGTCCGCAACGACCTGCGCTTTTCCTTCGGGCGTGAGCGCCCCGTGAATCTGTCCGGTCGCCAGGCCGACCCTCCGAGCCACTGCCGCAACCTTCTCGGGCGCATCGCCGCTCAGCAGATGCACCGTGTAACCGGCCGCTTCGAGAGCGGCCACCTCGTCGGCCGCATCAGCCTTGACCTCTTCCTGAAGCTCGACCTCCAGGAGAATCCGGTCATCCATGGCGAAGAGAGCGCGCGGCGGTCCATCACCGCCCGGTTCGACCGGGAAGCCCGGGCCAGCAACGAAAGAGGGCTTCCCGAAGCGATACTCCACATCACCCCGCGTCCAGTGCAGACCGCGTCCAGTCTCCTCGATGACGGCATCGGCATCGGCAAGCACGGTGGCGGCAGGCTGATCATCGGTCGGCAGCACGCCCAGGCTGAGGGCGGCGGCCACGCAGCGGCTGACCGGGTGATTGCTCCGACTCGTCATGTTCCAGAGCACGCGCTGGGAAGCATCATCCAAACCGCGCAGCGCCGTTCTGGAGTCGGGAAGCAGGCTGAGCTGCCCCTTGGTCAAGGTACCGGTCTTGTCGAACACGACCTGCCGGACCCGAAGGGCACGGTCCAAGAACCCGTCACGCCGGAGCAGGACTCCGTAGCGGCGCAGAAGTGCGTGGATCAGCTCCCTGCCGAGCGGCAGCGCGAGTCCGAGCGCACACGGGCAGGTGACGACCAGCACGGCCACGCTGACCTCGACCGCGCGCCGGGCGCCTTCGCCGATCCAGAGGACGAATCCCAGCGAGGCCAACACGACGATGGCCGTGACGTAGATGGTCGACACCCGGTGCCACCAAGAGGAGGCGGCCGGGGAATCCCGATCCTCGGCCCCATTCGCACTCAGGAGATCATTCAGGCGGGAAGCCGAAAAGTCCTCCGTGGCCGTCACGCGAAAGCCCTGCCGGCCCGCGTTGAATGCGCCGCTGGGCACCGTATCTCCCGGGGAGGCGGCATGCGGATCCGCCTCTCCCGTGATCCAATCAAGGGCGATCGACGCCGCCCGGTGCATCAGAATGCCGGCGGCCGGCACCAGGTCGCCGGGCGCAATCCACAGCTCGTCCCCGGTGCGGATCTCGCTGGCCGAGATCACCTGCAGGTCGTCGCCCCGGAACCGGCGGGCGAAGAGGTCGGCGACCCCCGCCGAGGACAAAAGCGCGTTCCGGTTGCGCTCGAGAACGTGTTCCCGGAGCCAGCGCCCGACCAGCATCAAGGTGACGAAAATCGTGATGGTGTCGAAGTAGGCCGCCTCCACGCCGTGGGCGAAGTAGGTGTAGGTCGATCCCAGATAGGACAGCGCCATACCGAGGGCGATCGGCAGGTCGAGGTGGGCTACGCCGCGCCTGAGCCCGTGCCAGGCACCGCGCGCGAAGGGCCAGCCACCGACCGCCACCGCGATCGTGGCCAATCCGATGTTGAGTTGACCGAACAACTCGTAGATCGCCCCATCCTCAGGCGCCATTCCGATGTAATAGCACAGGCTGAAGATCATCACGTTCATGGCAGCGGCGACGCAGATCCCCAGGCGGGTGAGCAGATCACGCGAACGCTTCGGCGTCTCCTTGCGCGGCGGGCCGCAGCGGTACCCGAAACGTTCCACGTCGGCCAGAAAGTCGCGCAGGTCACCGGCATCGGTATCCCAGGCCAGATCGACCGTGCCGAGGGCGGGATTGATCCGCAGCTGACGGCCTGCTCCATGACGCGCAAAGAGCTGCTCCAAGAGCCAGACACATGCGGCGCAGTGCACCCCCTGGATATCCAGTTGGAGCCGTCGCACACTGCTGCCCGGCAGGGCCGGCGAGGCGTTCACGAGCGGCTCGAGCCAGGCGAAGGTCTCGGGACGCAGGTTGCCGGGCGGCGTGATCGCGCACTGCTTGAGATCGTAGAAGCGGTCTAGGCCTTCCGAGTGGATCAGCTCGTAGACGGTGCGGCATCCATGGCAGCAGAAGGGTCCGTCCTCTGCCCGATGCCCCTGACCCAGCCCGAGACCGCAGTGCACGCACTGATCCGCCGCCGCCCCGCTTTTGGGCGAGACGCCGCTGAGCGTCTCCCGGGAAAGAGGCGTGTCGGTGCGCGGGCGCCTGGGGGCGGTCCCGACCGCGGGCATCTGCTGTGGCATCAGACCACTCATGGACCTTGTCTTAGCCCTCCACGGAAGCGGTTCGGTAGTTTCCGGTTTGAGGATCGAACTCCTGGGCGCCGAAGTCATAGGGGATCGCCGGGTCGGTGGCGTCGGCAGCCAGCGGCGGCGGCGAGGCAATCGCCCATTCGGCCGTGGCGCCACCCCACGGATTCGCGGGTGCCGGCTCGCCCGAGATCGCCGAGTGCAACAGGTTGAACACCACAACCAACAAGCCGAGCGAGAAGATGCCGATGCCCACGGTGGCCAGGCCGAGGGCGGGCCCGAAAGCCGGGTCGGCTGCGGCGCTGCGGGTGAGCAGGCCCGCCGCCCCCGCGATGAAGGTAGGGAAGAAGGCCAGGTTGATCCCCAGGAAGATCAGGCCGGCGCCCAGATTCCCCCATCGCGCGTTGGTCCGGCGGCCGAACATCTTGGGCCACCAGTAGTAGAGGCCCGCCAGGAGTGCGGTGAGGGTGCCACCCGCGAGAAGGTAGTGCAGGTGCCCGACAACAAAGGTGCTCGACTCAAGATGAATCCCCGTCGACAAGGCGCCGATGAAAAGCCCGCTCAGAGCGCCCACCGCAAGCTGCATCAGCGCGGCCAGCGCGAACAGCAGCGGGGTGGTGATCTCGATCGCCCCGCGATGCAGGGTGGCCAGCCAATGGTAAGCGATGTAGGTGGCGGGAATGGCGACCAACAGCGACAGGGCGCTGAAGACGGTGCTCGAGAGCGGAGACTGCCCGCCCGCAAACAGGTGTGTTCCCCACCCCACGAAGGACAGCCCCGCCAGGGCCCAGATCGAGATCGGGACCTGCAGGCCGCCGCTGACCGGCTTGCGGGAGAAGGTCGCCAGGATCTCGCTCACCACCCCGATCGCGGGAAGCACGGCCACGAAGAGGGCCGGATGACTGAAGAACCAGAAGAGCTGCCGGTACCCGAGGAGGTCCACTCCCCCTGCGACGGACAACCATCCCGCGTTTCCGAGCTGGCTGCCGGCCACCAGGAGTCCGATCCCGCCCAGGAAGGGGCCGCAGAGGATCAAGAGAACACCGACGGCGAAAAGTGACCAGACCATCACCGGCAGGTCTGCACCGCTCCAGTGGGCCGGCCGCATACGGGTGATGGTCACGACGAAGTTCAGCCCCGTGAGGATGAGATTCAAAGCCAGCAAATGAAGTCCGAGCCCGAGGAAGAACTGCGCGGTGGCCTGCCCCCCTCCCGTGGCGGGAAGCAGCGTCCAACCGGTGTCCACCGCGCCCGCGACAATCGCGATCACGAGACAGAGGCCGCTGCACAAGTACAGATGCAGCGCGAGTCGGTTCAAGCGCGGATAGGCCAGGTCCTTCGCCCCCAGCATCAGCGGTAGGACAAAGTTGCCGAGCGTTGCGGGAATCGCGGGCAACACAAAGAAGAACACCATCACGATGCCGTGAAGGCTGGAGAGCTTCCCGAGAACGCCGCCGGCGAGAACCGCGCCATCCCCTGCCTGGGCGCCCATTCGCAGGAACTGGGCAAAGGTCACCCCCAACAGAAGGATGCTGAAGAGGCCGGCCAGGTAGCTGATCGCGATGCGCTTGTGATCGGTCGAAGCAAGCCAGGACCGGAGGCCCGCGCTGCCCGCGAGGTAACTCGCCTGTGGGCTGTGCTCTTGCATCTATTGATCCTCCTGCCCGAGGGTCGGTTGCTCTACCTCATCGGCTTCGGCGGCCGCGGCCTCTAGGGTGCCCGCTTCGCTCAGGCTCTTCAGATAGGCGATGATCGCGTCCATCTCACGGTCCCCGATCTGGCCTTCAAAGTTCGGCATGACCGCCTGGAATCCGGCGACGACCCGCGCGGTCGAAGAGAGGATCGACTCGCTCAGGTATTCGACATCGGCGACGGCCTGGGTGCCGTCGGCAAAGGTGCGCTGGGACCGATAAAGGTCCTTGAATGTCGGGCCAACACCGGGAAGTCCCGTGGGCGTGTGACAGGCGGTGCACCCGAAGGTCCCGATGAGCACCTCACCCGCCTCGATCGGCGGTAGGCGGTCCAAGGGGCTCGCAGCACTCCGAAGCCAATCGTCGAAAACCGCGGCGTCGTGCACGAACACCTGGCCGTTCATCGCCCCGCTCTGATCTCCACCGTAGGCGGCTGCGAGCAGCGGGTACTCACCCGGCTGGGTCGCGGTGAACCAGGCCTCGGTTTCCTTTCCCGGCAGCATATCCCGGCTCAGCCGAAACGCGGGAATACGAATCCCGTGGAGACCGTCGGCCGAGGTGAGCGTCAGTTTCACGGGCTGAAGGGCGGGGACATGCAGCGTGTCGTGGGCAAACCCGTTCGGATAGGTAAACTGCCACCCCTCGGATCGACCCTCGACCTGAATCTCATAGGCGCCGTAGGGTGCCACGACCTGATCCACGAAGCCCCCGAACCCGGCCATGAAGATGGCTCCCACCACCAGCAGAGGGATCACGAAGAGCATCCCGGACACGAGCCGGCTGGGCTTCGTCGCCTGACCGGTTTCGTCCGGCGAGCGGCGACGGTACCTAAGGAGGAACAGGTCGATGCCCCCTCCCAACAGGGCCAAGCAGGCTCCGGCGATGACCAGCAGGGCGACAAACAGCAGGTCGGTGCGCTCAGCCGCGGTGGCCGCGGCCTCCGGCAACCAGCTGCCCGATAGATCCACCATTACTGCTCCCCTCCTCCGGCTTCAGCCACCACCAGCTCCATCGCCCGGGCGACCGGCAGCTTCACGATGCCCTGCTCCCGATCGATCCACCCGTACTCCGTCATGGTCCCCTGTTGGGCCTCTCGCAATTCGATGAGAGCCGTCGCCGGGCGGTCCACCACCTTCCGTTCGGCTTCCGCCGCCAGCTGGTTGTGGTACCAGGCGTGCAAGAACAGAATGCCCGCCCAGACCAGAACGGCGGCCACCCCGACGATGGTCAGGATGAGCGGAGTGTCTAGACGATTGCGCCGCGTCGTCAAACCATCCTCCTTATGCATTCTCGAAGGCCAGTGATTCGTTCAGGCGCGGGTCGCGCGTCGGCACCAACGAGCGGCGGCCGGCCAATCGCGCCAGACCGGCGACGAACAGGCCGCCCACTCCCACGAAGCAGGCCAGGTCCATCAAGTGGGGAGCGGGCCCGCCGGTCGCGGCCTCGGGCATCACCAGCCAGTACAGGTCGAACCAGTGCATGATGAAGATCCACGTTGCCCAGAAGAGCAGCCAGGGCCGGGACCGTTTCATGAACCGCGACATCAGGGCGGCAAAGGGCACCAGGAAGTGACCGAACAGAAGGATCAGTCCCAGAACCTCCCAGCCATGTTGCTGACGCCGCAGCAGCCAGGCGGTCTCTTCCGGTATGTTCGCGTACCAGATCAGCATGTACTGCGAAAACGCGAGATAGGCCCAGAAGAACACGAACGCGAAGAGCAGCTTGCCGTAGTCGTGCAGGTGTTCGACGTGAATGACCTTGGTCAGCCGCCCACGCCCCTGAAGCCAGTAGGTGATCAAGGTCAATGCCGCGAAGAACCCGAGGACGCCGCCCGTGAAGAAATAGGGACCGAACATCGTGCTGAACCAGGTCGGGTCGAGGGTCATGAGCAGATCATAGGACGCCGCGGTCACCGTCAGCGCGTAGATCACCAGACCTGCCGCGCTCCAGCGCTCCTGCGAGATCGTGATCTCGACCTCGCCGGTCTCATCCTGTTTGAGCGATCGGCGCCAGAAGAGAAGCGCCAACCCGGACCAGATCACGAAGTAGGCCACCCAGCGAATCACGAAGAAGGAGACGTTGAGATAGGATGCCTTGTGCGCCATCAACTCGGTCGGTAGGTCGGACGAGGTGGCGGCCCACGGGTAGATCTTGGGCAGCAGGAACAGAATGGGCAGGGAGAGAATCGCCATGAGCGGCAGATTGGCGCCGATGATCTCCGCCAGGCGCCGGATGACGACACTCCAACTGGCCCGCGTCACATACTGGAGGGGCACGAAGAAGAGGGCCCCCAGCGACAGGCTGAGATAGAACGCGTAGCTTACGAGATAGGCGTACCCAAATCGTTTGAGGCCGTCTCCCTCTGCCCACCCCAGCGCGGCCGCGGACGCCAGGCCCAGGACGCCGAGAATCCCCGCCGCCAGGAACAGGCGTGCCCCCCACTCATCGAGCGTGGTGCGATCGTCGGCCAGAGTCGGGATTTTTCTTTCGTGATCCACGTCCGTCTCCTACTCGAGCGTCTCTTGGGACTCGTCCGGCACGTCGCTGAAGGTACCGCGGACACTGCGCTGCAGCGCGCGCACATACGCCACAATCGCCCAGCGGTCGGCTGGCGGAATCTGGGACCCATGGGCCGGCATGTTGCGGATCCCGTGGGTGATCGTGCCAAAGATGTGACCGGCCGCCCGCTCGGCGACCAGATCGCTCGTCAAGTCGTTCGGCGGCACCCAGGTAGATTCGCCCAGCTCGGCCACCCTTTGACCGACGATCCCCTCGCCGCTGCCGTTCCAGCCGTGGCAGGCAGCACAGAAGATCTCGAATCTGTTTTGGCCGCGGGCCATGAGCTCCGGCGTGACCGGCATCGGGATTGAGGTGACCCAGGAGGTGTCCTGCTTTCCCGTGGCCAACGGTCCCGCATCGGGCAACGCACCCCGCGCGACGGTTCCCGCCACCGGAAGGCGTGCGGCGCGACCGTCCGCAAACAGTTCGCTTGTGCCCTGTGCGCTGAGCACCGGTTGGTCATCCATGTCGGGGACCACCTGCAGGCGGCCGTGCGAAGATCCCGCCGCCATATCACGCACCAGGAGACCCAGGGGCACCAACGTCAGCGCCACCAGAATCAGTGTCACGTAGAGGACCGGTCTGGGCATCGCCTACTCCTCGATGGCTTCGACGGCCGTCGGGCCGAGCGAAGCTAGGAAATCCTGGGTATTCTTCTTCTCGAAGCGCATATCGCTGGCCTCGATCACAATGAAGAAACGATCGCTCGTCGCCCTCCGGAATCTAGCGCTGCCGAAGAGCGGATGATGGAGCCGAGGCATACCGTTCAAGCCCCACATGCCGAAGAAGGTGGTGAGCGCGCTGCAGAGCACGGCCAGCTCGAACACCACCGGAATGTTCGCCGGCAGCCCGAAGAGCGGCTTGCCGCTGATGAGGAACGGGTAGTCGACCGCGTTCATCCACCATTGCATCAGGAGAGCCAGGGCCACCCCCGCCAATCCGCCGCCCAGAATCAGGAACGGAAGCCGGGTCCCCCGGATCCCCATCGCCTTGTCCATCCCGTGGAGCGGGAACGGCGTGTGGGCATCCCAACGCCGGAAGCCGGCGTCCCGCACTCGGCGGCAGGCCTGCACCAGGACTTCGGGATCGTCGAACTCGGCCATCAGGCCGTAGAGCTTCGGAGAACGATCGGTGTACTTCATGACTACACGTCCTCCTTCGGAATGTGGATGTCGCCGTGGTAGTCGCCCACCGGCCGGCTTTCACCGGAAACGTGTGCGACCGGCATCACCGTCTTCACCTCCGCCATGGCCACCATCGGCAGATAGCGGATGAAGAGCAGGAACAGCGTGAAGAAGAGGCCAAAGCTCCCCACGAAGGTCAGGATGTCCACGATCGTCGGCTGGTAGTACGCCCAACTCGAGGGTAGGAAGTCTCGACTGAGCGAGGTCACCGTGATCACGAATCGTTCGAACCACATCCCGATGTTGACCAGGACGTAGACAACCATCATCACGGCCGGGGTCGTGCGCAGTTTCTTGAACCAGAAGAGCTGGGGCGCGATCACGTTGCAGGACACCATGATCCAGTAGGCCCAGGCGTAGGGTCCGAAGGCCCGATTCACGAATGCGAACGCCTCGGTCAGGTTGCCGCTGTACCAGGCGATGAAGAACTCGGTCGCGTACGCGTAGCCGACTATCGACCCGGTCACGAGGATGATCTTGTTCATGTTCTCGAGATGGTAGAGCGTCACGAAGTCCTTGAGGCCGAACCAGCGCCTGGATGGAATCAGGAGCGTCCCCACCATCGCGAAACCGCTGAAGACCGCCCCCGCGACGAAGTAGGGCGGGAAGATCGTCGTATGCCATCCGGGCAGCTGGCTGGTCGCGAAGTCAAAGCTCACGACCGAGTGCACCGAAAGCACGAGCGGCGTCGCGAGACCGGCCAGGATCAGGTAGGCCTTCTCATAGCGATGCCAGTGACGGTGCGAGCCGCGCCACCCGAGAGCGAAGAAGCCGTAGAGCATGCGACGCACCTTGCTCGTGGCGCGATCCCGAAGCGTGGCCAGATCGGGCACCATGCCCATGAACCAGAACATGAGTGACACCAGCATGTACGTCCCGACCGCGAAGACATCCCACAAGAGCGGGCTGCGGAAGTTGGGCCACATCTGCTGATAGTTGGGGATCGGGAAGAGCCAGTGCACGAGCCAGATTCGTCCGACGTGGATGGCCGGGAAGATGCCGGCGCAGACGACCGCGAAGATCGTCATCGCCTCGGCGAATCGATTGATGGAGGTCCGCCACTTCTGACGGAGCAGGAAGAGGATGGCGGAGATCAGCGTCCCCGCGTGTCCAATCCCGACCCAGAACACGAAGTTGACGATGGCCCATCCCCAGCCGACCGGGTTGTTGAGGCCCCAGACGCCCACTCCCGTCATCACCAGATAGGCGATCATCGCAAAGAGCACGCCGGTCAGTGCGGTGGACACCGCGAAGGCCAGGTACCAGGCCCGCGGCGGACGCGGGCGTTCGACAATACCGCACACCTTGTCGGTCACCGACTTGAGGTCGTGCCCGCCGAGCACCAACGGGGTGGGCTTGGTCGGATCGTTGGCGGTATTGTCCAATGTCTCGATCGCCGTGGTGTTCATTACGGCTCCGTACCTCAGTGATGGTCGCCCTGGTCTTGTGCGCCGTGGCCGCCATGCGCCCCGGCATCGCTCTGTCCTCCGTGCTCCGCCGCCAGCGCAGAATTCGGATTCCGAATCTGCGCCAGATAGACGGTGCGCGGTTTGATATTCAGTTCCGCCAGCACGGCATAGGCCCGCTGATCGGCCGCAGCCTGAGCCACGCGGCTCTGAGGATCATTCAAGTCGCCGAAGACGATCGCTCCCGCGGGGCAGGTCTGCGCGCAGGCGGGAACGACGTCGCCATCCCGGACCGCGCGACCGGCGTTCTTCGCTTCGATGCGCGCCAGTTCGATCCGTTGCACGCAGAAGGTGCACTTCTCCATCACTCCCCGGGAGCGAACGGTCACCTCGGGGTTGAACGCCATCTTCTCGGTGGTGGTCAGCTCCTTCTGATAGTTGAAGAAGTTGAACCGGCGCACTTTGGTCGGACAGTTGTTCGAGCAGTACCGGGTCCCGACGCAGCGGTTGTACACCATGACGTTGAGACCTTCGTCGTTGTGCAGGGTGGCCGCCACCGGACAGACCTGCTCGCAGGGGGCGAGTTCGCAGTGCGAACAGGCCATGGGCTGCTGGGCAACGCTCGGATCCGCTGGATCGCCTCGGAAGTAGCGGTCCAGGCGGAGCCAGTGCATCTCGCGCCCGTTGGCCACCTGCTCCTTGCCGACCACCGGGATGTTGTTCTCCGACTGGCAGGCGACGATGCAGGCGTTACAGCCGTTGCAGCGATTGAGATCGATGGCCATCCCCCAGCGGTGGCCCTGTGATTCGCGTTCGGACCACATCGAGACCAGCGGCGGATGATGGGTCCCCAGATGTTCCGCGAAGTTGGGATGCTCGCGATACTCGGCCAACGTACCCTGCCTCACGAGTCCCCCCGCGCGGCGCTCGCGCTCCTCGGCGCCACGCTCATCGATCGCGTGGTGATCCTGCGTGATGGCCAGCGGATAGGTGTCACCGGTTGGCGTGAGCGTCAATCCGGGGCCGCCCCAGGGCCGCTCGGTGGTCCGCAGTCGGTAGGCGTTCTGACCGATACCGTCCCCCACCCGGCCCGCGGCCGTGCGGCCGTAGCCGAAGGACACGCTCACCGAGTAGTGCGCTTGCCCGGGCATGACGTAGACCGGAAGCGTGATCTCCCGTCCGTGGAAACCCAAGGTGACGACATCGCCGTGGCTCACGCTGAGCTCTTCGGCCAGGGCCGGGGCGACCAGGGCCGCGTTGTCCCAGGTGAGTTTGGACAGCGCATCCGGGAGTTCCTGAAGCCAGGCGTTGTTCGCGAACCGGCCATCGTGGACCTTGCGGTCGGGGGCGAGCACCAGCTCCAGGTTCTCCGGTCCCAGCGGTGACTCCGCCTCGCCCGGCAGCCGCCGAGGTGCATTGCCGGAGGCCGATTCGGCGGGAACGGTTGTGCTGTTCGCCAGGAAACCCTCGTGCAAGAAGTGGTGCCACCGTTCATTGAAGCCGGCGTCCTTCTCGGGGGCCGGGCCCGTGCCGCCGGCGAGCTGGTGGAACGTGTCCTTGGTGATCTGATAGGCGGAGCGCGGAGCAGGATCCGCGTAGAGGGACAGAAGCTCGGCCGCCGTCTTGCCCGCGTAGAGCGGGGCGATGAGCGGCTGGACGGCGGTGAGGGTTCCATCGAACGCCCGGGACAGGTCCCAGGACTCGAGTGCGTGGGCCATCGGCAGATGCCAGCTGCAGGCGCGGGCGGTTTCATCGTCGTATCCGCCCAGGTGGACGCTGTTCGGCACCTGCTCCAGTGCGGTCCCGAAATCCAGATCGGCCGGGGCGTCATAGACGGGATTGGCTCCCAGAATCAGGAGATGCTCGATCTCCCCGGAGCTCATCCGTGCGACCAGCCTTGACAGAGCTTCGAGATTCGGCCGGGTGCTCGGGTCTGGACTCGACTCCTCGTAGACCACGGTGTGTCCCGTGTTGCCCAGGGCCTGATTGAGCACCTGGCAGAGTTCGTGGACCTCGCGCGGTTGACGCGGGCCGGCGACGAGCAGGCCATGGCCTTGGTTGGCCAGGAGATCTCGGGTGATCGCGTCGATCGTCTGGCTCTGCGTGGGGTGATGCCGCCAAGCCTCGAGCCAACGCAGGCCCGAGGGTGGCTGCAAACCGTGTCCGCCGAACAGGGCGGCCGCCAGCGACGCCAGAAGCGCCGGGATGTCGCGAGCCGCCATCGGAATACGATGATCCGCCATGGTGCCGGTCGCGCTGTAGCCCGGTTCGAAGGCATAGAGGCGATTCATGTGCGGCCGATCGAGCCGACGACCGGCGGTGAATTGGCGCGCATTCGACACGGCGTTCGGGTGTTCGACCAGCAGGTCGCTGTCCAAGGTCACGATGATCCGGGCCGCTTCGAGATCCAGATGAGCCCGCATCTCCCCGGCCTCATCGAACACCGGCGCATAGGTCACCCACTCCAGGTCGCCGTAGGTCGACCGAAGTTCATCCCGGAGTAGCTGCACACTGGGCGAGCTTGTGGTCCGGGAGAGAACGGCGAACTTGCGTCCCGACCCGATCGCCGCCTTCCACTGCCCGGAGGCGGTGCCGAAGTCCTTCCAGGCGACGGGCTGGGTCTGCCCATCGCTGCGGCGCAACGGGGTCCGGCTGCGGTCCGGATCGTAGAGGCCAAGGAGGCTCGCCTGCGCGAAGACGTCTGCAGCGCCTCCGCTGGTCGGGTGCTGCGGGTTGCCCTCGACCTTGACCGGCCGTCCGTCCTGGCTGGTGACCAACAGGCCGTTCGCGATGCCGTCCAATTCGAAGGCCGAGGCGAAGTGAGTCTTGCCGCCGGGCACATACCCCGAGGGCCGCTCACCGAACGGGACGATCTGTTCCTCGGGCCACCGACAGCCTGAGATTGTCGCCAATGCGATCGAGGCCGACATCACCTGTAGAAACCGGCGGCGCGACACCTCTGGGACCGTTTCAGGAACCGATTCGAGAAACTCGGCATCCAGATGACGGCGATACGATTCGCTACCGGCCAATGCTTCCAGGCTGCGCCAGTAACCGGGCCGGCCGTGGTCTTTGCCTTTCAGTCCAGACATCGTACCCTTTCGCGTTTCGGGCGTTAGCGATGACAGGTCGAGCAGTCGGTCGACGGCGTCACATCGTGCTCCTGCCGCAGCCGCTGCCCAAGAACCAGCGGATCTTCGGGAGCGTTCCAGTTCATCACGGTGACCGCCTCGGACGGCCTGAGATGCAGGTCAGGGTCCCGATGGCAATCGAGACACCAGCCCATGGTCAGCTCCTCGACCTGGCGGACAACTTCCATTCGATCCACACGCCCGTGACAGCTTTCGCAGCCGACGCCCGCGGTCACGTGCGCACTGTGATTGAAGAAGACGAAGTCGGGCAGATCGTGCACCCGCACCCAGGGTACCGGCACTCCGGTGGCCGCACTCTCGCGCACGAGGGCGAGCTTCTCGCTGTCGGTCCGCACCATGCGGTGACAGTTCATGCAGGTTCCCGCCGGCGGCAAGGCGGCATGGGACTCGGAGGTGACCGTGGTGTGGCAGTAACGGCAGTCGAGCCCGAGATCTCCCGCGTGCAGCGCGTGGCTATAGGGGACCGGTTGCTCCGGCGCGTATCCGATTGCCGAACTCTGTGGCCCGAACAGGAGTGTCAGCAGCACAATCGCATACACCAGCCCGCCGATGACCATGAGCGCGGACGCCTCTCGCAGGCGATTGGTCCACCTCGGGAAGATGTGATGATTGGCCCCGGACGTAGTTTCACGAGCGCTCGTCAAACCCATGCCCCTCCTGTGCAGCCGCGATCTTTCGTTTCGGGCACATTCCCGAGACGCGGCAGTATTGGCGATCCTCGGGCACCACCGCCGGACACGGTTCGGTCGCCAGATCCGCCAATGTCCAGCTGACCATGACCGCCTCTATACTCCGGCCAACGGCGTTGATCGCCTGATGGAAATTGCAGCAATTCGCCATCTTGGCCGGTGGAAGGGGGTCCGCGTTGACCGACAGTTCTTGGCAGGCGCTGACGATGTCGAGCAGGTTGATCTGGGTAGGCTGTCGATTGAGGGTGACCCCCCCGTGGGCGCCCCGATGCGCGCGCAGGATACCGGCTCGCCGCAGAATGTTAAATATTTTCGCCAGGTAGGAAGGCGAAACGCCAAGATGGGCGGCAACAACCCTTGGGGACACAGGCCGCTGATCCGGTCGCAGTACAACGTGGATCAGCGCCATGATGGCGGTTTCGGTCGTTTTGCTGAACATTTCTCCCCTCCCCCCCCCTCGCGCAACACGGATAAGTAAGCTATGAAATGTCCGATATGTCAATACAACCGTTACAGGGGGTGATGATTAGACATTGTCGCAATTTTGAGGCGTGGGGGGTTGTCGACACTTTGGGGCGCGTAGCGGATCAGGGATTCAGCCGGGAACCGGCGCTCACGATGGCCCACTGACCATCGGCCCAGAGCGTCCGGCAGGCCTCGGCCACCTGTCGCGCGTCGATCTGACCGATGCGTTCCCGATAGTGGTCTATATAGTCGAGTCCCCTGCCGGAGCGGACGCCGTCCAGCAGAACGCTCGCCACGACGCGATTGGCCTCCAGTCGGATCGGAAAGGACCCGGTCAAATGCTGGAGGGCTTCCTGCAGCTCCTCCTCCTGGGGACCGTCCGCCGCCAAGCTGCGCAACTCGTCTCGGATCAGCTCGATGGCGCGCTCTACATCTCGGGGGTGCACGCTCGCGCTTGCATACCACAGGCCCGGCTCCAGCCCCGACACGATGGTGCTCTGCGCTCCATAGGTCAGCCCCTCTTGATCGCGCAACCGCGTGTTGAGGCGGCTCACGAACGTCCCCCCCGCCAGGAAATTCGCGAGGGCGAAGATCTCGAAGCGCTCGTCCGTGCGCGGCACGCCCGCACGCATGAGGATCAGATCAACCTGGTCTTTATCCGCAACCTCGATGTGCTCCCAGGGATGGGCGGCCGGCGCGGGATAGCCGGGCGATTCCGGCGAGGGCGAACCCTCGGCGGGCGCCGCGTCCCCACCGACGCGCGCAGTGCCACACGTGGCCTCGAGAAGATCGAAGGCCTCCTGCGAACCCAACGGCCCGACCATGGCCAGGTGCAGGTTTGAGCTGTCCAACATCCGGCGGTGGAAGGACTCGACCTCGGCGCGCGTCAGACCGGATAGCAGCTTCTCCTCCCCCAATGGGTCACGCGCATAGGCGTGGGCGGGTCCCGCCACCCGGGCCGCGGCCTGTTCGTAGGCCCGGGTGTAGGTGTCGAAGGCCGCTTCGCGCAGTCCCGCCCGGGCCTCGTCGCGCGCGATCTGAAGCTGGGCCTCCGGAAAGGTGGGAGAACGGAGGCTGTCGGCCATAACCTCCAGGACCTGTTCCAGATCCTCGATCAGGCAGCGAAAACGAAACGTCACCATCTCCGGCGTGAGCCCGAAGCCGAGCTGCGCCCCGCAGGACTCGAGCGTCTCTGCAATCTCATCGTGGGTTCGGCGCTCACTTCCCCGATCGAGCGTGGCGACACAGAGGTTCGCCACCCCGGAGCGTTCGGGTCGCTCGAGGAGAAGGCCGCCATCCAAGTAACCGACCAGATCCACCGTGAGGTTGCTCTGGCTCTCCAGGAGATAGACGCGGGCCCCGTTTCGGAGCTGCGCGGCGCGTACGCGTTCGGCGATTCGGGTCATGGAGTTCCTCCCGTGGGAAGGAACCGCCCCCGGATGCGACGCGTCCCAGACAGGTAGGTGCGCGCCGACCGGATGATGTCATCGGGCGTCACCTGGTCGAGCTCGTCCAGATAACGATTCAGCGCCTGCCAGCCGGCCGCGACCTCGAACTCGCCGATGAGAAATGCCAGCGCGCTCACCCGATCGCGACGCATGGCGAAGTCCACGCGGGCCCGCTTGCGGGCCCTCTGCAGCTCTCGTTCCGAGACCGGCTTCTCTGCCAACCGCGCGACCTCCCGGTCGTAGACCTCGAGGATGACTTCCGGCGCGACGCCGTCGGCCGGTTCGATATCGATCATGAAGAGGAACGGATCGACCGGCATCGACAGATTCTCGGCCGACACATGGACCGCCAGATTCTTGTCGACCAGGGATCGGTAGAGACGGCTCGTCCTGCCATGCCCGAGTACCTGCGCGAGTACATCGAGGGTCAGGGCATCGGCGTGGGTCCGTGGCGCGCCATGGTAGGCCAGCGAGTGAATCTCCTGCCCCCCAGCCCGCCGGAGCTCGAAGTGGCGTTCCTCCCGGGGCGCGGATTCGATCGGGCGAGAAGGACGATTCACGGCCACGCTCGGCAACCGCCCAAAATGCTCGTCCAGTTTGTGCCGCATGGTGTCTGTGTCGAAGCTGCCCACCACGACCAGGAAAGCATTCTCCGGTTGGTAGTAGGCATCGTAGAAACGTTTGAGGTCCGAAATCTGAATCTGCTCGACCTCCCGGCGCAATCCGATGACGGGACGCCGGTAGGGGTGTTCCTGGAAGGAGTGCTCGATCAGTGCCTCGTAGAGCGCGGTGGCGGGATCGTCGCGGCCCTGATCCAGCTCATTCAAAACCACGGTCCGTTCATCCGCGAGATCGGCGGCGGTCAGACAGGCACCGCGCAGACGGTCCGCCTCGAGCTCGAGAGCCGCTTCGAATCGGTCGCTGCCGATCAAGACGTAGTAATTCGTGCGGTCGAGCCAGGTCGAGGCGTTGCTCAGGGCGCCGAGCACATGCAGACGCTGGTCGTATACGCCCTTGGGAAAGCGCTCCGAGCCCTTGAACATCATGTGTTCCAGGAGGTGGGCCAGGCCGCTCTGCCCGGGAGGATCGTCGCCGGCCCCGACGCGAAACCAGACGGACACGCAGATCACCGGAGCGGTGTTTCTCTTGAGGAGCAACGCGCGCAGCCCGTTCGGGCAGTCATGTTCGACGATCGGGAACGCCTGGGCTTCGGACAACGCAGGGCCTCGTTTCTCGCGATTCTGAGCCGGTTAAAAAGTGCCGTCCATGGTGCCGGTTCAGTGACCCCTTTGTCCAGAGAGAAGGGCGGGACACCTGCCGAGGGCTTTTCAATCACATCATCGTCAGGGAGCCTGGTTGGCGAAGAGACGTTTGACCTGTCCCCAGGTCGTCTCGTCGGGGGTGCTCAGACCGAGATCGGAGAGCCCCAGGCGGATGGCCGGCATCAGATTCCAGCCCTGTGAATCGTTGCTCCAGGCATCGTCATAGTAGCCCCATCCGGTCAGATCGGCCTCCGGCGCCGCCAATCCAATGGCGTCACCCTCGAAGATGGTCACCCCCAGGGTGATGACATCACCCCCGTCTCCGAGCAGATAGTCGGGGCAACTCGAGCCCGTGGCCAGGAGCACGTAGGTCCAGTCGCTGGGCGGCCAGCTCTCGCTGATCGGGATGAACCCGCGGTCCTCCGCCAATAGCAGACCGGGCGGAGTGTCGAGCGTGCCTTCGCGCATGTAGACGACGTGATCTCCGGATCCGGCCATGTAGAAGGCTGCGTACTCGACTTTCCAGGGACCGCCATAGGGGGGATCCGGCAGCAGGAAGGAAACCTGCACCTCGCCGGCCCAATCGGTATCCCCGTATCCCAGACAGACACCGTCGGTACAGCCCAGGTTGACGTCGGTTGCACCGACGCTCCAGGCGGGCAGGGTTTGCTCATCCTCCATCCAATGCCGGGCCGAAGCGGGCATGGCGAGCGAGCTGAGCATCAGAAGTAGTGTAATTGTTAGGCGTTGCATGACTCCCTCGTCATTCCTCAGTGACCTGGACAGGCTAATCTGCTGCATCCTTTGCAGATAGAACGATGGTCCCGCTGTCCCGTCCGTCGATCAGCCCGTTCTGGGCCCAGCGGGCGGCGCATCGGTATCCCAGTTCATTTTACCACGCCGGGCCTTCCCGGATCCATAGCCAGGGGTTGACCATCGCCCCGCAAATCGGGATTCTCGCTGGAGCGACCGATCCAGGAGGGGATTCGGCGCCCGGCCCCGGAGCAAAAATGTCCTGGTTTCAGCCCCAACCAAATCAGTATGTGGAAGTGGCCATCCGCGTCCCCGCTCCTTTACAGGAAGCGGTCGAGGTGGAACTGCTCGACAGGGGTGCCATGGGCACCTCCGCGACGGAATCGGATGCGCCCACCCTGATCGTGGTCGTCGGCTACTTCAGTCTCGAACTCGCACCGCAGCGGAGCCAGCTCGAATCGTGGTTGGCCGGGTTGGCGTCGCCACTCCAGCGCGGATCCATCGCCATCGAAACGAAACCCTGGAAGGACTGGGCCGCTGAGAGCCGACGAGGCTTCCGCGCCACCTCGATCACCCAGCGGCTGTGTATCGCGCCACCCTGGGACATTCCGGACGACCCGGAGGGCGACCTCCTGATCGTCGAGCCGGGGGGAGCCTTCGGCATGGGCACGCACGGCACCACGCTGGGTTGCCTGGAACTGCTCGAGGCGCTCCCTTCCTCCGGGTCGGAGGCCCCCCGCTCGGCCCTGGACGTGGGCACCGGCACGGGCGTCCTCTCGCTCCGGGCGGAGCAACTGGGCATCCCCCGCGTGATCGGCTTCGACAATGATCCGGCCGCCATGGCCGCTGCGCTGGTCAACCGCGGACTCAATCCGTGGTGCCGGGGAATTCACCTGTTCGCCGGGGACCTGGGGGCGATCTCGTTGGCCGGGACGTACGATCTGGTCATCGCCAATATCATCCTGACACCACTGCTCGACTTCGCGCCGAACCTCATTGCGTCATCGAATGCAACCGGGTGGATGATCCTCTCCGGATTCCATGAGAAGGACTGCAACTCCATCCTCTCCCGCTACGCCTCCGGGGGGTTCTCCCTGGCCCAGCAGGTTGTGCGAGACGATTGGGCGAGCCTCCTGCTGAACAGATAATGGACGCTTGATCGATTCGAAAGCCGCACGGATAATCAGCCTAATCTTTGGCAGTGCATATCCTGCTCCCCGGGGGGCCAGAGCATTTGGCGGCAACTCCTATTCCTTTGCCAAAACGTTTGGAAAGTCCTAGCCCGAGATCGGGAAAATGAGGCGGATGCGATATGGGTCTTCTCGACAGCTTCTTCGGCAACGCCGACAAGATGGAGAAAAAGGGCGATTCAGCCCTTGAGTCCGGCAAACCACTGGACGCGATGCGCGAATTCCAGAGTGCGATCCGGAAAGCCGGGGAACGAGATCCACTGGCCAAGGAGAGACTGGAAGCGAAGGTCAGAAGGGCCCGCGTATCCTTTCACCGGCTGAAGGTCGAAGAGGCCGCCGAACTCCTGCAGGATGACCTTCTCGACGAGGCCGGGGAGTCGCTTCAAATCGCCCGCGAGCACGAGAGCGGCGTCCCGCCCACGGACATCTCCCGGCGAACCAAACTCGAAGGACAACTGCGCAATCGTCTGGAGGAACTCGGCGGTCCTGACATCGCCCTGCCCAATCCCGACGGGGCCGACGTTCAGGTGACCGGCGTGCGGGAGGTCGTTGCGGAGGATAGGATGCCTCCCAGTCAGCTGGATGCCTCGTTCGATCAACTGAGCAGCGCCCTGGCTCCCGAGGACCGCGAGCACGCCGCCACTCTCGGCCGGGCCTTCAAGCAGGGGTTCGTTGCCCAGCAGACCGGACAGCCCGAGGTGTCACTCAAGGCCCTCCAGCAGGCCATCGAGGATCATCCCGACGATGGTCTGGTGATCGAGACGCTCGCCGTGGCCCTTGATCAGTCCGGCGACGAACAGCAGGCCGCGACCTACTATCAGCGAGCGCTCGATGCCGATCCGAAACGGCGCAATGCTCGCATCGCGCTGGCCGCGATGCGCTCCGGGGTCGAGACCACGCACGGGCTCCAGGCGGCCAATCGTCTGCTGCAGGCCATCCACGAATTCAAGGGCGCCCGGGCCCGGGACACCTATGAAGCCGCCATGAAATTGCTCGAAGAGGGTGCGCGAGAAGACCCGCCCGGCGCGGGGCAGTACCTGATCGCCGCGGCCGAGATCAGTCTCATCTACCGCCAACCCCAGGCTGCTCTGGCTCAGCTGGAGCAGGTGGCGAAGATGGGAAACGACAAGCTCCCCAGCCTCTGGCACCTGATGGCTTTGTCGTCCGAGATGGGCGGTGATCTGGATCGCGCCGAAGACAGCTACGACAAGGCCGTCCGTTTGGGCGGAAACGCAATGTTCTTCCGCGCGGAATTCGCGGAGTTCGCGTTGCGTCACGAGCGGGCTTTGGAGACGGCGGAAAAGACAATCTTCGACACCTGTATCGGCTGTCAGGCGGCCCAGGTGAGCCCCGAGGAACTCGACTACTACGGATTCCTGCTCAGTCGGATTCAGTATGCCCGGGGGGAATACAAGGACGCGCTCGAGGGCGTCGACCGGCTATTGCGAAAGGGAATCCCACCGGTCATGGAGCCGGTCCTGAACGACCTGCGCGACCGGATCCTGGCTGCGCAGAAGGAAGTCGAACCACCCGAACGCGATCGGTCCTGATGAGGTCCGTGACCGGCTGCTCGCCGGTCACTCGCCGCGAAGAATCTCCTCGAGCCTGTCCAGGTCGACCCCCAGCGTTACCGCCGCCTTGGCCATGTCCGCTTCGAAGTGGTCCACCGTGCGTCTGGCATACTCTCGTATCACCTGGTCGAGACTGCAGGGTTGGAACGCCTCGGCCTCTTTCGGTGGGCCCGTCGAAATCTTCTGCCGGATGTAGGGAGGGATCGAATCGATCGTTACGACGGTATCTTCGCAATTCACCACCGACCCCTGGATGAGGTTGCGCAACTGCTGCAGGTTGTCGGGGAAGTGGTACTGCAGGAGGAAGTCGAAGTACTCGTCGGAGAATCCCGTCACCTCCTTGCCCACCTTCTGCACGGCCATTTGTAGGTAGAACTCCGCCAGCAGGCGGATATCCCCTTTTCGTTCGCGCAGGGGCGGCAAGTAGATCGAGTTGACCAGGAGGTGGAAACGAAGGTCGTCCAAGAGCTGGCCGCGGAAACGATCGCTGCCCAGGTCGAAGGTCGATGAGATGATGAAGCGCACTTGACTGGTTCGCGTTCGCGTCGAGTTTTCGCGATAGAACTCGTTGGTCTGGAGCAGGCGCTTCACGCGAACCTGCATCGGGGGGCTGAGCCGCTCGACCTGTCCCAGGTAGATCGTGCCGTTTCCGGCCTCCTCCACGAAACCGGGCCTCTCCTCATGCTCGCCGCTCCAGACCCGGGCCTGGCCGAAGAAGTCGGCCGGGAAACGTTCGGGATCCTGGGCGGAAACCTCCACGGCCACAAACGGATCCGCGTGTCGCGGACTGGCCTGGTGGATCGCCCGGGCGAAATTCTCCTTGCCGACGCCCCGTTCTCCCCAGATCAGAAGGTCCAGGTCGCTGCCGGCCATGCGCTCGGCCTGATGCAGCACCCGGATCATCTCCGCATCCTGGGTCGGGAAACGTTCGAAGGCCGCCTCATGGGTGAGGTCCTCACGTTTGAGCTGGGGCGGCAGCTGCTCGATCGAATGGTGAATCTCACTGTGCTCCAACGCGGCGTCCATCACCTCGAGAAGCTTTTCTTCATCGACCGGTTTGGACAGGTAATCAAAGGCGCCCCGCTTGAGCGACTTGACGGCCAGCTCGACATCGCTCACCCCCGTGAGGATGATGACCTTGATGGGGATCGCCTTCTTCTGCACGATCTTGAGGATGTCCATGCCGCTCACGTTGGGCATATCCATGTCGAGCAGGAGCAGATCAAACTGCTGCTCCTCGAGAAGACGCTCCACCATTCGTGAGTCGTTGACGACCTCGGTCTCGAATCGTTCGGTCTGCATCAGGAAGACCATCAGATAGTTGGTGACGGCAACGTCATCATCGCAGATCAGCACGCGTTTCATGCTTGTCCTCCGTCGGTCTCCACCTGCTGCGCGGCGGTGTCCGCCTCGGCCTCGGTCTGTTCATCGGGTGCAGATTGCGCCTCTTGACCGCCGGCTGGTATGCAGATGACGAATTTCGTGCCCTTGCCGACCTCGCTGCTCACCGAGATCGTTCCGCCGTGCTCTTCGATGA
Source organism: uncultured bacterium (assembly GCA_964612295.1). Lineage (GTDB taxonomy): Bacteria > Eisenbacteria > RBG-16-71-46 > CAIMUX01 > WJJG01 > CAYQJL01. The sequence goes on along the minus strand of CAZTDY010000013.1, from coordinate 37,913 downwards.
TTCGATAGGCAATGGCCAGCCCCAGCCCGGTTCCTCCCCGCGCTCGTTTCGTGGTGAAGAACGGGTCGAAGATCTGTTTCTGGGTCTTCTCGTTCATCCCTTTGCCGTTGTCCTCGATCTCGAAGACGACGTGCCCGTCCTCCAATCGCGAACGCACCGTGATGTGGCCCTTGTCGTCATCCGGCATCGCCTGGGCGGCGTTGACGATCAGGTTGACCAACACCTGCTCGATCTTCTGTGAGTTGCCGGTGAAGGAGGGCAGGTCCGGTTCGAGGGCCAGCTCGAGCTCGGCACGCTTGCTCACCTCATTGTGCACCAGACGGGAACAGGCTTCGATGAGCGTGTTCACGTCCACCTTGTCGACCTGCTGCCCCTCATCCCGACGCACGAAGCGCCTCAGACCCTCGACGATTCCCTTGATGCGTTCGGATCCATGGGCCATGTCATTGACGAGGACCATGATGTGTTCGCGGAAGAACGCGTACGGCAAGCGGGCCACCTTGAAGTCGGGGTGGTCCTTTTGGTAGTCGTCCACGATGGGCAGGATGTCCTCGAGTGCCTGCTTCAGAATCTTGATGTTCCCCCGGATGAACTGGTTGGGGTTGTTGATCTCATGGCCGATGCCGCTGACCAGCTGCCCGAGGGAGGCCATCTGATCGGCACGCTGCAGCTGCTCCTGGTAGGTCTTCTCGAGCGTGACATCCCGGTAGAACTCCATGATGCCTTCGACCTCATGGTCTTTGGTGAAGACCGGCATGGCGTGCACCTCGAGATGCCTGTCCTCGTGCATGACCAAGTGCGTGATGGGCGCCTTGTCGCGCAAGATCTTCGCGAGGCGGCAATCCTCGCAAGGGCGATCACGGCCGAACAACGCTTGGTGGCACTTGTCCCCGGGCTCAACCTCCGCCTGGTTGCTCATGACGACGTTTCGGTTCCGGTCGATCAAAGCCACGTCACCCGGGATCATGTCGAACATCGTCTCTAAGCGGGCTTTCGACTCCTCCCAGTTGCGATTGACCCGCTCCATATAGGTATCGATCGTCGAGAGCTTGTTGCGCTGTTCCTCCAGGTCGCGGGTGCGGGCGTCAATCTCAGACTTGAGGTCGGCCATCTGTTTGCGGGACTCTTCTTCCTCTTCGGACTTGTGGTCAAGCGATTCGGCGAGCTGTTTTCGCTCGATCGCAAGATTGAGCATGTGAATGATCTCATCGAGCATACGCTGCTCATCCGGCAGGAGGGCCAGCTCGGGATCGATGTAGCCCACGCGGATCTCTCCGGACTTCTCGCCCCGGACGAGGAGTTCGGCGCGAAGGAACTGATCGCTTGGAATCGGTTGCCCGTAGGCCTGCCCCTCGAAGGTGGCATAGACGACGGTCTGGTCGGGATGCTGCATCCCCCGGCTCAGGAAGCTGGGCAGGCGATTGAAGAACTCCTCGATCGAGCGCGAGGCTTCGATCCATTCCGCGACCGAGTAGAGGCAGAAGAGCTCCTTGATGCGCTCGTCCTTCTCACCCTCGGCGGTCTGACCCACGGTATCGACCCGGGCCCCGAAGAACACGAACACCGTTCCCTGGTCCGCATCGAACTTCTTGATCTTCAGCGGGATCGATGAGCCGTGGCCATCGCGGGGGGTGAAGACGGCGATCCCGCCACTGCCGTGTTCGGCTTTGGTCATGGCCGCGCGGAAGGTCTTGAGGGAATCGCCGGCGAGGAACCGGTCGAGCACCTGCTCCCCCGGAGCGATCTCGTCGACCCCGACCGCGCGGCAGAGGAGGCGGCTCATGTGCTGAACCCGCTCATCCTTGTCGACCACAAACAGAAAGTCGAAGTTGCTCTCTACGAAGGCATACAGGTCATCGAGCTTGATCATGCCGGCTCCTTCACGCGTAGTTGGGCAACTCCCCGTCCTTCGGCGGTCACCTCGGCTAGTGCACGCGATACCTCGCAGTGCCCACTTCGCGGATTTCCTTCTTGTACCTTTCGCTGTGCGTCAGGGGTGGCGCGATACTGACCGGGCGCGCCTTGACCTGGGCGGCAACCAGTCCCTGCGGTTCCCAGGTCCGCGGCTCTCCCGTATTCCAGTACAGTGGCAACTTACCGTTGAGACTACGATGCAGCTGCTTCTCGAGCAGTTGCGTCAATGGGCCGATGTCCACGGGCAGATCTCCGACGCCCAGAGCCGAACCCAATCCCTGCAAGACCTGCCAGCCGGCGCGGCCGCTGGGAGGCGGGATCGCCGCGGCGAAGTCGATCCGCCGGCCCTCGAAGTTGCACCGTGTTCCGGCCGACTCCAGGTAGGTGCTGCCGGGAAGCGTGACGCTGGCCCATTGGGTCGTCTCCGTGACGGCCCAATCGACGGCGGCGATGAACTCGGCATTCTGGAAATAGGTCCCCGTGCGATTGTGCCGCATGGGATCTTCCCCGATGATCAGGGCCCCTCGAATCGCACCCTGCTTCAGAAGCTCGCGCAGCTCGGCATGGCTCTTCGCCCCCGGAAGATCGGGCACCGGCCGGCGGCCGGCGGCGAACCCTGGATCGGCGCCGCAAATCTCGACTCCGGCTCCATTGGCCGTCATCGGGGGCAAGAGCAGATCCGCTTGGGTCCCCCTCTTCCTCAGGAGCACGAGCAGATTGCCCAAGGTCTCGAGATCCGCCGGTGACTGGTCCATCGGCCGATCGGGGCTGTGAATGAAGACGATCCGTTTGGCCTGGCGAAGGTGATCGGCGGCGGCGCGGATCCGGTCTTCATCGACCCCGGTCAGATCGACCACCGTCTCCAGATCGTAGTCGAGGCTGCCGAGGAACTCCTCGCCCCCCGGGAGCTCCCGGATGGCGGCCTCATCCAGACCACTGTCCTCCAAGAGGACCTTGATCACACCGGACCACAGGACCGAGGCCCACCCGCGCATGGGGTCCATTGCCACGCTGGCGAAGTGATGGTCGACCGTATCGAGCGTCGAATTGGCGATCATCAGCTTGGCGCCACCGCGCAGCGCTTTGACGACCTCGACCGAGAGAATCAGGTGGTCGTTCTCCATGCTGGTGTTGTTGCAGACGATCAGATCGGCCTCCTGCAACCCCTGCCGGTCGGTGGTCGAAGCAGTGCAGCCCAGCGCGGAATCCAGGACCCCCGATTCGTTGCCGTTGAGCAGCAGGGTCAGGGAGGCCACGTTGTTGGTCCTGAGCCCCTCCCGCGCGATCCGTCCGGCAAGATACAGCTCCTCGTTCGTGAGCTCGGGGGAGGCGAAGACGGCCACCGATTCGGGACCATGCTCCTCGACCACCTTGCGCAGCCCGTTTATGACCTTCTCGTACGCCTCATCGAAGTCGACCTCCTGCAGATCCATCCCATCGCGAACCGTCGGGTGGATGAGACGACGCTGCTTGATAAACCGTTCATAGCCGAACCGGCCATACCGGCAGAGGTATTGGCCGGGCTCACCGGATGAGGTGATGTAGTACCGGTTGTCGCCGTAGCGTCTGATCCTGATCTCGCACCCCAGTGAACAGAAGGCGCAGGAGCTGCTGACATCATCTGTGTACAAGCAGGCGCGCCCGGGGAACGGGAGCTTGACAGAAAGCGCGCCGGTCGGACAGCTGTCGACGCAGTTCCCGCAGCTGTTGCAGTTCGTTTCCACCAGCGGATCGTTCATGGCGGGCCGCATCTCAGTTCGGAACCCCCGCCCGACCAGGCCGAGCGCCGGGATCGTCAGGACGTTTGCACAGGTCCGAATGCAGCGCGCGCACAGGATGCACTTGTTCGGGTCGTAGTCGATGTAGGGATGCCGGTCGTCGATCTTGTGTTTCCGCACATAGCCGGAGAAGCGGTTCATATCGACGCCATACTCCTCGGCGTAGAGGCGCAGGTCGCAGTCGGCGAAACGTACACATCCGCAGGAGAGGCAACGGTCGACCTCGTGGGCCGCATCTTCGGGTTCGAAACCCGTGGCAACCTCGGTGAAACTACCCTTGCGCTCATCGACCTCGATCGTGTGCACCTCGTGACGCGGGCTCTCGGGCACCTCCCCCAGTTCGGCCTTTCCCGGCTTCGACCAGAATGCTTTGGTGACGACGAACGGCTCGGCCGGGACCGCCTCGCCGCTGATGAAGGCGTGGATCGCCTTGGCCGCCCACTGCCCGTCGCGGATCGCATCGATCACGACCGTGGGGCCGTCATCCGCGGCGTCCCCCCCGGCGAACACGCCGGGAATATTGGTCGCCATCGTCTTGGTGTCGATGTCGATGGTTTCCCACCTGCTGACCGAAAGGTCCTTGCCCCCCACGTTCTTGAGACCGCCGAGCACCGGTTCCTGACCGATGGCCGAGACGGCCAGATGGCACGGCAACTCGAATTCCGAGCCCTCGAGCGGCACGGGGCGGCGACGCCCGGAGGCATCCGGTTCGCCGAGCACCATGCGAATGCAGCGCAGCGCCTTCAGCTTGCCCTTCTCCGCCACGATCCCGACCGGAGCGGCCAGCTCCATGAGCTCGATGCCTTCATCGATACAATCCTCGATCTCCATCTCGTCGGCCGGCATTTCCGCTTTGGTGCGACGATAGAGAATGATCACCTTGTCCGCCCCGAGGCGCCAGCTGGTCCGCGCGACGTCCATGGCGGTATTGCCGCCGCCGACCACGACAACCGTTCCGGTCACCGGCTCGGGATTCTGGGCCTTCTCGCACAGATACTCAGCGCCGGGTTCAACGCCTTCGGTCTCGAATTCCCCCTCCACGCGCATCGGCTTGCCCGCCCACGCGCCCGCACCGAGGAAGAGCGCGTCATGTTTCGCGCGCAGATCATCCAGGCTGACATCCTCGCCCACCTTGACCCCGTACTGGATCTCAGCGCCCGCCCGTTCGATGTAGTTGATTTCCCGGTCGATGACCTCATCCGGCAGCCGGTAGGTCGGGATCCCGTAGCGCAACATGCCGCCGCCCTTGGGCATCGCCTCGTAGAGCACCGGCCGGTACCCCTTGCGGCCCAGGAAGAACGCCGCGGTCAGGCTCGCCGGTCCGGCCCCCACGATCCCCACGCTCTTGCCGTTGTCCGGCTCTCGCGTGGGATTCTCATCATAGACGCCCCGCGCATCGGTGACGTACCGTTTGACGGCGTTGATACCCACCGGTTGATCCACCTCCGTCCGGCGGCAGACGACCTCGCACTTGCGCACGCACACGCGGCCACAGATCGCCGGAAGCGGATTCGCCTCTCGAATCAGGTCGACCGCCTCCTGCTTCAGACCCATGCCCGCGAGCGCCAGGTAACCCTGGGCATCGACACCGGCGGGGCAGCCCTGAAGGCAGGGCGAAACGCAGTCGGCGTAGTGATTCGAGAGCAGCAGCTCGAGAGCGGTTTTGCGCGATGCCCGGACCCGGTCGTTGCGGGTCTCGACTTCCATATCGGGCATGATCCGGGTGGCACAGGCCGGCACCAGATTGGCCCGCCCTTTCACCTCCACCACGCAGACGAAACAGGAGCCGTACGGCGCGAGCTCATCCGAATGGCACAGCGTGGGAATCGTGTCGATCTCTTGCTCCCGGACGACCTCCAGAATCGTTTGCCCGGGGCGCGCCTCGATCTCGACGCCGTTGATCTTGAGTCTGATTGATTCCATGGAACGCCTCAGTCCTTATACACTGCGCCGAAGTTGCAGCTGGTGATACAGTGGCCGCACTTGACACAGGCTTCGTTATCGATGATATGAAGCTTCTTCGGCTCGCCGGCGATGGCATCCACCGGGCATTTCTTTGCGCACAGCGTACAACCTGTACAGGCATCCGCATCGATGAAGAAGTCAACCAGGGGCTCGCAGTATTTGGCCGGACAGCATTTGTCGAAGATGTGGGCATTGTACTCGTCCGCGTAGTACTTCATCGTCGTCAGCACGGGATTGGGCGCCGTCTGCCCCAGCCCGCAGAGGCTCGCTTCACGGATCTGAATGGCCAATTGATCGAGTTTGGCGAGATCCTCTGGGGCCCCTTCGCCGCGCGTGATGCGCTCCAGGGCTTCCAGCATCCTGAGCGTGCCGATCCGGCAGAAGGTGCACTTCCCGCACGACTCGTTCTGCGTGAATTCGAGGAAGAACCTGGCAATCTCGACCATGCAGGTCTTGTCGTCGACGACCACCATGCCGCCCGAGCCCATGATCGCGCCGGTCTGAGGGATGCTCTCGAAGTCGACCGGGGTGTCACCGAGGGCCGCCGGGATGCAGCCGCCGGAGGGCCCGCCCATCTGCACAGCCTTGAACTCCCGGTCTTCCTTGATGCCTCCGCCGATCTTGAACACCAGATCATTGATCGAGGTGCCCATCGGCACCTCGGCCAGACCGCCGTGATTCACTTTGCCGGCCAGCGCGAAGACCTTCGTACCCTTGCTCTTCTCGGTCCCGAACTTCGCGTAAGCGGCCGCACCGTTCGAGACGATCCAGGGCACGTTCGCGTAGGTCTCGACATTGTTGTTGTTGGTGGGCTTCTGCCAGAGGCCCTTCTCCGCCGGGAAAGGAGGACGGATACGGGGCATACCCCGCTCGCCCTCGATCGAGGCAAACAGGGCGGTCTCCTCACCACACACGAAAGCGCCGGCCCCCTGTTTGATCTTCAGGTCGAACGTGAAGCCGGATCCGAGGATGTTCTCTCCGAGATAACCCTTCTCGCGGGCGGCTTCGATCGCGATCGTCAGACGTTTGATCGCCAGAGGGTATTCCGCGCGGCAGTAGATGTATCCGAAGCTGGCCCCGATCGCGCGCGCGCAGATGATCATTCCTTCGAGCACGGCATGCGGATCACCTTCCAGCACCGAACGATCCATGAATGCCCCGGGGTCACCCTCGTCCGCGTTGCAGACGACGTACTTCACGTCGCCTTCATTCTGAGCGGCAAAGGACCACTTCAGCCCGGTCGGGAATCCGGCGCCGCCCCGCCCGCGGAGCCCGGAGGCCTTCATCTCCTCGATAATCCCCTCGGGGGTCATCTCGGCGAGGGCCTTGCGCAGGGCTTCGTAGCCGCCCCGTTCTTCGTAGTCCGGCAGTGACTCCGGATCGATCACGCCGCAGTTGCGCAGCACGATGCGCTCCTGCGGATCCATGAAGGCAATCTCGGCGCCTTCACTGGTCCCATCGGCCTTGAGGCGGTAGACGATGTTCTCGCCCAGGGTGGTCTCGGCCTTGATGTGTTGCGTGAAGATCTCTTCGGCCTTGGCCGCATCGACCCCGCCATAGATCACGCGATCACCATTCTCCCGCACCTCGACGAGCGGCTCTCGATAGCACATGCCGATGCATCCGGTAATATCGAGCGTACAAGTGCTCGGCTCCGCTGTGATCAGCGCCTTCAGCTTGTCGTAGACATCTTGGGCTCCCGCCGAAAGCCCGCATGTTCCCATGCCCACCAAGACTCTTTTCATTGCCTTATGTCTCCGCTCGGGTCGTGCGTATGGAGTGACCGTGATTATTGCGCTTTCGGGGCCGTCTCAGCAGGCTTCGCCGCCTTGCGGCGGTAGGTGCGCATGAGTTTGCGCACCGAGGCCGGCGTGAGACGCCCGTGGGTGTCGTCATTGATCATGATCACCGGCGCCAGGGAGCAGCACCCCAGGCAGGCCACGGTGAACAGGGTGAACATCCCGTCCTCGGAGGTGTCCCCCACCTCGATCCCCAGCTCGTCTTGTACAGCATCGATCAGCACCTTGGCACCGGAGACATGACAGGCTGTTCCCGCGCACACGCGCACCACGAACTTGCCCATCGGCTGCAGCCGGAACTGGCTGTAGAACGTGATCACGCCGTAGATGGTCGATTCCGGCACATCGGTGACCTCGGAGATGTACTTGATCGCCCGGCGGGGAACGTAGCCGAAGTGCTCCTGTGCCGATTGCAGCAGGGGAATGAGCTCCCCGGGCTGTCCATCGTAGCGCCAGAGCCGGTATCCAAAGCTTTCTTCAACGCGTGCCATAGTTCTGTCCTGATCGGTGAAGGTTCGAAAGTGGATGGTGAGTCGTCTTCAATAGCGGCATCGAGACCGGTGCCTGAGCCACCGGCCCCACCGCATCCTCCCCCAACGACCGCGCCTCCCGCGGGGCCTAGTCGTCGAGCATCTTGATGACCTTGGCCTCCCGCACACGCAAGACACCTTCGATCTCGGAGATCTTCTCGATGATCCGCGGCGTGCGTCCAACTGCACCCTGGCCGGTGATCATCCCGACCAGTTTGGTCCCATCCTCGATGAGATCGCAGAACATGACCTCATCGATGAAGAAGACGGTGGTGAAGATCTGTTGAATCGCATCCTTGTCGATGTCGACGATGATGTAGCTGGTCGTTCCCGGCTGTCGTCTGGCGACCTCCGTGGTGCTGCCCTTGACGGCCTTCTGGTAGATCTTGACGAAGTCGTCCACGTCCTGGTCCAGTTTGGGACGTTCGATGGCCGACTGCGACGCGATCTCGACGCCTTCGATCGCCGCAACGCGATCGAAGAGGGCTTGGATCCCCTCGACGCTTGAAGCCTGCCCCAGCAGGATGACATCAACGTCCCCGCGAACCGCATCGCAGCTCTCGATGCCGTCCAGCTGCCGGAGTTCGTTGAAGATGTCCATGCTCCGTGCATCGTCGGTGATTCGAACCGTCAGGTAGGCGCTGGCCGACTCACGGGTTCCCTGAAGCTGGGCCGGTGCAGACTCATCCGCCGCCTTCAGCGTGGTCGTGCCGGATGAGAGTTGCTCCAGTGATGCGACCAGATCGGAGATCTCGAAGGGTTTGTCCAGGTAGCCCGTGTTTTCCTCGGACAGGGCCGTCATCTTGAGGCGATCATCCCCGAATCCGGTGATCACCAGAACCGGCAGCTCCGGGTACTGGCTCTTGATGACTTTCAGGATCTTGAGACCGTCGATATCCGGCATGAAGATATCGGTCACCAGGTAGTCGAAGCCCACGCCGTGGGCCCGCGATCGATCGAGCTCGTGGATCGCGGAGATTCCGTCGGGGCAAGCCACGACCTCGTATTCTTCCTGGGTAAGACCGATGGTCAGGTTTCGCCTGATTTCAGGCTCGTCATCGATGATCAGCACGCGCCCTTTCACGGAATCCTCCTGGCTCATAGGGTTTATCCAAACCGCCCCAAAAAGGCGATGGATGAGACCCTGCCCCTGGTATTTGACAAGAGGAGGATTCTAACGCCGGGCCTGCCGGATGCCAACCCTAGAACATTGTATGTAGAGTATTACCGGCTTTGCTGGAGCGGCGGATCAAAAACCCTTGCACCCGGACACCCCGCCCCGCTAGCATGGGTTGTCCATATCCTTCCTGCGTTTTCTGGATTCCGATCCGGTGCGCGAGGGGGATTTGTACGCTCTTTGGCAGTGTTTGCCATACCTGGTGGGTGTAGCTCAGTTGGTTAGAGCGCGTGACTGTGGCTCACGAGGTCGCGGGTTCAAATCCCGTCTCCCACCCAGTTTGTACTTTGTCTAACCTTCCGCCTGATTCGTCCTGCGGGTCCCCTGCGGGATGAGTTCCCGTCCGCGCCAAGTGAGGGGTTCAGGCGTCCTGCCTGGTCAGCAATCCTCCGGATTAATAGATCTAATGCCGCCCGTGTCCGACGATTCTTGACAGCCTCCGTATGTCTCAAGTAGCCTCCATTCTCTGATTTGGAGCCAACTCCTGGGGGCTGGTTGGGCCTGTGCCCGCTTCGCCCACAGGCACACGTGGTCCGTGTGGTTGGGCCTTGGAACAGTCCTGGGAAACGGAACCGAAATCATGAATCAGACAAAACGAGTCGGTCTGGTATTTGCGGTGGGCATCATCTTTCTCATCCTTGGTTTGGCCGGTTACGCCCTACCTGCAAAAGACCTCGAATCTCCCAAACGAGTCTTCTTCGACAACGCCGGCGGTGCCGTCCTCTTCCCCCATGACCAACACGAGGAGCACGAGTGCGCCCAGTGCCATCACGAGCTTCTCACCGAAGAGGTCGAGAAGAACTGCACGCTCTGCCATCACGAGGACAGCTTCGAGATCTACGAGTGGGAAGACGAGGACATCGGCGACCTTCACGCGGAGTTCACCGACGAAGACTACACTGACTGTATCGACTGCCACTCCCACGAAGAACTCACCCGTCCGACCCCTCCACCGGCAGCTTCGTCCTGCGCCGAGTGTCATGATGAAGATGACGACGAAAACCTCGACCTGATTCTGGCGGGCCACAATTGTAGTGCATGCCACGCCACGGCTGAAGATGACGAGCAATTGGTCATGGCCTGCGCGGCTTGCCACCAAAGCGGCGAAGGCGAGGCTCAGTCGTGCGATGCCTGTCATCCCGACGATGAGTTCGAGCCCGATGACCTGGACCACGCCGAGCTGACCGACATCGAGGAGCACACCTGTGAGGCCTGCCATGTGGCCAGCCGCAGCGCGGATGCGTACCACAACCAGTGCACCCGATGTCATCAGGAGCAGGAGAAGTTCAGTTTCTTCAGCCGCTCGAAAGAAGATGCCGATACGGTCTGCAAGACCTGCCACATGAAGTAACACAAGCCATAGAGACCTTCTTGATACGAGGAGGAACAGTGAGCAGCAAGCGGTTCTTGGGGTTGGTGAAACCGCGGATTGCGATGGACAGTCCCGGCGCCCCCCTGCAGTCATTGGCGGCCCCTACAGAGGTGCGTCTGCCGCTTCCGTCGGCCGAGCTGGCGACCCTAGTCCCGGTGGGCCAGCAGGTGATGTGCGGACAACCGCTCGCCACGGGCGCGAAGCGTGACACCATCCACGCGCCGATTACCGGCGAGGTCACCGGGATCGGTGGCATCCGCGCGGCCTCGGGTGAAGACCTCCGGACCGTCGAGGTGAAGCAGCCTCCCGGCGTCGAGGACGTGTGGATGCAGGAGCCCACGTTGGAAGACCCCCGCGCCGCCGAGCCGGAAGATCTGCTCGAAGCCTTGTCGGCCCTCGGGATCGTGTTGCCCTGGCAGGCCGCCGGGGTCACGCCCCGGACCGTGATCATCATGGGGGTCGATCGGGAGCCTGGTTTGGGCGTCCAAGCCCACTTCGTGACCGAGGGACAGGCCGAGTTGGCCGAGGCGATCGAGGGCCTGGGCCGGATCGCGGACGGGGCTCGCCTCGTCCTGGCGGTTCCCGCCGGACAGGAGGGGCAGGTCAGCGGAGTGGCGGGACTCGAGATCCTCCCGGTGGTCGAGCGATATCCCGACTCGCACTGGCGCTTGATCCTCGCCCGCGCGGCAGGCGTCGGCAACATCACGCCCGAAGGCGCGCGGGAGGCCGGCGTCTTCTATGTGACGGCCGAGCATCTCTGCCTGGCTCTCCGGGCGGTGAAGACGGGCCGGCCCCGAACCACCAAGTATTTGACCGTCACGCCCAAGGGCGGCGGCCAACCGACGTTGGTCGAGGTCCCGGTGGGCACCCCGGTCGGTCACGTTCTGGAGCAGCTGGAGATCAAGGTCGAAGAAGGTGATCGCATCCTGCTGGGCGGGATCTGGCAAGGAAACGCCCAGTTCGACTTGGGCGCTCCCGTCACCCTGGGAACCGACGGCCTCACTCTCATCGCGGCCGGCGAGGTCACGGCGCTGACCGAGAATCCGTGCATCAACTGCGGACGGTGCGTGCAGATCTGCCCGGTGAACATCCAGGTGAGCCTTGTCGCTCGTCACGCCGAGTTCGCTCTCGCCGAGGAGGCCTACGTCATGGGCGCATCCGCCTGCATCGAGTGCGGCGCGTGCGCCTTTGTCTGTCCGGCAAGGCGGCCCCTGGTGCAGTACATGCGTTACGCAATCGATCGCTACGGACAGTTGCAGGCCGAAGCGCTGGCTGAAGCGGACGCTCTGGCCGCGGCCGAAGCCGAGACAATCGAATAAAGCCTACAGGCGACGCAGGAGGGAAACGATGAAACGCTCCCCGCTTCTGAGTGTGGCGACACCTCCCCACACCCACGACGGGAGCAGCGTGCCCGAGATCTACTTCAACCAGCTGATCGCGCTTCTGCCAGCAACGATCGCCGGCTTCCTCCTGTGGGGATTGGCCGGGGTTCAGACGGTTCTGCTGGCAGTCGGCAGCGCAATCCTGTTCGAGTGGGTCGTCGCACGTCTGCGCAACCAACCGGGATACCTGGCGGACGGATCCGTACTGGTTCAGGGGCTCATTCTGGGTCTCCTGCTCCATGCGGCCGCGCCCTGGTGGCTGGTTCTGATGGCCTCACTCATAATGGTGGTGCTGGGCAAGCACTTCTTCGGCGGCATGGGGAGTTACCCCTTCTGTCCGCCTCTCCTCAGTTATGCCATCATCCTCTTCTCCTGGCCTCTGCGTCTCAACACCGCCGCGCAGTTCACCTCCTGGGACCTGAGCGTTCCGGTCCTCGAACCACTCGTGGCCTGGCGCGCCTATGGAGTGGAAGCCGTCCAGAGTTTCCCGATCGGCGGTTTGATCTGGGGTCAGCAGCTCGGCGGAGTGGGATCCTCGATGGCGTTGTGGCTGATCATCGGAGGGATCTACCTGATCCTGCGAGGTCATATCGCCTGGCGAATCCCCCTCTCCTATCTGGCAACCGTCGGCATCACCGCGGCAATCTTCCAGGCGGCGGATCCCGCCAGCTACCCCGGACCTCTGTTCCATCTGTTCTCCGGGCTCACGGTGTTCGCGGCGTTCTTCCTGGCCACTGACCACGCGACCTCACCGGTCAATGGATGGGCCCAGGTCGTCTTCGGCCTCGGCTGTGGTCTGCTCACGGTTCTCATCCGCACCTTCGGCGTCTGGCCGGACGGCGCAGTCTTCGCCGTCCTCTTGATGAACATGGCCCAGCCGCTCATCGACAAGATTAGGCCCAAGGTGATCGGAGTGGAGGTGCCGGCACGATGAATGAACTCACCAAGATGTTCCTGGTCTTGACCGCCATCTGTCTGGTGTCCGCCCTCGGGCTCACCGCCCTCAATGAGGGGCTGGCAGAGCAGATCTTCCTTCAGGAGGAAGTCAATCTGCGCGGACCGGCGGTGCATGACATCTTCGCGGACGCCGCGAATGATCCGGTGGCCGACGCGTTCACCCAGGAGATCGATGGCCAGGCGTGGCGACTCTACCCGCTCGTGGAAGACGGCGTAGTCAAGGCCGTGGCTTTGGAGACGGCCGGCGCGGGCGGATACGGCGGCAACGTGTCGGTGATCACTGGGGTTGATCTCGCGAGCGCCTCGATCGTGGGCGTGCGGGTGACCAAACACTCCGAGACACCCGGCATCGGGACGCGGGTCGCGGATCCGGGCTACCTGCGCACCTACGCCGGCCGGCCGGTGGACGGCACCACCTTTGCTTTGTCACCCGCGGGGGGTGATATCGAGGCGGTCTCCGGCGCCACGCGGACCAGCACGGCCGTCGTGGCCGGTGTGCGCGGGGCGGCGGAGTTCGTGAAACAGCACAAAGACGAGCTCTCCGAGTGGGCCGCGGCGGCTCGTTCGGGTTCTCAATAGGTCAGGTCAACTGCCGCGCTTTTTGCGGCATTGCGCAACGGGAGACCGGCATGAGAATTGTCAAGGAGTTCACCAAGGGCTTCACCACGGAGCTACCGCCCTTCCGCCTGGTGTTGGGGCTGTGCCCGGTGCTCGCGGTCACCAATACGGTGGAGAACGGCATTGGGATGGGACTTGCGGCAACCTTCGTGTTGCTTTGCTCGAATGTCCTCGTGTCGCTCCTCCGCAAGGTGATCCCCGCCAAGGTGAGAATTGCCTGCTTCATCGTGGTGATCGCCACCTTCGTGGTCACGGTCGAGCTGGTGATGAAGGCCTTCTTCTTCGGGCTGTCGCAAAGCCTGGGGATCTTCATCCCCCTCATCGTGGTGAACTGCGTCATTCTGGGGCGGGCCGAAGCTTTCGCCGCCAAGAACCCGGTTCACCTCGCCGCCGCGGACGGCCTGGGAGTCGGCCTCGGATTCACTCTCTCCCTCGGGGTGTTGGGAGCGGTGCGCGAGGTGCTCGGCGCCGGCACCTTCTTCGGCCAGAGCGTCTTCGGCGCTTCGTTCGAGCCCTTCGCCCTATTTGCAGATGCCCCCGGCGCCTTTGTCGGCCTGGGGTTGTTGCTGTTTATGATGAACGCCTTCGACCGGTACCGCAGCCGGATGAAGGCCGAGGCGTAGTCGCGCAACCACTCTGGATGAGGAGGCAATTGTGGATCTGATCCTTCTGGTTATCGGCGCGATTCTCGTCAAGAACATCCTGCTGGCCCAGTACTTGGGGAACTGCCCCTTCCTGGGCGTCTCGAAGCGGATGGATACGGCGATCGGCATGGGAATGGCGGTGATCTTCGTGATGGTCGTCGCTTCCGTGATCACTTGGATCGTGAGTCGCACGGTGTTGGTCCCCTACGGGATGGAGCATCTGCAGACGATCGCCTTCATTCTGGTGATCGCCGCGCTGGTGCAGTTCATCGAGATCTTCCTGAAAAAAACGATGCCCGCGCTCTACCAGGCGCTGGGGATCTTCCTTCCGCTGATCACCACGAACTGCGCCATCATGGGCGTGGCGCTGATCTGCGTGAAGAACAACTACGAGTTCATTGAGATGGTCGTCTTTTCGATCGCCAGCGGGCTGGGGTTTGCCCTGGCGCTGGTCCTGTTCGCCGGTCTCCGCGAGCGATTCCGCGTCGCGCGCATCCCCCAACCGCTGCAGGACACGGCGATCGCATTGATCACGGCAGGTTTGATGTCTCTGGCCTTCCAGGGATTCAAGGGTATGGCGTAAGAACTAGAGCGATAAGGTGAGGCAATGGTCACAGCATTGATCTTCATGGGTGGATTGGGTGCCGCCGCGGCGCTGCTGCTCGGGATCGCTTCCCGCGTGTTCTACGTGAAGGAAGACCCGCTCATCGGCGAGGTGGAGAACGCCCTGCCGGGCGCCAACTGCGGTGGCTGCGGTTTTCCCGGCTGCCGGGCGGCGGCCGAGTCGATTGTCGGGGGCAAGGCCGACGCCGGCATCTGCGTGGCGGGCGGCTTCGACACGGCGGTGGCGGTCGGCGCGGTGATGGGCGTGAAGGTGGTCGCTCGCGAGCCGGATCTCGCCTCAACGACCTGCACGTTCGGCACCGACGAGGCCGATTTGCGGTACGTTTACAACGGCGCCCAGGATTGCCAGGCGGCGATGCAGCTCTACGGCGGCAGCAAGGTGTGCCCCATCGGGTGCATCGGGCTCGGCAGTTGCGTCAAGGCCTGCAACTTCGACGCCCTGACCATCGGCGCGGACAATCTCCCGAAGTTCAATCCCAAGAACTGTGTCGGGTGTGGGGCCTGCGTCACCGCATGCCCGAAGGACATCATCGGACTGACCTCGACCACCCGTCGGATGCAGGCCGAATACACCGCGGCCGAATGCACCGCGCCCTGCCAGCGCGCCTGCCCGACCGGAATCGACATCCCCCGCTACATCCGGGCGGTCCGCCACGGGCTTCCGGAAGAGGCGCTTCGGGTCATCAAGGAGAAGTGCCCGCTGCCGCTGATCTGCGGGCGCATCTGCCCCGCCCCCTGTGAATTCGATTGCCGTCGCAACCTCGCGGCGGACGAGCCGGTGGGGATCAATCCGCTGAAGAGGTTTGCGGCGGACTACGAGATGGCGACCGGCAAACACATCAACCCTTACAAGAATGCCGATAGCGGGCAGCGCGTGGCGGTCATCGGGGCCGGCGCGGAAGGTCTGGCGGCCAGCTACTACCTGGCGCGGCTCGGACACGAGACGATCCTCTACGAAGCCAAACCGAAGCTGGGCGGCATCCTGCGCTACGTCATTTCCGACGGTCGCCTGCCGGACGATATCCTCGATCACGAGATCGAGAGCATCCTCCAGATGGGGGTCGAGGCTCACACCGAGAAGCTCCTCGGCCGGGATTTCACGATTCGATCTCTGGTCGAAGACGGGTTCGACGCGATTCTCCTCTCGACGGGCGGATTCGACAGCCGGAAGGTTCTCGGCGCCCAGGGCGAAGCGAGGCCGCAGCTGGTGCCGGGCCTGCATCTGCTGTTCGATCTCCTCGAGGACATGGCTCAGGGCCGGACGCAGGATCTCGGCAAGCATGTCCTGATCGCAGGAACCACCCCTGAATCGGGTGCGCTGGCCCGGGATCTCCGCGAGAGCGGCGTGGAGAAGGTGACGATCCTCGCCCTCTGCGAGGAAGAACTGCTCCCTGCCGACCTGCAGGAAACGCGCGCACTGGCCAGAGAGGGAATCTTCGTGCGTCCCGCCATGCAGGTCACCGGCCTGTGGGGCGCAGACGATCGCCTGGTGGGCGCGACGATCGCGCCGACAACCCCGCGTCCGGGCGAGCCGCCGGCTGAGACCCTGGCCGTCAACACCCTCATTGCGGCCGAGGGGCGGATCCCCGAACTCGTCATCGCCCCGATCAGGCTGGAGGTCGAGGAAGGCGAGGTGTCCGACGGCGAGACCTTCGGCGACGAGTTTGTCGCCCTCGGAGCGATGCCGACCTGGCGCACCGTTCCCACCTTCCAGACCCTGCCCTCCAGAAACGGCCATGGCATCTTCACTCCTCCCGAGCCGGGACGGATCAGTGATGCCTCGGCCGTCGTCAAGGCGATCGTCTCCGGACGCCGCCTCGTGCGAGGCATTCACCAGCACCTGAGCGGGAGTGGTGTTGAACCGATCGACAATCTCGCCCTCGAGGCGGATGAGATTCTCAATATCGATGAGGTTCACGATGTCATTCCCGCCCCGCGTCAGGGTGAAGATCTATCGGTTCGGGAGCCGAGCACCGCGGCCGACTGGATCGCCGCAAGCGAATTGCCCGGGCTGACGGAAACGGAAGCGAAGCAAGAAGCCGAGCGCTGTCTGCAGTGCGGCCTGATTTGTTACCTCAAGGACCAGTAGAGAACAAGGAAGAGCGATGAACGCAGAGAACTTCGTCACCATAAACGGACGGAAGCTCAGCATCGAGCCGGACGATCGGATCCTGGATATCGCCCGGCGAGATGGCATCTTCATCCCCACCCTCTGCCACCTGCCAGGCGCACTGCCCACCGGTGCCTGCCGAGTCTGCGTGGTCGAGGTCGAGGGAGCGCGTGCGCTGGTCGCATCCTGCACGATGCCGGCCACCAAGGGGATGGTGATCAAGACCAACACCCCCACGGTGCTCGAAGCGAGGCGCAACATCTTGGAGCTCCTCCTTTCGTCGGGGAATCACAACTGCTCGGTCCGCGCCCAGGACACGGCGCGCTGGACCGAACTCCAGCGGGAGGCGAAGGCCTACGATCAGAGTGAAGAACTCTGCGAGGTCTACGGGGCCTGCAAACTTCAGGCTCTCTCCTACCGCTATCAGGTCAGCAGCACGCGCTTCGAGGGTCGCAAGCCCGAGTACGAAATGGAGTCGGCGAGCCCGCTCATCATGCGCGACTTCTCGCGCTGCATTCTGTGCGGGCGCTGCGTGCAGGCCTGCAACGATAGCCAGGTCAACAACGCCATCTCTCATGGATTTCGGGGTAAGGACGCCAAGATCATCGCAATGGGCAACGGATCGTTGGAAAGGTCCGAGTGCGTCTTCTGCGGCGAGTGCATGCAGGTCTGTCCGGTCGGCGCGCTCGTCGACCAGAAAAGTCGCTACCAGGCAAGGCCCTGGGAGGTGCGGCACGTGCGGACCACCTGCGCCTACTGCAGCGTCGGCTGCCAGCTTGATCTTTCGGTGAAGGAAAACCGGATCATGAAGGTCGACGGCTTCGAGTCAGGCGCGCCGAACGATGGGCGCCTGTGCATGAAGGGCCGGTTCGGATTCGACTTCCTGGCTTCGGAGAAGCGCCTGACCAAGCCGCTGGTGCGCGAGAACGGTAAGCAGCGCGAGGCAAGCTGGGATGAGGCTCTGGATCTCGTTGCTCAGAAGATAAAGAAGATCAAGGACAAACAAGGACCGGACGCCATTGTGGGCATTCTGTCCGACAAATCGACCAATGAGTCGCTTTTCCTCGGGCAGAAGCTCATGCGCGCGGCGGTCGGGACGAACAACGTTACCACGCCCTTCGGGGCGACCGGCATGAGCAACTCCCTCGCCGAGATCGACGCGGCCGAGAGAATCCTCCTGATCGGCTCGGATGTCACGTCCGAGAATCCGGTCGCCGGATCGGCGATCAAGCGCGCGGCCAAACGCGGCGCGCAGCTGATTGTGATCGACGACCGGCCGACCAAGATCGCCACGTTCGCTACGGCGGCGCTGCAGCCCCGCGAGGGGTCCGAATCGGTCCTGATCAATGGGATCCTTCAGCAGCTCGTGACCAGCGGTGCGCGCAAGGCGACGGATGAACTGAAGCAGGCGGCGAACACCTTCTCGCCGGAGAAGGTCACCAGCGCCACGGGCATCGAGCTGGCCCAGGTCGCCGAAGTGGCGAAGATCCTCGCCGCCGACGGACCGACGATGCTGCTCTACGGCCCGAAGGTCGCCGTGTGGGATGCTCTGTTCAGGCAACTGCAGGAGCTGCTGGGCAATCAAGACACCGACTGCGGAGGGGTGGGCTACCTGGCCGCGCTCAACAACTCGGTCGGCGCGCCGCTGATGGGCGCGGGGCCCTATCTGCCCGGCTTCGAACAGGGTGAGACCCCCGGATTGACGCTTCCGGAGATCATCGCCAAGGCCGGCGAGGGCGTCTCGCTTCTCATGATCGCGGGCGAGGATCTTGCTCACCTCGACCCGGCCCTGAAGGGCGCACGCCAGGCGATCGACAAAGCCGGGTTCGTCGTCGTCATCGACATCCTGGAGACCGAGACGAGCGCCGCCGCCGATGTGGTCCTGCCGGCAGCCGGCTGGGGCGAGGTTGACGGCACCTTCACGAGCTGCGAACGCCGGGTGAGTCGCGCAAGGCAGGTGGTCGAGCCTCCGGGCGAAGCCAAGCCTGAGACCTGGATCTATCGTGAGTTGGCCAGGCGACTGGGCGGTGATTGGCCGGATCGCACGAGCCAGGCGATCTGGGAAGAGGAAATCGTGAACTCCGTTCCGCAAGTTGCGGGCATCACGTATGAACGAATCGCCGCCGACGGCCTGCAGTGGCCGGTCATCGACAAGGCAGACGCCGGAACGCCGCGCCTCAATGGCGAACGTCCGGCACCGCTCAAGCCGCAGTGGCCGATCTTCAACTACCATCATGATGCCCTCCTCGCCCATTGCGAGGGCCTGTTGGAGGCGATCCCCCGCGCGAAGGGGGGCACCCGCGATTGGGCGAGCGATCCCGAGGTGGTCGGCAAGCAGTTCGACGAATTCCTCGTGGAGGAAGAGCTGACCGACAAGAAGCCCGAGGTCGATGAGGTTCTGCGCGAGTTCAGACCTCGGCGCGGTGGACTGATTCCCGTTCTTCAGAAGACGCAGGGGATGCTGGGTTACCTGCCGGTGCCCGTGCAGAACTACGTCGCGAACGGCCTGGGGCTTCCCGCCTCGGACGTCTACGGGGTGGTGTCCTTCTACTCCTTCTTCACGATGGTCCCGCGCGGAAAACACACGATCCGCGTCTGTATGGGGACGGCCTGCTACGTGAAGGGCTCCGGGAAACTCTTGGACAAGGTCAAGGGCCATCTGAAGATCGAGGTGGGCGAAACGACCCCCGATCGCGAGTTTGGACTCGAGGCAGTGCGCTGCCTTGGCGCGTGTGGTCTGGCTCCCGTTGTCTTGGTTGACGAGGACACCCACGGTATTGTCGAGCCCACAAAGATGGTGGAGATCGTCGAAAGCTATAGGAGTCCTGCAGATGACGCTGAGTGAGTTGGCGACTGAGCTCGAAGCCACCGTGCTCTGCGGTGAGGACGAGCAGTTGGAGACCGAGGCCTCGACCGTGGCCGCGGGCGATTTGATGAGCGATATCCTGGCGCACATGGGCACGCCCGATCTCCTGTTGACCGGGCTCGTGACGAATCAGGCGATCCGCACCTGCGCGGTCGCGGGGATTCGCGCGATGTGCATTGTCCGTGCAAAGCCCATCCCTGAGAGCTTTGTTGAACTGGCCCGGGAGGAGGACCTCGTACTGATGAAGTCCGACCTGACCCTCTTTGAGGCCTCGGGGAAACTCTACGCCCACGGCTTGCGGAAAGCCGTTCGTTTGGCCTGAGTCTCGTCTTCGGAGATGAGAAATGGACGTTGATTTCGCCAAAACTCGGGAGCTTCTCTTCCAGCTGAAGCTCTCGGATATCATCCGCGGAGAGGTCATCACCATGACCCCCGATCAGCGGATGAGCGAGCTACGCGATATCCTGCGGGATCGCCGAATCTCCGGCGTACCCGTGATGGACGGCGCGAAGCTCCTTGGCATGGTCAGCATCGAGGATGTGATCCGCTGGCTCAGCGAGGGCGGCGACGATTGCCCCGTAGCGGAGCGGATGACGCCCAGCCCCAAGACCATCTTCGCGGATCAGCCGCTGATCAATGCGATCAAGCTCTTCGATCAGCTGGGCTACGGCCGCTTCCCGGTCCTCGACCGCGACAGCGGGAAGCTGAAGGGGATCATCACCAAGGGCCGGATCATCGAGGGAATGCTCAGGAAGCTGGAAAAGGCCTTGCGGGAAGAGGAGCTCCGCCAGTATCGCGCGAGCCACATCTTTGAAGACATCGCCGCCGACTACAAAGAGATCTACTTGACCTACGATGTGGTCGGCAAGGACTTCGAACGCGCCGGCACAGCCTCGACGCAGATGAAACGGAATCTCAAGAGGCTCGGGATTCGTCCCGACATTCTCCACCGCCTGGCGATCGCGTCGTACGAGGCGGAGATGAACGTCGTCATCTACGCCGACCGGGGTGCGATGGAGTATCGCATCACACCGGAAGAGGTTTCTCTGCGCATTCAGGACCAGGGTCCCGGAATCGAGGATCTCGAGATGGCCGTGAAGCCCGGCTACTCGACCGCCGCCGACTGGGTGCGCGAGTTGGGATTCGGGGCCGGCATGGGCCTCCAGAACATCAAGAAGTGCGCCGACCGCATGGACCTCAGCTCGATACCGGGCGAGGGCACGACACTCAAGATCCGTATCTTCACGAGGAAGAACAATGAAACTAACTGAGATCGCTGAGAAGCTCGAATTGGAGGTCAGGGTCGCCGGCGAGGGGCTCGAGGCGGAGGTGACGTCCGGATATGCGAGCGACATGCTCAGCGACGTCATCGGGAACGCGGAAGAAGGCGCCCTCTGGATCACGCTGCAGACCCACCAGAACATCGTGGCGGTGGCCGTGATGAAGTCGCTTTGCGGGATCATCCTCATCAAGGGTCGCGAGCCGGAAGAGGACACGATCGCCAAGGCGAAAGCTGAGAGCATCCCGATCTTGATCAGCCAGCAGTCGGCATTTGCCCTGGTGGGCAAGCTCCACGAACTCGGCGTCGTGGGAGAGTAGGTTTAGAGCAGGGACGGATGTGGGCAATGAAGGGCTCAGAGAGATTACCGTCGACTTGCACGTCCACACGTGCCTGTCGCCGTGTGCAACCTTAGACATGACGCCCCGCAAGATCGTTGCACGGGCGGTGGAGATGAAGCTGAACATGATCGCGGTCACCGATCACAACAGCGCTGAGAATGCCGGCGCCATCATGCGCGCCGCCGATGCATCACCCTTGACGGTGGTGCCCGGTCTCGAGGTGACCTCCGCTGAGGAGGCCCACGTTCTGGCCCTCTTCGGCGAGCTTGCGCAAGCAATGGCGTTTCAGGAGCTCATCTACGATCGCCTTCAGCCCGGCGAGAACAACGAGGACCTCTTCGGGCTGCAGGTCATCGCGAACGAGCAGGACGAGGTCGAGGGGATGAACCCCCGACTCTTGATCGGGGCGACGTCGATCGGTATCGATGAGCTCGTCTCCGCGATCCATGCCCACGGGGGCCTGGCGATCGCCAGCCACATCGACCGCGAGATGTTCAGCCTGGTCGGGAGCCTGGGTTTCATCCCGCCGGGATTGCCGCTCGACGGCGTGGAGATCTCGCGCCGCCTGAGCCTGGTAGAGGGACGCCAACGCTTCCCGGAGTACGCCCACTACCCTTTCGTGGCCTCCTCGGATGCGCACGATCTCAATCAGCTGGGGGTCAATCCGACGACGATCCGCGCAGAGGAGGCGGCTTTCGATGAGCTGGGCCGGGCTCTCAGGAGCGAAGACGGCCGCACACTGCTGGGCGACGGGGCCCTGAACTAAAATGGAGGATCTGTCACTTCACATTCTCGATCTTGTTGAGAACAGCACCGCCGCTGGGGCGACGCTCATCGAGGTCAGCATCAAGGCGGATGTGAAGACGGACATGTTGATGATCAGGATCAAGGACAACGGGCGGGGCATGGACCCCGAGATGGCCTCGAGGGTGCAGGATCCCTTCGTCACGACGCGAACCACGCGCCGGGTCGGCATGGGCTTGCCGCTTCTCGAGCAGTCGGCGCGCGAGGCCGAAGGGCAGTTCGAGCTGCACTCTCGTCCCGGCGAAGGCACCCTGGTGCAGGCGACCTTTGGATACAGCCATATCGATCGCAAGCCGTTGGGTGATATCGCCAGCACGATGGTCGCCCTGATCCTCGGGAATCCCGAGGTGGACTTCGTCTTTGAGCGTGACAGCGACGGGATACATGCGCAGCTCGATACGCGAGAAATCAAAGAGCAACTGGGTGAGATTCCGATCACGCACCCTGCCGTCCTTGAACAACTGCGGCCGATGCTGAACGGATCTGCCGAGCAAGAGCCGCCCGCCAATGCTGAGGGAGGTGGATAGAATGGCCAAGCTTCGAATCGAGGATCTCAAGAAGATCAAGGAATCGGTCAAGGGAACGGTGAATCTGCGCGACGGCAACTTCAGGGTGAAGGTGACCGTGCACATGGGCACCTGCGGAATCGCTGCCGGGGCGCGGGAGATCATGAGCGCCCTGCTGAAGGAGATCGAGACGCGCGGACTTCAGGATGTGATCCTGACCTCATCGGGTTGCGCCGGGCTCTGCAGCCACGAGCCGATGATCACGGTCGAGGTCAAGGAGAGCGCTCCGGTCAAATATGTGAGGCTCGACGTGGAAAAGACCGGCGAGATTTTCGAGCAGCACATCATGAACGGCACCCCCGTGGCCGCTTACGCGCTGTCGATGGGCAGCGAGACGACCTATTGAGGGGTACCGGTGGGTCATAGACGGAACTAGAGGATTGAACGGAAGGCACTCTTCCAGGAGCACTGCGGATCCATGGAAAAGACATACCGAGTTCACTTGTTGATTTGTGCGGGAACGAGCTGCGTCGCCAGCGGCTCGCTCGAAGTACGCGACGCCCTCGAGGCGGAGATCAAAGAGCGCGGCCTCCAAGATGAGGTCTACATCGCCACGACGGGATGTAACGGCTTCTGCGCCGCCGGACCGCTCTTGGTCGCCTATCCCGACGGGGTCTTCTACCAGAAGCTCAAGCCCGAGACCGTGCCCCACTTCGTCGAGGAGTACCTCATGAAGGGGCGCATCGTCAAAGAGCACCTCTTCGAGAATCCCGACAAGTCGACGCTCGTGCCGATGATCAAAGACATCGGCTTTTTCGGCAATCAGGTGCTCGTCGCCCTGAAAAACCGCGGGCTGATCGATCCGGACAAGATCGACGAGTACATCGCGCGCGACGGCTATCTCGGAACCGCCAAGGCCCTCCTGGAGATGGAACCGGAGCAGATTGTCGAAGAGGTGCTGACCTCCGGGCTGCGGGGCCGAGGCGGCGGCGGGTTCCCCACCGGACTCAAGTGGAAACTCTGCGCGGGAGCGACCGGCAGTCCCAAGTACATCCTCTGCAACGCCGACGAAGGCGATCCTGGAGCCTTCATGGACCGTTCGATCCTCGAAAGCGATCCGCACTCGGTCTTGGAGGGGATGATCATCGGCGCCAAGGCGATCGGCGCCCACCAGGGCTACATCTACGTTCGCGCGGAATACCCGCTGGCGATCACCCGACTCCACGCCGCCATCGATCAGGCGCGCGAGTACGGCCTGCTCGGCACGGACATTCTCGGTTCCGGCTACGACATGGACATCGATCTGTACTACGGCGCCGGCGCGTTTGTCTGCGGTGAGGAAACAGCGCTGATGTCGTCGATCGAAGGCCGTCGCGGCATGCCGCGGCCGCGCCCTCCTTTCCCCGCAAGCAAGGGGCTGTGGGGCAAACCCTCGATTCTGAACAACGTAGAGACCTACGCCAACGTCCCTCAAATCATCCACCGCGGCTCGCAGTGGTTCGCCGCGCTGGGGACCGAGAAGAGTAAGGGCACGAAGGTCTTCGCCTTGACCGGCTGCGTCAACAACATCGGCCTGATCGAGGTGCCGATGGGCACCCCGCTGCGCGCGATCGTCTACGATATCGGCGGGGGCATCGAGGAGCACAAGAAGCTCAAGGCCGTCCAGATCGGAGGCCCCTCGGGTGGCTGCCTGCCCGAGAGCCTGATCGACACGCCGGTCGACTACGAGTCGATCGTCAAGACCGGCGCGATTGTCGGCTCGGGCGGGATGGTCGTCATGGACGAGACGAGCTGCATGGTCGACGTGGCCAAGTTCTTCTTGGAGTTCACCGCCGAGGAGTCCTGCGGCAAGTGCACGCCGTGCCGGGAGGGAACCCAGCAGCTACTCCAGATCCTCGAGGGAATCACCGCGGGCAAGGGACAACCCGGCGACATCGAGAAGCTGGAGAGCCTGAGCAAGGTCATCATGTCCTCCTCGCTGTGCGGCCTCGGCCAGACGGCGCCGAACCCGGTGCTGAGTACGTTGCGCTACTTTCGCCACGAGTATGAAGCGCACATCCATGACAAACACTGCGTCGCGGGAGTCTGCAAGCGCCTCACTGCCCCACCCTGCCAGTCGGCCTGCCCGACGGGGCAGGATGTCTCGACCTATGTCGCCCTGATCGGCCAGGGGCGGGTCGAGAAAGCCTGGGATATCATCCGCGCCGACAATCCTTTCCCGATGGCCTTGGGCCGCGTCTGCCCGCACGCGTGTGAAGAACGCTGCATTCGGGGTGATGTCGACAAGCCGATCTCGATCTGCTCGCTCAAACGATTCGCGGCCGACAGCATGCGTGACAAACTGAAGGAGATCGAGCCGGCCAAGGTGCGCTTCCCCGACCAGAAGGTCGCGGTCATCGGCGCGGGCCCGGCGGGCCTGACGGTCGCCTATGATCTCGCCCTCAGGGGTTACCCCGTCACCGTCTTCGAAGAGCTATCCGTCCCGGGCGGCATGATGTGGGTCGGCATCCCCGAGTACCGCCTCCCGCGCGATCTGCTGCAGGATGAGGTCGATGCGATTTCTCGGCTGGGGGTCGAGATCAAATACAACTGCCGCGTGGGTCGTGACATCACCTTCGAAGAGCTGAAAGAGCAGGGCTACAAGGCCCACTTCCTGGGCGTCGGCGCCCACAAGGGTCTCAAGCTGCGCATTCCCGGCGAGGATGACTACGAGGGATTCCTCGATGCAACCGTCTTCCTGCGCCGCGTGAATCTCGGTGACCAGACCGCCCCCGGCAAGAAGATCTGCGTGATCGGCGGCGGAAACTCGGCGATCGATGCGGCCCGCACGTCGTTGCGCTTAGGCGCCGAGGAAGTGCACATCGTCTACCGGCGCCTGCGCGAGCAGATGCCCGCCAACCCCGCCGAGATCGATGCGGCCATCGAAGAGGGGATTCACTTGGACTTCCTGACCGCCCCGGTGCGGATCAACGGCAAGGACGGCAAGGTCGTCGGGATGGAGTGCATCCGCAACGAACTCGGCGAGCCGGATGAGAGCGGTCGCCGGCGTCCCGTGCCGGTCGAGGGTTCTGAGTTCGTGATCGACTGCGACGTGATCATCCCGGCCATCAGCCAACAGCCCGATCTCGAGTTCCTCCCTGAGGATCACGGATTCCAGATCAGCCGCTGGAACTCGTTCATCGTGGATGACAAGAGCCTGGAAGCCGTCGGGCGCCCGGGCTTCTTCTCCGGCGGCGACGCCGTGACCGGTCCGGCGACGGTGGTCGAGGCCATTGCGGCCGCCCATCGTGCTGCCGTGTCGATCGACTGCTATCTGCGGGGCGTTCCCTACGACGGCTACTGGTATGCCAAACCCCGCTTCGATGTCGAGCGACTCGAAGTCACCGAAGAGGACGAGAGGCTCATCCGCCCGAAGATGCGCGAACTGCCCCTGGGCGATCGCGCCTGTAACTTCAAGGAGGTCGAACTCGGGCTGGAGGATGAGGTCGCTCTCTGCGAAGCGCGCCGGTGCTTACGCTGCGATCTGTAGGAAGGCGTTCCCATGTCCGAGAATGATCGGCCAACAAAGCGGGAGATCCTGCGGACCGGGACCTATCTCCACTGCTACTGTCCGCACTGTCAGATGGACCTGGCCAAGGAAAACTGGGTGCGGCTCCTGGCGAAGGGAACCGACGGAACGACCGGGGAGCTGCTCCTCTCTCCCCGCTTCAACATCTTCCAAAGGGAGTTCAACATCCCTCTGGGTGAGGGAGCCGGAATCGGCGACCTCAGCTGCCCCGGCTGCAACGAATCGCTGACCGTGTCGGACCGCCGTTGCACCCGCTGCGAGTCCCGGGCGGCGAAGATGCGCATTGCCGTTGTCGATCTGGACCTGGACCTGTTCTTCTGCCTGCGAGGGGGGTGCCCTTGGCACGGGCTGTCCTCCGAAGACGAGAAGAGGATCGCGCTGGGCGGCGTATCGGAGACCTAGCGCGTTCCCCTTCCGAAGAGTGTCAGGAGGGATTCATGCAGCGCAAGATTCGCTATATTGGCACGCGCCTGATCGCCTCCTCGGCGGTGATGATTGCCATTCTGGTCAGCACTCTGGCGGTCGTCACGATCATGATGCAACGTAACGACCTGATGGGTCATGTGCGCAAGCACTCGAATCAGCTCAGCGAGATCAGCCAGCGGTCGCTCTACTACTCCATGCTCCGCTATGATCGCGCGAATATCGAAAAGACCATCTCGGAGATCGGCAAGGATGAGCGGATCGAGATGGTTCGCATCTTCAACAAGACGGGCGAGGTGATCTACTCCTCAGATTCCGAGGATGTGGGGATCGTCGTCAGCACCGAAGAGGTCGGCTGCGTCCAGTGCCACGCCTCGGAAGTTCCGCTCGTGGAATTGACGGCCGCCGACCGAACGCGCGAGTTCAACGATGGCACCCGCAACCTGTTCGAGGTGGTCGCCCCGATCTACAACGAACATGCATGCTCGAGCGATCCGTGTCACAAACACCCCGCCGGCCAAAACGTCCTGGGCGTTCTCTACATGACGGTCAGCCTCGCGGAAGTCGAGGCGGAAATGGCCCGCAGCGCCCTGCTGGTCGTCGGCTTCACGATCGCGATCATCGTGGTCCTCTCGGTCTTCCTCGCCTTCTACGTACGTCGCTTCATCCGTCGGCCGGTGATGGCCTTGACCCATGGTGTGAGGCGCGTCGCCGAGGGTGATCTCGACTACAAGATCCAGGTCGATTCGGATACGGAGATCGGCGAACTCGCCCTCGCTTTCAATCAGATGACGGATGATCTGCAGAAGGCGCAGCACGAAATCAAACAGTGGGGTCACAACCTGGCCGATCGCGTCACGGAACGGACGGCGGAACTCGAAGAAACCCAGGCTGAGCTACTCCAAACTCAGAAACTCGCCTCGATGGGCAAACTGGCCGCCTCGGTCGCCCACGAAATCAACAACCCCCTCATGGGCATCCTCACCTTCGTCCGCACCTTCCAAGGGTGGATCAAGGATGGTGCTTTCCCAGAGAGGAAGTTCAACGAGTTCGATCAGGACCTCGCGATCATGGGCAAGGAAACGATGCGGATCAGCAAGATCGTGCGCAACCTGCTCGCCTTCGCCCGCCGCTCGAAGCTCGAGAAACACGATGAGGACATCAATGAACTACTCAGGAGTTCTCTGGAGCTTCTCAATCACCGGCTCAGTCTGGCCGAGATCGACATCTACCTGCACCTGAGCCCGGACCTACCGAAGCTCTACATCGATGCCGGACAGATTCAACAGGCCTTCATGAACCTGCTGCTCAACGCCTCCGAGGCGATGGGCGACGGCGGAATCTTGACGATCACCTCCGGGCTGACCGAGGATGAGGAGGCGGTGTCGGTGAAGGTCGAGGATACCGGCACCGGGATTTCCGAGGAGGTGATGGGCAAGCTGTTCGATCCCTTCTTCACCACCAAGGAGGTCGGGCAGGGCACGGGCCTCGGCCTACCGGTGGCCTATGGTATCGTGCACAAACACGGCGGATCGATAAACGTTCAGTCAGAGGTTGGGACCGGCACCGAGTTCGAGGTGGTGTTGCCCATCGCGCCCGCCCCAGGACCCGAAGACGATTCGGAGGAATAATGAGCGGCGAGCCAGCCAAGATCATGATCGTCGACGATGAGGAGATCGTGCGGGTCTCCCTCAGGAATTGGCTAAACGAGGACGGCTACGAGGTCACCTGCGCCGAATCGGGCAAAGCCGCCCTCGAGATGCTCGATGAGGTGAATCCGGCCATCATGTTGCTCGACATCAAGATGCCGCGCATGAGCGGCATCGAGCTGCTCGAGAAGGTCAAGGGGCTCAATCCCGAGATCCAGATCGTGATGATGACCGCCTACGCCTCGGTCGAAACCGCCGTTGAAGCCATGCGGATCGGCGCATTCGACTACCTGGTCAAACCGTTCGAGCCCGAAGAGCTGCGCATTCTGATTCAACGCATCATCGAACGCCAGGCGCTCCAGGATGAAAACGTCGCCCTCAAGGAACGGCTCGACGCGAGCCTCTCGGACGACATCATCGGCGAGTGTCCCCAGATGAAGGCGATCTTCCAGCTCGTCGAGGATGTGGCCGACAGCGACTCGACCGCATTGATCACAGGCGAGAGCGGGACGGGCAAGGAGCTGATCGCCAAGGCGATCCATGCCAACAGCCAGCGACGGTACATGCCGTTTGTCCCCGTCAGCTTGGGAGCGCTTCCCGAAACCCTCGTGGAGAGCGAGCTGTTCGGCCATGAGAAGGGGGCGTTCACCGGGGCCGCCTTCGCCCGCCAGGGCCGTTTCGAACTCGCCGACGGTGGGACGCTTTTCTTAGACGAGGTCGGAGATCTCTCCGCCAAGTCCCAGGTCGACCTGTTGCGCGTGCTCCAGGACTCGAAGTTCTCGAAAATCGGCGGAAATCGTGAGATCGAAGTGGATGTGCGCATCATCGCGGCGACCAACCGCAATCTGATGCAGCTCATCGCCGACGGCGATTTTCGTGACGATCTGTTCTACAGGCTCAATGTCGTCTCGATCGAGCTGCCCCCGCTGCGCGACCGCGGCAGCGACATCGAACTGCTCGCCTACCGGTTCCTCCGCGAGTATGCGAAAAAGACGAACAAGCCGGTCAAGGAGTTCTCGAAAGAGGCGATCGAGATCATCAAGAACTACGACTGGCCCGGAAACGTGCGCGAACTGGAAAACGCGGTCGAGCGCGCCTTTGTCGTCGTCAAGGACACGGTGATTCGCTCGAACCACCTCCCCTTCTCGATCCAGTCGAAGGACGAGGAGCTTTCGCAGACATCGCTCGAGGCGGTCGAGAAACACCACATCCGGCGCGTCCTGGCCGAGCATGACTGGAACATCACGCAGGCGGCGAAGGCTCTGGAGATCGACCGGGTCACGCTCTACAACAAGATCAAGAAGTTCGGTATCAAGAAAGAGGTCTGATGCAGGGGCAGCTGGCAGGCATCACCGTCCAGCCGCTCGGTACGGTCGAGGAGGAGGTCCTCGATCAGATCAGTGCGGCACTGGAGCAGGCCTACGGCGTCCCCTCACAGCTCTCCCCACCCGCCGCGATTCCCTCGCAAGCCTGGATGCCCACCCGCGAGCAGTACGATGCGACCCCCATCATCTTCGAATTGACCGCCCTGAAGCCGCCCGAGGGGCACAAGATCCTGGGCGTCTGTGATGTCGACCTGTGCTCCCCGATCCTCACCTTCGTGTTCGGGGCGGGCGAGGTCGGGGGCTGCTGCGCGGTGCTCTCCCTCGTGCGCCTGCGCCAGGAGGCCTACGGCCTGCCGCCCGACCAGGCGCTCTTTCTCCAGCGCTGCCGCAAGGTCGCGATCCATGAAATCGGCCACACCTGCGGCCTCAAACACTGCTTCCGCTATGACTGCATCATGCACTCGACCGAAGCCGTCGAAGGGACGGATCTGAAGCGCGAGGAATTCTGCGCGGACTGTGCTGAAAAGCTCAGCGCTTCAGGCGTGTGTTGAAATTCTCAACGGTGGGGTATTGAAAATTTCAACGGTTTTGAGCCCGTCCCGGCCCCCTGCAGCTCGCAAATGGGGGCGGCGGCCCTGCAAGCTCTTTTTTATTTGATTGCAAAACAATGAGTTACAGGATTGCCGCACTTCAACCGCCCATCCTGCCCCTTTTGGCGCGTGTCTTGCTCTATAGCCCATCAGACCCGTGAGGGTCACGGAGGAACGGAGGAGACAGACGGTCGGCAGAGGGCAGGCAGCAAAGCTTGAGAAGGCGCTCCTGCTTCGAGCCAAGAAGAGTTCGGAGGTGGGTCATGAGTGAGATGAAGACGACGAAGAAGGTCAAGACCGGCGACAAGTGCATTTGGATGAAGGCCGGCGTGATCAACCAGAAGCTTTGCCCTTACAACTATGCCTGCAATCTCTGCGCGTTTGATAAGGCGATGAAGGATGCCGGAAGGCAGGAATCCATTCAGAAGCGGCGCGTCCCCTGGACCGAGCGGATGCGCAAACTCTCCGGTCCCGAGAAGTACTGCCGTCACATGCTGCAGGGCCTGGTTTCCTACAAGCTCTGCCCGATGAACTACGAATGCGGCAAGTGCAAGTACGACCAAATGGTCGCCGATACGATTCTAGACGCCGCGCAGCCCCGACTGACGCGTGTCGCCGGCTTCGATATGCCGATGAACTTCCACTACCACCAGCACCACGCCTGGGTCAACGTCGAGTACGGTGGCAAGTGCCGGGTCGGCTTCGACGATTTCTCGACGAGGGTGCTGGGCGAAGAGCGCACCTTCAACATGCCGCGCATCGGCCAGCGGGTTGCGCAGAATCAAGCTTTCATGAGCGTCAAGACGGCGAATCGTGAATTCGACGTTCAGGCGCCGATCGATGGGGTCATCTCGGCGGTCAATCCGCTTCAGGATCACCCCGATGAGCTGCAGGCCTACGCCGACGGCTGGATGGTGTTCATCGACCCGACGCCGAAGATGCCCGCAAACCTGAAGAAACTCCACTACGGCGACAAGGCCCTGGCGTTCATGACGAAGAGCTCGGATCGGCTGATCGAATCGCTCTCCCCCGGCCTCTCGCTCGCCGCGAGTGGTGGTATCATCGCCCCCGAGGTGTTCACCGGCATGGGTGATGAGAAGCGCGTTCAGTTGATTGAAGATGTCCTCCTGGGTGACTAACGTCACCTGATCGATAGCCGTTCCCCGCCGCGGGGGACTGCCGACCGAACAAGAAGACCGAAACGCGGGTGACTCTCCTCCGGGTCGCCCGCGTTGCCTTTTAGCTGAGGAAGAGGGATCTACCGCGAGATGATCCGCGTGATCGACAATCGGAAGTCGGCATTGCCCTGCGCGCGGCGATCGTAGGCTTTGGCGAGAAGCCAGGAGATGCCCATCGCCCCCACCCCGAGGAGTCCACTGGCCAAGGGCGTCCAGTGCAGGACCTCGGACCCCACGACGACCCCCCCCACAAAAAAGGCGGCCGGGACGAGGTAGACCATTGCCGCCGCCCGCAGACCCAGGTCACGGGCCGAAGCAATCTCGACCTCCTGGCCTACCTGGGCGCCGACGAGATTGTCCACCATCGCCTTCGTCTCACCTCGTTGGCCGAACGCCTGGCAGAGGTCGGCCGTTTGACAGCTTCCGCAAGCTTCCTGGCGATCGACGACCACCTCGGCGCGCCTGCCGACGATCTTCACGACCCGGGCTGTTGTGCAAGATTCCATGGGGGCAGCTTCCTCCCTCGTCTCGGCATCTGTCAATCGAAACTCCCGGCCCGACGCAAAGGATCGGCTGGCCAAGCCTCGCGGGCACGGGTACACTCCGGCCGGCACGGGGCACCGCGATTCGATCGGTGATTCTCGTCTGGGAGTGAAAGAAGAAGAGGTACAGACCCATGGCCAAGGCTCAGTTACGCACCCCCCCGGGGATGCGCGATTTCGCCCCGGCGGAGAAGCGCCGCCGGGAATGGGTGATCAATCGCATCCGTAAGATCTTCGAGCGCTACGGCTACGACCCGATCGAGACCCCCTCGGTCGAGCTGTTCGAGACCCTTCAGGGCAAACTCGGCGAAGAGGGTGAGCAGCTGCTCTTCAAGATCTTGCGGCGCGGCACCAGTATCGACGACCTGCGCACCGGCAAGGCCTCCTCGGTCACCGTCGAGTCCTTCGCCGACGTGGTGGATTCCGCCCTGCGTTTCGATCTCACGGTACCCTTCGCTCGATTCCTGGCCATGCATTCCGATCTGCCCCGCCCGTTCAAACGGTATCAGATCCAGCCCGTGTGGCGGGCGGAACGGCAACAACGTGGCCGCTACCGCGAATTCTATCAGTGCGATGTCGACGTGGCCGGCACCGATTCGATGATGGCCGACGCGGAGATCATCGCGATCGTGGTCGAGTGCCTTCGGGATCTCGGATTCACGGAATTCCAGACGATCATCGGTCATCGGAAGCTCTTGGACGGCCTCGTGGAGGTCGTGGGCGGGCAGGAGTTCGCCACCGACATCTGCACGGCGATCGACAAGTTCGACAAGATCGGGCGCGACGGGGTGGAAGAGGAACTGCGCCGCCGGGAGGTCCCCGCTGAGATGGCCGCACGGGTGCTGGAGACGATCACGACGGAAGGGACGACCGAGGAGATCCTGGACTTCGCCGAGCGCGCTTTCGAGAATACGCAGAACGGTCCGTGCGGCGTGGCCGAAACCAGGGAGCTGTTCGGCATCCTTGCGGCCCTCGGCGTGCCGAAAGAAAACCTGCGCCTCGATCTGCGCCTGGTGCGCGGACTCGACTACTACACAGGCCCGGTGTTCGAGTCGGTGGTCACCACCCCGGCGATCGGCAGCCTGAGCGGCGGCGGGCGCTACGACAACCTGATCGGCAAGTTCACCGGCCAGCCGGTGCCCGCGGTCGGCACGTCCGTTGGAGTGGAACGTATCATTGAGGTGATGAAAGAGTTCGAGATGTTCCCGGACATGGTCGGGGGAACCCAGGTGCTCGTCACCGTCTTCGCCCCGGAGAGCCGGGAGGCGTCCATCCAGCTCGCGAGCACGCTTCGCGCGGCGGGGATCGCCTGCGAGATCGACCTGCGCCGGAAGAAGGGGCTCAAGCAGCAGATTACCTACGCCTCCAACAAGGGAATTCCGCTCATTGCGGTTCTCGGTCCCGATGAGATCGCAGAGGGGACGGTCACGTTGCGAACCGGGCCCAAGGACCAGCGGCAGGTCCCGCTGGCGGAGGCGGCCGCGCAAGTGCAACGCTTCTTGGAGGAGCTGGGCCGGGGTTAGGTATGCCGAAGAGACGGATCAGAAGCCGCAGGTTCCGACGGTGCGCGACCGGCAGGCGCGCGGCGCGGCGGGACTCGCGGTTCATCCGGGCCGCCCTTCTGCTCGTGTCGCTGATCTTCACCACCGCCCCCGGGCCGCACGCCTTGCCCCAGTCCGAGACGCCGATGACGATCATGGTCGAGCCCGGTGAGGGGATTCGGCCGGATCAGGCGTGGGCCCCGACCTTCCTGCTCGACAAGGATGAGCTGCTCTTGGTGGTCGATCAGCTTCGAGGGTTCTTGATCGGGCGGTTTGTGCCCCCCCTCGGCCTGGCGCCCGAGTCGTCATCCTTCCCGGGCGGGATCGGGCTCGAGCTGCAATCGCTCGAAGGTCCTCCCCTGCCCCCTGCCCCCATCACACCGATCCCCCTGCAACCCGGCTTCCCTTTCCTGGGCGATGGAGCCTTCGCCGGAAGTCCCTGCCTGTACGATCTCGAAGGAGACGGGCGCACCGAATTGATCGTGGCCACAACGGAGGGAGCGGTCTATCTGCTCGAGCACGATGGGGCGGTTCGTGAGGGGTGGCCCGTGCGGGTGGACGACGGCTTCTATGCCGCCCCGGCGGCCGCCGACATCAACGGGGACGGCAGGGCCGAAATCGTCCTGCCCGGCGTGTCCGGCTGGGTCTATGCCTGGCACCACAACGGAAGCCTGGCCTCCGGCTGGCCGGTCAGGCCGGTGGTGTCCTCGGGCGACGGTGAGGAAGTCTCCTTCTATGCGGCCGCCTCTCTCGCGGACATGAACCGGGACGGGGCGGCGGACATTTGCGTGGCGACCTCTCTCGGCAGCGTCTGGCTGCTGCGCGGGGATGGCCGGGTGTTCGCCGGCTGGCCGCAGCAGATGATGTCGTCGAGTCACCCCCCCAACCCGCCGGGCGTCTTCGCACCGCCGGCGTTGGTCGATCTCGACGGCGACCGGATCCCCGAGGTCATCGCCGCCAACAACGCCTCGCGCGTCTACGTCTGGAGACTGGACGGCACAAACCGGCCGGGCTGGCCGGTGAGCGTTCCGCATCAGGCCCGCGTGGGCTACGCCGGTGTCTCGCTGGGCGACATCAATGGCGATGACGAGCTGGACATCGTGGTGACCTCCGAACACGGCTTGAGCGGTCCCGCCGCGGTCAATGTCTTCGATGCGGACGGGCAGCTTCTCCCCGGATGGCCCTATGACCTCGCCGAGGTGTGCAACACGCAGGCCGCGTTGGGTGATCTGACGGGCGACGGCGTCTCTGAGATCGTGGTGGCGACCATCGGCGGAAACGCCCGCCTGATGGCGCTCGATGGCAGGACGGCTTCCCCTCTGACCGGATGGCCGCTGCGGATCAAGCAGGAGACCGTCAACAGCAGCCCCCTCATCGCGGACATCGACGGCGACGGATGGAACGACGTGGTCGTCGCCGCGCTCTCGACCGGGACCGAGAGCGACGCCTGGATATGGGCCTTGGATGGCACCGGCAATCAGCTGAACGGCTTTCCCATCATGCTGCCGCAGGACGAGATTCTGCGCGCCTCGCCCAGCTCATGTGACCTGGACGGCGACGGCGATCTCGAGCTCATGGTCTGCACTGAACGTTTGAACTCTGTCTACGCCTGGGACCTGGAAGCGGTCTGTGATCCTATCTTGTGTCCGTGGTCCAGTGAGGCGGGCGGTCCATCGCGCACCGGACAGAGCCAACCGCTCCCTAGCCTGGTCCCTCGAGGCGGAGATCTGACTGAGAATGGGCTCTTCTCCGACGCAGGCAGTGATCTGGGGACGGCCGGCGGCGGCCAGAGCAACCCGGGCAGCGACGGAACAGCAAACGACGGAGAGGTGGGAACCGGTCCGGGAATCGGTGGAGAAGAGTCTCCCTTCGGCGGCTCATCGATCGTGCCGAACAGCAATGGGGGGCGTCCGGATAGCCCTGCGAAACCGCCTGGTCTCGCGGCAACCATCGAATTCGATCTAGCGAGTGAAACGACCATCGGCTTGGTGATCTTCAACATCCAGCATCAGCCGGTCAGACATCTGCTCCAGCACATCCTTCCGGCCGGGCGGTACGCGATCCACTGGGACGGCAAGGACGACAAGAAGGTCCCTCAGTCGAGCGGCATCTACTTCTACCGCCTCGATCTTGGAGGCAGGCAGCGTTCGGAGCAGTTGCTCTTGCTTCAGTAGCCGGACCGCCCGGGGAGAATAGCACCGGTGAGGAGATGACACGACATGGCCTAACGGATGGGGTGTG
Organism: uncultured bacterium; assembly: GCA_964612295.1. GTDB lineage: Bacteria > Eisenbacteria > RBG-16-71-46 > CAIMUX01 > WJJG01 > CAYQJL01. The sequence goes on along the minus strand of CAZTDY010000013.1, from coordinate 2,190 downwards.
GACTCGCAGACGCCCGGTCTGGATCCTCGCCGCGGTCTTCGTGGCCGCCGCAGTCCTTCGCTTCTACGCCCTGGGCCGCGAAGCCCTGTGGTGTGATGAGGCCTACACCGCCCTCACGTCTCGCCTGCCGCTCAAAGACCTGTTCACGCGGCAGTTCACGAGCGACGATGCGCCTCCCCTCTTCTATCTGCTGGAGAAGCTGAGCATCTCGATCGCCGGTGATTCGGAAGGTGTCCTGCGGGCGGTCTCCGCCCTGGCGGGGCTGCTGGCGGTCGGCATCCTCCTCTGGCGCGCGTATCGGCAGGGCGGCGCCGCCCACGCGTGGAGCGCGGCGTATCTCGCCGTCGCCGCCTACGGGATCTTCCACGCGCGGCAGGCCCGTTCCTATTCGCTTCTCATCCTGCTCGCGCTGGTGCTCATCCTCAGCGCCCGCGAAATGCTGGGCGGGAAACGACGCGCGGGACCGCTGCTGATGACGAGTGCGCTGTTGCTGGTCCTCACCCACAACGTCGCCGTTGTCCTGGTCATGAGCAGCCTCGTCCTGTGGCCGCTGGGTGCGGCTGGAAAACCTCGGCTGAGATCATGGTTCCTCTGGCATCTCCCCGCCCTTGCGGTGTGGGCGCTCCTGTGGATACTGGCGAGCGCACAGCTTCAGGTTCACGCCCAGCAGAACTTCTGGACCGCGCACTACTGGGAAACCCACCTGCTGGGCCTCGCCCCGCTCTATTCAATCGGGGTCTATCTGCCCGGGGCATTGCCGTTCGGCGGGTTCTCGGGCTTTGCCACCTCGGAGCACGTCGCCTCCCTGTGGACCATCCTCTCCGTGGTTCTAGGCGGAGTGGTTCTTCTGGCCGTTCTCCGGCGCAGACCCAAACACTCGATTGCACAGACCCCTCTTGCACACCGGGACCTCTTGCTGGATGCGGCCTTCCTTTTCTTGCCGCTGCTCGCGCTGCTGGCGGCGTCGCTCATCTTCACGCCGGTCTACGTCCTGACCCGGACCGATGCTCTCGCCTATCCGGCGTTCGCGCTTCTGATCGGGCGGGGACTCGCCAACCTCCCCTGCCGGGCGGCGGGGGGCATCCTCCTCTTCTGGGCACTGCTGTCGGTGGTCACGTTGGGACCGACCTACGGCCATGGCAAGACGGGGCTCTCGAAGGGCACGGATCGCAGGGTCGCCGAGCAGATCGCCGAGGGCGGGCTGGCGCCGGACGACTGGGTTGTGCACACGTTCATGACCGCGCCGTCGATCGAGTTCTACTTGGAGCGGGCGGATGCGCCGCATCGCACCGCGTGGTTCCCCACGGTGGCCGGCCAGAACATCGCTTCGACCTGGACAACGCCGCTCGATTCGCTGCCCGGTTATCTGGACGACGCGTTTGCCTTGCGGCGCGAGATGGAGGGCGTCCTACCCGAGGACGGGGCGACCTGGGTCTTCGCGGTGATCGACTCGGCGACCACCATGGACCTCACGAGGGAGTCGGGTCCCAAGACGCTGACGGTCGAGAAGGTGTGCTATCCGGTGAGCGTGCTGGTCTATGCGCTGGTGGGCGGACAACAATTCGAGGCGGTTTCCATCTACAAGCCCGACTGGCTTGGCGGAAGGCGCATCGTGTTGCGCCTTCCACGCACCATGTGGCTGCCGGTAGAGGACCTGCCGCCGTTCAGGGGCGAGCCGCAGGCGATCACCGATACAGCGCCTTGATCCTCCCCCAGGTGGCATCATTCGGGGGTGTGGTCTCGCAGGGATTGGGTTCGCAGAGATTCCAGTCCGGATGCCAGGTCCCACCGATCGCTTCGCAATCATCCTCGGAATACAGAAGCATACAGCTGCCATCCAGGCAGCACACGAATAGAGGTGTTCACGGGTTTGGATCGCAGGTTTCCCCCTCGAACCACAACCCGTCGATCTCCTGGCATTGCTCCTCGGTGAACATGAAGCACTCGTAGTTGATTGGATGGCAACACGCACTCAGCATCGAATCCGGCGTGGCGGCGGCGAGCACACAGGCATCGATCAGTGCCGATGGAAGCGGCGCCGCGTCAGCCGGCTGGACGAAACCCAGGGACAGGCCGACCCCCAACAAAAACCAGAGACTTGTTCTCATCAGAAACCTCCCGGATCAGTTCACAATCACAAGATGCTCCGTTGCTACCCGTGCTCCCGAACGGGCCCGAAGGAAGTATATG
>CAZTDY010000012.1:0-81858 GCA_964612295.1 uncultured bacterium | reverse complement strand
TTTCATATTGGAATCACGCTATCCTACAGGCTCATTTCATGTTGGAAGAGGCTGTATCTTGCGGACCTCTGCCCACTCCCCTACCCTTGGGGGGGGGTTGTGGCAAATGCTATCTGCAGGAGGATCGTATGTCAGAACTGACCCGCCGGGAAATGCTGAAGAGGGTGACTTGGGGTGCGCTTGCCGCGCCGGTCTTGCTGCAGTCCGAGGCGGCCTTCGCCGACCCTCCCCCTCGCGCGGCGATCGTGCGTAACGGCGACCCGGCCCTGCTGACCCGCGCGGCCATTGAGGCGGTCGGCGGCATGGGCCGCTTCGTCCAGAACGGGCAGCACGTGGTCATCAAGCCGAATATCGGTTGGGACCGCACGCCCGAGCAGGCGGCCAACACGCATCCGGACGTCGTGGCCACCCTGGTGACCCTCGCCCTGGCGGCGGGCGCCGGCAAGGTGAGCGTGATGGACCACACCTGCAACGACGCGCGCCGCTGCTACAAGCGCAGCGGAATCGAGGATGCGGCGAAGGAGGCGGGCGCCAAGGTGGTGCACCTTCGCAAGGACCGCGGGCAGGAGATGGACGTCGGGGGGGTCAAGGTCAAGCAGTGGCCCGTCTTTCGTGAAATCCTGGAGGCGGACGTATTGATCAATGCCCCCATCGCCAAACACCACGGCCTCTCCCGGGCGACGCTGGGCATGAAGAACTGGTACGGGGCGATCGGTGGACGGCGGAATCAGCTCCACCAGGATGTACCTCAAACCTGCGTCGATCTGGCCGCCTATTTCAAGCCGGCCCTCACGGTGTTGGATGGCACGCGGGCCCTGTTGCGCAACGGACCTCAGGGCGGGAATCTGGGCGATGTCGCCCACCCGCTGGTCGTCATGGCGGGAACCGATCCGGTCGCGATCGATGCCTTCGGCGGCACACTGCTGGAGCTGGCCCCCACGGATCTGCCCCACCTCGCGCTGGCCGAAGCGGCCGGGCTGGGCAGTGCGCAGTGGGACAAGCCGGACATCCCCCAGATCGACCTGGGCGGGTAGCCCGCCGGAGGGCCCGCGATAAGGAGGAGTGGCGTGGACATTTACGAACTCATCGCAGCGCGAAAGAGCGTGCGGGCCTTCCAGGAAAAGGACGTGCCCGAAGAGCTCATCACCAAGCTCTTAGAGGCGGCGCGCATCGCGCCTTCGGCCAGCAATCGGCAGGAATGGCGGTTCGTGGTCGTCCGTGACGCGAAGAAGCGGGCCGAACTCGCCGACGCGGCAAACGGGCAGGCCTTCGTCGCCCAGGCCCCGGTGGTGCTGGCCTGCTGTGCTCAAACCGATGAGCACGAGATGGCCTGCGGACAGCTCTGCTACCCGATCGATGTCGCCATCGCCATCGATCACATCACCCTGTGCGCGGTCGCGGAGGGTCTGGGAACCTGCTGGATCGGCGCATTCAACGAAGAGAAGGCCAAAAAGGCCCTCGCCATCCCACCGGAGATTCGCGTGGTCGAACTGCTGCCGATCGGGTATCCGCAAGACGCGTCCCCGACGGCGAAACGCCGCCACGCGCTCGAGAAGATCGTGCGGTACGAGACCTGGAGCTAGCCCGCGCCGTTACACCGCCACGGTGAAGGTGATCACGAAACTGTCGATCGCCGGCGTCGACGGGTCCTGATCCAGGCCGACCCCCGAGCTGTCCAGCAACCCGCCCGTGATCTCCAGCCGGTATTCGCCGCCCGCGTTGAGCGGAGTCACCGGATCGAGAACCAGCACCGTATCGCCCTCGTCCAGTGACGCGACGTACGGTTCGTCCCCACCCCCGATGCTCAGATCCACGGTCTCGGTGCTCGCCGAGGCCAGATCCACAGCGCGGGTGAACGTGATTCGCAAGGTGATATCGGCCGAGACGATCTGCCCCTCGAAGGGCACCGATTCCGACACCACGAATGCACAGAAGGAGACGCCGGCCGTATCGGCGACGCTGGCCCCCATCGTGTCGTAGACGCGCAAGATGACCTCATAGGACTCATCGCAGCCGTCCGCCCCTGTCTCGTCGGTGTCTCCGTCCTCATCGTTGTCGAGGCCGTCACATCCCGCGGTGTCCTGGTGTGGGTACTCATGCTCGGCCACCAGGCCGCCGGGGGCGGCGAGCGAATCCTGCTCCCCATCACCCCAGATCCAGACCGCCCAGGCAATCATGTCGCCCGAATCGGGGTCTTCGCTGTCGCTGGCGTCGAAGGTCACGCCGGTGGTATCGCCCAGCAGGCACTGGCCGCCATCCCAGCCGATCACCGGGAGGCTGTTGACGGAGAAATTGAGTTCAAAGGGGTCCTTCTCGGCTGTTTCAGGAATCTGATCGAGCCGCGCGCCATCGATGTCGGTCAGGCTGCCGGTCAGCGTGACCGTGTACCCGCCCGCGCTCAGATCCGAGTCGGGGTCTAAGACGATCACGGTGTCATCATCTTCGAAACCGGGCGTGAAGGCGATCGACTGCCCGCCCCCCTCGGTGGTGAAGAGGACGGTTTCGGCCGTCACGCTGTCGGGATCGACCGGGCGGGTCAGGGTGATGCGCACCACCTGGTCGGGCCGGACCTGCTCGGCTCCTTCGGCCGGATCGCTGCTGATGGCCATGAACGCGCAGAAGGAAACGCCCGATGTATCGCGATCACTGAACCCGTGGGCGTCCGTGATCTCGAGGATCACGTGATAGGATTCGTCGCAGCCGAACTCCCCATCCTCGTCGATCGAACCATCCCCGTCATTGTCGAGCCCGTCGCACCCGGCCACATCCTGGTTCTCGTAGTCGTGGGTGGCCAGGAGACCGGCCGGCGCCTCCAGCGTCTCGACCAGGCCGTCGCCCCAATCCCAGGTGACCGTGGCCACCGAATCCGCCAGCAGGGAGTCGGGGTCGAAGGAGTCGCGGGCATCGAAGGTCACGCTTGCGCTGTCCCCGGTTGCGCACAGGCCCCCCGCCCACACGATCTCGGGATCGCGGCCCACCAGGAATTCGGTGTCGAGGTCCTGATTGCCCGGCAGGTCGGGATCGCTGTCGAACTGCCAGTGTCCCAGATCCCGCACGTGGCTGCTGACATGGATGCCGTAGGTCTCGCCGCCGACGAACGGATCATCGGGAACCAGCGTGAAGTTCTGGAACCAGGCATCCGGCTCGATCGTCAGGGCCAGCTGGCCGCCCGGGCCGATCATGTAGATATTCGCCTCGCTCACCGTGGTCGAATCGAGCGGCTCGGAGAAGCCTAAGAACACGGTGACGTCAGGTCTCACGTGCGCCGCGCCGTCGGCCGGCGTCAAGATCTCGAGCACGGGAGGCTCGGTGTCCGCCTCGGTCAGGAGCTGCCCCACGAACGGCTGGTTGCCGGCGGTGAGTTCGTCCTGGTCGAAGACGTTGCCCAGCGTATCCACGACGACGGTGTCGACCGTCACGGTATAGAGCGAACCCTGCACCAGGGGATGGGCCAGGTGCAGGCTGACCGAATCGGCCGTGGCCGCAATCTGGGGGGTGAAGTCGATGGCCTCCTCGCCCAGGGTCATTGAAATCGCACCGGTGAGGCTTGCGGGTTCGACCGGCTCGGAGAACACGACCACCGGGGTCACCGCGATCGGCACCTCGGGATCGTCGGGCAGAAGGGCAATGACGGTGGGGGGCACGGTTTCTTCCATGGTGATGAAGTAACCCTGCCAGAGCTGATTCCCCCCCGTGCTCGGCTGCTGATCGAGCGGATTGCCGTAGATATCGGTGATGATGATCTCGGCGGTCACGTGGTACAGCGTTGAGAAGTCCAGGGCTTCGTCCGGGGTCCACACGAGAACCGTGTCATCCTCTTCGAAGGTGATCTGTCCCGGATGGACCGGCTCCCCCACGGCGGCCACGGTGAAGGCCCCCTCCGCCTGCGCGCTGGAGGGCAGGATGGGCTCGCTGAATTCCACGCGAAGGGTCACCATCACATCCACGCTGTCGCTGCCGTCCTCCGGCTCCATCCCGAGCACGTACGGCTGGGTGTCGTCGGTCACCGTGGTGAAGACACTCTCGAACGGCTGCAGGCCGGAGGTGACCACGTCCTGGTCGAAGAAGTTGCCCGCCAGATCGAAACAGAGGGTATCGACCATCACCGTGTAGAGGGTGCCGAAGAGGAGCGCGGGATCCGGCTCGAAGGTCCAGAACCGGCGGGTGGCGTCGTCGAGAACCCCCAGGCCCTCGATCGGCGTCTCACCGGCGCGCAGAGAGAAGGCCTCCGCGACGCTGGACGAATCCATCGCCTCGCTGAATTGCAGAACGAGCGTCTCATCGAGGGCGACTCCGGTCTCCAGGTTCTCCGGATCCACGTAGATCACCCGGGGAGGAGTCGACTCGTTCACGGTGGTGAAACTGCTGACGAACGACTGCAGCCCGTCGGTGATTGGATCCTGATCCAGGCCGTATCCGCCGAATTCCAGCACGGCGGTCGTGACCTCGATCTGATAGTCGCTGCCGTGATCCAACGTCCCCGTGGGATAGAAGGTCGCCTTCAGCGAGTCGGACGTCACGCGGATCGAATCGGCGCTCACCATCTCGGGGGCGCCGTTGCCGGAGGTCCGGGTGAGCAGGTAGCTCGCCTCATCCACGGTGTTGGGGCGAACCGGCACATCGAACCAGACCACGACCGAGTCGGTGATGGCGATGTCGGCCGCGCCCAGCGCGGGATAGACCACGCTCACCTTGGGATGCAGGCTCTCCGGCTCGGTATAGAAGAATGCATCGAAGGTCTGTCGGCCGGCGGTGGTCGCTTGGTCGAAGAGGCTGCCGTCCGTGCCGGTCACCAGCGTGTCGACCAACACCCGGTAGGCCGACAGATAGGCCAGCGGCTCGGCCGGGGTCAAGGTCACCTCGTTGGGAGCCGGAAAATCGCGCGCGCAGTCGACGGCCGATTGGCCGCCGTCCAACAGGCGCACGGTCTCGGGCGTAACGCTCGCGGGATCCAGGTCCGTCGAGAAGGTCAGCCGCACGGGTTCATCGACGGGCGCGTCGGACGCACCGCTCGGTGGATCCGAATCCGTGACCGAGGGCGGATTCTCGGTGTGGAAGGTCGCGACGAAGGACTGGTACCCGTCCTCCTCCCGATCCTGGTCCAACGGTATCCCGTCCAGGTTGAGGACCTCCGGGGTCACCTCGACCTCGTAGTCGGTGTCTCGCTGCAACTCCGAGACGGGCGTGAACACGTAGGTGGTCTGCTCACCGCTGAGGTTGTGCACCGATCCGGAGACCGCCACGGTCCCGTTACGTTTGAGCCAGAAACTCTGGTTGGCCGCCACGGTCGAGGAATCGACCGGCGAACTAAAGGTCACGCTGATGAGTTCGGTGGTCCAGACCGCCTGCGAGCCGGTCTCGGGGGATACGACGCTCACGCGCGGACCGAAGGGCTGGCTGATCGTGGTCAGCGGTGCCGCGAGCGGTTCGAGCTCGGGAGGATAGGTCAACTCGTCCTGGTCGAACGCCACGCCGTCCACGTCGAGTAACCGCGAGTTCACATTGACCAGGTAGGTCGTATCGAACCAGAGCGGGTCGATCGCCCGCCAGGTCACGATGTGAGCCGTCTCGGCCGTGTCGCGCGTACCGGGAATCCATTGGCCGCCCGGGGCGGTCACATAGACCGCCGAGTCGGACAGGCTCGCGAAATCGATTCGGCGGTTCAAGATGACGCGGATCATCTGCTGCGGATCGAGATCGTCGGAGTCGGGCTGAGGATCCATGTCGACCATTCTCAGCGGCGAGTAGGGCTCGGTCGACCACTCGACCATCGCCGACTGCAGGCCCTCCTGATCCGGGCTCGCGTCGAAGGGCCGGCCCTCCTTGTCCGCGATGCGGGGGGTCAGTCGGACGCGGTAGTCCTGCCCCATTTGCAGCTCGCCCGCTTCCGGCACCAGCAGGAACTCGCTGTCGTCGCCCAGGCCGACCGACAAAAGTTCGTAGGTGATGGGCACGGCGGTGTCGGCCACTTCCCAGATGAGGCCGACCGAGACTGAATCTCGATCCATCGGACGATCGAATTGAACCCCGACCTGCGCCGCGCCCAGGTCGACCACCTCTCCGTGGGCGGGACTGAGCGCGAGGAGCCCGGGCAGGCGCATCCAGGTCGCCAGGAATCCGGGCCAGGTCTCGCCGTACACTCCTTCGCGGGGACCGAAGAGCGGTTGCACCGCAAAGTGGAGCGTGTCCTCACCCGCTGCCCGGAGCGCCAGACCCACGGGCCCGTCCCAATCCAACGCGACGAGCGTGTCGGTGACTCCGAGTTCGTAGCCGGCCTCCACCGTCTGGCCGACGAACCATCCCAGGTTGTAGGCGGTGGCGCCGGCAACCCGGTGCCAGCGAATCTCCAGCGACCGGGATCCGGTCTGGCCGATCAGGGTGTCGATCGCGGTGCGCCCCTCCCCGACGGCGATCGTGACCTCGTTCAGCTGGCCGGGCCGCAGTTCGATGTCCGTCTCGCGGCCGTATCCGAGAACCCCTTGCACCGTCGAATCCGGCAGAAGTGCGGAGCCGGATCCACGCGCGAAGATCTCAACCTGGTAGGGACCGCCCGAAGGAACCGCGAAGGTGGCCTCGAAGCTGCCGTCCTCGAGAACGGGCACGGTGTCGAGCGCCGCTACCGCGCCGCCGCGCTGCACCTCGATCTCAACCGAGTCGATCTCCTCACTGCCGAAGCTCAGTGTCTGAAGGCGCAGGCTCAGCGCGCCACTGCCGGGTGCGGTCGTATCGCGGGCACACTGCCACACGCCCAGGGCCAGCAGGGACAGGGCACAGAGCCCAAACAGCAGCCGGACGATGCCTCTCAAACGCATCTCTCTCCTCCAGGGCGCGCGCGCGTGCGCGCGGGCCCTAACCCGATTCCGTCGTCGGGTGTTCGAATCGCCAGGCAAAGGCGGCTTTGATCTCCAGACCCGAAACGTCGCGCCAGGCGGCCTCCCCCAGCTGGGGATAGGGACGCCAGCGACCGCTCAACCACGCCACCGACAGGTCAATCCGGGACCCCCCTCCGGCGAAACCGAGCCCGGGGCCGAAGCGCGACGACCAACCCTCGCCGTAGGGCAGATCCAGCGAATTGACGCGGCGGTGCTCGTAGGCGATATCCGGGGTCATCGTCCAGTTGGAGCCGATCGGCCAGCCGGAATGGCGCCCCAGGGTGACCCGGCTCGACCACAGCGTCGCGGGAGCCGCCTGCACGAGCTGCTCGTATTCCGTTGTGGACGGCCACTCCAGGTGGCCGCTGCGCTGCCACTGCCCTTCCAGGCGGATCCGGAGGGCGCCCACCGTCGGTGTGAACCACGCGGAAAATGCGGTGGCGGTGTGCGCATCCCGAACGAGGTTGCCGTCCAGCTCCGCGGCATGTTCGCGAATCACGCCCAACTGCGCGCCCAGGCGACTCAGTGCGGCGCGGTATTCGAGACCTCCCAGGAATGAAAGGTGATTTCCGGGCGACACCTTGACGCCGCTCAAAGGCTCGACGTCCCCGCGAAGCTCGTAGGACGCTCCCGCAAACAGGTCCCACCGATGCGAGAGCGCGTGACCAAACACCCCACCCAGGTGGAACATCCCGCCACGGACCGGTTCCGGCTGGGGCGCCCCCAGCACGGGCTCGGCCATTCTCAGGGTGAGCGCCTGCTGCTGCGGAGTGAGTGCCGCTGCGCTGGCCGCGGTTCGATACCCCATCTGCAGGAGCCAGGGCGTCTCGGGTCGCTGGTAGCGCACCAGAAACGAGAGCGCGGAGCAGTCGCCCGCGCTCAGCTGCCCGGAGGATTCCTCACTCGCACAGGCGACCCATTGGAGGTGGGTGGTGAGCGAGCGAGAGAGGGAGAACTCCGCCCACAGGTCGGCCACCCACTGCTGCGGTTTGCCGCCCTCGCCGAGAGAGTCGGCACTCATCTGGCTCAGATCCCACTGGGTCTGAACATAGGAGGCCCCTGCGCCCTCGAACAGCACGGCGGCCTGGCAGAACGATCCCGCACTTCCCCACAGCAAGCAGGCCCAGACGAGCAACCTTCGATGGGTGAACGGCTGCATCATGGCCCCTCCACCGTGCCGGCGATTCGAATCCAACTGTCTTCCGGGAAATAGGAGAGCGCATCACCGCCGGTCCAGGCGGACCGGGAAGGCTGCCCGCTCCCGGGCCGGATGAGGCCGCCGGCCAGGCTGCGGCTCACCCTGAGGAGCTGACCGGCCGGAACGCGCGGCACGCCGTGCGCGATCCGGCTCAGAAGTCGTTGTTCCAGGGTCGAGAGCTCGTCCACGCTGAGTTTCCAGGCCATGCCGTACCAAGCCGCCCGGTCTCCGGCGCCCTCGCCGGCGGCCTGCTGGAAGAGGCTCGCGCCCGGGCCGTAGGCTTCGGCCTCGATGGCCAGCATCGCCTCTCCGTAGGCCCGGGCCCCGGTGGAGGTGGGCGGCGGCGGCAATTCGATTCCCTCGCAGGCGGCCCGATTCTCGCAGGCCGGCGAGTAGAGCAGAATCTGGCGGATCATCTGCGTCCATGAGGCCTGGAACTGGCCCGGGGTCAGGACTCCGGCCAGGGGCGGGGACAACAGGGATCCCTCGTCGGGAGACACCCAGGCGAGATTCCAGCGGACCTGGCCCCCGCTGAGCGGTTCGAGCGTGCCGCTCAGGACCGCCTCGGCCCCCAGGAGCGTGCCGAGGCCCTGCCCCGGATCCACATAGGTCAGAGACCGTTGGCTGGGGGTCGGCGTCGGGAGCTGGGGCCGAAGCGCGGCCTCCCGAAAAGCCTGCTGCAGCGCCTGCCGGCTGGCAGGATCAAGCATACCGCTCGGAGGAAGATCGTACTCGGACTGGAAGTGGCTGAGGGCTTGGGCCAGGGCATCGGACCACTTGCCCGCGGGCGTCTGGTTCAGATACCGGGCCGGGACGGGCGCCTCCGGGGCGCCGGGGGGCGGCCCGGTCGGGCTCAGGTTGGCGAGTCGATGGGCCACGCCCAGGATGGTATTGATGGGAGGCGCCTGAGGAAGGGACTCCTGAGGCCGCTCGGTCGGGGTGAACCCCACCTCGCCCTGGGGTCCGAGAGAGCTGCTGAGCAGGAACGTCACATGAAGATCGACCGGTCGCGTACCGGGCACCTGCGCCAGGCTTCCGACGACCCAGGAGGCGATCGAGATTCCCACCGCCTCGAGCTCGGTCTCCCGGCCTGCGGGATCCTCTTCCATCATGATCGGCTCGGGCGGAATGACCAGCAGCCGGCCCCGGGCCGGTTCCGGCGGGCTCTCGGCCCGCAGGAGTTCATGCACCTGTGTTTCCTGAAAGATCTGACGGGCCCGGACCAGGCGGCCGGCCGCCAGCTGGATCCACTGGTCCTCGTCCAGCAGTCCCGGGCCGGTGAGCACCGCCTGATAGGCCAGCATCGCCCGCTGCCAGGCGCCATCCTGTTCGGCCAGGCGACCATGGAGATACTGCGCGATGGGATCTTGCCCCGACAGCTGATCCAGACGATCGAGGGCCGGCTCAAGCCGGGTGCGATCCTGCAATTCGATCGCGTCCAAGGCGGCCTGGGCGCAGGATCGGCGGGTCTCCTCCAATGTCTGTGCACCGGCCGAAGCCCCGCACCAGACCAGCGCCCAGGCAGCGAGGCACCCGATCCTGGCAAGGCCGAGGTTCTTGGGCTTCAACGGCATCATGAATTCCCGCCTATCATTGGGCGGACCAGGGCTGGGCAAGCCAGTCCGCCAATCCTTCACATAGGCCCGCATGGTGAAGCAGTCCACAGCCCCCGGGGCTGCGACTGAGAAACCGCAATTCAGCTCGGTCATTGAATCGCAAGAAGAGATCTCCCGCAAGTGCGGAAGCTGTCGCCTCCGATGGAGATGCGACGAAAAGAAAGGTCAGAGCCGGGTCGGCTGACCCTTCCGCCACCCCTTCGCCGGGGGGCCGCTTCTGGGGCGACAGCCAGATGAGTCGCGACAGCCGGTCGTCCGCCGCCGCCAGATCGAAGCCGAGCCATCCGGTCCAGCCGATGGCGACCAGGGCCAGCTGACCCACCCCGGCGTCGACCAGCTCCAGAGAACGGACAACATCCTGAAGCAACAGGGCGGCCGACTCGGCATCGGGCAGCTCCCCCACGGGGAGCGCCACCTCCGCCTCGTTCTCCCGTGGCTCCGGAATCAGCACCTGAAAGCCCGCCTCACAGAGCAAGCCGGGCAGCGTCCCCCAGCAGGCCGAGGCTCTTTCTCCCCTGGAAAGGAGGAGGATCGCTGCAGATGGATCTTCGGGCGGCCGATATTCATGGATGAGAAGCGTATGACCGTCCGCCGCCTCCAACGGTTTGAGTTCCGGCGGTTGGCAGTCGGACGGGGATGACGCGGCGGCGGGTGCAAACCCGATCAGGAGACCGAGGGAGAGCCAATGGACCCGTGCATGGAGCCGAATCAATCGGAAGCCCTGTACAGCCTGCTCTACAACGAGCGGGAGGAATGCTGGTACGTGACCGCCGGTGATTCGAGGCGGATTGAGCTGTCGAAAGCGTCCCTGCAACAGATGGTCTCCATGTACAATCAGATCTATCGGGGAAACCCGCTCACCCTGATTCCGCGCCGCGCGATGGAAGAACTGGGCGAAGAGCGCCGCGAGCTTCACGAAACGGTGCGCCATCTCTACGACTACATCGACTCCGAGACCGCTCCCGGGGAAGATGCCGTCCCCCTCCTGGATCTTAGCGCACAATCCTCCTGGTGGCGTAGGCTCTGTTCGTTGCTCGCTCGCCCGCTCAGTCGCGCCCGCCGCTAGCGTGGCGCGCGGCGCTGAGCGCGCAACTCCCTGACCACGCTTTCCTCGACCCGCATACACCCGATGTAGTCGCGTGGGTTCTCGTCCCCATGCCAATCCGATCCCCCGGTCGCGGGAATGCCCCGACGGCCGGCCCATTCGACCAGGTAGGCCCGCATCATGGCCGAGTGGGACGGATGGTGGGCTTCGATACCGCCCAGATCCCAGGCGGAGAAATGGGTTTCCAGATTGTCGAGCGGCATGAGGCCCGGATGCGCGAGCACGGGAACCGCACCCACGTCCCAGACCGCCGTCACCGTGTCGGCCGCCGAGTCGGTCTTTTTGGGAACGTAGGCCGGGGCGCCATCCCCCAGATAGCTGACGAACGCGGCCTGGAGACTGCCCACATCTCCGCGCCGGAGGAGGGCGTGAGCCACGTGCATCCGGCCAATCGCCGTCGCGCCCGCAGCCTCGGCTTCCACCTCGCCCCGCGTAATCCCGACCCCTAAGGCTCGGAGTTTTGCGATCATCTCTTCGATGCGATCCCGCCTGGCCTGCTGCTGGCGGAGCAACATCTGCGCGAGATTGTCCGCCGGGTCATCGATGAAATAGGCCAGGAGATGAACCTCCTGAGCGATATCCTGGATGCTGATCTCACAGCCCGCAATGAAGTCGAGACCCAGGCGTCCGGCCTCCGCACGGGCGCTGCCGATGCCGCTCAGGGTGTCGTGATCGGTCAGTGCCAGCGCCCCAAGGCCGGCGCCGTGGGCACGGCGAACGACCTCGCGCGGCGAGAAGCGTCCGTCGGAGGCGGTGGAGTGGACGTGAAGATCAGCGCCGCCCACTGGCAACCATCTTTCGCTCGGGGCGTGTCTCCGCCTGGGGCGCGGACGTCTGCTCTCGGCAAGCCGGCCGCCCGAAGAGGTCGGCGGATCGGACCTGGTCCCCCCGGCCGATCGCCAGCCGTACGGCATCCGCTCCCAGGAACTGCGCGAGTCTTTTGAGCAGCTCTTCCTCGGCCCGGACCCGCACTTCGCGCAGGGCGACAATCATGCCGCCGGGCGCACCGGGATCGACGTGCAGAAACACGCTCGCTCCTCCCCGCGGTTGCGACGCCACGATCTGATGCAGTTCTTTCAGCTGTTCATCTCCCATCTCACCGGACACCAGGAGGTGAAGACTGAGATCGGATCCCTCCCGCAACGAGTCCAGCGGGAGAACGCAATCGGCGAAGAGCACCGGCGTCCGGCCATCGCGGGCGCTCACCTTGCCCTTTACCAGCACCGGCGCATCCACGACGAGCTGCGGACGGCACTGCTCGAGCCCCTCGGAGAACACGAGCGCATCCAGCGTTCCGGTCAGGTCTTCGAGGCTGAACGAGGCCATCGGCTTGCCGCGTTTGGTCGTTCCGAAACGCACCCGGGTCAGCATGCCGGCAGTCTGGACCGGCGTCCCGTCGCCCTGCTGGCGGACCGCCGGAGCCGGCTGGGTGGTCAGCTGCCCGAGCAGATGGCGGAAGGCGTCCAGAGGATGGTGGCCCAGATAGAAGCCCAGGGCTTCCTTCTCGCGCCGCAGGATCTCGCTCGGATCCTCTTCCCCCACCGCGGGAAGCGTAGGTTCCTGCACCACCGTCTGGTCGTCACCGAACAGGGACGACTGCCCCCGAAGGCGGTCGCGCCGGACCGCCGCCGCTCGCTCGAGGGCCAGGGGAACCGCCAGGGCATACTGCGCCCGCATGCCGCCCAGCCGATCCAGCGCGCCGGCGAACACCAGGCCTTCCAGTCCCTTCTTGTTCAGCGCCTGTCCCTCGACGCTCTCGCAGAGGTGATAGATGTTGCGAAAGGGCCCCGCTTCGGCGCGCGCGCTGACCAGCGACTCGACCGCCGCGTGTCCCAGCCCCTTGATCGCCCCCAACCCGAACCGGATCTTCTCTCCCTCTACGCTGAAGGCCTCCCGACTCTCGTTGATGTCGGGCGGCGTGACCTCGAGCCCCATCCGGCGGCACTCGCCCAGCAGAATCACGAGCCGGTCGGTGTCGTTCAATTCCGAAGAGAGAGAGGCCGCCATGAACTCGACCGGGTAGTGGGCCTTGAGATAGGCGGTTTGATAGGCGAGCACGGCGTAGCCCGCGCTGTGCGACCGATTGAATCCGTATCCGGCGAAGTAGGCCATCTGGTCGAACACCTGCGCGGCGGTCTGCTTGGGGATCGATCGTTCGATCGCGCGTTGCAGGAAAACACGCTGCTGCTCGTCCATCACCTCTTTCTTCTTCTTGCCCATCGCCCGGCGGAGCAGGTCGGCCTCACCCAGGCTGTAGCCCCCCATGGTCGAGGCGATCTGCATCACCTGCTCCTGGTAGACCATCACGCCGTGCGTGCTCTCGAGGATGTCGGCCAGGCAGTCATGCTCATAGACGACATCTTCCTCGCCGTGCTTGCGGGCAATGAACGAGTCGACCATCCCCGAGCCGAGCGGTCCGGGCCGGTAGAGCGCATTCATCGCCACCAGGTCTTCCAGGCAACTCGGCCGGAGTTTTTTCAGATACTCCACCATGCCGGAACTCTCGAACTGGAAGACGCCGACCGTTTCGCCCTTCGACATCAGGTCGTAGACGGCCGGATCGTCCTGGGGAATCTCCTCGATATCGATTTCGATTCCGCGCCGGCTGAGATGTTCGAGCGTGTCCTGCACCACGGTGAGCGTTCTCAGGCCCAGGAAGTCCATTTTGAGAAGACCGATCGACTCGCAGGCCACCATGTCGAACTGCGTGGTGACCTCCCCCTCGCGCGCCCGATAGAGCGGCACGTGTTCGGTCAGCGGCGAGGGAGTGATGACGACGCCGGCGGCGTGAGTCGAGGCGTGTCGGGTGAGCCCTTCCAACACCTGCGCGATCTCGAGCAGTTCGGCGACCTGGCTGTCGGCGTCGGACAGCTGTTTGAGTTCCGGAACCTGTTTGAGGGCCTTCGCGAGGGTCATCTTCAGCTCGGCCGGGATCATCTTGGCGATGCGATCGACATCGGCGTAGGTCATGCCCAGCACGCGGCCCACGTCCCGCACCACCGCCCGGGCCGCCATGGTCCCGAAGGTGATGATCTGGCAGACGTTCTCGGCCCCGTATCGGTCGACCACATAGCGGATCACTTCCCCGCGGCCCCGGTCGGAGAAGTCGACGTCGATATCGGGCATACTCACCCGATCGGGGTTCAGGAATCGTTCGAACAATAGGTTGTATTTGATTGGATCGATATTGGTTATACCGACCGCGTATGAGACGAGACTGCCCGCGGCCGACCCGCGGCCGGGGCCGACCGGAATCTTGCGGCCCTTCGCGAACTCGATGAAATCCCGGGTGATGAGGAAATAGCCGGCGTACCCCATCCGGGCGATGACCCCCAACTCGTAGCTGAGGCGCTCCTGAATCTCGGGGGTCACCTCGCCGTAGCGTCCGCGCACGCCCTCTGAGGAAAGGTGTTTCAGGTAGTCGTCCGGGTTCGCGAACCCGTCCGGGAGGGGGAACTGGGGCAGTTTCAGCTTGCCGAACTCGAGTTCGACATCGCACTGCTCCGCAATGCGGACGGTGTTCTCGAGCGACTCGGGCACGTGTCCGAAGAGCTCGTACATCTCCTTCGGCGTGCGAAAATACAGCTGGTCGGTTTCGAAGCGCAGGCGCTTGGGGTCGTCTCGCAGGTGATTCGTCTGGATGCAGACCAAGACGTCGTGTGCTTTCGCGTGGCTTGCCTCCAGATAGTGCACGTCGTTGGTCGCGACGAGCGGCAGTCCCGTCTTGCGGGACAGTGTGATCAGCTGCTCGTTGGCCCGGAGCTCATCTTCAATGCCGTGGTTCTGGAGTTCGAGATAGAACTCGCCCCCGAAGAGTTCGCTGTAAAAGGCTCCCGCCTCGGCCGCCTCATCGAGCCGGTTCGACCTCGCGAGCTGATTGACCTCCCCCTTCAGGCAGGCCGAGAGCCCGATCAGGCCTCCGGCGTGCTGCTTCAGCGCCTCCCGGTCGATCCGCGGCTTGTAGTAGAACCCTTCGAGGAAGCCGATCGAGGAGAGCCGAATGAGGTTCTCGTACCCCTCGAGGTTCTTGGCGAGCAGAACCAGGTGATGCGCGATCTGGCCGTTCTGGCGGGTGCGGTCGTGACGTGACTTGGGCGCCACGTAAGCTTCCATCCCGAGGATCGGTTTGACCCCCGCCTTCTGCATGGCGCGGTAGAAGGGCACGACCCCAAAGAGGTTGCCGTGATCGGTGAGGGCAATTGACGGCATCGAACAGGCGGCGGCCTTCTTGGCGAGTTCATCGACCTTGCAGGCCCCATCCAAGAGGCTGTATTGGGTATGGACATGCAGATGCACAAACGGCGGCGAAGACAACTCGTCCCCCTGCGAGGTTCTCGTTTTCAGGATTTGGGAAATAGCGCCTTTGATACTATGGCGCTTCCAGAGCCCGAAAGCAAACCTACACACTCAACATATTGCATTGCAACGAGTTGCGCGATCGATCTCGAAACCGATGGTGTTCTCATTGACCCTTGGGGAGGGCCTATCTAGAATGCGCTCGATCGGCCATCGAGAACTGAGTCCCATGAGAAGGGAGTGAGGATCGTGCGTTCCCGCCCGAATGCTCTGCTACGCCCCCCCCGCGGCCGCCGGACTGCGGCTCTGTCCCTGACGATCGTGCTCTTTCTGCTCCTGGGGGCCATCGCCCGCCCCGCTAGGGCCGCGGATCCGCTCCTGACGGTCACCAAGGACACCCTGCTGGGGGCGGTGACCGGGCTGGTGCTCGGCGGCACCCTGACCTTGGTGATCGAGGATAGCGGCAAACAGTCCGAGACGGTGCGTTGGAGCGTGGTCATCGGCACCTTCGGAGGCTTCGTCTTCGGGGTTTGGCATGCCACGCGGGGGGATCAGGCGCTTTTCGCCGAGAGCGAGACTCCCTGCCTCCTGGCCGACAAGCTGCGCCTGCCCGCCCCAGGACGGCAGGTGGAAGGCAGATCGAGTGGAAACCCATCGGAGCGACCCGACCGGAGCGGATCCCGCGCCGGCAGCGGATTGTCGTTCCGGTTTTCGGTGCTCCGGATGAGCTGGTAGAGGTTCGTCGTCGCTCGCGGAGGCGATGACACCCGTCCGCACCTCGGACGGGCCGAGGATGGAGGTTTGTGCCAATGGCGACGGGCAAACGGGCCACCCGACGGACGGCCAAGAAAAAGACCACGCCCAAACGGGCCGCGAAGAAACGGGTCGTTCTCAAGAAGAGGGTGACGAAGAAGGCCGTGACGAAGAAGCGGACGGCCACGCGGCCGGCATCCCCCAAGAAGGTCGCCAAGAAGAAGGTCACGAAAAAGGCCACGGCCGCCAAGCGGCCTGCAAAGAGCGCTCCCAAGCAGACCGCGGCCCAGAAGAGCACGGCCAAGGCCTCCCAGGCCGCGCTGCAGTCGAGCCAGAAGAAGATCCGGACGCTGGAGAAGAAACTCGGCGATCTCAAAGCGCAACTCGCCCGGGCCGAGCTCGGGCGCAGGCGCACTCAGAACGACCTTGCGGATGCGCAAGTGCGGATCGAGGAGCTGCAATCCGCGCCGGCGACCGGGCCGCATCAGGCCGCGGTTCCAGGCACCCCGGGATCGAACGAACCATACGATCCTCTCGGCGAGGATACTCTGACCGACTATGTCGATGATGTCCCCTTCGAAGCCGAGCCTGAGACCGAGCCCGTCGCCGAAGAGGAGGAGGAAGATCTCGAATACGACGATTATGATGAGGAAGAGGACTTCCTCACCCCGGTGCCTGGCAGCGCAGAACGTCGCCGGGAGCTGGATCGCGACCGCGCCGATCGGGAACTTGAACTGGGTGACGAGGATTACTGGTGGGTGTGTGCGAAGTGCGGGGAGCACCTGGTAGAACACGAGTTCGACAACATCAAGGTCGAGCGCTGCGAAAGCTGCGGTGCCGTGACCGTCGACAAGGGTGAGGTTGAGCTGTTGCTTTCAACCGAAGACGGCCGCGTGGTCAGCTATCGCGTTCGAGGACTATTCCAGTAGCCGGAACAGGCAGGTTCCGGTTTGAGGGGTGACATCCATGAGAATCGCTTTCCCGGTCTGCCTGTGGTGGACTTTGCTTTTGGCTGCGGTGTTGATCTTGCCGGGATGTGGATCGGGCGGCTCGCGCCCCGACATCATTCTGGTAACCCTGGATACCACTCGCGCCGACCGGCTGGGCTGTTACGGGTATCCGCTGGCCGACACCCCGCACCTCGACGCCTTCGCCAGCCGGGCGGTGCTGTTCGAGAACGCGACCGCCACGATCCCCGTCACCTCCCCTTCCCATGCGTCGATGCTGACCGCTCTCACCCCCCTGCGGCACGGCGTGCGCAACAACGGCAGCTTCATCCTGAATGAGGACCAGACGACCGTGACCGAACTGCTCGCAGCAGAGGGGTATCAGACGGCCGCATTCCTCAGCGCATTCGTGCTCAACCGGACGTTCGGGCTGAGCCAGGGGTTCGAGACCTACGACGATGACGTGATCGAACAGCGGACCGCGGCCGAGACCACCGCCAAAGCGGTGGCTTGGCTCAATCAGGCCGGATCCGATCCCATGTTCCTCTGGGTGCACTACTTCGACCCTCATACGCCTTGGGATCCGGCCGAACCGTACGCGTCCCAGACGCGGGGCACGCCCTATGATGCCGAGATCAGCGAGATGGACGCCTCCTTCGGAGATCTGATGGCGGCCCTGCGCAGCGCCGGCCGGTTCGATGACGCTCATATTTTCGTGGTGGGCGATCACGGGGAAGGACTGGAGGACCACCAGGAGCTGGGGCACGGTGTCTTTCTCTACGAGGACTGCCTGCAGGTCCCCTACATCTGGAAGGCCGCCGGGCAGGAGGCGGGGCGGAGAGAAAGCGGATTGGTCGGGACGGTCGATCTCCTGCCGACGATGATCGAACTGGGCGGCGGCGATGCGCCCGCGTCCGAAGACATCGATGGCGCCTCGCTCGTCGGCATCCCGGACGGCGGCCCGGTCCCCGAGCGGACGGGGCTTTATCTCGAGACGCTTTACCCCTACTACAACTACGGCTGGAGCCCGCTCTACGCGTGGCGCACCGAAACCCTGAAGCTGATCGAGGCGCCCCGACCGGAACTCTATGATCTGGCCCAGGATCCCGATGAGCGAGTGAATCTCATCGAGGAGGCCGAATCGGAGTCATCCGCCGCCGCGGCCGAGCTGGAAAAGCACCTGCGCAACTATCGTCTCCGCCATGAGTCCACCTCTGCGCTCCCCGAGGAAAACGAGCTCACGCCGGAGGTCGAGGAACGCCTGCGCAGTCTGGGTTACGTGTGGACCGCCGGTCACGAGGAGAGCCCACCGGCTGACTCGCTGCCGGATCCGAAGGATGTCATCGGGTTCTTCAACTCCCACTACGAGCTCGCCAAGACATTGGCGGAAGCAGGCCGGTGGGAAGAAGCCGCGACCGAGCTCCAGATCGTGGTCGAGCAGATGCCCGACAATGCCACGGCGCTTCTGGCGCTGGGACATTCGCTCGTCAAGGTCGGCCGGGGCGGCGAGGGCATCCCCTGGCTCGAGCGTTTCCTGGAAATGCGGCCGACCAACACGTTCGGCCATGAGACCATGGGTGATGCGCTCGTGCAACTCGAACGGTACGACGATGCGCACGCCGCCTACGAGCGCGCCGCCGAGCATGAGAGCGCTCTCCGCTCGACCGCCAAGAAGCGCGGCATGATCTTCGTCCGCCAGCAGAGGTTCGACGAGGCCCGCGCCAGCTTCGAACGCGGAAAGGCTGCTTCGGTGGGTGAAGAGAAGGCGCTCTGGGACGAGTGGATCGAAGCCGCCGCCGCGATCGAACGCTTTGGCACCGATCGGCCGGCGGCACGCGGGAGAGACTGGGCCGCCCAGGTGAGAGGAGCCGCCGCGCTCGAGCTGGAGGATCGCGCCAAGGATCTGCTCGCCCGCGGCCGAGACCGAGGCTTCGACGAACGCACCTATTGGGGCCTGGCGGCCGAGCTCGCCGAGCAGCGGCTGGACTGGGAAGCCACGCGTGCGGCCCTGCGCCAACTCACGGACCGTGACAGCCTATCGCAACGTCTCTACCTCATGCTCATGGTCGCGAATCTGAACCTGGGCGATCTGACCGGTGCGCGCGATGCGGGCCGGGAGGGGGCGGACAGGGCCAGCGATCCGAAGGGGAGGTTGCACTACAACCTGGCTTGTATCCACGCGCGTCTGGGCCAGGTCGAGGAAGGGGTGGCGGCGCTCACCGAGGCGGTGGCGTTGGGCTACGACAACCTCAACCAGCTGGAGGGAGATCCCGAACTCGAGTCCCTGCGGGGTGAGCCGGGCTACGCCGCGGCCCTGGATGAGGCTCGGCAGCGCGCAGGCGCTACGAACCGTCCGTAGAGCGGGATGGCGCCGGCTGGGCGAGGGTGATCTTGACCACCTGGACGCCGTAGGCGTTCGCATCGAGCACCTCGATCGCCAGCCCGTGCATCGTGAACTTCTCGCCCTCGCGGGGCACCCGGCCCGCGCGGTGGAGCACCAGCCCGCCGATCGTGTCGAACCGGGTCTTGGGGAGCTGGAGACCGAGTTCCTGGTTGATGTCGTCGATGTCGGTCAGTCCCTCTGCCAGGTAGACCCCCGCGGCGAGCTTGCGAATCTTGCGATAGCTGCGGTCCCGATCATGGTCGTCGGCCATCTCACCCATGATTTCCTCGACAATATCCTCGACCGTGACGATCCCCGCGCAGGACCCGAATTCATCGACCACGACCGCCATCGGATTGCGGGTCTTCTGCAGTTCCATGAGCAGGTGATCGATCCGTTTCGTCTCGGGAATGATGGGCACTTCGCGGATGTAGGACTCGACCGGTTCGGTGGCCCCCACCTCGGCGTCGTAGAGTAGATCGAACACGTTGACCACGCCGACGATGAGGTCGTCGCGCTTCTCGTACACCGGCAGACGCGTGAACCCATGGCGACGGACCATCGAACGGAAGACATCGACGGTCGTGTCCTTCTGAAGCGAGATGACCTGGTTCATCGGGATCATGACCTCCCGGGCCACGGTCTCCCGAAACTCGAGCAGCGACTCGAGCATACGTTTCTCGCGGTGGCCGGCCTCGTCCTTGCTCTCGGCCTCCCGGACCAGCACTTTGAGCTCCTCGCGCGTGACCAGCAGGGCGGATCCGCCCATCTTCTTGTCCCTGAGCAGCAGCCGGATGTAGAAGTCGAAGGCGTGCGTCAGCGGCAGGAACAGGAAGTGCAGGAACTCGAGCACGCGCGAACGTCGGATGAGGAGGCGTTCGGCCTCCCGCTTGCCAATGACCTTCGGGACGATTTCGGCGGTCACCACGACGAGAACGGTGATGCCTACCGTCGCCAGCAGCGGCGCCAGCCAGCCGTGGCCGAGTACCCGGTCGATCAGGCCGGTGGCCAGCGCCGCGGCGAACACGTTGAGTGCGGCCTGGGCGATCAGGAACATCACCAGGAGATGCTCGCGCCGCCCGAGCAGGCGGGCCGCGCGGATCGCGGCCGGGTACCCGCTCTTGGCACGTTGACTCACCCTCAGACGGTTGGCCGAGAGCAGCGCCATTTCGGTGGCGGAGAAGAACGCCGATCCGAGAAGCGCGCAGACCAGGAGGAGGATCTGGATCAGGACGAAGGTGGTCAGGCTCATTCGCCCCCCTCTCCCGGCGAGGGCAGCTCGAGCAGCACCTTCTGCACCTGGTGACGGGCGACCTCGAGAATGTGGAAGCGCCAGCTCTCCCAGACCACGATCTCTCCGACCCGCGGGATGCGCCCATGCACCTCACACAAGAATCCGTTGAGGGTGACGGACGACTCATCGGGCAAGGTCAGCTCCAGCTCTTCATTCAGGTCGGCGAGATCCATCCTCCCGCTGACGATGTAGCGATTCTCCCCCTTCCGGCGCACGGGCGCCTCTTCCAGGTCGTACTCGTCGTAGATATCCCCGACGATTTCCTCGATGACATCTTCCCGGGTGATGATCCCCACCATCTCGCCGTACTCGTTGACCACGATCACCATCGCCGTCTGGGCGCGCTGCATCTCCGAGAAGACACCGGCCACCGGCGCGGCCTCGGGAAGGTAGACGATGGGGCGGACCATTTCCCCGATATCCCGCTCGGGGTTCAGAAGGAATTCCTTGGCGTGCACGAATCCAAGAACCTCATCGGGGTCATCCCGGTAGGCCGGATACCGCGAATGCCGGGTCTCGCGCATCAGTTCGACCGCCCCATCCACGGGACTGTCGAGGTCGAGATCGATCACATCCACCCGCGGCGTCATGATCTGCTCGGCGGATCGTTTGGAGAACCCCAGGATGTTCTGAGCGATGCGGCTCTCGTGCCGCGTGATCACCGAGGATTTCTCATCCACATCCTCTAAGAGCGCGTGCAGTTCCGCGCGGGAGATCAACCGTCCCGGCTGGAGCCGGTCGCGAGGATCGATGCGCATCAGCTTGAGGACCTGCACCGACAGGGCGTGCATGGCGCGGGTCACCGGCTCGAGGATCCGCCCGATCAGCACCAGAGCGCCCGAGGTGAGCCGGGCCATCCTCAGGTTGTGGTTGACCGCCAGCGTCTTCGGGGTGATCTCCCCCACGAGCAGCACCGCGAGGGTCACAACCAGGGTCGCGATCTCCACCGCCTCTCCACGGCGACGCCCCTGCAAGAGCGCCAGGAAGAAGTAGGTCGCCATCGAGGATAGGGCGATGTTCACGAGGTTGTTCCCGACGAGCAGGGTGGTGAGGGTCTGGGCGGGATCATCGAGCATGCGGCGGATACGCCTCGACGCGCGATCGCGACGTTCGCCCAGTCGGTGGATCTGAAGCCGGGTCAGCGAAAAGAGCGCAGCCTCGGTCCCCGAGAAGAAGGCCGAGCAGACGAGCAGCCCAACCATGACAGCCAACAACGGTACGTTCACCCATCCTCCGCACACCTGCCGCGGCCGCCCGGAAAGAGCGGGCCGAACCTGAAGCGTGTGGGTGCAGTCTAGGAAGGGCGCCGGCGACGGTCAAGGTAGCGATCGAGGCCGAGCAAAAGCGTGCTCCCCGCCAGCAGGACGAACGCCACGGTGGTGAAGAGGAATCCGTAGCTGATCTCCCGGGCCATCAACCCCAGCAGGGGCCCTCCGGCCAGCTGGCCCACATCCACGAACGAGGTGAAGAGGTTCATGTAGCGTCCCCTCCGCCTGCCGCCCGCCCGGCTCACGATCAGCGCGCTCAGACACGGAAACGCGTAGCCGTGTCCGAGCCCGCCCAGGACGCCGCAGGCAAACAGGCCGGGCACGCCGGTCGCTCGGGGGAGGAACCAAACGCCCGCCGCGAAGCAGATCAAGGCGGGCCACAGGACGCGGCGGTGCCCCAACCGATCGGGCAGGTCGCCGGCCAGCAGCCGCACGAGCACCGCCGCCCCCGAATAGGCCAGAAAGAAGGGCCAGATCGGCCGCAGCCCGGCCGATTCGGCAAATGGGGCGAGGAATACGAAGGTCGCGGAAATGACCAGTCCGAACAGGCCGCAGATGCTCCAGAGGGGAACCAGCAGGCCGTGCGGGTCGGCAGGGGCCTCCGGCGCCCGCGGGTCTTCCGGGCCACCGCTCGGCCCCGGCCGGGTCAGCGTCGGATCCTGATTCTGGTGCGGCAGGGTCAGACTGCCCGCCAGCCCCAGGAGCGCGGTCACGATGCTGGTGGCGAAGAGCCCGGAAAAACCGAACCGGGCGAGCACGAGCTCGCTGAGGTGGACCCCCAGGTAGCCCCCGATCATCCCCGACGTTCCAAAGACGCCGATGGCCGCGGCCCGGCGCCCAGGGGGGCAGATCGCCACCAGGTAGGCAAAGAAGGTGGCGAAGAAGAGCCCTGCCCCTGCCCCATTCAGGATCCGTCCGACAACAAGATCCACCCCCAACCCATTCACAAACAAGAAGATAGAGGCCCCGGCCGCCGCAAGAAACCCTCCAATGGCAAAGAGGACCCGAAAGGAGATTCGCTCCCAGACCGGGGCGGTTCCCCATCTCAATAGGATGCCGCCGGTCAGGCCGAGAGCGGCAAGGACCCCGATCTGAAACTCGTCTCCCCCCTGCTTCTGAACGAAGAGAGGGAAGAGCACCATCGTGTGATAGCTCATGGAGGAGAACAGATGGGCGATATAGGCCTGGGTGAAGGGCCGCGTCCACAGGGACCCTCTGCGAATCCGGGTTGGGTCTGGCAATCGTCACCCCCTGCCCCATTCGGCTCGGCAGCTCCAAGCGGCTCTCGAACCGACAGTTGCCGCGCGAGCCCCGTGAAGGAAGGGCTTGGGGTGCGCAGCGAAAGCTTGCGGCCGTTCGGCAGGGTATCATAGAATGTTCCGACGTCGATTGACTTCTAGCAGTTCGAAGAGGATCCCGTTTGTTCTAATGAGCGGGTGAGGAGAGGGAAGTATGGCGCTTTTTGAGACCATGCGCGAGAACACGAAGGTTGTTCTCTGGATTACGGTGATTGCGTTCGTGGGGCTCATCTTCCTCGCGTGGGGAGCCGACTTCACCAGCCGTCGCGGTGGTGGTGGCGGCCCCAGTCGAGGTGACGCCGGTGTGATGGCCAAGGTGAATGGGCAGCGCATCTATTGGACGGAATACCGTGACGCCTGGCAGCAGGCGTGGACCGGCTACGAGCAGCAGACCGGGCAGCGGCCGGACCCCAACATGGAGGTCAACCTCCAGGCGCGGGTCTGGGACAACCTGATCGTGCAAGCCCTGCTCCGCCAGGAGGCCAAGCGCCACAACATCACCGTGTCGGATCGAGAGGTGGCCTTCGCTCTCGTCAACAATCCGCCGTCGCGTTTCCAGGCGAACCCCGCGTTTGTCACCGACGGGCAGTTCGACATTCAGAAGTATCAAGCCTGGGTGGCCAGCCCGCAGACGAACACCCTTCCCCTCGAAATCGAACAGCGGGATGTGGTCGCGACCGAGAAACTCCAGCTACTGCTCTTCTCCGAGGTCAAGGTCTCGGAGGATGAAGTTCGCGAAGCGTGGTTGGCCGAGTCGCAGACCTGCGCGCTCGACTACGCCGAAGTGAAGCTCTACCAGTTGCACCAGGGAATGCAGCCTTCGGACAGCGAACTGGAAGGTCATCTGGCCTCCAACGCGGACGAATTCTCCATTCCCGAACGGGTCATCCTCGAGCATGTCCGCTTGACGAAACGTCTGTCTGAAACCGACAGCCTCGACGCTCTGGCCGAGATCAACGATGCGCGGGGAGAGCTGGCCCGCGGGGAAGAGTTCGATCTTCTGGTGCTCGCCTATTCCGAAGCGGCGCCCAATCGCCGTGGCGGGGAGGCAGGAACCTATCTGGCCCGCAATCAGCTTACGCCGGCGGCCGTGGCGGATGCCGCTTTCACCCTTCCCGTGGACGAGATCAGCGACCTGATCATCACGACCCAGGGATACCACGTCATCAAGGTGGAAGACCGCATCGAGGAAGAGGGCACCGAGAAGGTCAAGATCGCCGAGATTTTCGTGCCGATGCGCATGTCGCCCGACACCAACGTCCAGCTGCGGGACCAGATGATCGATCTGGCCGACAGCACGGCGGCGAACGGATTCGAAGCGGCCACCCAGACGGCCGGGCTCCAGATCAATCGCACCAGTCCTTTCGCCCGTATCGCGTTCGTCCCCGGTTTGACCCGGGTCGCGGCCGCCAAGGAGTTCGTGAGGACAGCCCAAGCGGGGGATATCTCGAAGCCGATCGAGACCTCCGATGGCTGGCTCCTCCTCCACCTCGCGGAGGTGCAACCGGCGCACGAGGGAACCCTCGAAGAGGTGCGTGATCGGCTGCAGACGGTTTATCTGCAGGAGCGCCGGAAGGAGACGGCCCGCCGGATGGCGACCGCCCTCCTGACCCGGGTTCAGCAGGGCGCCACGCTGGCAGAAGCGGCCGAGGCGGAGAGCCTGGCCACCTTCGCGTCTGCGGAGGAGGTAAGGCGCAGGGGTGTGGTGCGCGGGTTGGGCTCGGCGCCCGAGATCACGGGAGCTGCATTTGCTCAAGGTCCCGGATTGGTGCCCTATGTCGTGGCCACCGAGCAGGGCGCCTATGTCGTCGAGATCAAGTCGCTCAGCGAGATCGACGAAGGCGCCTACGCCGCCGCCCGGCAGGAGCAACACGCGCGGATCCTGCGGCAGAAGCAGAACCGACTCCTGAACGAATGGATGGAGCAGCTGCGCGAGGAAGCGGTGATCGAGGATTACAGGCTCTCGGTCGCATCGTTATAGACCATTGCCGAGGAGGCATCGAAGCCACGCGTGAACTTTCTGCGTGAAAGTCTACTCAGCTTCGGTTCGAGGGTCCTCCTCGTCCTCGCCAATCTACCTGTTTCGATGCTGATCGCCCGGCGTCTGGGGCCGGAGGGTCAGGGGATCTATGCTTCGGCGACCACCTACGCCACGACGGGGGTGGTCGTCGGGCTCCTCGGAATCGACGCCGCTCACACCTACTACCTGGCTTCGGGGCGTTACCGGACGGCGGCCATTCTCGGAAACTCCCTGCTTGTTCTGGGCGTTCTCTCGCTTCTGCTGATTCCGCTTTTTGTGCCCGTCATTACCCTCGCCACCCAGGGGGAGGGTGATGATCTGAGGCCCTATCTCCCGCTCGCCGCAGGTCTGATTCCTCTGATTGGCGCTCGCTATCTCATGCTGTCGGTGTTCATGGCGAAACACCGCATCGACCTGTTCAACCTGGTGTATGTCGCCGGGAATCTGCTTCTCGCGGCCCTCTTGGCCGCCGGGTTCTGGGGATGGAATGCCGGGGCCCGCTGGTCGCTGTGGGCCTTCATGATCAGCCAGGCGTTCATGCTGGCGTTGGGATTCACCTGGATCTTCAGGCGCGCGATGGAGCCGCTGAAGAGGCTGACCTTCTCGAAGGACCTCTTCAGGGATGCGCTGGGATACGGCCTGCGCGGGTTCCTGGCCACGATCCTGACGACGTTCGTCTATCGCCTCGATACCGTCCTGGTCGTCCGCTGGTTGGGTGTGGCGGCGCAGGGACACTACTTCATCGCGGTCTTCCTCGCGGAGAAGCTGACCCACATCTCGGCCAGCGTTCAGGCCGTGCTCTTCCCCCGCGTCTCGGGCGCGACCGACCGGGAAGCCGACGAGCTGACCCCGCGCGTCCTGCGCCACACACTTCTGTGGGTGCTGCTGGCGGCAGCCGTCCTGTACGCGGTGGCCACTCCCCTGGTGCGCATCGTCTACGGATCGGCCTTCGACCAAAGCATCGCCCCCATGCGGATCCTCTTGCCCGGCATCGCCGCGCTCGCGATCTCCAAGCTGCTGAGCGCCGACCTCTCGGGGCGCGACAAACGGTTCTTCCCCACCCTGATCATGGCGGCCGCCCTGGTGCTCAACCTGGTCCTGAACATCATGTGGACCCGCACGTACGGGATCTCCGGTGCGGCCTGGGCCTCCACCCTGGCCTATGCGGGACAGGCCATCCTGACGCTCTTCTACTTCTGGCGCGTCACCGGGGTCCCGCCGCACGAGGCGCTCTGGCCAAACCGGGACGATTGGGCGGCCTACAAGGGCCTCATCGGGCGGGTGGCCTCGCGGGGGAAAGTTGGCCTGGGCACGGGCCGATCAATAGAGGACGAGGACCCCGAACGGCGAGATCGAAGAGAGGATGAGGACGGTGCGAGTTAGCCTGCAAGAGGCCGGTGATTCCGTATACGAGGCCGCCCTCGCGGGAGCCGCGGAAGCCACCTTCTACCACACGCGCGCCTGGGCGAGGATTCTGACCAGCAGTTTCCCCTCCCTGGAGGACCGCAGCGGACTGCTGACCTCCACCGACGGAGACCATGCGCTGCCGGCGTTCGTGTGGCGGCGGGCCTCGGGGCTCTTGCGCACCCATCACAGCAGCTTCCCTTTTCTCTACGGTGGCCCGATTCCAGGCACCGGCCCGGCCTGGCAGGCGGCCGCCAGTTACTTCTCGGGTTTGCCGGGTTCCGCCCGGCTGACGGGGAATCCGTTCGCGAACGGCGCCTCCGCCGAGCCGGCGCCGCAGGGCGGCAGCTTGGAGACCGGCACCGAGACCACCCACTTACTCTCCCTGCCCGCCACGGCTGACGTTTACTGGGAGACCGTGCTGACGACCCAGAAGCGAAACGACGTGCGGAGGCTGAGCAAGAAGGGCGTCACGGTGGATTGTTCCCGGGATCCGGGCGACATCAGCGCGGTCTACGAGCTGTACCTCCAGCGAATGGCGACCTGGAGCCAGCGCCCCGGGATCATCTACCCGCTCAGGCTGTATGAAGAGATGATGGGCCAGGCCGCAGAGGAAGTCCGCCTCTACGTCGCTCGATTCGAGGACAACTTGATCGGCGGGACGTTCGTCTGCCGGTACAATGGGATCGTCCACTATCATGCGGGGTACTTCGACAACGAGGCGCGGCGCCTCCGCCCCAACGTGCTGGTTCAGGAGCGGATCATTCGCGACGCGATCGAAGATGGGTACCGCGTGTATGACATGCTCCCCAGTGCGGGGATTGCCTCGGTCGAGGCATTCAAGGAATCATTCGGCGGGGTCAGGACCACCTTCCCCGTCTGGAGCAAGACAGGAACTCTACATCGGCTGGCGGGGCTGTTGCGCCGCTGACCCGACGCGTCGGAAAGGGGCCCGTGTACAGATGAGCACGCGGCAGCTCGCCCTCGACGGGGGCACACCGGTTCGAGACGAGTACGTGGTGTTCGGCCGCCCGGACATCCGGGAGGAAGAGATCGCCGAGGTCGAGGCCACCCTGCGTTCCGGCTGGCTGGGGACCGGTCCGCGGGTGGCGGCCTTCGAAGAGATGTTCCGCGAGTATGTCGGCGCCAGGTACGCGATGGCTTTGAACTCCTGCACCGCCGGGCTCCATCTGGCGATGATCGCCGTCGGGGTCAAGCCCGGGACCGAGGTCATCACCACGCCGATGACGTTCGCCTCGACCGCCAACGTCATCACGCATTTGGGCGCGACCCCGGTGTTCGTCGACTGCGAACCCGAGTCGCTCTGTATCGATCCGGACCGGATCGAGGAGCGCATCACCCCCCAGACCCGCGCCATCCTGCCCGTCCATTTCGCCGGGCGGGCGGCCGACATGACCGCCATCGGACGGATTGCCGATAGACACGGGCTTCGGGTGGTCGAAGACGGGGCCCACGCCATCGAGACGATTCACCGCGGCCGCAAGATCGGGGCGATCAGCGACTGCACCGCCTTCAGCTTCTACGTGACCAAGAATGTGGCCACCGGTGAGGGCGGGATGGTCACCACCAACAACCCGGAGGTGGCCGATTGGATCAAGATCGCCGGCCTCCACGGTCTCTCCCGCGATGCGTGGAAGCGCTACTCCGACGACGGCTTCCGCCACTACGAGGTGATCTTCCCCGGGTTCAAGTACAACATGATGGACCTGCAGGCCGCGCTGGGCCTCCATCAGCTGGGTCGCGTCGAGGAGAACCTCGTGCGACGCGAGCAGATCTGGGGTCGCTACCGGGAGGCCTTCGCCGACCTGCCCCTGCAGATCCCCCCGGAACCTGAGGATGACGACCGTCATGCCCGGCATCTCTTCGTCGTCCTCCTCGAGCTGGATCAGCTCCGGGTCGATCGGGATCAGGTCATCAGTGCACTGCACGCCGAGAATATCGGCTCGGGCGTCCACTATCGCGCCCTCCACCTGCACCCCTACTACCGGGACACGTACGGGCATCAGGAGGGTGACTTCGCGCAGGCCGAGTGGGTGGGTGAACGAACGCTGTCGCTCCCCCTGTCGTCCGCGCTCACGGATCGAGACGTGGAGGATGTCATCACGGCGGTGAGCCGCGTGCTGTCCGCCTACCAAAAATAAGGCGGCCGGCGAGCCTCACAGGGCGCGCCGGCGCGATTTCGTTGAACCCGGTCCCCGATCTTGCTTTCGGGCCTAGCTGTCCTTCTCGATCGAATCCTCAGTCTTCTTGTCAGAAGCCTCTTCGGGAATCTTCTCCTTGGGTTCGTCGCGGATGCCCTGCTTGAACTCCGTGATTCCGCGCCCCAAGCCCCGGGCCAGCTCCGGAATCTTGCGCCCGCCGAAAAGCACCAGCAGGATCACAAGGACGACCACAATCTCCGTAGGACCTATCGGCCCCAGGAGCCAGAAGAGCGGAAAACCCATGCGTTCCTCCTCGCCGCGGATGTCCCACCCCCGTGGTGGGCGCGTGTGTGGCGGCGTACTTGACTGCCCGGTAGCCTAGCACGGCCCGCCGGCAAGATCCAGATCCCGCTCCGGGCGGGCAGCGTTAACGGGGAGCGGACCCGAATGCGGCGGTCAGGTCGGATCCCAGGATCACGAGGACGTCCCCCTCGGGGGACGAACTGCGCGTCTGTAACACGAGTCGCCCCACACCGTAGGTCGTCTGGAAGTGATCGTACACCGACCGGGCCCCGCCAGGGCGCCCGCTGCGATCGACGATCAGAGTCTCCTGGTAGTCCTTGCGATCGGCATTCGTCACGCCGCAGACATCAAACCCCGCCTCCTGCAGCAGGGGTCTGAAACGCGCGGCCAGACGATCCAAACCACACCCGTTGGTAACATAGACGCGCACGGGCCTCTCCGGCGGGCCCTTAGTCTCGGTGCCGTCCAATTCCGCGAGGCGCGCCCGGTCGTCGAGGGAATCCTCGTCTTCGTCGTCGATCACCTCCCGGGCCACGCCCGGTTGGAGCCGCGCGGACTCCGAGGATACGCCGCGCCGGGCATTGAGCTCATGAGCGGGGACTTCCCAGGTGTCGACCCTGGCGACTGACGCGTTTCGTCCCGGCCGCAGGTCCCGCCAATCGAAAAGGCCGAGAACCGAGCACGCAAACAGAACCACGATCACCAGGAGCAGCGTGGTGAGGAGGCCCCGGGCGATTCGCCCTAAAAGCCAACCGCCGGCACCCCGCGTGGTGCGCCGTGACCGTCGGCTCCGCGAACGTCTGCCGCTCGTACGGGGACTCATCTCAGTTCCTCACTCAATCGCAGGTAAGCCTGTTCGGGACTCTCCGGCACCGGTTTCAGACCGGACACCAGCGGCAGAAAGCTCAGATCGCCGGCCCACCGCGGGATCATCCGCAGACCGACGCGCTCCCCACTGCCGGAATTCCAGCCGAGATTCAGGGCGTCAAATCGATACACCTTGCGCAGGAGCGTCTCCCCCTGCCTGACAAACTCGGCCAGCTCCGCCAGCTCCTCTTCGGAGAGCGAAGGCCAGCAGCGCACGGCGCGCTTCGGGAAGATGATCAGTTGGCCGCTATTGAATCCGGGACGATCAACCGCGAGACATACGTGCTCGCCGACCTTGAGAATCCCACTCTCGGGACCCGGCTCCCAACGCGCCCACTCCTCGTCGGGAACGCCTGCCTCCGCCACGGAGAGGTGAAGGGCTCCCACGCGCTCCCCTCTTTCGTACAGAACCCCGATCGCGGCGTCCAGCGTGAAACGCGTGAGCCCCGTCGCGCCGGTTGCCCCCCCCTTGCCGAAGAGGGCCCCACAGGACCAGGCCGCAATCCCGGTCGTCAGCTCGAGCGGGCCCTGTTCTCCGGCCCGGCGAGAGGCGGGAGCGTCGATCGCCCTGATGCGCCCCCGCGCATCGCGGGTCACCGGGACCCCCTCCCCGCCGAACTTGCCGCCCGCCGGTCCGCTTGCTGTCAGGAGGGTGACGCGATTCGCTTCGGCGTCATGGATCTCCAGCAGCGTCTGGACCGCCGGCAGCGACGGCAGGGTGTCGGTTGCAGGCAGGAAGAGGACCGGGCCCTCGAAGCCGAAGAGCCCCTTCGACGGATCGTGGGGCTCGTCCCGGACGACGAGGAGGTGCCGAGGAGACAGCCGCCGCGCGAGGGCCGTCGCCGCTTCCGGGCGGCGATCGCCGGTCGCCATGATGAGGACCGCAGGATCGTGCATACTCCCTCCCTACCGGTCCGTCGCGAAGGTCTCGGCCATCCGGCCTCCCGGAACGTTGATGAGCAGATTGTCGATGAGCCTCGCCGGGCCCAGCTGGGCGGCGAGAGCGACCAGAACCCGGCCCGTCAGAACCGGTCGCGGCTCCAGCGATTCCGGATCCACCATCTCGAGGTAATCGATCTCGAAGGTGGTGTCCTTGGCGATATGGTCGCGCATCCGCGCCGACAGCTGCTTTGGATCACGCTCGCCCCCAACGAGGATATCGCGCTGCGCCATCCTGAGCGCCTCGTACAGCCGCGGGGCCATGGCCCGCTCCTCTTCGCTCAGGTAGGCATTGCGTGAACTCATCGCCAGACCGTCCTTCTCCCGTTTCGTGGGGCAGACGGTGACCTTCACATCGACGTCCAGCTCCTCGATCATCCGCTGCAGCACGATGGCCTGCTGGGCGTCCTTTTGCCCCAGATAGAGACGGTGTGGCTGCACAACCCCCAAGAGCTTCATCACGACCGTACAGACACCGTCGAAGTGACCCGGGCGCCCCGCGCCGCAGAGTTTCTCGGTCAACGGTCCCACGCTGATGTTGGTGGCGAATCCTGGGGGGTACATCTCGGCGGTCTCGGGGATGAAGACCGCATCGACTCCCTCGTCCCGGGCTTTGTCGAGATCGCGCGCCAGATCTCGAGGGTACTTCTCGTAGTCCTCACCAGGGGCGAACTGGAGCGGGTTGACGAAGATGCTGACCACGACCACGTCGTTCTGGCCGCGCGCTTTGCGCATCAGATCCAGGTGGCCTTGGTGGAAGGCTCCCATCGTGGGCACGAACCCGATCCTCTTTCCGTCGTCGCGCGTCTGACGAGAGAAGCGTCTTTGGGATTCGGCCGACTGGAGCCGTTTCATCCCGCTCGCAGCCGCACCGGCTGCGGTCTTCTTGGGCGATTTGGCCGGCGTGGTGCTCTTCGGCGCAGCCTGCTTCGCGACCGGTTTGGCCTTCGCTTTCTTGGGCGCCGCTTTTTTGGGCGCAGCCTTCTTGGTCACGGTTTTCTTCGTCGATCGTTTGCGCGATTCGGGCGCGGGTTTCTTCCCGGCCTTACTCATCTTGCCTCCCTCCCCTCATCCATTCCGTAGCAGTGCTCGGGCCCGGGATATTCGCCCGTCTCCACCGCTTCGGCGAAAGTGCGCACCGCACCTGTGATCTCGGCGGACCCCTCCATGAACCGGCGGACGAATTTCGGGGTAAACTCCGTGAACAGTCCGAGCAGGTCGTGAACGACGAGAACCTGGCCGTCACAATCCGGGCCCGCGCCGATGCCAATGGTGGGAATGGGAATCTCGACCGAGACTTCCCTGGCCAGGGGGGCGGGAATCATCTCCAGGACGATGGCAAAACACCCCGCCTCCGAGAGAGCGACCGCATCCTTGATGAGTCGAGCCGCTTCGCTTTTCAGTTTTCCCTGCACGCGGTACCCGCCAAAGGCAAGAATCGATTGGGGGGTCAGCCCCAGATGTCCCATGACCGGAATCCCGGTTTCGACGATGGCCTTGACGGCGTCCAGCGTTCGCGCGCCCCCCTCGAGCTTGACCGCGTCCGCCCTACCCTCCTGCACCAACCGCCCCGCGGAGCGAACGGCATCGCCAACAGAGGCCTGATAGCTCATGAACGGCATGTCCGCGACCACCAGCGCGCGAGACGTGCCGCGAACCACGGCCCGGGTGTGATGGATCATATCGTCGACGGTGACCGGCAAGGTGGTCTCATAGCCCAACACGACCTGGCCCAGGCTGTCGCCCACCAGGAGCACCGGGATCTCGGCGGCGTCCAGAATGCGGGCAAAGCTGAAGTCGTAGCAGGTCAGCACGGGGATCTTGCGGCCCTTGCGCTTCCACTTGATCAACTCGGGAGCGGTGAGCTTCTCTCTGCGTTTCATATCGTCCTCGCGCGCACTCCGGCTACTTGCGGGGTTCCCCGGGAATGAACATGGACCGTCCGCTGGTCTGTCCGACCAATGCTCGCCACAGATCGGCCACCACCGACAGATCGCGAGTGAAGTCGATCTCCGCAGTGTTGACGACCATCACCGGCGCTCCGGCGTAATGACCAAAGAAGTAGTTGTACGCCTCGGCCAGCGTTTCGAGATACTCCGGATCCATGTTGCGCTCGAACTCGCGGCCTCTCTTGGCAATTCGGGCCAGGAGCTCATCCACGTTGGCCATCAGATAGATGATGCGATCCGGTTTCGGCAAATCCCGCTCCATGAGGGCGAAAACCTGATTGTACATGTCCAACTCAGCGTCGTCTAAGTTGATGTTCGCGAAGATGCGGTCCTTCTCGAATATGTAGTCGCTGATCAGGGGACCGTGAAAGAGATCCCTCTGCAACAGGCGCCGCTGCTGACGAAAGCGGCTGAGAAGAAAGAAGACCTGGGTCTGAAACCCGTACGCCCGTCGGTCGCGGTAGAAATCGGGCAGGAAGGGATTCTCTTCCACGATCTCGAGCAGCGTGCCGCCTCCGACGAAGTCCGCCAGTCTCTTGGTCAGTGTGGTCTTTCCAACTCCGATGACGCCCTCGATGGCGACATGTTGGAGTCCCCCGGCCTGCGGCTCCACCACCGGCGCCTACCCTCCCTGTGAATCTCGGCCCTTTGCGTAGTGCGTGATCCCGCTCGCGTCAACATCCTTGCACATCTGTTCGACCGACTTGCCCAGCGTTGGATGAACCCAGTCGGGCAACAGTTCGGCCAAAGGAATCAACACGAATCCCCGCTCGTGCAATCGCGGGTGAGGAATCGTGAGTTTCTCTTCATCCCAGACCCGATCCCCGTAAAGGAGGAGATCGAGATCGATCACCCTCGGCCCCCAGCGTTCGGCTCGCACACGCCCCAGATCCTCTTCGATCTCCTGGGTCGCCCGGAGCAAGGTCTCGGGCAACGCTCGCGTCTCGATCAGCACGATCTGATTCAGATACGCCCGTTGCCCGGGCGGGCCGACCGGTTCGGTTTCATAGATGGCCGAGCATCGCTTGATCGGTCCAAGGCGAGTGACGATCGCGTCCCGGGCCGACTCCAATGCCCGCGACCGGGATCCGAGGTTACTCCCCAAGGCGATCGCGACTACCTGGGCCGGCTCGCATCCCTCAGCCTCTGGGCTCATCGTGCGATCCTCGTGAACGCTTCCCGCCCGACCATCGGCCCCAAGGGCATGGCCCCCCTTGCGGGGTAAGCGCTTGACTTTGAAATAGATCGATGCTGGCCTCTGAAACCGAGACTCCCCGAGAAGGTAGGAGACTCAGCGGGGGCGTGCAAGCCCCAGCTTTGAAGGGGATCACGACCCGCCACCGCGGGCAACGATCACAGGAGATCCAGTGCCGCTGCGCATCTGTTTGGTATCGCAATCCTACCTCCCCTTCCACGGGGGGATCACAGAGCACGTCTGGCACCTGGCCGGTGCGCTGGCATCGCGGGGCCACTCCGTCACCATTCTGACCGGCGCCCCCTTCCGGCCCATGCCGATCGGGGACCCGGATCCGCCCGGGGTCACGGTCCGCCGCGTGGGCCGGACCGTGCGGCTGCCGTCCCATGGGGCCCGGGCCTGCGTGACCTTCGGCTGGGGCTGGCGGCAAAGCCTGAAGCCTCTGCTTAAGGAGGGCATCGACGTGGTGCATCTGCAGTCGCCGCTCGAGCCGGTCCTCCCGCTGTGGGCTCTCAAGTATCTGCCTGGGGTGAAGGTCGGCACCTTCCACACGGGGGGAGACACGCCACACTGGGGATACGTCCATGGAGCGCGCTGGCTGCAAACCTTCGCGGGCCGGCTCGATCTTCGCGTCGCGGTCTCGCGGGAGGCCCGCCGCTTCGTGAGCGATCGGTTTCCCGGATCCTACGAGGTGATCCCCAATGGCGTCGATCTGCCCCGCTTTGCTCACCCGGGTGCTGGCAGGCCCCGGAGGGTCGCCTACGGCCACCTACCGCGTCTGAGAGCCTTGTATGTGGGCCGGCTGGACCCGCGAAAGGGACTTCTGACCCTGCTCGAGGCCCTTCAGCGCTACCGCGACCTGGCGGCCGCGCACCGCTGGCCCACACTGGAGATCGACCTGGTTGGCGACGGCCCTCTGCGACGGGTGATCGATCGGCGGGTGGCGCGTGAGCGGCTCCCGATCCGGTGTCATGGGGCCCAGAGCCGTGACGCCCTTCCCTCGTTCTACCGCGACGCCGATATCTTTCTGGCGCCCTCCGAGCACGGGGAGAGTTTCGGCATCAGCCTGCTCGAGGCGATGGCCAGCCACCTGCCGATGATCGCCGCCAACATCAGCGGGTACCGCGAAACCCTGGCCGGCTCAGGTGCCGCGCTGCTCTTCCAGGCCGGATCCCCCAAGGCGCTTTGCGAGGCGATGGCAACGATGACCCGCATTCCCGAGCAGCAGGTCCGGATGGGCGAAGCTGGATTCGATCACGTTCAGCGCTATGCCTGGCCCCGCGTTGCCGCCCAGGTGGAGCGCGCCTACTTGAGCTGCCTGCGCACCGCGTCGGAGACCCAGGCTGAGAAGGGCGGTTCCGCCCGTGGCAGGCAGCGCAGGGCTCGTGCGACGATTCTGTCGGCATCAGATTCCTGAACCCGGGTCCAGTGCGCAACTCCTACACACACAGACAGTTACAGCATCCGCCCTTGTCAAGTCCAGCGGACTGGTAGTCCGGTGTCACTTGGCAAGGCGGAATGATCAACGCGACGTATTACAAGCAGTTCGCTTCTGAGCCCGGGCCGAGTTCAGTCACTTACGGCGCTGTCGTCACCGGTGGACATAGGGGTCTTCGCCGAAGATTCTGTGCCCCGGGGCACGGGCACCTGAGCACGGGCCAGCGTACGGGTACCGGGAGTAGAGGGGTGAGCGAGGACGATCCGAGCGTCTGGCGCACTCGGGGCCGCTCCCCCTACGCGTTCCGCGCGGCGATCCTCACCAAGCCCCGCAGGGTCAACGCCTCGTCCACCTCCTGGATCGTCTCCGACCCCTTCGCAATCAGCGGCGCCAGGCCCCCGGTGGCAATCACTCGGGCCGGTCGGCGCAGCTCCTGCTCGATCTGACGGACGATTCCGTCAATGGATGCGACGGCACCGTAGTAGACCCCGGCCTGGATGCTCTCTTCGGTCGTCCGTCCAATCCGTCTGCGGGGTTTGCGGATTTCGACCTTGGGTAGTTTGGCAGCGCGGTGGAACAGCTCATCGGCGGACGTGCGGATACCCGGAGCGATCACGCCACCGCGGTAGCGTCGGCCCGGTCCGATGACATCGAAGGTGGTGGCCGTCCCGAGGTCGACGACGATCGCGGGAAGCGGCCCATCCGCCACGGCGACGGCATTGGCGATCCGATCCGCCCCCACCGAGGACGGATCCGGAACGTCCAGGCGCACCCCTGTGTCGACCTCGCAGGACACAACAAACGGCCGCGCGCCGAGCAGCTGACGACCCATCGCGATGAACTCATCGGTCAGCATCGGGACCACCGAGCCGATCACGATCCGGCCGGAAGCTGAGAGGGCCGGAAGCCATTCCTTGCAGGCCCCGGCCACAAAAACGGCCAGCTCGTCACCGGTGCGTCTGATCCCGGAGCTGAGTCGCCAGAGGCCCTTGAACTCCTCGCCGGTAAAGACGCCCAGAACGGTCTGCGTATTCCCGATGTCGATGACCAGAACCGTGCTCTGATCGGTGAGCTTTGGTTTCGCCATCCTCTGCCTCGTGGTTGCGGTCCTCTGGAATCAGATGGACCAGTCGTCCGGCCCCCGGGGGGGATCAGGCTTGGTCTTGGGTTCTCGGGCCGGCTCGGGAGTGGGCGGATCCTCGCTGATGGTGAGCTTGGGCTCCGCCGGAGGCGTCACCTCGCCGGAGGCGCGCACCTCATCGGCGGAGTCCATCTCCTCGGTGGAATCCACCTCCGCACCGGGTTCGTCCGCCTCGGGGTCCTCAGTTTCGTCCCGTTCATCAGGCGCGTCTTCGCCGGCGGGTTCCACGTCATCGGCCCCCTCGTCACCCTCGTCACCATCGTCGGCGTCGCCGCCGTCGCTTGGCGCAAGGTCGGTGCCGGGGTCGTCATCATCGTTCGACTTGCCCCGGTGAATCGCAGCCGAGATCCAGATGCTGATGAAGTAGAGGAAGATGATAGGAACCGCCAACACGAGCTGCGAGGGCCCATCCCCCGGGGTCACCACCGCTGCGATGAAAAGAATGGCGACGATCGCATGCCGCCACTTCGACTTGAGAAACTCGGGCGTCACGATGCCGAAGAAGCTCAGGATCGCGACGATCAGCGGCAACTGAAACAGGATCCCGCAGGCAAAGGCCATCTTGACCAGGAAGTCCAGGAGGTAGGCGATCGACAGGCTCTCATGCACGAACTCGGTGCTGAACTGACGCAGGATGAGAAGCATGGTCGGGGACAGCGCGAAGGTGGCGAACCCGACCCCCACCAGGAAGAGGATCGACGACCAGAAGACTAAGGGGAAGACGACCCGCTTCTCCCGCCCGAGCAGGCCGGGCACGACAAAACTCCACACCTGAAATCCGATGTACGGCAGGCCGGCCATGAAGGCCATCAGGAGGGCGACCTTGATGCGGGTGGCGAACGGCTCCATCGGCTTGAGGTACACCGCGCGCTCGAGGCGGGCCACGTCCGTCACCAGATAGTTCATCACCGGACCCGACGCGAACCAAGCCCCCACGGTCAGCAGGAGCAAGGCCAACAGGCAGGACAGGAGCATCGAACGCAGCTCATCGAGGTGGTCAAAAAAGCCCATCTCGGTCTGGCCGGAAGAACCACGCAGCCTCTGTAACCAAAGCGGAACGTTCATCGCCTCTCGTACTCACCCCCGCGGACGCGGGTCCGAGCTGATCTCCTCAAGGGCCCGCGTGCCCCGTACGCTAGGTTTGAGCCTGGGGGGTCGCCGTGAACTCCTCGGGCAGCTCAACGTGGGTCCCATCTTGGGCTTCGGCCAC
Organism: uncultured bacterium; assembly: GCA_964612295.1. Classification (GTDB taxonomy): domain Bacteria; phylum Eisenbacteria; class RBG-16-71-46; order CAIMUX01; family WJJG01; genus CAYQJL01. The sequence continues at coordinate 44,200 of CAZTDY010000012.1, read as the reverse complement.
GAGCCGGCCGCTCTCTAGGCGGACACTGACGATCTTCGAAATCCCCGGCTCCTGCATGGTGACACCGTATAGGGTATCGGCCACCTCCATCGTGCGTTTGTTGTGCGTGATGACGATGAACTGCGTCCGGTCGCTGAAGCTGCGCAGGAGGTTCAGGAAACGGTCGATGTTGGCGTCATCCAGGGGCGCGTCGACCTCATCGAGAACACAGAAGGGCGAGGGTTTGACAAGGTAGAGGGCGAAGAGCAGGGACGTCGCCGTGAGCGCCCGCTCGCCACTCGACAGCAGCGAGATACTTTCCAGCCGCTTTCCGCGCGGCCTGGCCATGATCTCGATCGAGGCCTCGAGCGGATCCTCGCTGGTCAATCGCAGCTCGGCTTCACCACCCGGAAACAGCGTTCCGAACGTGCGCGCGAAGTTCTTCTGCACCTGGTCGAAGGTGTCCTTGAACAGCCGGCTCGCTTCGACATTGATCCGTTCAATCGCGGTGAGTAGTGCATCACGGGACTGATGGAGGTCCTCACGTTGCGACTTGACGAAGCGGACATGCTCTTTCTTGGTCTCGTACTCCTCGATCGCCAGCTGGTTGACCGGCCCCAACCGTTCCCGGTCCCGCCGCAGGGTGGTCAGCTTTTCGGCCGCTTCCTCCTCGGTCATGCCTTCGAGGGGATCCTCTTCCGCGGTGGCCGGCGTGCTCTCCGCGCGCAGTGCTTCGGCGGCCGCCGCCTCGGCAGCTTCCGCGGGCGTAGGCACGGCCTGCGGCATGGCCGGATGCTCAGCTTCCGCAACATCCTCGGCCGGCTCCGGCCTCACCAGGGGCGGCAGTTCGGCCAGATCGACCTCATAGGCTTCGATGATGCGCTCGCGCAGTCGCTGACGGTCGGCTTCGACCTTCGCCAGGTGAACCTCATCGCGGCGCAGCGACTCTTCGACGTCCGAAAGGTGGCGACGCTTCTCTCTCAGCTGGGCGTCGGCCTGCGCCAGCTGATCCTCGAGGCGGTGCCGATCCTGGCGCAACCGCTCCACCTCGCCGCCGCGGGATTCCCGTTGTTCAACCAGATCGCCTTCCGCCGCGCTGAGCTCCTTGATCCGCGTTTCGGTTTCATCGATTTCGGTGCGCGTGCGGGTCAGCTCTTCTTCGGCCTGCGCCGCGGCCTGGTGGCTCTCCTCGCTCTCATCCCGCCGCGACTGGATGCGGGCATTCAGGTCGCGCGTCTTCGACTCGGCCAGCACCAGCTCCATCTTCCGATCCGACATGCGCTCGCCCAGCTCATCCTTCCGGCCGCCGGCCGTCTCGACCTTCTGCTGGGCCCCCTCGAACATCTCGCGGGCCGACCCACCGGCCTCCTCCAGCTGGGAGAAGCCGCCCCGTGCGGCAAAGAGCGCGCTCTTCGTCTCTTCGCGCCGGGTGCTCAGGCCTCCCGCGTCCTCGCGGACCCGTTCGATCTCATCCTTGATGAGCCGCTCTTCGGCCTGCCTCTGCAGCAGGGTGCGGGCCAGGCTCTCCGCCTCGGCCTGGGCCTCATCCAGCTCGGCTTGCTGGACCGATTCGGTCGACCGCAACTCCTGCTCCATCGACTGCAGGGCGGCCTGTTGCTCAACGATCGCCCCGTGCTCTTTGCCCAGCTGGCCGAGTCGCTCGCGCAGGCCGTCGATCTCTTCAGGACGATTCCAGATCTGCTCGTCCGGGGAATCCCCTCCCGCCGCACTGAGAAGACCCGCTGCCGAGAGAAGCTCTCCGGCTTCGGTGATCCAGCGGCGCCCGGGCATCCGCTCACTCCCGGCCGGAAGATCGTCGCGGCCTGCAACGGGCACGAGGCTCTGCCGCAGGTAGGCGGCCAGCGGCTCGAGAGCAGAATCGCGCACGTCGATGGCGCTGGGAGGAAGCCCGCCCTGCTGGCTCGCCGGGGAGTCGCCGAGCTGTGCGAGGGCCTCGAGCGGCACGAAGGTGACCTGTCCCAGCTGCTGGCTTCGCAGCCAATCGATGGCCGTCCAGGCAGCCTCCTCATCGCGGGTCACCACCCAGTCGGAGATCTCGCGCAACGCCGGGGAGAGGCGTTTGACCCAGGCCGGATCGACAGAGATCAGTTCCGCCGCACTTCCGATGATGCCGGGCAGTTCCTCCCGGTGGGCCAAGAGTCCCGCCACCCCCTCGCGATAGCCATCGTAGGACTTGGCCTGCTCCTCGAGCAGGTGCAGCCGACTCTCTGAGCGCGCCGATTCCTCGGCCAGCCGTTCACGCTGTTCGTCGAGGTCCTCAAACTTGCCGTGCGCCGTTTCGCGTTCAGAACGCAGATCGGACAACTGCGCGCGAAGCTGTTCACAACGCTCGTCGGCCCGGGCGCGCTTCCCGCCGAGTTCCGCCAGCTCCGCCCCCAGGCCTTCGGCCCGATCCCCCAGGGCTTCGATCTGCGCTTCCAGCTTCTGCTGCTGGAAATCGAGATCCTCGAGCTTGGAGGCCAGCGTCTTGATCTCGTGATCCGCGTTCGAATAGGTGCGAACGTGATCGATGTGGATCTGCTGATGACGGTTGAGCTCGGCGCGCGCCTCCTTGAGGGTCACCTCCGCCTCGCGCCACTCGCCTTCGGCCGCATCCGCGATCTGACGCTTTTCTTCGAACTCTTCGCCCCGCTTCTCCAACTCGGGGAGCAGGTCGTTCAGCTCGGCCGCAGCGGTTTCGTGCGCGCGGTGACTCGTTGCGATTCGTTCGGTCAGGTCCTCGGTCCGCTCCTTCAGCGCCTTCACCCGCTCGCGCCGGATGAGTGCCTCATCCTTGGCCTCGGACAAACTGGCTTCGGTCTCGTTCAGCTTGTTCTGCGCGGCCTGGAGGGACTCGTCCAACTTGAGCATGTCGAGGCGGACGCTCTCCTGCTGCGCCTCGAGCGAGTGCTGCGCGCTGCGCAAGGTCTCGCGCTGATTCTCTTCCTCCTGAAGACGGCCTGTTTCCCCAGAGGCGGCATCCTCCAAACGTTTCCACTCGAGCCGGGCGAGAACCACATCCAGATCGCGGATCCGCTGGCTGAGACGCTGGAAACGGCGGGCCTTCCCCATCTGATAGGCGAGTGAGCGCACCTGGCGCTCCTCGATCTCGAGCACGTCCTCGACCCTGGTCAGGTCCTCGTCCACTGCGGCCAGCTTGCGGAGAGTCTCCTTGCGACGCTGCTTGTACCGAGTGATTCCGGCCGCTTCATCCAACAGGAATCGGCGGGCTTCATCCCGATCGGCGAGCACCTCGTCGATCATCTCCCGTTCGATGACCGCGTAGTCGCTTGACCCCAACCCGGTATCCATGAAGATCCCGCGGATGTCTTTCAGACGACAGGGGGCCTTGTTGATCCGGAATTCGCTCTCACCCGTCCGGAAGGCGCGCCGGACGATGTTCACTTGAGAAAACTCGGTTGCCAGGCGCTGCTCTTGGTTGTCGATGTGGAGAATCACTTCCGCCATGCCGGTGGGCTTCACCTCGCGCGTGCCTTTGAAGATGACATCCTGAAGATGTTTGCCCCGTAGCTGCCGCACGTTCTGCTCACCCAACGCCCATCGAATCGCGTCGGCGATATTGCTCTTGCCGCACCCGTTGGGTCCGACGACACAGGTGATCCCACTCGATAAGCGAACATGCGTACGTTTCGCGAACGATTTGAACCCGCTTATCTCGAGCTTCTCAAGTAGCACACACGTCTCCTTCGCAATGTTCTCTTGTCAGTCCGCCGGTACGAAGACCGGACCGCGTCCACCATCTGCAACCAAAAGCACGGTCTCGACCCATCCCTTCTCGATGATCAGGGTGCGCTGGGGATGGGCCTCATCGCGCGAGGGGAACGCCCCCGCCACTACACGATACCAGATTCCCTTCTCCGGAATCTCTATTGGCTGCGTCCGAGTATCCAAGCCAAGCCTGCTCAGCCTCTGCACCTCGGCCCCGGCCAGGTCCTCGCTCCGGAAGGATCCGCAGAGCAGCGCGTAGGGCGGCCGAAGGAGCGAGGTCTGAGCCGGCACCTGCGGCGCCGGCGTCTCGGACCTCCGGACCGCGGGCTTCGAGGCTTCCGGCTCGGTCTCCTTCGGCTTGGCCGCCGGAGGCGGCGCCTCCTGGCGGGCCGGCGTCGTCATCGCCGGGGTTTCGTTGGCCTGCCGCTCTGCAATCGAGACGCCACGGTCGGCCTCCGCCGGGTGGTCGGCCGGCTCGACGACCGGTCCATCCGCCTCGGTAGACGCCACCGGGGTCTGGGCATCCTCGGGCAGCTGCCCGTCAGCCGTCTCCACCGGCTCAGCCTCGGCCACGATCTGGTCCTCTGAGGGCAATGTGCCGGAGGGGGCCAGGGTCCGGTAGACGAGAATGGCCGCGCTCCCCAACACCACCACGAGAAGGATGTATCCCCACCAGGGCAGGCCGCGCCGTTTGGCCCCCCCGGGGCCGTACGAATCGGTCCAGGCCCGACGGACGGGGATCCTGCCGGCCGCGGCCGCCAGCATCGCCTCATCGGCCACATCGCCGCCCCCGGATGGCTCAGGGGCCACAGACTCGTCTTCGGCGGGCGATTCCTCCACGGGAGGGGCTTCCGGCTCGACCGGGTCGGCGGAGGTGACCGGCTCCGGCGGCTCCTCCGGCGTTGTCGGAGCCGGAGGTTCGGGCTCGCGCGGCGCGCCCCGCTGGTCGTTTGCCGGTTCTTCGGTCTGGGCCTCCGGCGGCCGGGGATCGCCCATCACATCCTTGTCCATGGCTCCTCCCTCCCTTTCTTCCTCAGGCATCTTCGGCTCTTCGATGGGGGCGCTCGAAGATGGAGGAATCCACTGGGTCGGTTCGAGTCCCTCCAGAGCGGCGGAGGCCGTCACGGCCACAGCTCCAAGCACAGGATACCCCAAGGAAGAAATCTTTGTGACCTGTTCTGTGAGCCCCTGGGTGGGCACATCGCGGTAGGGCACCACAAGGACGACACCACTGACCAGGTCGGGACCCAAGCGGGCCATTTCATCTGCCCCGCGAAGGGCGATGACGATGCCGCCCGGCTCGAGCGGCGTCTCCGCCGATTCTCCCGGACTGCAGCTCCTCGCCTGAAACACCCCTTGAATGCCGGCGGGAAGGGCGCCACAGCCGTCCGGGTAGAATTCCCCGAGCACCCTCGTCTGGGTGGGTGACACCACCGGCCGCAGGGCCGCGTCGGCCTGCGGCGATGCGGGACCACCCTCGGTCCCCACGAGCAAAACCGGCGCGCATCCGGAACTGGCCGCGCGTTCCGCCAATCCCACGGCCACCGGCCACTCCTCCCCGCCCTCGCCCAGACCGACTAAGGCGACGGTCAGTGCGTCCGCCTGCACGAAGTGAAACAGGCGATCTGCAACGCGGGGGTCCGGCCGCAACCCGGTCAGGCCGGCATCGCGCCGGGAGGACCGGGTCGGAAGGGCCAGCTCTGCGAGCAGCGGCACGCCCAGGGCTTCCTGCAGGGTCGCTGCCGCGGCCAAGTACTCCGTCTCTTGCGCCGGTCGCATCATCGGTTCCTAGTCCTCCTGCTGGAACGGCTTCAGTCGAGCGATCAGAAGATCCGGCAGTCGTTGCCGATCGTCCTCGAGCAGACTGCGCACATCGATGAGGAGTTTCTCCTGCCAGATTCGGACGACGACCGCCGGGTGACCGTCACGCAGCGCGCGGGCCATGGCATCGACGCCGGCCCCTTCTCGGGCGATTGCCACGCCGGCTGAGGAAGTGGCCACGCCGGGTAGGGACCCTCCCCCGACGGCGGAATCGGTGTCGATGACCTCGATCCCCCAGCGTTCATCCAGACCGGTCCGCAGCTGCTCGGCCAGCTGCCCGGCCTCTTCCCGAAGCTCGGCCACCGAGCGGAGCAACAGCCGGTAGAGCGGGATGCTGGCGAGGCCCACCTCCCCCCGCACATAGTCGGTCAGGGTTGCCTCGAGGGCCGCCAGATGTAGCTTGTCGAGGCGCACGACGCGGGCCAGAGGATGGGACCTCAAGCGGCTCACGTTCACCTCGCAGCCGAGGACAACACCGGCCTGCGGCCCGCCGAGGAGTTTGTCCCCGCTGAACGACAGCAGATCGACGCCGGCCGCCAGTGAATCCTGCACCCGAGGCTCATGCGAGAGGAAGCTGCCGGGATGCTGGCGAAGCGCCCCACTCCCCAGATCCTCCATGAGGATGATCTCATGCTCCCGCGCCAGTTCGGCCAAATCAGCCGTACGCACCGTTTCGGTGAACCCCTCCACCACGTAGTTCGATGGATGCACCTTCAAGATCATCGCCGTATCGGGCCCCACGGCGCCCTCGTAGTCCGAGATCCGGGTTCGGTTGGTCGTCCCCACCTCGCGCATCACCGCCCCGCTGGCCTCAATGATGTCCGGCAGGCGAAAACTGCCGCCGATCTCCACCTGCTCTCCCCGGCAGATGATGACCTCGCGCCCGGCCGCCAAGACCTGGAGCGCGAGCAGGACCGCCGCGGCGTTGTTGTTCACGGCCAAGGCATCTTCTGCGCCGGTCACCTGGCAGAGAAGCTTGCGCACCCGGCCGAGCCGAGACGTGCGTTTGCCGGTGCCCAGATCCATTTCGAGGCTGCAATACCCGCCTTGGATCCGCGCGACGGCCTGCTGCGCCTTGGCGGACAGCGGCGCACGGCCAAGGTTGGTGTGCAACAGAATGCCGGTGGCGTTGATCACGCGTGCCAGGGGGGCCGGCTCCAACCCCCCGGCCCGCTGCGCCACGCGATCGGCCACGGGCCCGGCCTGCAGCGCCTCCGGGTCCAGTTCACCGGCGAGATAGTGGGCACGCGTGTCGGCGAGTTCCTCCCGAATCAGCGCCACCACGACTTCGTGTGCATAGGTGGAGGACAGTGCGGAAATGGCCGGCTCCTGCAGGAGCTGATCCACCGCGGGGATTCGTCTCAGTTCGGACCTATCTCGATTCATGGTACGCCTCTTCCCGCCCCGGCAGCGCGCTCGATCTCGCGCTAGAACGGCTCGCGCTCTATAGAGACGCGGTCGAACATATCGAAGACCATCGTATAGGATCCGCGACCCTGAGTGGCGCTGCGCAGATCGGTCGCATAGCCGAACATCTGTGAAAGCGGGGCTTTTGCGCGCAGGATCTGAACGTCGTCACGCGGTTCGGTTCCGATGACGCGGCCGCCCCGGGCGGCCAATTGCTGATGCACTCCGCCGACGAACTCACCTGGGCAGACAATCTCCAAGCGCATGATCGGTTCAAGTAAGATGGGCGCCGCGTTCCGACAGGCATCGCGAAAAGCCGCCATGGCCGCGTTCCGAAACGCGAGTTCGCTCGAATTGACTTCGTGGGCCCGGCCACCGACCAAGTGAACTTTGACATCCTGAATCGGATAGCCGTAGCGAATTCCCGAATCGCACGCATCACGCACGGCGGTCTCCACCGCCTTGATGAACTCGGGAGGAATGGAGCCGGCGCCACCTTTCTCGTCAAACCCGAATCCGCCCCCCCGCCCGAGGGGGGACACCTTGAGCTCCACCCGCGCGAAATGTTCCCGGCCACCCGCCGTGCGGTCGTACTCGCTCATCGCCGAGCTGATGGAGGTGATCGTCTCCCGATAGGTCACCTGCGGCTTGCCCAACCGCACCTTCAGATTGAACTCGCGCACCAACCGATCCTCGAGCACTTGGAGGTGCAACTCGCCCATGCCCTTGATCACGGTTTGCCCCGTGTCATCGTCGATGCTCACCTGAAACGTGGGATCATCCTCGGACAGTCGTCCGAGGGCGTTCAGGATCTTCTCCTCATCGCCCGTCACCCGCGCTTCCAGCGAGGACATGACCACGGGCGTCGGGAAGGTCAGCTCCTCCAACGCCAGAGGATGCTCCAGGTCGGTCAGCGTGTCCCCGGTCCGCGACTTCTTCATGCCGGTGGCGATACAGATATCTCCGGCCAGCACCTCCTTGGTGCGGCTCTTCTTGTCGGCATGGGCCCGGTAAAGCCTGGCGATGCGCTCTTTCTCGCCCAGCCGGCTGTTATAGTAAAAGTCGCCCTCCGCCAACTTGCCCGAGTAGACCCGCAGAAAGTTCATCCGGCCGCCCCCGGTCTCCCCTCCCGATGTGTAGGTCTTGAACACCAGCGCGGTGACCGGACCCTTCACCGCGGGGGGACGCACTTCGCGCTCGCCCGTCTCGGGATGCTCTCCCACCTGAGGGGGAACCTCATCGGGGGCCGGAAGGAAATCGATGATGCCGTCCATCAGACACTGCACACCGATGTTGCGCAGCGCGGCGCCGACGAACACCGGCACGAAGAGATGTTTGAGGGTTCCGCTGCGAATCCCTGACCGAAGATCCTCTACGTCGAGATCATCGTTTTCGATGAACTTCTCGAGCAACGCTTCATCCTCAGCGGCCACCGTCTCGAGCAGGTGTCGCCGTTCAACCCCCGCTTCATCGTGCAATTCCGCTGGAATCTCGGCGAACCTGAACTCCGCCCCTTGCGTGTCCTGGTCCCAGTAGATCGCGCGGTTGTGAATGAGATCGATGACCCCTTCGAATCGGCTTTCGGCCCCGATCGGCAGATAGAGCGGCAACGGTGTCGCGCCAAGAACCTCGCGAATCTCACCCAACGTGCGTTCGAAGCTCGCGCCCAATCGGTCCATCTTGTTGACGAAGACGAGCCGCGGCACCGAATAGCGCTGCGCCTGGCGCCAGACCATCTCCGACTGCGGCTCCACCCCACCGCGACCACAGAGCACGACCACGACACCGTCCAGAACCCGAAGACAGCGCTCCACCTCCGCCGTGAAGTCCACGTGCCCGGGCGTGTCGATGATGTTGATCTGATGCTTCCGATACTCGACCGTGATCGCCGCCGAGGTGATCGTGATGCCCCGCTCGCGCTCCTGATCCATCCAGTCGGTCGTGGTGTTGCCATGATCCACGTCACCCAGCCGATGGGAGCTACCCGTGTAGAAGAGAATCCGCTCGCTGGTCGTGGTCTTGCCCGCGTCGATGTGCGCGATGACGCCCATGTTGCGTATGGTTGAAAGCCTCGTTGTCCGCGCCATTCATATCTCCCAAGTTACGACCGAAACGTTTATTATGCGGTCGCGAGCGCGCTTGTCAAGCTGCCCCGGTACGGCTAGGTTTAAAGGGAAGGGAGCCGAGGGCCCCTAGCGTGCCCTCCTCGTTCACCGGCGCCCTTCCTGGCGTGGGGGTGAGAGGGACAGATGATTCTAGCCGGGCGCTCATTCTACGAAATCGAGCTGGTCTATCGCAGCCGGTTTCGCAAGGCTCTGGTCGCCTCTATGGGGCTTCTGGGAACCTCCTTCCTGGCCCTGGGACTCGTCTTTCCGGCCGAAACCACCGAGGATCCCGAGTGGCTTGGGCGAGACGGTCGACTTATCTTCCGCACCGAGATCTCTCCCCCCGACGAGGTCGAGGCCAGCGTCCAGGCTGAGGCGCGCCGACGCTCGCAGGCCGGGGCGCTACGCCTGATCGAGATCGAGATCACCGAACCCACCGATCGGGTCCAGATCGATCCACCCAGCAGCCCACGGCCCATCGAAATCGCGGAGCACATGATCCCCGAACCGCTTCCCGACCCGGTCGAGGGCCCCCGGGTGGAGATCGGGACCATGGTCCCTGTCCAGCAGCCGGAGATCGCGGTCGAGCTTCAGCTCAGTGAGGACCTGTCGACCGTCACCACCACGACGCCCTCGGCCGAAACCAACAAATTCGCGATTCTCGAAATGGTTCTCCCTCTCTATCCGACGGTCTCGGAGTGGTACGAGATCGAGGGCCTGGTCACGATCAAGGCCATGGTCGAACCGGATGGATCGGTCGCTCGGGTGACGACGCTGGACAACGAGGCGGACGTCTTCTGCGAACGGGCCGCCCAGCAGGCGCTTCTCGCCTGGCAGTTCAAACCAATCGAGGTCGAACGCCAGCGGGTCTGGTTCAGCGTTGTGGTGCCGTTTCAATTTCGACTGGAGTAGGCATCTCCACGGGCGGCTTTGGAGGCCCCAGAGCGGGTCCCGCCAATCGCACGCGGTCCCCCACCATCAGATACAGCTCCGGAAGCGCGACGCCCGGCGGCATCCGCACGCGGCGCCCCTCCCCCCGGCGGACCGACGCAGAGGCGTTGCCCTCAAGCCGGTCCTGGATCGCCGCCGGGCAGTACCCGCCGGACTCGATCGATTCGGCGAGGAGCCCGAACGCCGCGAATCCCCGGCGGGCGAAATCGTCGGCCCGTTCGCCGAAGATCTGTTCATAGACCTGCGCGAACCCGTCCTCTTCCCCCGGGTCTACGCGGGGCGCGTAGGTTTCCCCCGGATACACGATCTGGAGGCCGAAATCTTCAACCACCCGCCCGATCAGTGGATCGCCCATGACGGGCGAACCGAGATAGGTGCCCAGAAAGCCGCTGTGGGCCACCTGCGTGAGAAGCCCCACCAGCTCGCGCATCTCACCGGGACAGAAGAAACCGTCGAGCGAATCGGGAATCGTGGGGGCCGCCCGTTCGAGCAGATCGCTGAAGTCCGTGGTCCCCGACGGGTAGGAACGATCGTAGACAATGCGTTGCCCGAGCGCGCGGGCTTCGCGGCGGCATCTGGCGGCCCAGGCGGCGCCCTTCGGCGTCTGGGGGAAGAAGATCCCCAGGCGCTGAACCCACAGACTGTCGGCGGCATAGGAGAGCATCCCGGCCAGCTGTTCCTGGGGGCCCACCGAGCAGTCATAGGTGCCGGCTCCCAGGAGCCGGATGCTGGAGTCGGTCGCCGCGGGGGATAGCAGAACCCCTCCCCGGCCACGCAGGTGACTTCCGGCGACCAGTGTGTTCAGACTGAACACCTCCCCAACAAAGAGGCGAACCCCGCGGTCGTAGAGATCGGCCACGGCCTGGAGGCAGCCCTGGGGCGTGCCGCCGGTGTCCGCGATCTCCAGACGGAGCGGGAACCGTGCGCGGCGATTGTGCAGGCGGCGGGCGACATCGACCCCGTTGGTCAGAGAGATGCCATACCGAGCATAGGCCCCGCTCAGGGGCGCGAGCACGCCGATCGTGAAGTAGTCGCTCTGGGGCGATTCGGTTCGCATGGATCGAAACCACCGGGGACCGTCGCCGTGGCTGACCTTCCGACCACAACGATCCGCCGACACCAGATAAGCCCGCTCCGCTTCCTCCTGGTGCCCCACGCGGTTCTCTTGTTCAGCGTAGTGCTCGGCGGCCTCGCACAGCAGGTCGTTGCCCGGGTACTTCCAGAGTAGATAGGCCAGTTCGGCCTGGGTGAGGTCGCTGAACAGCAGGTAGTCGAGGTGGGACCGGCTCTCGTTGCGTGACCCGCGGCCGAAGGAGGCCAAGGTCAGCCACCAGTCGGTGGCTTCCAACAACAGGCCCTGTCCCTGTAGCGCGCGCGCCAGCAGTCGGACCCAGTCCGCGTCCGCGGACGAGGGTCGGGTCTCCCCCAGCAGGGGCGATAGGGTGGCGATCGCCTCCGCGAATCGACCGATCTCGACCATCGCCTCCGCGCTGACGAGGCGCGCGCGTCGCGCCCAACCGGGGCGAGCACTTTCCAGGAACGGCGCCGCCAGTTCGATCGCCCCCGCAGCGTCGCCCTGGGCCAGAGAGGATTCTGCATCGGTGAGTTCATCGGCGCGTACGGGGCAGTGTCCGGCGAGGAGCAGAAGGGCCGCCGCGCAGATCAGAGTGCGCGACCATCTTCCAAGACACTCTTCCGTGAGCGGCTGCAAGGTGCCCTCCGCCTGTTAGAACCTGAACTTCCCGAAGTCCTTTGGATCCAAGTTCTCGATGAACTCGCGCAGTTCTTCGGCGCGCTGTTCGCTGGTTCCTTCCGACGAACCGCCAGCACTGGCCAGAAGACCATCGATCTCACTGGAGAAGAGCTTGGCGTCGGCGTAGATCTTTGCCTTGCTCTTGAGCGCCAAGGCGATCGAGTCGCTCGGGCGGGCGTCGATGCAGAGGATCTCGTTGTCCTTTTCGACATACACCTTGGCGAAGAAGGTGCTGTCGACCAGATCGCAGATCTCGACCCGCTGGACCTTTGCCTTGAGGCCTTTCAGCGCCGACATCAACAGGTCATGCGTGAGCGGTCGCGGGAACTTGCGACCGGCAAGCTCCATCGCGATGACGCTGCCCTCGGGATTGCCGATCCAGATCGGCACCTGGCGCTCACCGAGCGCCTCCTTGAGAACCACGACCGGGATCTGGCTCTTCGGATCGAGGATCAGGGTTGCGACAACAACTTCCACCAACACGGCACGACCTCTCCATGTCCGGCATACGGCCAGCAACTTACCACCCACCGGTGGTTATCGAAAGCGATCCGGGACGGAAGTCCCTAATTCAGCTCATCGATCATGAGCCGCGCCGACCGGGCCATCTCATGATCGGGGTATTGATCGAGAAACGCGCGGAAGCTCTCACTGGCCCGCAGGGAATCCCCCAGCTCTTCCGCGCACACGAAGCCGATCATGAAGAGCGCTTCCGGCTGATGGGGACTCTCGGGGAATCGCTTCAGGATCTGTTCGTAGTGCCCGACCTTCTTCTCGGGCTCCGATGACCTCTGGGCGCCGTCAAAGAGCATCTCGTCGTCCATCTGGAGGTAGTAGAACTCCTCGAGCGCGTCGTCATGGGTGTGCACCTTGTACGCGATCTTGAGGGAGTCGAGCACGTCGTTGTACAGGTGTAGCTGCCGCCGCGAGGCGAGCTTCTCGATAATCTGCTCACGCATCTCTTCCAGCTCGCGCGGCCTCTGGTTCCGCCTGTAGTCCGCCTGCACGATGTGCCAGCCATGCTTGGTCCGCATAGGCTTGGAGAGTTCCTTCTCCTGCATCCCCATGATGGCTTTGCCGAACTCCGGCAAGGTGCCGAGTAAGGGGCCGCACTCGTAGCGATCGGTCATCGGGGGCATCTTGCCTCCTCGAGCGACCGAGAGCGTGTCGAGGGAGAACTGCTGCGCGAGGCTCTCGAAATCCTCACCGGAGATCACGCGCTGCCTGAAATCCCAGGCCTCCGCTTCGGTGGCCACCAGGATGTGATGCCACCAGACCCGAGGCGGGATGACATAACGTTCCTTGTTCTCCTCCCAGAAGGCCCGGATCTCCTCATCCGTGGGCTTGGTCCGGGCGTAGACTTGGCGATCCACGGTCAGATTGCAGAGGATGAACTCGCGCGAGAAGAACCAGCCCTGCAGGAGCGAGGGATCCTGACTGAGCCCGACGTCGTCCCCGTAGTTCGCGAAGCAGCGCTCGGTGATTAACTGCTGGAGGATCTGGGGAGCCTGTTGGGCCATACCGGGGCCCTCCTGCTCCCACTTGGGGAATTGAATCTTGAGCTTGTGCCAGACCTGTGCCGCGGTGATCTGCTCGCCGTCGATCTCTGCCACAACGAGTTCGCCCCCGGGAAGTTCGGGGGCGCTGAAGTCCGGCCTGGGGAAACGCTCCGGTTCGCTTTCAGAACAGCTGAGCAGCAACAGGAGGGGCAGGCCCCCCCAGACCAACCGTGTGAAAGCCCGCAAGGTGCGACTCATGCTACGCACTTACCCACCTCCTCCACGAAAGGCACGTGGACCGGATCAGCTACTCGGTTTCTTGCTTCGCGACCCAGACCTTGACCTTGGCGTGAATTTCCTGGAATAGCTTGACGTCTACCCAGTAAACACCCAAAACCTTGATCGGTTCGGGCAAGAGAACCTGGCGCCGGTCGACGTCGTAACCCTGTTCCTTGAGGCTGTCGGCGATGTCCTGGGCGGTCACGCTGCCGAAGAGTTTCTCGTCCTCCCCGACCTGCGCGTAGAGGGTGACCCCCACGTCCTTCATCTTGCCGGCCAGCCCCTCGGCCGCTTCCATCTCCTTCGCGGCCCGGCCGCGAAGGGCCTTCTCGGCCTCTTCGAACATCCGCGCGCCGGCCCCCGTCGCGAGCAGGGCGAGCTTGCGGGGCAAGAGGAAATTGCGGGCGTAGCCGCGGGCGACCTGCACCCGCTCTCCCCGAGTACCAAGCCCATCTACAGCTTCCAGTAGGATGACTTCCATCGTTCGCTCCCTCGTTCCAAGCCGGCATCACCCCGGCCCAGCACAAATTGCCCTAGCTGCCCCTCCCCGGGCGGGATCCGTGCCGCTGTGGCTTACCAGAGCCTCGGCACGCCCCACCCTTGCGGGCGAAGGGTCAGACTAATAGCTGTCGCTTTCAAACGGGATGATGGCCAGCACCCGAGCGCGTTTGACGGCGCGGGTGATCTGAGCCTGATGGCGGCGGCAGTTGCCGGAAATCCGACGCGGGACGATCTTGCCCCGGTCGGTGATAGCTCGCATCAGGCGCCGTTCGTCTTTGTAATCCACGCCTTCCACCCGATCCAGGCAGAGCTTGCAGACCTTCTTGCGCGCCATGCGCGGTTGTTTCTTAGGCATTCTCAGTAGTCCTCCCTCTCTGTCGGTCGAAACTCGCCCCTCGCAAGGGGCGAGCTGCGGGATCACGTTCACCGAGCACTCGGAGACATGATTCGATCCGCAGAGCGGGGCCTGATATCAGACCCTACTCAGGTCAGCGAGCCGCTATTCGGCCTTTTCCTCGGTCGTGTCCGCCTCGGTGGCGGCGGGCGCAGGAGTCGCCTCCGCTGGGGCTTCGGGCGCGGTTTCCACCGCTACCGGAGCTTCAGCAGGCTTCTCTTCGGTCTCCTCAGCAGGAGCAGCAGCAGGAGCAGCGGGCGCTGCCGCCGCGGCGGGCCGCTCATCATGCTCGTCGCGACGCCGACCGCGTGGCGGAGGGCCATCGCCCCGCATACCGCGGCGCGGTTCGCGAGCCCGCAGATCCGGAGGAAATGCATCCCCCGCCGAGCGCACGACCAAATGGCGAAGGATGCTCTCGTTGAGCTTGAACTTACGATCCACTTCCTTCAGCACGTCGGCTTCACCATTGAAGCGCGCCAGCACGTAGAACCCATCACGGACCTTTTGGACCGGGTAGGCCAGCTTGCGGCGCCCCCACTTGTGCACGCCAACCATCTCACCTTTGCTCGATGTCACCGTTTCCGAGAACGCTTCGATTTGGCGCTCAATCCCCGCCTCATCGACCTTGGGGTGGATGACAAAGCAAGCCTCATACTCTCTCACCGGGACTCCTCCCTGCCGTGTCTGGCGCCCCGCCTGGGGCGCAATTCTCGATTCAGGACCCAAAGCACTCTATTTAGCCGCATTTGCCCCCCCAATGTCAAGTCCCGGTGCATGTCATCGGGCGGCCGCGCTCTTCTAAAAGCGCAGCCGCCCGCTCGCAGCCGATCCTTCGGGAGGGTTTCCCTAGAAACCGATCGCCGAGGCGATTATCCGGTGCAGGCTCATGATCAAGGGCGTAAACACCAACGAGACAATCGCCATCAGCTTGAGCAGGATGTTGATCGCCGGGCCGGAGGTGTCCTTGAAGGGGTCGCCCACGGTATCGCCGACCACGGCGGCCTTGTGGGTGTCGGACCCCTTGCCGTCCAGATTCCCCGCCTCGATATACTTCTTCGCGTTGTCCCAGGCCCCACCGGCGTTGGCCAGCATGAGGGCCATGGGAACCCCGGTCACCAGCGCGCCGGCCAGGAGGCCGCCCAGGGTCTCGGGGCCGAAGACGATCCCGATCACGAGCGGAATCAGCACCGCGAGCGTGCCGGGCAGGATCATTTCCCTCAGAGCCCCGCGGGTCGTGATATCCACACACCGGGCGTAGTCGGCCGTGGCCTTGCCTTCCATGAGTCCGGGAATCTCTTTGAACTGGCGCCGAACCTCGTTGACCACCTCGAAGGCCGCCTTGCCGACCGCCTTCATCGTATCGGAGGCAAAGATGAACGGCACGACACCGCCGACGAGCAAGCCGACCAGCACGCGGTGATTCATCACGTCCAAGACGAGGGTCTCGCCTGTGATCTTGCCCACTGCCTGGATGTAGGCCGTGAAGAGAGCCAACGCGGTCAGAGCCGCGCTGCCGATGGCGAAGCCCTTGGCAATCGCCGCGGTGGTGTTGCCGGCCGAGTCGAGCGCATCGGTCCGCTTGCGAACCTCGGGGCCCAGATGGGCCATCTCGGCGATCCCGCCTGCATTGTCCGCAATCGGCCCGTAGGCATCGACCGAAACCGTCATGCCGGTGATGGCCAGCATACCGACCGCCGCCAGGGCGATCCCGAAGATACCGACCAGCTCATAGGCCACGAGCACCGCGATTGCGAGTACGATCAGCGGAAGCACGGCGCTCCGGAGGCCGATCGCGAACCCGGCGATGATGTTCGTCGCCGCTCCGGTGCGCGAGCTCTCGGCGATCGAGGCGATCGATTTGCCGGTCGTGTAGTATTCGGCCACGAACCCGACGATCATCCCCGCGATCAGTCCTACGAACGTCGCGAAGAAGTACCTCAGTCCCATGTTCGGGAAGGCCATCAGGGTCATGACGACCGCGCCTATCGTGAAGAGCGCCGCGGCGGAAATCGTGCCCACGCGAAGCGCCAGCTGCGGGTCGCCCCCTTCTTTGGTGCGAACCGTGAACATCGCCAGAATCGAGGCGACCGAGCCGATCGCCACCAGACCCATCACGTAGCCGATCGCCTCGTTGGCCGAGGGCAGCATCCTGTCGGCCGCGTTCAGCGCGGGCTGCGCGCCGAAGACGGCGACCGCGATCACCAGCGAGGAGACGATCGAGCCGACATACGACTCGAAGAGGTCCGCCCCCATCCCGGCCACGTCACCCACGTTGTCGCCGACGTTGTCGGCAATCGTACCGGGGTTGCGCGGGTCGTCTTCCGGAATACCGGCCTCAACCTTGCCGACCAGGTCGGCCCCCACGTCGGCGGCCTTCGTGAAGATACCGCCACCCACACGCGCGAAGAGCGCAATCGAGGAGGCACCCATACTGAATCCGGCGATAATCGCCACCGCATCCGTGATCCCGAAGGCATTGCTGAACAACAGGAAGCAGAGCGCAAGCCCGAAGAGACCCAGTCCGGCTACCGTGAAGCCCATCACGGCTCCACCTGGGAAGGCCACGTTCAAGGCCGCATTGAAACTGGTTCGGGCGGCGTGGGCCGTGCGGCAGTTCGCGCGGGTCGCGATCTTCATGCCGGCAAAGCCGCAGGCCATCGAGCTGATCGCACCCACCAGATAGGCAATGGCCGTCTTCCAGCCCAGCCCCTGGATGTCCGGGTCGCTGATGCCGACGGTGATCACAACAAAAAGTATGACGATAAAGATGAAGAGCGCTCTGTACTCACGGCGCAAAAACGCCATGGCGCCCTCGTGGACCGCATCGGAGATGGCCACCATCTCCTCGGATCCCGGATCTTTGCGCATGACCTTGAACAGGGCCACGAGCAGGGCGGTGACCAGCGAGAGCAAACCCGCTGCGATGGCGAGCGTCACCAATAGCGTAGGAGGACCATCCATCCCTAGTTACCTCTCTGTCAGACGTCTTGTCCCGTCGCTCATTTGAATGTGCGGGCGAAGGGCTAGGACCAGTTACTCTCTATTCGGCCGGCTCTTCGGGCGGCGCCCACGGGGCCGGCAGCCCGTTGAACCGATTCATGGCCGGAGTGATACCCTGCTTGAGGATCACGTGCAAGGCATCAAGGGCCCGGGCAAGCATCTGCTCGAACTGCTCACCCTCTTCTGGGCTGAATTCTCCCAAAACGTGATCGACCATCTGGCCGACCCCTTCGGGGCGCCCCACGCCGAAACGCATCCTGGCAACTGATTGCGGAGAAAGAACATCCAGGATCGACTGCAGGCCATTGTGGCCACCCGGACCGCCGCTGGGCCGGATCCGCATCCGGCCGAGGGGCAGGTCAACATCGTCCAAGACCACGAACAGATCGGCCGCACAGGCCCCCGCGGCCACCAACTTCTCGACCGCCTCGCCGCTGCAGTTCATGTAGGTCATCGGCTGGATGAGCCGGTGGCTACGTCCGGCAAGCTGGATCTGATTCTCGAGATACGGGCCATGTCGGCGCCAGTCACCGCTCCGCCACCGCCGGCACGCGGCCTCTAAGACCATGAAGCCGGCGTTGTGCCGCGTGTCGCGGTACTCCTCGCCGGGATTCCCCAGACCCATCACGATCACGTTTTCAGGCCTCCCTCGGGAGACAATCCCAAGAACCGCGAAGATAGCAAGAGCCCCCGCCCTTGAGGCCCGGACCGCGACCGCTTCGAGAAACGGCGCGCGGACCGGGCCAATGCGGGGGCCTCAACTTGCTTACTCGGACTTCTTGTCACCTTCGGAGGCGCCTTCGGCACCCTCGGCCGGGGCCTCGCCCTCAGCCGCCTCGGCGCCCTCAAGGGCAGCGGCCGCCGCAGCCGCCTCTTCCTCTTCAGCCGCGATCGCCGCCACCGACTTGCCGTGGACGGCCGCGATCACGCGGTCGCCGGGGGTCACGATGTTGACCCCTTCCTTCTGGATATCGGCGGCGTGGATCGAATCGCCGACCTCCATGTCGGTCACGTTGATCTCGATGAAGTCGGGGATCTCCGCGGGCAGACACTCGACCTCGACCTCACGAAGAACGTGATCGAGGAAGCCGCCTTCCAAGCGGACCCCTTCGGGGATGCCTTCGAAGTGCAACGGAACCACCAGCTGCACCGTGCGGTCCATCGAGACGCTCAACAGATCGAGATGAAGCGGCCGTGAGGTCACGGGATCCCGCTGGATCTCCTTCATCAGAACTTTCATGTCCTGAGCACCCTCACCGGTGAGCTTCAAGTCGATCAGGAAGCTGCGATCCGCGGTCTGGCGCAACAGCTTGTCAATCTCCCGCTGCGCGACGGCGATCAATACGTTGTCCTGCCCAGGTCCATACACAACGCCGGGAAGCATGCCACCCTGCCGGATACGATGGGCGGCGCCTTTTCCCGTGTCGGTGCGAGTCTGTGCAGCGAGTTCGACCCGTGCCATTTCAGAAAACCTCCTACGTAAACAGGCTCGTCAAGGATCGCTCTTCGTGAATCCTCAGAATAGCCTCGCCAATTAGCTCTCCAACCGAAAGAACCTCGTACCGGTCACCCAGCACGGCCTGATCCTGCGGGATTGTGTCCGTGATCACGACCTTCTTCAGATCGCCAGTCTCCAGGTTCTTCAATGTCTCGTCCGAAAAACAGGCGTGGGTGGCGCACGCGTAAATGTCCTTTGCACCCCGGTCCCGCAGCGCGTTGGCCGCGTTCTTGAGCGTGCCCGCGGTGGAGATCAGATCGTCGACCAGAAGCACGTTCTTCCCGTCGACCTCACCGATGATCTCCATGGTCTCGGACGCGTCCGCACTCGTACGCCGCTTGTTCACCACCACCAGAGACGTGGCCAAACGCCGGGAGAATCCCCGGGCCATCTTGGCGCCCCCCACATCCGGACAGGCCACGACCAAGTCGGGCAGGCGCTGCTGCAGGAAGTGCCGCCTCAGCACCGGGCCCGCGTAGAGATGGTCGAAGGGGATGTCGAAGAACCCCTGGATCTGGGCCGAGTGCAAGTCCATCGTCAGCACGCGGTCCGCACCCGCGGTGGCGATGAGGTTCGCGACCAGTTTCGCTGATATCGGCGCCCGGGGACGGTCCTTACGATCCTGCCGGGCATACCCAAAGTATGGGATCACCGCCGTGACCCGGTCGGCCGAAGCCCGCCGGGCCGCATCGATCATGATCAACAGCTCGAGCAGATTCTCGGACGGCGGGAACGTCGGCTGGACCATAAAAATATCGCAGCCGCGGATGTTCTCCTGGATCTGCACGTTGATCTCGCCGTCGGCGAAGCGCGAAGTCTCCACCGCACTCAGCGAGACACCCAGATAGCCCGCAATCCGTTTGGCGAGCGCAGGGTTTGCGCCTCCGGAGAAGATGCGCAGGGAATCGAGCATCTTGAGATCATCCCTTCCCTAGTCGTTAAGAGAGCGTTCTTGGGCCCACTCTTTCGCGCGCGGGCCGCCTCTGGGGCGGGAGGATTCGAACCTCCGAATGCAGGGACCAAAACCCTGTGACTTACCACTTGTCGACGCCCCATCACACAAACGGTTTATTCTAGCTGCAAGGGGTTCGTTTCCAAAGGGAAAAGTGGAAGCCGGGCCCAAACGGTGAGGCCGCCCGCGCCCTGACGGGGCGCAAGCGGCCTCGAGCTCAATCGCCTGCCCCCTAGGTGAGGCGCTCTGTCGCTGGTTCCTGGGTCTCGAGCTCCTGGCGGTACTTCGCCAGAATCTCATCCTCGATCCAGCGCCGCGTCTCGTTATTGATGGGGTGGGCAAGATCCTGGAAACTCCCATCGGGGCGCTTCCGGCAGGGCATGGCAACGAACATGCCCCGATTGCCCTGGATAAGCTTGAGCCCACGGATAACAAAGCAGTTGTCCAGGGTGATGCTGACGAAGGCCTTCAGTTTGTCATCATCCCGGAGCGATACTCGGACTTCCGTGATCTTCATGGACTCACCACCTTGCTAGAGAAGGGCCAGCCAATACGCAATTGTTCCCGCAAAACCCGAACTGTCACCGTACGTATCAGCTCTTGATAGATCCGACATCCCTGTGAGATCTACCGACGGTTATCGAGGTCTGATCCACCCCCTTCCCGTAGGTTTGACCAGGAACACCCTCCATCCCAGTCGCCGACCCTCCTGTTGAATGCGGTCGGACAACTCGTTGTCAGGGCAGAATCCAACAAATGCGGAGCCACTTCCGGCCAACCGTACTCCGGTCAGGCCACACTTGAACATTGTGTCCGCAACAGCCGCCGCCTCAGGCTGGACTACCCTGGCAGGCCTCTCCAGGTCGTTGAAACCACGTTCAACAATCCCGGCAAGGTCACGCTTCGCTAATGACTGCAATATGATCCTAATCTCCGGTTTTACAGGTGTCAAGATCGTTCTAAGTGCCTTATAGATATCGCCGGTAGGGTTCGCCCACCCCGGTTTGATGACCACCCAATTCGACTCTCTGAGAGGCTCGAGCCGCGTCAGTTTTTCCCCTCGCCCCCGGCAACGTTGCGTCCCACCGCGGATGAAGAAGGGCACGTCGGACCCGAGCTCGGCCGCGAGGCCTTCCAGGATCTGCTCGTCCAATCCGATGTTCCACAAGGTATTAGCGGCGCAAAGCGCGCAGGCGGCGTTCGAACTGCCCCCGCCCAGGCCGGCTTCGGTGGGGATTCGTTTGCGGATGGCGACGCGCATCCCGGGCGGTGTGGGATGATCGGCCGGCATCTCGCGAGCAATCAGCGCAAGTGCCTTCCAAACAATGTTTTGCGGGCCAGACGGGATGTCGGGGTCGTCGCAGGACACCTCCAGGTGTGGTTCTGAGAGGGGTTCGAAGGTCAGTTCGTCCGCCAGATCGATGGACTGGAGAACCGTATCGACCTCGTGATACCCGTCCCCGCGCCGGTGCAGGACCGCCAGGTAGAGGTTGAACTTCGCGTATGAGAGGTAGTGTTCCATCACCCCAGGTAGAGAATCACGATGATGGTCAGGCCCCAGAGCGCGACATTCGTCATGATCGGCCCGTCGGTCAGCAGGATCTCGGCCGGCGCCCCGCCCCTACCCTTTTGATAGACCAGATAGAGATACCGGAAGATCCCATACACCACGAAGGGGATCGTGTAGACCATCTTCGACGGGTCCGCATGCTGGGCGGCCTGAGGTGAGATCGTGTAGAGCGCATAGGCCAGGATCGTCGAGCCGGTGACCACCGGCACCAGCTGGTCGAGCAGCTCGGGCGAATACTCCGCCAGTGTCGCGCGGTGCCTCTCGGCATTCTCCGACAGGGTCATTCGCTCGTGCCTGCGCTTCACCACCGCGATGAAGAGCGCCAGGAACAGCGTACAGACTAGCAGCCACGGAGACAGCTCGGGCCGCGGCAAGAGCGCTTCCACCCCTGCGGTGGCCCGCAGCATGAAGCCGATCGCGATGACGATGACATCCAGCAGCACGATCCGCTTCAGCCGCAGCGTGTAGATCAGGCTGAGGGCCAGGTAGAGCACACTGACCATCCCCAGCCGGAAGCCGAGGAGGAAGGCCCCGATCAGGCCTCCCCCCGCCAGACCGATCATCAACAGTCGCGCCATGGCGGGTGAGATCCGGCCCGAGGGAAGCGGCCGCAAGCTTTTGCGCGGGTGATGGCGATCCGTGTCGATGTCCAGAAGGTCGTTGAAGACGTAGCCGGCCGAGGACAGCAGACAGAAGCACCCCATGGCGGCCAGCGCCCTCAGCAGCTGGTTCAGATCGGTGAGCTGGAGCGAGAAGACCACCCCGGCAAGGAGAACCAGGTTCTTCGTCCACTGGCGAAGCCGAAGCTGTTCGATCACGACGCCCAGCACTTGACCCTCCCCGCGTTAGCCTACGCCGGCGCTCAGGTAGCGGCTGAGCCCGGCGGTCCACGGCGGCAGCACGTGCCCGAAGGTGAGCTCGAAGGCCCGCGTGTCCAGAACGCTGTAGGCCGGGCGAGGCGCCGCCCGATCGAGCTCGGCACTGCTGATTTCCTCGAGACCGATGCCCGTGATCCGGGCGGCCTTCAGAATCTCTCGCGCGAATCCGGCCCAGCTCGTCTCCCCCGCCGAGGCCACGTGGAAGATGCCGTAGTTGCCGGAGCCGATGATCATCCCCACGGCGGCAGCCAGGTCGGGGGCGAAGGTGGGGCGGCAGATCTGATCGGCCACGATGCGCAGGCTCTCCCCCGCGCGCGCCTTGCGCAGGACGGCCTCCACGAAGTTCTGTCCCCCTGGCCCAAAAAGCCCCGAGGTGCGGACGATATAGTGTTGCGGCACCAGACTGCTCACCGCCCGTTCGCCGTGGAGTTTCGACCGCCCGTACACGTTGATCGGATCGGGCGGATCGTACTCGTGGTAGGGATCGCGAGCCGCGCCGCCAAAGACGTAGTCGGTGGAGATGAAGAGCATCTCGGCCCCGATCTCGCGCGCCGCCAGCGCCAGGTACCGGGTGCCGAGGGCATTGACCTCAAAGGCCCGTTCGGCTTGGGCCTCGCAGGCATCGACCTGCGTCATGGCCGCGAGGTGGAGAACGGCGTAGGGCCGCTGCTCGGCAAGGTGCGCGCGGGTGCCCTCAAGATCGCGAACGTCGAGTTCTTCGACGTCGGTCCAGACGACCTCGTGTCCGTTCTCGAGCACATCGCGCAGGGCCTCGCCCAGCTGCCCCGCAGCTCCCGTGACCAGAAGTTTCATGCCACCGCCCTATCCATCGTCGCCCGGCTTCCTAACCCAGTCTATCGGCCAAGAGACGCTTGGCCTCCTCAAGGGCCTCAGGCACCTTGCTCACATCCGCGGCCCCCCCCAGAGCCATGTGGGGGCGCCCGCCGCCGCCTCCGCCGGTCACCCCGGCCACGGCCCGGACCAGCTCATCGGCACGCAGGGTTCCCGCGGAGATCAAATCATCGGTCACGACTGCCAGGAAGCTCGTTTTCTTCCCGGTCGCCCCGCAGAGCACCGCGGCACCGCTTCCGAGCTTCTTGCGGACGCGGTCACCGAGTTCCCGGAGTTCATCGGCAGACCCTGCGGCCACCTCTCCCACGAGGTAGCGCCCACCGGCCGCCGCAACCGCCTGATCCAGAAGCGCGTCCAGTTGAGTCACCCCCTCGCCACGGCGGGCCTTCGTCAGATCCTTGCGGAGGCCGCTCATCTCCTTCAAGAGCCCGCCGACCTTATCGGGAAGCTCCGCGGTCGTCGCTCCCAGGAGACGGCGAACCTGGGTGAGCACTGCCCGCGCCTGCTGGGCCTCACCCACGGCACCCAAACCGCAGACCGCCTCGAGCCGCCGGGTCCCGGAGGCCACCGAGGTTTCTTCGACGATCAGGATCGGCCCGATCTGGCCGGTCGAGGACACATGCGTCCCCCCGCAGAGCTCCTCCGAGAAACCCGGAATCCGCACCCTGCGCACCTTGTCCGCGTCATACTTCTCGCCGAAGAGCGCGGTCACGCCGGCCGCGATAGCGTCGTCGTAGCTGGAGAACTCCACCTCGATCGGCAGGTTGTCCTGGACGATCTGATTGGCGATTCTCTCGATCTCCTCCTGCTCTCCCGGCTCCAGCGCCGAGAAGTGGGTGAAGTCGAACCGTAGTCGCTCGGGAGCCACCAGAGACCCGGCCTGGGCCACATGTTTGCCGAGCACCGTCCGAAGAGCCTTGTGGAGGATGTGGGTCGCGGTGTGGTGGCGCTGAATCTGGCTCCGGCGCTCCTCGTCCACCACAGCGGTCCACACCCGCAGTGGATCTCGAAGCGCGGCAACCGCCTCGTCCACCTCCGCCGAATCCACGCTCGCGATGTGATGCGTCTCCGGCCCTTCCCGCAGCGTGTTGGTGACGCGCAGGCGAACGCCGCCTCCGTCCAGGTCGCCCGCGTCACCGGTCTGCCCTCCCGACTCACCATAGAACGGGGTCTGATCGAACACGATGACGAGCTGCTCGTTCTCCCCCGCGATGCGGGCGAATCGCCGCACACGGCTCTCGGTGGTGAGGGTTTCATACCCCCGGAAGTCCGAGTCGTCACCCTCCGACACGCGTTGCCACTCGAGACTGTCCAGATCGGCCGAGAAGTTCGTGGCGGCTCTCGAACGATCCTTCTGCTCGGCCATGCATTGCTCGAATCTCGTCTCATCCACGCCCAAGCCCTGTCCCAGCGCCATATCGCGCATGAGATCGAGGGGCAGGCCGTAGGTGTCGTACAGAATAAAAGCCTGTTCGCCGTCCACGGTCTCGCCACCGGCGGTCTGCGTGGCATCCAGAATCGTCTGCAGCTTGCCCAGTCCCTGATCCAGCGTGGCCTGGAATCGTTCCTCTTCTTTGCGCAGCGCCAGCACCGTGCGCTCGCGCCCTTCCTCGACCTCGGGATAGGCCGCGCGCATCATCTCCACGACCAGATCCACCAGGTTGAACAGGAACGGCTCTTCCAATCCCAGCGTGTACCCTTGGACCGCGGCCCGCCGGATCAGACGGCGGATGACATACCCGCGCCCCTCGTTCGACGGCAGGATTCCCTCGCCGAGCGCGAAACAAAGCGCGCGCACGTGATCGGCGATGATGTGAAGCGGCACCTCATGTCCATCGTAGGGTCTGCCGCAAATTTCAGCCGCGCGCTCCACCAGAGGCCAGAAGAGATCGGTGTGGAAGATCGTGGTCTTGCCCTGCAGGACCATCACGAGCCTCTCTAAGCCGATCCCGGTGTCGATGCCGCGGTTCTTGAGCGGCCGGTCGCTCCCGTCCGCCTGGCGGTCGAACTGCGGAAAGACGAAGTTGCCGACCTCGACGAACCGGTTGCAATCGTCGCCCGGTTTGACATCCGGACGATCCGGATCCACCTCCGGCCCCAGGTCGAAATAGAGCTCCGAACAGGGACCGCACGCGCCGGTCCCACCGGCCGGACCCCAGAAATTGTCGTCCGCGCCCAGGCGAACGATCCTCTCTTCGGGCAACCCGACCTCGTCGCGCCAGATCTTGTAGGCTTCGTCGTCATCCTCGAACACCGACGCGGTCAGTTTCTCGGGATCGATCCCGTAAACCCGGGTGAAGAGATCCCAATTCCATTGGCAGGCCTCGCTCTTGAAGTAGTCGCCGAAGGAGAAGTGGCCCAGCATTTCGAAAAAGGTATCGTGCCGCGGCGTGCGGCCGACCTCGTCGATGTCGGTGACGCGAAGACACTTCTGAACGCTGACCGCCCGCCGATACGGCAGTGCGAGGCTGCCGGAGTAATACTTCTTGAACTGCACCATCCCGGCCGAGGTGAAGAGCAAGGTCGGATCGTCGTGAGGCACCAGGGGTGCGCTCTTTACGAGCCTGTGCTCCTTCTCGAGATAGAAATCGAGAAACCTCTGCCTGACCTCATTGGCTTTCATCTTTGGTTCGATCCTCGTCGCCTGCTGTTAGAGCACCTCGTCCTCGTCGCGCGGCGCATCCTCGGACATTCGTTCGAGAGAAGCGCGGATCGCATCGCTGCCGAAGCCCCGCCTACGCAGAAAGCCCGAAGCCCGCTGCCAGCGCTGCTCCGGGGCCCATCGCACAAACCGCCCGGCAATCGCATCCCAGGCGAGCTCGAAATCGTCCCAGGGCGGATCGCAGGCCTCGAGGGCCTCCTGAGCCTGGACGGGCGACACACCCTTCTCCTTCAACTCATGCAACACGGCCCGTCCGGCCATCGGCCTCAGCCGCCGCCGGTCGCGCAGATACATCTCGGCATAGCGACGGTCGTCGATCAGGCCCTCGTCGACCGCCCGGGACACGGCCTCCTCGATGAGATCGGGGAGATACCCCCTGCGCCTCAAGTAGGTCACCATCTCCTGGCGCGTGCGTTCGCGTCTCGCCAGTTGGCGAACGAGGTCCCCGGTCAGTCGGTCCCGGTCATCCGCCTCGGGGGGCCGCGGACGGCGGCGGCGCCTCCGGGGTCCCCTCTCCGCTGAGAAGCTTGACACTACTTCTTTCCTGAGCGCCCGCCGCCCCGACCGGAGGGCTTGGCGCCCTTCGCCTCGCCCCCTTTCCCGGCCGCGGCCGCCACCGTTTCGGCTTCAGGCTCGGGCGCAGACTCCACGGGCTCGCCCACGACCGCGCCCGGGACGAGCCCGAGCTTCTGACGAACCTCTTCGGCCAGTTTGGCGCACATCTCGTGGTTCTCGCGCAGGGTGCGCCGCGCGTTTTCGCGTCCCTGGCCCAGGCGTTCCTCGCCGTAGGACAGCCAGGTCCCCGCCCGGGTCACGAGCTCATGCTCGATGCCCAGATCGATGAGTTCCCCGGTCCTCGAGATCCCTTCGTCGAACATGATGTCGAACTCGGCCGAGCGGAAGGGCGGAGCCACCTTGTTCTTCACGACCCGCACGCGCGTGCGATTGCCGACGACCGTGTCCTTCTCCTTGATCGAGGCGATCTTCCGGATGTCGAGCCGGATCGAGGCGTAGAATTTGAGTGCATTCCCGCCCGAGGTGGTCTCGGGGCTGCCGAACATGACCCCGATCTTCATGCGAATCTGGTTGATGAACACCACGGTACAATTCGACTTCGAAATCGAGCCGGTCAGTTTTCGCAGCGCCTGGGACATCAGCCTGGCCTGCAGACCGACATGGGCATCGCCCATCTCACCTTCGATCTCCGCCCGCGGCACGAGCGCGGCGACCGAGTCGATCACGATGATATCGACCGCCCCGCTGCGCACGAGCTGATCGGCGATCTCCAACGCCTCTTCCCCCGTGTCCGGTTGTGAGACGTGCAGATTCTCGATGTCGACCCCGAGCAGCTTGGCATAGGAGGGCTGCAGGGCATGCTCCGCGTCGATGAAGACCGCGGTGCCGCCGGCCTTCTGGCACTGGGCCACGATGCTCAAGGTCAGCGTGGTCTTGCCGGACGACTCCGGACCGTAGACCTCGATAATGCGGCCCCGGGGGATTCCCCCCACGCCCAACGCCATGTCGAGTCCAATCGAGCCGGAGGAGATCGCGTCGGCGGCGACCCGGGCCTTATGGCTGCCCAGCCGTAGAATGGACCCCTTGCCGAATTGTTTTTCGATCTGGGAGATCGCCAGATCCAGAGCTTTTGTCTTTTCCTTGCTGTCACTCGCCATTATCTACTCCTTCTCCCCCCCTAACACCACCAAGCGTGGCGGACTCTACACAAACAAATGGGCGGTCTCGATCGGCGTGTAGACGGGACCGTGGGGCGTCAACCGGCTCCTGAAGAGCGTGATGGCAAGGATGCTAAATGCCGCCTGGGACAATGTCAAACCGTCGCTCTCGGGCCACGCGACCCGCCTGCCTCGCCGAACCCGCCCCAGCGTCACGTGGGCCCGAAACGGCTTGTCGGCACGCCCGAATCCGGCCTTCACCAAACGCTGGTTCACCTCTCGGGCCAGGGCCCCAAGCGTTTCCCCGGCATCCTCCAACCCGAGCCAGATCACCGAGGGCCGGCGGACCGAGGGGAACGCCCCCAGCTCGTTCCAGGCACTCTCCAGCGCGGGGGACTCCCCATCCAGGCTGCGAACCAGCTCCTGCGCGCGCTCGAGCATTTCGGGCGAAAGGTCGCCCAGGAAGCGCAGGGTGATATGCAGATTCTCGGAGGCCACCCACTTCACATCGGAGTCGCCCATCCGCTCGCGCAATTGGCCCGCGATCTGGGCTGCGGCGACTTTCGCCTCCGCCGGTAGCTCGAGCGCCAGGAAGGCGCGCACCTGCTCGCTCATCTGCCCCTCGGAGTCATCTCGCTCTAGGCCCGCAATGTCTCGCTACGGCCCGGATCCGGATCCCACAAGAGATCGGCGCGGTCGATCAGGACCAGACGTAGCATATTCAGCGCCACGGTGACGCAGCGATCTTGGATCATCTCCCGGGAGCCGCCGAAATGGAATCGCAGGCTCCTCGTCCGGGGGCCTTCACTGAGACCGAAATAGGCCAGCCCCACAGGGCGATCGCCCGATCCGCCACTGGGACCGGCGATGCCCGTCGCGGAAATGCCGATGTCCGCTTGCAGATTTCGGCGAGCCCCGACCGCCATCTCTTCGGCCGTGGGGGCGCTGACCGCCCCGTGGTTGTCCAGGGTCACGGGCAGAACCCCCAGAAGCTCGACCTTTGCGCGGTTGCTGTAGGCGGCCACGCTGCCGTGAAACACCTGCGAACTCCCAGGCACCTGGGTGAGCGCGGCACCGATGCGGCCTCCGGTGAGTGATTCCCCCACGCCCACGGTGCGCCTCCGCTGACTGCCCAGAGCGATCACGGTCTCTTCCAGGCTCGTGTCTCCCCTGCCGTAGGCCACCGGCCCCAGACGTTCGGTGATCTTCTGAGCCGTCTCGCGGAGCACGAGATCGTTGCATTCGCTCGCCGGCATCCACAGGCGCAAATCGACCCGTCCCGGCGCCGGCAGGAAGGCGCACTGGACCCCCTTCTCCAGAAGAGGGCGGACCCACTGGGCCAAGGTCGTCTCGGAGACCCCCACCGTGCGCAGAACCTCGAACGCCGCCGTGCCGGTCATCCCCTCCCTCTGCAGGAGCGGAATCACCTCACCGATGAGCATCTGTTCCATCTCGGCGGGAACGCCCGGTAGGGCGAACAGCACGCTCTTCTCGGTTCTGAGCAGCAATCCCGGGGCCATGCCCACCGCGTTCTCCAGCGGCTGGGCGCTGGCCGGCACGAGGGCCATCGCCTCACTGGAGGGATCCATCGTGAGGCCGCGGTCGGCATACTTCTGCCGGAGGGTATTGAGCAGCCCTTCCCTGAAGATGAGCTTGCGTCCGAGGGCCGAGGCCATCACACGCCGCGTAAGGTCGTCGGGGGTCGCGCCCAGCCCGCCGGTGAGAATGACCAGGGGGGCCCGTTCCAGGGCCTGGGTCAGCTCCCGACCCAGGGACTCGCGCTCGTCCGGCACCACGGTGTGCTGGACGACCGGGATCCCCTCCTGCCCCAGGCGAGCCGCGATGACTGCGAAGTTCGTATCCACCGTATGTCCGGCCAGGATCTCATTGCCGATGGCGATCACTTCTGCCTGCATGTCGTTCCTCGGCCTTTCGATAGCGCGATGACCTTGCTTTCCGTGACCCGCTAGAAGGAAGGTACCAGAAGCGAGGTCACGAATAGAAGCAACAGGGTATAGGCCCCCGCGCCCAGATCATCCACCATGACCCCCCAGCCTCGCGGAAGGCTCTGCATCTGATATACCGGCGGCGGCTTCAGAATGTCCATGATCCGGAAGAGGGCAAAGGCCACCGCGAGGTGAGGAAGATCCCAGGGAATGAACAGCACACTGAGGAACATGCCCGCGATCTCATCGATCACGATGCAGCGTGCGTCATGGCCGTGCCTCTTCTCCGTGTGAGAGGCGGCCCAGACGCCCACCGCCGTGGACACCACCAGCAGGCCGATCCGCACCGCCAGGCTTGCGCCACCGGCAAGCCAGAGCAGGCCCACCAGAACCGCCGAGGCGAAGGTCGCCGGCGCGAACGGGAAGAACCCGGTGCCGAAGAAACTGGAAATGGTGAGGGTGATGAGGTCGGGTCGGACCGGCCGGTCCGCTGCGTTTTGAGACATTCCGGGACACTCCTTTTCTAGTCCTAGGGAAGGTAACAGGGGATGGCCGGCGGCGCCAGCGCAGCGGCGGCTAGGACACGATCCCCGCGCCCTGCCGCGAGCGCGGATCACCGGCCAGCTGGCTCACGACGGCGTGCACGGCGGCCTTGAGCGTCGGGAGAACCCCATCCCCATCGGCCGCCACGGCCTCATGCACCGGCCACCGGCGGGTGCCCAGCAGAGCGTCGAGGGAGGTCGTCGAAACCGCGTTGGGAAGGTCCCGTTTGTTGTACTGCATGATGAGAGGCACGGTCTCCAAGCGGCGGCCGAAGATCGCCAGGTTGCGCCTGAGATTCTCCATGCTCTCCCGATTGTAGAACATCTGACCGGGATGGCTGTCGGCCACGAAGACCAGGCCATCGACGCCTCGCAGAACCAACCGGCGGCTCGCATTGTATTTCGGCTGACCGGGCACGGTGTAGAGGTGCAGATGCGTGTGGTAGCCCAGAATGGTCCCCAGATCGAGCGGCAGCAGATCGAAGTAGATCGTGCGGTCACCGGCGGTCTTCAGACGGGTCAGCGGCATGTTGTGCCGCTCCGCGAGCCGCCGGTGGACGTACTCGAGGTTGGTCGTCTTCCCGCCCCGACCGGGGCCGTAGTAGACGATCTTGCAGTGGAGCTCCCCTGAGGAGCGGTTTACGAATGCCATCGTGCTCCGACCGAATTCTTCCTACTCGAACAGCTGGTCCATCCGCTGCAGAGCTTCCTCCTGGAACCCATCATCGATCGATGGCTTCCCGACCGCCTCCTCATACCCCCGGCGAATGGTCTCGGACAAACCGGGCAGCGCCTGCCCCACGGCGAAGCGCACGAGCCCCAAAGTGGTCTCGCGGTCGAAGACACTCGCCAGGATGGTCCCTTCGGTCACCTGGGTGAGGTAAAGCCCAAAGTCATCGCCTTGATGGTAGGCGGTGTGAAAGGAGTCCTCACCCAGGAGCCGGGCAAGCTCGCGCGTTGCGCAAAAGTCCGCCGCCATCAGGGAAACGAAGGTCGTGAGGTCGAATTTCGGTGGATCACCAACCAGGGTGAGAAGTCGTCCGGCCGAGTCCATGAGCAGCACCGCGCGCGCGGAAGCCGCCGCCTGCAACTGATCCAACTGGGCTTGGAGCCCAACCAGATTCCCGCCGAATCCTTCCCATCGGATCTGCACCATGGCCCCTCTCTCCTGGGATGCAGGTATTCCGACGACGCTCTCTCCATCCGATGCATACATCTTCAGCCTGCGCTGGGAGAGAACAGTTCATCGAGAGCAAGCAGGTGAACCCTACCCGCGCGACAACGAGGTTCCCGCTACGGAAGCGGCCGTCCGCTGTCGTTTGAGGGCCCTGGCACCTGACGCGGACGCGAGTGGTCCCCCTGCCGGGTTTCTGCTCAAGATCAGCGGTTCAATCGCGCCCATCTTCGCCCGTGTGGAAAACGTGTCAAGCGTAAACGACGAATGGAGGTAAGACTGCGAGCAATCAGGTGGCGGGCCGCGGGCTGCTAAAGCTCTTTGCGGCCGTCGAGGGCTTTCGACAGGGTGACTTGGTCGGCGAGTTCCAGGTCGGACCCCACTGGGACACCGCGGGCGATGCGGGTGACCCTGACCGCGAGTTCCCCCAACAGCTCGCGGATGGCATGCGCGGTGGCCTCTCCGGGGGCCGTGGGGTTGGTTGCCAGGATGACCTCCTCGAAACCGCCCTCGCGGATGCGTTCGATGAGGGCGTCTAAGCCGAGCTCCTTGGGGCCCATGCCCTCGGCCGGCGCGAGCACGCCCCTCAAGACATGATAGAGCCCGCGGTAGCGCCCGGTCCGTTCGAGAACGATCACATCGCTGGGTTCTTCGACCACGCACAGCAGGCTCTTGTCCCGCCGATCGTCGCCGCAGAGGTAGCAGGGCTGCGACTCGGAGATGTTCCCGCACTGCTCGCAGGTCCCCACCTCGGTCCGGACCCGCTCGATCGAACGGCTGAGATCGAGCGCTTCCTGCACCGGCACGCGGAGGAGGTGAAACGCCAGACGCTGGGCCGTCTTGTGGCCGATTCCCGGCAGGCGGGAAAACTCGCGGACCAAGACCTCGAGATGGCGAGAGCTATACTGCACGCGCGCTCCCTACATCATGCCGGGAAGCCCTAGGCCCCCAGCCAGCTTGCCCATCTCCTCCCGGGCCATTTCGTCGGCGCGGGTCTGAGCGTCGTTGACCGCGGCGGTCACCAGATCCTCGAGCATTTCGACATCGCCCGGATCTACGACGGTCTTGTCGATCTTGACCGACAGCAGTTCGTGACGGCCGTTGACCACCACCTTCACCATGCCCCCGCCGGAGGACCCTTCCACAGATTTGCCGGCCAGCTCTTCCTGCACCTGTTGCATCTGGCTCTGGGCTTGCTGAAGCTGCTTCATCATCTTCGACAGGTCTTTCATGCTCTTCCTTTCATGGTCTTTTACATCGCCGGCCCGATGATGTCGCCGTCCATGAGATCGGCGATGCGCTTCACATCGGTCCGGGCTGGGTTCTGGGGTTCGGGCGTCTTCGGCACCGCCGGCTGGGGTGGCCCGTCTTGCCGGCTGGCCGGCGGCGGGGCCGCATAGGACGGGCGCGCCTCCCCGGCCGCGGGTGAATCCGCGCCCCCTCCGGCGGGCGGCGTAGCGCCCTTCACAACCTGGATGCCCAGAGGCCGGCCAAGGAGCTCCTCCATGGCCCGCAGAATGAAACGACGATTGCTCGGCTTCTCGACCTGGTCGCGTTTGAAGCCATTGGCGTCGTCCAAGACGATCTGCGCACGTCCCTGACGGATTCCCACCACCTTGCTGTCGCACAGGCAGGACCCCAGGAACGCCTTTTCCGTGCGCGTCCGCTCCACGATCTGCTGCCACACCTGACTGAGGGCGGACACGTCCACCGTTGGGGGCGCACCGCCGGAAGGCGACAGCTGAGCGCTGGCCGTAGGCGGGGTCTCGGATCGGCCGCTCGCCTGGGGCGACTCGGGCGCTCGCCCGGCGGGAGGACTGCCGTGACCTTGGCCGGTGCCCGCCGGCGAGGCCGGTGGCGCAGCTGATGGGGTGCTCTTCAGCTTCTTCAATACCTGCCCCAGATCGACCGCCCTCGGGAGCGAGGCCATCTCGGCCAACGCCACCTCCAGGTGGATCCGCGCGTGGGCGCTCCTGCGCATGTGGCCGGCCACGTCGAGCAGGATCCGCAGCCACCTGAGCGCATCGGCCGGCCGCACCTTGCCCGCCTGGGCTTTGAGCCGGTCCAGCTCGTCGACGGTCAACTCGATCATTTCGCCCAGATCCTCACCCACCGCCAGAAACATGAGATTGCGGAAGTGGTGGACGAGCTCTTCGGTCACCTCCTGCAGGTTGAGACCGCTCTGATAGGCCTCCCCCAGCAGCACCAGCGCCCGCCGCGTGTCTCCCTCGACCACCGCGGCCGACAGGTCGAAGTGAAGTGCGCTGCCGGAGAGCCCGAGGATCTCCTGCACCTCGGCGACCCCAAACGGACCTTCGCCGGTCGACGCCACCTGATCGAGGAGCGTCAGGCTGTCGCGCACCCCGCCCTCGGCTTTGCGCGCCAGCATCAGCAGGGCATCATCATCGATCTGATACCCTTCACTGGTGGCGATCGTCCTCAGGTGGGCGCGCAGATCTTCGCTCGAAACCCGCCCGAAATCGAAGCGTTGGCAGCGAGAGAGGATCGTGGGCGGCACCTTCAGCGGTTCGGTGGTCGCCATCATGAAGTAGACGTGGCTGGGAGGCTCTTCCAAGGTCTTCAGGAGCGCATTGAAGGCATCGGTCGTGAGCATGTGGACTTCGTCGATGATGTAGACCTTCGCCCGCGCGCTCGAGGGCGCGTACTTGACGCTCTCACGCAGCTGCCGGACGTCATCGATGCCGCGATTGGACGCGCCGTCGATTTCGAGAACGTCTAGGCAATGTCCCTCGGTGATCGACTTGCACGCGTCGCAATCATTGCAGGGCGTGGCGGTCGGCCCCTCTTGGCAGTTGAGGGCTTTGGCCAGAACGCGGGCGGTCGTGGTCTTGCCGATCCCGCGGGGGCCCGCGAAAAGATATGCGTGGCTCAGGCGGCCGGTCTTGAGCGCATTCGTCAAGGTCAGCGAGACGTGACGTTGGCCGATCACATCCTCAAAACGCTGCGGACGCCACTTACGTGCCAGGACCAGATAACTCATCGGCCGCTCGCACCTCCCTATGACAAAACAGGCCCCTCGTAAAGAGGAGCCGTGCACCACATCCTCGCTCACCTATCCTTCACATCGATCCGCAGCCGGTGGCTCAAGCCAGGCGAATCCACGGCACCCGATGGGTTCTACTTGCCGCTGCTACCTCCCGGTCCTGACGGGGTTGGGTAGCCCACCGTTGCGCGGGGCCTGACCTTCAACGCTCCGAACTCGCGGTGATGAAAAGGAGTCGGGATCTCAGATGGGAATTCAACCCCGCTGTAGCGGATTGCGGGCTACAGGGCACCGCTAACTCCCCGTCTAGCACGGCTCCAAATCCGTGAAACTCTTGGAGCTGAGCGGGCTCGAACCGCCGGCCTCCTCGTTGCGAACGAGGCGCTCTCCCAGCTGAGCTACAGCCCCATGCAGGGCACCCCTGGTGCCCGTCACAAATTCATAGCGCGGCCGAGGCCTAGATGCAAGGGCCTCACAGGCCGCGCGCAAAAACTGGCGGAGAGACTGGGATTCGAACCCAGGAGGGGCGTAAGCCCCTACACGCTCTCCAGGCGTGCTCCTTCGACCACTCGGACACCTCTCCGCGCATGTCTTACTTCCGAA
This sequence comes from uncultured bacterium, assembly GCA_964612295.1. Lineage (GTDB taxonomy): Bacteria > Eisenbacteria > RBG-16-71-46 > CAIMUX01 > WJJG01 > CAYQJL01. The sequence goes on along the minus strand of CAZTDY010000012.1, from coordinate 9,428 downwards.
GCGAACGGAAAAACAGGCGCATAAGAGCTGCTGCCTCTTCGGACAGCAGCCCTCCTTCAACGCGGAGAGTATGATTCAAACCGTGGACTGACGTCAAGTCCAGCCGGGAGCCGCACGCCCCAAACTTCGGTTCCGGTGCGCCATAGACGACCCGCGCCACCCGGGCCAGATGGAAGGCCCCCATACACATCATGCAGGGTTCGACGGTGACGTAGGCGGTGGTCTCTTCGAGGCGCCAGCTTCCCAGAGTCTCGGCGGCGGCGGAAATGGCCAGAATCTCGGCGTGGGCGGTGGGATCCTGCAGGGCCTCGACCCGATTGCCGCCCCGCCCTAGGATCCGGCCCGACCCCACCAACACACACCCGACGGGAACCTCTCCGCTGTCGGCCGCGCTCTGCGCTTCACCCAGCGCCTTGCGCATCCAGTAGGTGTCATCGCCGAAGGAATCCACGTGATTATCGCCTGGCCGCATCGGCCAAAGCTTCGGCCGCCTTCAAGGCCAGCCTGTCGGCCACCTCTTCATAGCGGGGCGGCTCGGATCCGACCCGCTCCGACGGCGCAATGCCGTGCGACTCGCGCTGCGTATCGGCGTCCTCGGTCCGAAGCTGCTCGGCTTCCCAGCGCTCGCTCGTGCGTTTGCGCCAGCCGCGCCGCCCGGTTTCCGGCAACCAGATCTCGGACGTCATCGCAATGCGGGTGAAGGACGGTTCGGTGCTGCCCGGCGCCGCCTGCACCTGCGTCCACTCGTCGATGTTGGCGACTAAGACGGCGTCGAGATGAAGCGCCTCACAGAGCGCCTGGAGTTTGAGCTTGTTGACCTTCTTGCTGTCCCGCCAGTGATCGACCATCTCACCGTGGACCGTCACCAGATCGTGCCGCGAGGCCGCCGATGCGACTTCGCTCGGACGCATGAGGACAAAGGGAAGATCCAGCTTGAGAAACTCGGTCTCGATCCGCGGCTCCAGCATCTCCAACGCCAATCGATCCGCCGCCGAGGACCCCAGCGCCAAGTAGCCCACCACCTTGAGGCTGTCCCATTCGACCGCGTACTTGGACTTCGATTTCGCGGTACTCTTCACCGAACCACCGCTCATCGGCGCGGACTGACACCCGACCAAGAGGATGAGTAGCGACACACCCAGAACACTGAAGAGATGTTTCATTTCAATAACCTCCACAGGGGCATACGCGGGGCTTGCGGGCTGGGTTACGTGAGATGCTCGTGGCCGCCGATCGGTGGCGGCTCTGAAAAGCTGCGCGCCCGGGAGGGCTCGAACCCCCAACCTTCTGATCCGTAGTCAGACGCTCTATCCAATTGAGCTACGGGCGCACAAAAAAACCGCGGAGAGGGCGGGATTCGAACCCGCGGAGAGCTATTCACCCTCAACACATTAGCAATGTGCCGCCTTCAGCCACTCGGCCACCTCTCCAAAAAGCCGGGTCAGCTTATCCCAGCGGTCAAGCGAGTGTCAACCCCAGGGGGGCTATTGGCCTGAGCCGCGGCGCATCTCCTCCTGTTCCATCAGCTTGTAGACGCGCTCGATCAGGTCGTCCATCCGCTCGAGCTGCTGCTGGCCATAGCCGCCATAGTGAGGGTCGCCGCCGTCGATGACCTTCTGGAACTTCGTCTTGGCGTCCTCGTAGGTTCGGATCGCATCCTCGAAGCGCTTCTGCTTCTCGAGCTGCCCCGCCGTCTTCTCGAGGGTCACCCCCCAGGCGTACCAGAGGCAGCCCGCGCCTGGGAATTGGCTCAGCGCGCTTTGAATGACCTCGCCGGCCCGGTCATATTTGCCGGCATCTTTGTAGATGAAGGCCAGGCTGCAGTGATTGAGCACCTCGCCCGGTTCCTGCTCGAGAACATACTCGGAGTGCAACGCGCCGCACTCATGATCTTTGATCATCTTGCAGCAGTGCCCGAGGATCTTGTGATAGAGAAGCGCCTGGCTGTGCTCCGGCTCGAGCTCCAGGATCTTCTCGTAGTACCCGCGGGCCTCGGAGAAGAATTTGATCTTGTAGTAGTAACCGCCGAGGATGCTCAGCGTGTTCACATCACCCGGGTTGTACTCGTACAACTTCTGATAGAACGTCACCGCCGGCAGGAACAGCTTCTGCTCCAGCGACAAACGGCCGGCCTCCGACAACATCCTGGCATCGGCATGATCGAGCTCGATCAGACGGTTGTACAACATCACCGACTCGGCAACCGATCCGAGCTGCTGATACACGAACGCCAGGTTCCGCATGACGTTCACGTTCTCGGGATTGGCCTCGAGCAATTGGAGGTAGAGGATCTTCGCCTCCTCGAGTTCCCCGGCAGAGGAGAGGGCGAAGGCCATCGACTCCTTGATCTCGAGATTCTCGGGATCCTGGTCGAGGGCGTCTTCATAGGTGGCGATTGCTTCGCTGTAGCGACCGAGCTGGACCTCGATCAGACCCTTGTGAAGATAGGCGTCCACCATTGCCGGGCACGCCTCGGTCACCGCGTCGAAGGCCTCAAAGGCGTCGGTGAGCCGCTGGTTCTTCTCGTACTCGAGACCATCCTGGTACCGCTTGCTGCACTCGGCCTCCTGCGAGTAGATCTTCTCGCTGCCCGTATCCTGGGCCTGGGGAATGCTGGTCATGAGCAGCAACCCAGCGAGGACTGCCAGGTAGAGTTTTCGTTTCGGCATCCTTCGATCCCCCTCTGTGCTATCGCCTGCCCCCGCAATTCATGGGGCGGACCCAATGAGCCTGCAAGCTACCAAAGCCCTCCGGAGGTGTCAAGTTACCCGCCGGATGGCGTTTTCGGTGCCTGGCGCTCCTCTTCGATCATCTGACGCAGACGCGCGATGTTCATCCGCGCCTGCTCGGCTTCCGGGCTTTTGGGATCGGCCGCCACCACGGCCTCGAACTCGCGCACCGCCTCTTGATAGATGCCCGCCTCGGCGAACATGATGGCCAGCTGGAAATGGGCCGGCTGACTCTCGGGATCGACGTCGATGGCGCGCGTCAGAGATAGAGCCGCTTCGTTCGTCATCCCCAGCGCTGCGTACGCCATACCCAGGTTGCAGAGAATCAGCGCATCCTCGGGGGCCAGGTTCGTCGCTGTCTTGAGCACCGGAAGGGCGACCGCGGGACGGCCGACCTCCAGATTGACCACCCCCACGTTGACGAGGGCCTCCAGGTCCTCGGGATCCAGCCGCGCGGCCTTCTCGAACGCTCCGAGCGCCTCCTCCAGCTGTCCCACTGCGTAGTGTGCGTGACCCAGTTCTACGTAGGCCCTCGCATCCCGGGAGTCTGCGGCTACCTTTTCCCGCGCGTCGTCAATCGGATCGGTCGCTGAATCATCCGCGCTTCCCAACATCGGCAGGACCAGAAGCAGACCGGCCACGGCGAGCATCACCCGGCCGCGCGCATCGATCCGCCGCTTCTGCGAGTCCAGTATAGGCACCCCGGTCCTCCTTGTGGCCCTCAGGCCGCCTGGCCGACGCCTCTTCAGCGACGGCGTTTCTTCGGCTTTGTTTGTTTACCTTTGCCGCTCGTCTTCTGCTCGAGTCGCCGTTTCTGTTTGCGTGCTCCCCGAGCCTTTCGCGCCTCTCGTGCCGCCTCCTGCTGCTTTTCGAGATCTGCTTCATTACGCGTGGCCTTCGATCTCTCTTGTTCTGTACTACCCGCCGCGGAGGGCGGCGTTCCGCCCTTATTGGGTGATTCAAATACGCGCTTGGGATCCCAACCTATATCCAGTTTGTCAGTTACGGGATCAGGCCGCCCATCTTTCTCCGGGAGATCCTCACTCACGCGGGCGGATGCCGTGCGGGTTTCCCAGGTCGAGACGGCATCCCTTTCGCGGCGCTTGGCGCCCCGCCGGGCGTTCGCCTCGATCTGGGAACTGCGCTCTAAGAACATCGCTGCGATCTCGTCCTTGTCCGCGGCCGAGAGTCCGGCGCCCGCGGGCGGGTCCGGCTCCTGTGCGTCCCGGGTCTCCAGGAACCGATCCCAGAAGTCGCGAACCCCCCAGAGTTGAACGCCCTCAGGCAGGCGATTCCCCAGCGTGCGGCGGTCGTCGGTCACAATGGCGAGCGACTCGCCCGCGCCGACCGCCTGCTGGGCGAGGTAGACGATGCGGTCGTCCGCTTCCTCGGGAGGCTGGCTGTAGTAGGTCTGCAGGTTGCCGTGGGTGCGGGCGTCGGGATTCGCGGTGAATTCGTTTCCGTCGTAGATGATCGAGAGCGGCTTCTCCAGCTGCGAGGCAAACGGCAGGAGCAGCCGCTCCAACTCGTCCCGGGCTTCCTGACGGCGCTGCTCGCGCTGCAGTCTCCCCAGCCCGGGCAAGGCGAAGATGGCGTTGTGCCCGTCGATGATCCAGCGGCGTTTGCGCCACCTTGTTCCCGGTGCGTCCGGCACGGTTCCTCCTTTGCGAGTTCATCATGGGGGGGGACCCAAAGCCGCTCGTCGCTAGAGGGCCTCGCAAAGCCTCGGATTCGCTCCTTGGGCTTTGGGCTCCCCCCCTTTTCCCGGAAGCACAGTAGAGGAACCGGGGTGCGACGCACACAAAAAAAGGGGGAGCCCACGAAGGGCTCCCCCTGGCTTCCCGATTCAGAATCCCCGAGGGGCGCTTAGGGTACTCTCCCCGGGAAGCCCCCCACGGCCCCGTCTCCGAAGCCGTGGGGTCATGAAGACTGTTTCGCTATTCCTCGATCAGGGTCACACCCCGCCACAGACCGCTGAAGGTGCCCGGGCGCAAGCCGCGTCGACTCCAGTGACCGCGCAACCGGCCCAGCGCTCCACCCTGGGATCCGGTCCAGTGCCCATCGAACGAACCGATCTCGTAGTAGTCCTCTGTTCCCTCGGTGCCCGAGGTGGACTCGATCCGCCACTGGCCGTGCAGGTAACCGCGGAAGTTACCCTGCTGATCGATGTACTTGCCGAAGAACACGGGCCGACCGTTGAGGTTGATCCCGTAGTGGCCACGCATGTAGCCCATCAGCGCGCCATTGGCGGAGATCCAACGACCCTTGAAGCCGCGCACAAAGACGGGGTCTCCATCGGTCGTGGTCGAGTCGACGAGCACGAAGCCCCACCGTCCGCCCATGAAGCCGGCGAGGTTGGACGCCGTGGTCGCCTTGAAGGCGCGGATCGTGATCTGTTCACCACTCGCCTCCACGTCCTGAATCACGTCCAGTTCTTCCAGCTCCTCGAGCGTGTACTCGAGAACCTCTCCATTCAAAGGAAGCGCACTGAACGTGAGAACGGGCTCCTCGATCTCCGTCCCCTCGGGAGCGGGAACGTGCAAGATCACGCGCAGGCCGTCGAAGCCGCCGTGGGTCACCGAGACCCACGCCAACTCTCCGCGGCCCTGGCGCGGCAAGGTCAGGTGATCTTCGGGGTGATCGAAGGAGATGAGACTGGCCACGCGAATGCTGCCCCCCTCAAAGGACAGCGACCCGGACCAGTTGACGGGGTCGGCCAGGTCAGAAAGGTCGGCCTCCCCCTCTTCGCGCTCGTCGAGATTGCCCCACACGACGGTGAACGAGTAGATCTCCGTATTGGGCCCCGTGCGATCCTCCTCGGCAAGGTCACGCTCCGCTTCGCTGAGTCCGTCGAGCCCGTCGACGACCTCTTCCTCGAGCAGTGCTTCTTCCACGAGCGAATCATCGCCGAAGGCAGGCGACTCGTAGGCGGCGTTGAATCCGCCGTACTCGTCTTCGAGACTGATCGTCTGATCACCGGATTCACCGGTGTCCGGAATCGTGCCCCCCGTGGTGCCGTCTTCGTTGCTGCAGCCAGCCGCCAACACCATCGCGGCGAACAGGCCTACTGCCCAAATCCAGGTCTTCCGCTGGGTCATCATCTCATCTCCCCCTTCATCGACTTCCTGGGTCGCCCCCGCCTGGAAGCTGCCGGGTCGATCTCCGCGACCGGCACGGTCCGTTACGGTTATGGTTTGCGCCCACCTGCGTATCTTGCCAGATCTGTGCCAGGACGGCGTCCTCTGGGAAGCGTACCGTCCAATCGATTGAGGTGAAAGCAGTTCAAGCCTCCGGCCGGATCAGACAGGCGGGAGATGCACCAGAAGTCCGGGCGGAAACCTACCCGAAACTGTCCCTCTGGGTACGCGGAGTGAACCGTGAGGAACGCCCACGGCAGAGCGGCCCCTGGCCTGGCGACCTGCTAGTACAGCATCACCATGCGCCGGGTCATCACCCGCCGTCCGGCCTCCAAGCGCAGGAAGTAGACCCCGCTGCCGACCGGCGCACCCCGCCCGTCGCGACCGTCCCACAACAGCACCTGTGTGCCCGGCTCCATCGGCCGGTCGACCAGCCAATGAACCAGCCGGCCACTCACGTCGAAGAGCCCCAACCGCACCGGGTCGGCCGGCGCGGGAATGGAGAACCGAAGCGTGACGGTGCCGTTCTGCCCCGCCAGCGTGACCGGGCTGGGATAGACCGGCTCGAGCTGGAAACGTAGGGGGGTCTGTCCGTGCTCGACGCGGATCGTGACCGGGCCAAACGAGTGGATGGCGCCATTGGGAAGCGTGGCGACCAGTTTGTAGGCATACACCTCTCCGTGGATCACCTGCTCGTCGAAGAAGGTCAACTCCCCCCCGCCGCGCACGGGCTCGTACCAGTTCAAGATCTCGAACTGACTGCCCGGCTCCTGCAGGGAGCGGCGGTAGACATAGAAGTCGGCGCCCTCCAGCAGGAGCGGTGCGGACCATCGTACCTCGACCCCCGAGAATAGCTCGGCCACCTCGAACAGGTGGAGGAAGATCGGCGTGGGATCGAAGAAGGAGTCCCCCCCTCGCGGCCTGACCAGTGGCGGCCCGCTGCGGAACACGTTGCAGGGGTTGATGCTCGGATTCCCCAGCGTGAAGAAGGTGCCGGTCACGTCGCCGAATCCCTGAGGGTCCGCGGACGCGTCCACCAGATAGAGATCGCCGCTTACGTGCGGCACCAGATCCATCGGGTCTTCCATCGAACCGCAGAAGGCGAGGATCTGGGAGCCTCCCTCCTGGTTCATGTTGAAGAGCATCGCGGACTCCTGACGCGCCGAATAGTCCAGGAGGATCCAGCTGCTGTCCTGCTGGACGACGGCCGCGCGTGGCGACTCGAACGGATGCCCGCTTTCGACCACCCAGACCGTGCTGTCGGGATTCTGGCTCTCCAGGAAGATCTCCACCAGGCCGCCCTTGAAACTGCCCTCCGGATGCATGGCGTTATCGACCACCAGCAGAGACTTGCGGAAGGGATCGTAGACCAGGTCACGCGGCCGTTCGGTCAGTGTATCGGAGTAGACAATCTGGGCCTCACCGGTCAGCAGATCAACCGCGTACACGGCCCCGGGGCCGATCCCGGTGGTGAGCTCGTAGGGGTCTGCGGCAAGATCGAGCAGATAACAAACCGAGCTGTCCGCGATGGCGATCGAGATCGGCTCGATGAGGTCGTCGTTGGTGAAGAAGACCTCGACCTCACCGGTCTCGGTATCACCCTTGAACAGGGCCCCACCGGCGGACTGCGCACCGCCCTGAGCGTCCGCGTCCACGATGAGGTATTCGGTCTCGCTGCCCGGAATCCGCTGAATCGCCACGGGGCTCACGAAGCTCGAGTCGGCAAGAATGATCACCGGCACCCGGTTGGGTTCCGCGAATCGGAAGAGCGCCCCCGAGCCGCCCACGATGTCGAGGGGATTCATCCGCGAGTCCAGCCCGATCAGTTCCTCGGGACCGACCACGGTCGAAAGGTAGTAGACCAGCGTCTCCTCGACCGGATCGGCCACGGTCGAGGTGAGGGTGGCAGTCTGGATGCTATAGGAGGACAGTTCCGGTTGCGAACCGATGACGACGTTGTACTTAATGCTGACGTTTGTGATGTCGCGGAGAGTGCCCTCCCACTCCAGGCCCGTGCTCGTGGTCTCGAGGGTCCCGCTGCCGGCGGATGCCGATCCGCTCACCATGGTCAGGTGTTCGCTCAGATCGAGGACGAGGTTCGCGGCCGGATCGTCACCTATCGATCGATTCCCCAGAACGATCTCACAGTGAAGCGTATCTCCCCGGGAGGCCCAGCGCCCGGTGGCATCTTCCTCGGCACCAAACGAAACGAAGTGGAGTTCGGGCCCCGGCACGCGGGTGATGCCCAGCAAAGCTTCGGTCTCGTCATGATCCGCGATGAACCAGATGCCCCCCGTGTCCAGGTCGAGCTTGAAGACCGCGCCCACCTCACCCGTGTACCAGGCGGTGTCGTCGACGATCAGCAGGGTCCCGTCGCCGTTATCGTACATCCGCCCGGGCGTGCCTCCCTGACCGGGCATCGCCCCGATGTCGCTCAGTTCTCCGCTGCTTGGATCAAGCGCGCGGATGATCGGGTGGCCGGACTCATCCGTGTATCCCGGATCACTGACCACGAGGCCCGTGCCGCTGACCCACAGTACACCGCCAGGATCGACGATCTCCTCGGACGAGTGGGTCTCCAGGATCGAACCGGTCTGTCCGTCCAGCTTGAAGATCGCCCCCGTGTTGCCGGACAACCCGAGTGGATTTGCCGAGCGATCGGCCACCCACAGGTTGCCGTCGTCGTCGATGGCCAGATCCACCATTTCCCGAAATTGGTTCGAGGCGGCAACCGGGCCCATTTGTTTCTCAATGACCTCGAAGTGATACACCGCTCCGCGTGCATCCCCCGAGGACACATCCGCATCCTGATCGATGATGAACCAGTTATCGCTGTCGATGGGGACCATGCGCATTGGCGTCACCCATCCGTCGTTTGTGTAGTACGGAATCATCCCACCCGAGTCGAGATTGATCCGCCAAATCGTTCCCGGTTCGCCACCGGCGCCCCACGGATCGGCATCGCTGTCGAGTACGTACAACTGGTTCAATGAGGCGGGCAGCAGGTCACTCACGGTCTTGAACACGAAGTGGGTTCTGAAGGGCACCAACGTGAGAGTCTCTTCCGACACATAGAAGATTGCGCCGGACCTTCCTTCCCCAAACGGATCGGCCTCCTGATCCAGCACAAACACGTCATCTCCCGTGGGCAGCCCCAGAAGAGAGACCTGGGCATCCCTGTGTTGGGTACTACCGCCTCCTTCCAGGTCCAGGTCGATCACGGCCGCATGGTAGACTCCGGCCGTCTCGCTGACCACGAAACGGGCCGTGATGTCCACCGGGTCTGCAAAGCTCAGATCCCCTGACCAGATCAGGGACCCATAGTCCGCGTTGTCCGCCACACTACCGAGGGTCGCCTCGGTCGAGACCAGATCGAGGGAAGGCGGATAGCTCAACCTCGCGGACGAGCCGAGCGCCGGAATGGGCGCATTGCAGAACACGGTTGCCACGACCACCAACGTATCCCTCGGCCCCATCACATCGTCCTGGTCGATGCTGAGCGACAGTGATTCGATGTAGGTGCGGGGCATCCGAAAGACCGCCATCCGTGTGGGGTCGACCA
>CAZTDY010000011.1:0-85490 GCA_964612295.1 uncultured bacterium | reverse complement strand
CTGTTAGAAACAGCTTTCAGATCCAGCTGCGTGGCTTTTGCCACGGGCTGCTAGGTGAGAGAAAAGGGCAAGGGGCATCCGCGAGATGGAAGAAGAGAGACCAGAGTCGGCACAAAGAGAACGGGCAGGTGCGAGACCTGCCCGTTTCCTATTCTCAGCTCACCGAATCCCGATTCCTCGGGACACAACCTATGCAATAGTCTAGAAGCGCTAGAAGGATGTGGGGGGGAGGGAGCGAGACCCGAGGATGGGGCAAGCGGTGACCAACCAATCTTTGACGAATGCCACGGCAACCGAGCCGCAGCGACCTACGCGGGTCCTGTGGGCATTGACCAGCACGGGCTTGGGGGGTGCGCCCGAGCAGCTGTTGCGGGTCCTGCCACTGATGGGCCCGTGCGGCGTGGAGGTGCATGTTGCCGGCGCGCGCCAGGGGGTTCTGTTTCCCGAGCTGGAGGCGATCGCCGGTGGATCCGTCCTCGCGGACCTGTCCCGGGTGAGTCTCGGATCGCTCCGCCGGCTTCTCGGTTACTGCAGGCAACGAGACATCGAAGTGGTGCACACCTTCGGGAAGGGCGCCGGGCTGACGGGCCGGATCGCGGCGCTCTTGGGCCGGCGAGCGGCGGTGCACTCCTTTCGCGGCTACTCCAGCCTGCGATTCGCCGGATGGCGCGAGCCCGTCTATCGGGGCCTGGAAGGATGGCTCGGACGGCGGTCACACCGTCTGGTCGCCGTGTCGCCGAGCGAAGCAGAGACGATCGCGAAGACCGGCATCGTCCCCAATGAGAAGATCGAGGTGATCCCGAATGGGATCGACCTGGAGACGATCCGCGCGCAGGCGCTTTCTCCCGGCGAAGCCCGCCGGCAGCTGGGCTTGCCGCCCTCGGGCCTGATTGTGGGAACGCTGGCGCGCCCCGACCCAGTCAAGAACCTGGGTGAGTTTGTCGAGATCGCCAGGCTGGTGCGCTTGCAGAGGCCGGACGTCACCTTTGCGGTGGTCGGTGTTGGTGAGGGGCAGGAGGGGACGCTCCACGAGGCCGAGATCCGGTGGATTCCGCCCCAGGCGCATGCCTGCCGGGTTCTGCGGGCCTTCGATGTCTACCTTTCGACCTCGCTGAGCGAAGGACTTCCGAATGCGCCGCTGGAGGCCACCTCGCTCGGCATCCCGGTCGTGCTCTCGGATGTGCAAGGGAATCGTGACGCCGTGGAGGTGGACCGAACCGGCTGGCTCTATCCGCTCGGCGTCCCCGCCGAAGCCTGCCGGCGGATCGTGGAGATCGAAGCGGGGCAGCCCGTCGATCCAGAGTGCGCGGAGTCGTTCCTCTCCCGGTATTCGCTGCCGACGCAGGCCGCGGCCCTGACGCGCCTCTATCGTTCGGCCGCTGCCGGTCCTCGCAAGGCGACGAGCCGTCCCACGAGCAGAACGACCAGCGACAGGTGACCGGCGTAGGCGGCCACCAGAGATCCGCGCCACCCCCAGGCGGGAATGGCAAGCCAGCACAGGACGCCCACCACGACCGCCCCGGCCGCATGGGCCAGAGCGCGGTACCGAGCCAACCCGCACCCTCCGAGGACGTCCCCCGCCGGCAGGTGGAGCCCCTGCAGGATGAGCAGGCCGGCGCCCAGCCGGATGATGATGGGGACTTCGGGGTAGTCCGCTGACCCCACCAGCCAGGAGGCGAGCGGTGCACAGAGCACAAGGCCGGCGGCGAGCACGAGGGATGCGGGGAGACTGGTTCGCCAGACCGCGCAGGTCGTGCGCCAGGCGGTGGCGGTGCCGGCCGCCGTATCGCGGAAGATCCGGGGCAGAAGTACACCGAGGAGTGACCCGAGGGGGAGGGCGGCGAAGCTGATCACCTTGATGCCTGCAACGTACTGCCCGGCGGCATCCAGGCCGGCCAGTCGCGGCAGGAACAGGCGGTCGATCTCCGGCAGCAATCCCAAGCTCATCATGGCCAGGCCGAAGGGGAGCGCCTGCCGGACTTCGCTCCAGGGCGCCTTGGGCAAGGTGACCGGTGAACCGTCGCGTGACCGGGTCCGGAGGATGTAGCCCACGCCCACGATCACGAGCAGTGACAGCGCGTAGGCGCCGACGTAGGTCGGCAGCCGGAGGTCACCCCGCAGGTAGAGCCAGAGGAGGAACGCCAGCCTCAGAGCCGGGAGGGAGAGCAACCAGAGGGCCTGCCGGCGGAATTGGCCGAGAGCCTGCCAGCTGCTTGACAACAAGCTGTAGAGGCCGCCCAGAACCAGTTCCCCGATCAGGAGTACGGCGACGAGCCACCCGCTCAGGCCCAGCTTCAGAAACGGCACCGCCACCCAGATGACGATCCCGCCCATGCCGACCCCGCCCAGAACGTAGGCGGGGAGCCCCAACCTGAGCAGGCCGCCCAGTCGGCTCTGGTCGCGGGCAACCTCGCGCACCAGGAGGACGTGAAGACCGAATCCCGAGATCGGCCGCAGAATGTTCGCGATGCCCAAGAGGACGGCCGTGGCCCCCAGCCCCTCGGCGCCCAATCCGCGGGCGACCAGAGCGAAGGCGGCCGTCTGCAGAACGAGGCGTCCCCCCTGGGCCCCGAGCAACGTGCCCACGTCGACGAAGAGCTGATTGGCCTGAAAGGTGCCGCTGGTTGTGAACCACCTACGCATTCGAGGTTAGCGACCGCGTGCGAATCTCCTCCTGCAGGGTCTGCAGGAACTCGGCAATCCCCGCGGGTCCGTGGACGACATTGTCGCGCGTGCGCACATTGACCGTCTGCGCCTCTATCTCTTTGTCTCCCACGACCAGGATGTAGTTGATCTGCTCGAGCTGCGCATTGCGGACCTTCTTGCTGACCGATTCGCTGCGCCGGTCGACATCGGCCCGCACACCGCCGGCCTTGAGCTTGCCGGCGACCTCTTCGGCATAGGGCAGATGGCCGTCGTTGACCGGGATCACCCGCGCCTGCAGCGGTGAGATCCAAAGGGGCAGCTTGCCGGCCGTGTGCTCGATCAACACGCCGATGAACCGTTCCAGGCTTCCCAGGATCGCGCGGTGCAGCATGACCGGCCGGTGGGACTTCCCGTCCGCCCCTTCGTAGGTCAGGTCGAACCGCTCGGGCATCGAGAAATCGACCTGTACCGTCCCGCACTGCCAACTGCGCCGGAGCGAGTCGCGGACGTCGAAGTCGATCTTCGGTCCGTAGAATGCGCCGTCGCCCTCGTTGATGTCGAAGGAGAGGCCCAGACGTTCCAGTCCGTCATGCAGCGCGCGCGTGGCCATCTCCCAGATGGCGTCGTCGCCGATGTATTTTTCCGGCTTCGTCGATAGCTTGATCTCCGGGTCGGGGAAGCCGAAGGTCCTGTACACGTCGATACAGAATTCGATGAGCTTCACGACCTCGTCGGTCAGCTGCTCTTCGGTGCAGAACACGTGAGCGTCGTCCTGCGTGAAGGAACGCACCCGGAACAGACCATGGAGAACGCCGGAGAGCTCGTTGCGGTGCACGAGCCCCAGCTCCCCCTGCCGAATGGGGAGGTCCCGGTAGGAGTGCATCTGGCTACGATAGACTAAGAGCCCGCCGGGGCAGTTCATCGGTTTCACGGCATGAGGCTTCTCGTCGATCTCGCAGAAGTACATCGAATCGGCGTAGTGATCCCAGTGTCCGCTGCGAAGCCACAGATCCTGGTTGAGGATGATGGGCGTCCGCACCTCGGTGTAACCCCGCAGACGGCACTCTTCGCGGATGTACTCGGACAGCTCGTTGTAGATCGTCGTTCCTTTGTCGTGCCAGAAGGGGAATCCCTGGCCCTCTTCGTGGAACGAGAAGAGGCCCAGATCCTTGCCGATACGGCGATGGTCCCGCTTCTTCGCCTCCTCGAGCAGCTTCAGGTGCACCCGGAGTTCCTTCGGGTTGTCGAAGCTGATGCCATAGATGCGTTGCAGCATCTTGTTCTGCGAATCCCCGCGCCAGTAGGCGCCGGCGACCTTCAGCAGCTTGAAGGCCTTGATGCGTCTCAAGTCCGGCACGTGCGGTCCGCGACAGAGATCGACAAAGGTCTCGCCCTGTCGGTAGGCCGAGATCGTCTCGCCCTCTACCATTTCGCTGATCATCTCGACCTTGTAGGGATTGTCCGCGAAGAGCTCGAGGGCTTCGGACGGGGAGAGTTCCAGCCGCTGCAGGGGCCGGCCCTCGGCGACGATCTCCTTCATCTTCTTTTCGATCCGCTCGAGGTCCTCCTCAGAGAACGGCTCGTGATCGAAATCGTAGTAGAAACCCTCATCCACGACCGGACCGATCGTGGGCTGGGCGTCCGGAAAAAGCGCCACGACCGCCTCGGCCATCAGGTGGGCGGATGAGTGCCGAAACACCTCCAGCCCCTCGGCGTCCTCGAACGTCACGAACCGAACGGCCGCGTCCGACCCGCAGGGGGCGGTCAGGTCGCGAGGTTCGCCGTCGACCAGAGCTGCCACGGCCTTCTTGGCAAGACCTCTGGAGATCTGGGCAGCAATCTCGCCGTAGGAGATCCCGTCAGGGACCTCGAGCAGGTTGCCGTCAGGTAGCGTGATGTTCGCCATGGCGAGGGTCTCCCTCGGAGCAGGGCCACCCCCGAGGGGAGGGATCCGAATGTACGGGTCCTTTCAAAAGCGCCTCGGGGGGTCCGCCGGTTACTCGGTTTCAGTCGTCACCGTGCCCACCGTTCGGAAGCCAATTGCGTTGTCGCTCGAGTCCGCGCCGGCCTCCTGGCGCCAGAAGGTGAAACAGGCAGAAGCCGTGGAGCGCCAGTGCCCGCCCTTGATGATCTTTTGATTCGCATTCGGCTCCGCATCGTCGCGGCACCACTCGGCAACGTTGCCGGCCAGGTCGAACGCCAGGTAGGGGCTTTCGTTGCTGTTCGTGGTGTATCCGGATTGCATGCTGCCGTCGAAGTACCCGCCGGGGGTGGTGGCCACGCCCACGCTGGACTCGAAGGGGTCTCCGCTCTCCGAGAAATTGAAACGATGACTGTCCATCTCATTGCCCCACGGGTACGGGAAACCGTAGCCGACCGTCACCTCGGTGGTGTCATCCTCCGAGATGACCGTGAAGGTGGTGTCTCCATAGGTACTTTCCGTACCCCGCGCTGCTTTTTCCCACTGAATCTCGGTCGGCAGCTCGCGGCCCATGAATTCCGCGTATCGCTGCGCCCCGGCCCAGGTGACCTCAACGGCTGGATGGTTCTCTTTCCCCGCCCGCGGTACGAACAGGCCCCGCTCACCCTCGTTGGGGAAGTACTCGATGCCGGAATCATCATCCCCCTCGGGATAGACCTCGGCATAGACCAGAGTCTGCACGGGATGGGAGACGATGCCGTCCTCGACCCGCAGCTTCAGGCTGTCGTTGAGGGATTGCAGAAAGCGCGCATAGAGCTGATTGGATACCTCGAAGCGGTCGATGTCGAAGGCCTCGACGTAGTGGGGGTTTTCTTCGTCGCAGAACCGCGCCGCTTCCTCCGGCAGGAAGTGGCCGCAATCTCCAAAGAAGAAGTAGCCGGCGGACACGTCGACCTGCTCGATCCGGGTTCCGAAGTTCCAGATCGGCGAAATCGCGGTGGCCCCCTGGTCATCCCGGGCGACGATCCGCCAGAAATAGGAGCGGGTGAGCGCCAGGTCTTGAGCCGGCGTGTGGCTGGCCGCCGCCTGGTCGCTGGCCTCCCTGGTCAGCCCGGTCTGGGACTGTCCGAAGTAGACGTCGTAGAGGATTGTGTCCCCCGGATCCTCATCCAGGGACAGCCACCCCAGGAGGATGGAAGGCCCTTCGATGTCCGTCGAATCGCTGGGGGGGAAGGGCAGAGCCGGTGCCGAAGGGGTACGGTTGTCGATTGCCTTGCCCCAGACCACTTCCGACTCGACACCCAAACGTCCCACGTTGTCGTAGGCCAGGATGCGGTAGTAGTAGGTGAGGGAGTCGGCCACGGTGGGGTCGACGAACTCTTCTTCGTCGGCGTCGACCGAGTCGACGACCGCCCATCCATTCGAACCATCCGCCGATCGTTCGACGCGATAGCCGGCCTCGTTATTGGTCACGTCTTCCCAATTCAGCGTGATTCCGTCACGGGCCGTTTCGGAAACATGTACCCAGTTGGGCGGCTCCGGGCCGCTGGCGCTCTCCTCCCGGATGATTGTCGTCTCGCTGCAGCTAATCGCGAATCCCACCAAGCCAACGAGCAGTACTGCCGCCGTCAGGCGTACACGGACCATGGCATCTCCTCCGGTTTCCCTAAGAACGCACACCCGTAGCTTTCGCCAGGGGGAAGCGCTTCGTCATCTACCGATCGCCGCCTTGCATACAGTCCAGTTCGGACATCTTCGCCAGCTTGTCGGTTTCGTTCAGCAGCGAGACATCGTACCGCACCCGCGCCTCCAGATCGAGACGGGGAAGACAGGTGCTCCACAGGTTCAGGTCTTTCGACTTGAGGCTCTCCCGCAGAATCACGATTTCAGGAATGAGTTCACCCGCGGGGGGCACAAACCAGACCACGATCGTCCAATCGATGTCCGGCAGGAATTCGAATTCCAGGCGATAGCGTCCGTCTGCTTCCGTCGTCGTCTCGGCGAGGAGGGAACCCTCTTCGAAGATCTTGACCTGGGTTCCGGCGACGCCAGCGCCCGCCGCATCGGCCGCGGTTCCGGTCATGACTCCCTGCGTGCGGCCGGGTGCCTGGCCCGTCTGCGCGAGAACCGCGGCGGGCAGAACAATAGCCGCAACTAGGATGGCCAAAACTTTCCAGGATCTCGTCACGATAGTCCTCCTCCCTGGCGACCTGCCCTGAGCTTGGTACAGAGTATAAGTCGCTGTGCGCAATTTGCCAGAAAAGCTACCAATCCCACCTACACCGGTCAAGCGTCTTCGGTTCTCTCGAGAGCGGCAAGTGCAGGTACACTATAAGACTTGCACGCGTTAGGTCGGTTTGCTACGTTCGCGCGCGACACGCTATCCGGAGCAGTCTATTTTCCGACAACATCCGCATATGCGAGCTTTCTTCCCGGGCTTTGAGGGCATGGATGCCCGGGGCACGAGGACGCGTCCATGTTCCTGAACAAACTCATTGGCTACATGTCGAACGACGTGGCCATCGATCTGGGCACCGCCAACACGCTGGTCTACGTGAAGGGCAAAGGCATCGTGCTCAACGAACCGTCGGTCGTGGCGGTTGAGAAGGCCTCGCGCAAGGTGCTGGCCGTCGGGGCCGAGGCCAAGGAGATGCTGGGGCGCACCCCGCAGGCCATCGAGGCGGTCCGCCCGCTCAAAGACGGCGTCATTGCCGATTTCGAGATGACCGAGGAACTCCTTCGCAAACTCATCTCCAAAGTTCAAAAACACCGCTTCCTGGTGCATCCGCGCATCATCGTCTCGGTCCCCTCGGGGATCACCGAGGTCGAGAAGCGCGCGGTCCGCGACTCCGCCGAACGGGCGGGCGCCCGGGAGGTGTTCCTGGTGGCCGAGCCGATCGCGGCGGCCATCGGCGTCGGACTGCCGGTCGACAAACCGCTGGGGAACATGGTGATCGACATCGGGGGAGGCACCACCGAGATCGCCGTCATGACCCTCTTCGGCATCGTTCACGACACCAGCCTCCGGGTGGCCGGCGACAAGATGGATGAGGCCATCCAGCAGTACGTCAAGCGGGCCTACAACCTGCTCATCGGGGACCGGACCGCCGAGCGGATCAAGATGGAGATCGGCAGCGCCTTCCCACTCGAAGAAGAACTCGAGCTGGAAATCAAAGGGCGGGATTTGATCGGCGGCATTCCCAAGACCATCAAAGTGACCTCGGTCGAAATCCGCGAGGCGCTCCAGGAGCCGATCAGCGCAATCGTGGAAGGCTTGAAGCAGTCGCTCGAGCAAACCCCACCGGAGCTGGCGTCCGACATCGTGGATCGCGGGATCGTGATGTCTGGTGGTGGGTCATTGCTGCGCGGCCTGGACATGCTCTTGAGGGAGGCGACCAATCTGCCCATCACCGTGGCGGAAGACTCGCTGCTCTGCGTGGTGCTGGGGTGCGGGAAGATCCTGGACCAGATCGAGACCTACGAAAAGGTCCTGATGAAGAGCAACGCGTAGCCAAGGTGCGTTCACTGCCGGCCCGCCGCCATCAGGCCAATCCGCGGATGAGCTGACGATAGGACCGAGATCGACACGGAGTACCGACCATGATTCGCAAGGGGCCGGCCTACCCGGGGATCGGTGATTGGCTCGCGCTCGCGATCGCCGGCGGCCTCTCCCTGGCGCTCCTCTTCTCGGGACCCGCCTTCCGCGCCGAGACCGCCGCCTCCCTGCGAGCCACCGTGTTCTATCCCTTCGGCCTCGTCATGGCTTTCGTCCCCGCGCCCATCAACCGGACTGCGCAAGACCACCTGGAACGCCATCAGGAGGCGCTTTGTCAACTCGATCGGTCGCAATGGCGCGAAGCGATGCGCGAAAACGACCGTCTACGCGAGTTGTTGGGATTCGCGCAGCGGGCTGAACAGACCCTCCTGCCCACGCAGGTGGTCGGCCGCAGCGCCGACCGCTTCGGAGAGATCCTCGCACTGGCCGGCGGAGCCAAGGCGGGAGCCTCGGTAGGCCAGCCGGTGGTGGGGGTGGAAGGACTGGTCGGAGTCGTGGCGCTGCTGGAGGAAAACCTGAGCCACGCGCGGACGCTGCGCCATGACGGGCTGGCCATCAGCGGCATGCTGCAGGATTCCCGATTCGTGGGGCGATTGCGCTGGAATCCGCGGCGTCACCGGCTTGATCTCAACGGGATTCCCCTACACGGCCGCGTGCGCCCCGGGGAGTGGGTGGTGACCTCCGGATACGGCGGGATCTTCCCTCGAGGCATCCCGATCGGTGAGGTTGTCGCGGTGGCCGACGACAGCACGAACGTGGTCAAAGAGATCGGCGTGCGCCCCTTCGTGGATCTCGACCGCACCGAGGAGGTCTTTCTCTTGGGGACCGGCCCGGCCGGCGGAAGCGGGGAGTGAGGCCGGCATGTTCTACTTGCGCTATCTGCTGCTCATCTTCGCGGTCGTGCTGCTCGAGTCGACCGTCGCCCAACGCCTGGCGCTGGGGCCGGTGCGGCCGGACTTCGCGTTGGCCCTCGTGGTATTCGCCGGGCTCTTCGGCGGTGGGCGCGGCGGGGTCATCGTGGGCTTCGTCGTCGGCCTGCTCCGAGGGTGCGCGGAGCCGCACTGGCTCGGCCTGGAGGCCCTGCTCCTCTGCCTGGTCGGCTTCGCGGCCGGAAGCACCTCGCCCATGGTCAATCGAGAACATCCCGTGATGCAGGCGATGCTCATCGGCCTGCTCCTCTTGGCCCACGATCTCGTGCGCGTCCTCGTGGCGGGCACGGACGGGCTTTGGCGGTCGCTCCTCGTGTGGCTCAGCGTTTCCCCCGCGGCCGCGATCTACACCGCGCTCTTGGTGCCGCTGGCCGTGCTCATCTTCCCGCGGCTTCTGGGAAGGGGGAAGACGCGTGCCCTTTCCTGAAAACCTGCGCGAGCGCCGTTCCCGGACGCTGGTCCTGACCCTGGTCGTGGCCGGGGCCCTGCTGACTCTCGGCGGACGGCTCTTCTATCTTCAGATCATGCGCGGGGCCCACTTCGCGGAGTTGGCCCGGGAAAACATGGTGCGCAGCGAGCCGATTCCGGCCTTGCGCGGTAGGGTCTTCGATCGGGAGGGACGGCTCCTGGCCGGGAACCGGGTCAGCTTCAACCTGAGCCTGGAGGCGGGCCATCCGGCCTACAAGCAGCCGGATCAGCTTTCCACCGCGGCGCGAGAGGTCGGGCGGTTGCTGGAGCGCGATCCGGACGAAATCGAAGCTCGCGCCCGGCGCTACCGAAACCGATTCGAGCCGATGCTCTTGGACCGCGACGTCGATCCCACCGCTTTGGCTCCCTTCGTCGAGCGACTTCAGCCCATCCCGGGGATCACCATCTCCGAGGTACCGCTGCGGTGGTATCCCCACGGCAGGTTGGCTGCGCATGTTCTTGGCTACATGGGCGAGGTCAGCGAGGCCGAGTTGGACCGCGAAGAGCTCGGGTACCGGCGCGGCGCCCTGATCGGCCGGGCCGGGCTGGAGCGCCAGTACGAGCCTCTCCTGCGGGGGGCCGACGGGGAGACCTACGTGCGGGTGGATGCGCTCGGCCGCGTCACCGACCTGTTCCCCGACCTGCCGCCCCAGCCGCCCCTGCCCGGGGCGGATCTGCACCTCTGTCTCGACGCCCACCTCCAGTCGGTCGCAGAGGAGGCCCTTCTCCAGGTCGAACCGGAACCGGCCGCCCGCCGCCTCCAACAGGGGCGCCCAAGCAGGGGATCGCTGGTGGCGCTGGATCCCTGGACCGGGGAGGTGCTCGTCTGCGCCAGCACGCCGGGATTCGATCCGAACGCGTTTGCGCACGGCCTGAGCAGCGATGAGTGGGCCGGGCTCAATTCGCCGGAGAGGCCGCTGCTCAATCGGGTCATGCAGGCCGGGTATCCGCCCGCGTCGATCTTCAAGATCGTCTCCACGCTGGCGGGACTGGACGCCGGGCTGCTCTCGCCCCATACCCGCTACGATCCCTGCTACGGCGTCTACACTTTCGGCGACCGCGATTTCGGTTGCTGGAACGAACACGGCCATGGACGGGTCGATCTCTGGGGCGCCTTCGAGCAATCCTGCGATGTGTACTATTACCAACTGGCCCGCCAGATGGGCCTCAGGCGCTTCCTGCGCTACATGAACACGCTCAACCTGGACGGCCCGACCGGCATCGACGTTCCGGATGAGCGCGACGGGCTCATCCCGGACCTGGAATGGTACCGGAAGCGCCTCGGGACGACGCCTCCCGAGGGCATTGCGCTCAACCTCGCAATCGGTCAGGGCGAGATCGTGCTCACCCCGCTCCAGCTCATCGCCTATGTCGGGGGGCTGGTCTCCGATGGGATCCTCCGTCAACCGCACCTGGCGAACAGAGCGGTTCTTCGCGACGGAACAGTGACCTGGCAGCACGATCCCCGCGCGGGATCCCGGCCGCTTCCCACACCTGAGGCGCACCGCCAGCTCATTCTACAGTTGCTGGAGCGGGCGGTGGAGGGGGAGCGAGGCACCGGCTGGCGGGCGCGGATCGAGGGGGTTCGCATCGGCGGAAAGACCGGGACCGCCCAGAATCCGCACGGCGAGGACCATGCCCTCTTCCTGGCGGTCGCTCCCGCAGAGGATCCCCGCATCGTGGTGCTGGTCGTCATCGAGGAAGCCGGACACGGGGGCAGCGTGGCCGCACCGGTTGCCCATCGGCTACTGGAGGCCTTCTTCCGGCCCGATACCCTCTCGTTGGGCGCGGGCCCCGGCGGTGGGGATGGCTCAGGCTCACGCGCAGCCGACGAGCGGACCGGCACGGATCGATCCACAGGACGCTGGCCCGGGAGGAATCCGTGACGCGCAAGGAATCACACTTCTGGGAACCGATGTTGATCCTGCCGGTCATCGGGCTGGTGCTGATCGGCGTGGCCGCGGTCTACTCGGCGACGGTCATCTCCCCGAGTGGAAACAGCGGATTGTTCGTACGTCATGTGGCCTCGATCGTGCTGGGCGGGTTCGGGGCGCTGCTGCTGGCCTGGCTGCCGCCCCGCTTCCTGGAAGACCTCTCGCCCCTGCTCTACTTCCTGGCAGCGGTCCTCCTGCTGGTCGTGCTCTTCGCGGGCGATGCTCACTACGGGGCCCGGCGCTGGCTGGTCGCCGGACCGATCCGGTTTCAGCCGTCGGAGCCGGCCAAGCTGGGTTTCATCCTCTTCCTGGGCCACTACCTGGCCCGCAAGCGATGTGATCTGAGCCGCATCTGGTCCCTGGCCGGGGCGCTGCTCATCTGCGCGCTTCCCTTTCTGCTCGTGTTGCGCGAGCCGGATCTGGGCACCTCTCTGGGCTTCCCGTTTGTGGCGATGGGGATGCTCCTGTGGGCGGGCCTGTCCTGGCTGGTGCTCTTCCTGCTGGCCTCACCGCTGCTCACGGCCCTCTTCTCAGGTCACTACATCCTGTGGATTCCCTTCCTGATCGGAAGCTGCGCGCTCTTGCGCGCACGAAGGATCGGCTGGCAGCTGGTGGTGCTCTTCGCGATTCTCCAGATCGGCATCGGGCTGCAGACGCCCCGCCTCTGGAACGGCCTCGAGCCGTATCAGCGGGCGCGGATCAGCTCGTTCCTCCATCCGGAGCGAGAGCCGGCCGGGGCGGGATATCAGGTGATCCAGTCGAAGATTGCGATCGGTTCGGGCCAGGTGACCGGCAAGGGGCCCGGGAAGGGCTCGCAAACGGGCTTGGCCTTCTTGCCGCGCCAGCACACCGACTTCATCTTCTCGGTCGTGGGAGAGGAGTACGGGTTTGCCGGCGGGGCCGTGGTGCTGATGCTCTTCGGCCTATTGATGACCCGCGGGTTGATCCTCGCGCGGCGGGTCCGCTCGCGGTTCGGCAGCGTGGTGGCCGCAGGGCTCGTGTCGCTCATCCTCTATCACGCGGCCGTCAATGTGGCCATGACCCTTGGTCTGGCACCGGTGACCGGGCTCCCTTTGCCCTTTCTGAGTTTCGGCGGATCGTTCATGGTGAGCATGCTCGCCGGAACCGGACTGCTCCTGGGGGTTACGGCTAGGCGGAACGAGTATCAGTAAGGCGGGAGGACCGGTGAAACCAATCCTACTCGAACTGGGGCCGCTCAAGGTTCATGCCTACGGGCTGGGTCTCGCGCTCGGGTTCCTCTTCGGCAGTTTGTGGATGAGCAGGCGGGGGCGTCCCCTGGGGTTTAGAGACGACGAGATGATGCGCCTCGCCTGGTGGGTCCTCGCCTCTGCCTTGATCGGCGCGCGTCTCTACTATGCAATCCAACACCCGGGAGAGTTCAACGAATCGTGGGCTGAACTCTTCCGTGTCTGGCGCGGCGGCCTCACCCAGTACGGTGGGGTCATCGGCGCGCTGGTCGTGGGTGGTCTCTTCATGCGTTCCCGCGGCTGGTCCTTCCGAGAGGTGGGTGATGTGGCCGCTCCGGCCATCGCCCTGGGGGAGGGAATCACCCGGATCGGCTGCTTCTTCAACGGGTGCTGTTTCGGGGAGGCCTGTAACCTGCCCTGGGCGATCAGCTACCCGCCCGGCTCGCACGCCCACTGGGTATTGGGGGAGACCCCCGTTCACCCCTCGCAGCTCTATCTGAGCGTGGCCAACCTCATCCTGTGTGTGGTGCTGGCCAGGTTCGCCCTGCCCCTGAAGCGACCAGGCCGACTGTTGGCCGCCTACTTGGTATTTTCGACCCTCATCCGTTTCCTGGCCGATTTCACGCGCTACTACGCGCCCGAGGACGTCCTTACCCTGGGCGGCCTCCACCTCGCGCACAGCCAGTGGCTCATGCTCGGCTTCTTCGCCCTGGCCGCCTGGCTGTGGTGGGCGGCACCGCTGCGAAAGGAGGTCGGCACCGAATCGGCTTAGCCGACGACGGGCATGCGAAACAGCCTGCCCCTATGCCGGCTGGGCGCGGCCATTCTGGAACTCCTCGCGCCTCGGCACTGCCCGGTCTGTGGCGAGGGTACCGGAGGGGTCTGTGCCTGCACCCGCTGCCGGCTGCCAAACCGTCGCCTGATCCGGCGCCAACTCCGAGTCGATGCGCTGGGATTGTACCTGGTGCTCTTCGGCGGTCCCTTCAGCGGCCCTCTGCGCAGGATGGTTCACGCCTACAAGTATCGGGAGGACCCCTTCGCCGAGCGGCTTCTCCTGCGCCAGCTGCGCCATGCGCTGCCCGCATCCCCCGGCTGGGATGCGCTGGTCCCGGTCCCGACCCATCCGGTGCGCTCGCGTGAGCGGGGTTTCTCGGCCGTCGAGGGATTGACCCGGCTGCTCGGCCGGCAGATTGGCCTCCCGGTCGAAAACCTCCTCAGACGGGCCCGTTACACGCCGTCTCTCACCGGCCAGAGCGCCCAGGCCAGGCGGCTCACCCTGGCTCCGGCCTTCGAGGCCCGTCCGGCCCGAGGAGCGCTCCTCCTGGTGGATGACGTCACCACGACCGGAGCGACCTTCCGAACCTGTCGGAGACGTCTGCTTTCGGCGGGGGCCGCGGGGGTCGACCTTCTGGCGGTGGCTAGAACGCCGCCGCCCAGTGTCCGGGATGATTGAAGCCGTTGGCCCGATGTGCTAGCGTCCGGTGGGATTTAGCCCGCATGGAGTTTCGGGCGGTCAATTCACCCAGGGGAAGGGGACGCATGTTCCGAGAGATCGTCATCAACGCAGATCCGGGCGAGACCCGGGTGGCCGTCCTGGAAGACGCGTCACTCGTTGAGTTTTTCGTCGATCGCGAGGAGTCACGGCGCCGGGTAGGCGACGTCTACAAAGGCCGGGTCGAGAAGGTTCTGCCCGGGATGCAGGCGGCCTTTGTCGACATCGGCCTGGCGCGCGCCGCGTTTCTCCATGTCTCCGACATGTTGGCCTCGATGCTCAACCTGGATGCATTCGATCTCGATGAAGAGGGCGATCGGTCAGTCCCCCGCGGCCGCGACGTCTCCATCGATCGTCTGATCGAAAAGGACCAGGAGATCCTGGTGCAGGTGATCAAGGAGCCGATCGGCACGAAGGGTTCGAAGGTGTCGGGTCGCATCAGCCTGCCGGGCCGGTATCTCGTGTTGATGCCCGGGCTCAATCGGATCGGCGTCTCCCGCAAGATCGCCGAGCGCGATGAGCGGATGCGGCTCAAGGCCATCCTCAGGGAGCTGAAACCGAAAAACGCCGGAGTGATCTGTCGCACGGTGGGAGAGAAGCGGTCGAAGCGGGATTTCACCTCCGACATCAAGTACCTGACCGACCTGTGGGGCGAGATCGAGAAGCGCGCCGAGCAGAACGACGCGCCGGCCTGTGTTCACGCGGACATGGGGCTCACCACCGGTCTGATGCGCGACATTTTCACGCACAGTGTCGATCGCGTGGCGGTGGATTCGAAGGACGTCTACAAAGAGGTGCTCCGGTACTTGAAGAGCGACGCGCCGGAACTCAAGTCGCGGGTGAAGCTCTACACGGGTGAGGGACCGATCTTCGACGAATACGGCATCGAGAGCGAAATCCAGAAGAGCTTCGAGCGAAAGGTGTGGCTCAAGAAGGGCGGCTACATCATCATCGAATCGACCGAGGCGATGGTGACGATCGATGTCAACACCGGGCGCTTCACCGGAAAGAAATCGCAGGCCGACACCATTTTGAAGACCAACATCGAGGCCGCCAAGGAGGTGGCTCGCCAGCTGCGCCTGCGGGACCTGGGCGGCATCGTGGTCGTGGATTTCATCGACATGGAAGACGAGAAACACCGCCATGCGGTTTACGACACCCTGCGGACGGCGCTGTCGCCGGACCGGGCCCGCACGCGCATCTACCCGGTCAGCGGCTTGGGGCTCGTGGAAATGACCCGCCAACGCGAGCGGGAACCGCTGCTCAACTATTTCAGCGAGGATTGTCCCTGCTGTCAGGCCTCGGGCAAAATCTTGAGCCTCCCGGCCGCGGCCATGAGGGTCGAACGGAGCCTCCAGCGGGTGGGGGCCCAGGCTAAGGAGAAAGAGGTCCGGATCACCGTCCAGCCGGAGCTGGCGGTCTACTTGTTCGACGACCGGGGCCACCGGTTGGAGCGCCTCGAACGGCAGTACGGCTATCGTCTGGATATTCAAGAAGATCCTCGGTTGCGCCGTAATGAGCTGAAGATCTACTTCCCCCGAACGAAGAAGGATGTGTCGACCGACTTCGGGGGCTGAGAAGGGTCCGCCGGGGGGGATGAGCCGAAGCACGCGAAGTGCTTGACACCCGGCCGCTTATCTGAGTAAACTCTCTGCTTTGTGTAAAAGAAGCAAGTGTGGCTTCGATCTCTGGAGGAGAGCCGTGTACGCGATTGTTTCGCTTCAAGGGTTTCAATATCGGGTTACAGCCGACGAGCTCCTGCGGGTGCCCGTCTTCGAAAGCGAAGAGGGAGCCGAGGTGACCATCGATGACGTCCGCCTGATTGCGGACGGCGAAGAGGTGCTCATCGGTAGGCCGACCATCGCCAATGCGGCCGTCAAGGCAGAGGTGATCAGCCACGGACGCGGCAAGAAGGTCTTGGTTGGCAAGTACAAAAGACGGAAAGACTACCGCCGCGTGCGCGGGCATCGGGCGAACTACACCGAACTCCGTATCAAGGAGATCGTCCGGCCCTAGGCGGCAGTAGATCAGGAGGCAGTCATGGCTCATAAAAAGGGTGTTGGCAGTTCTAAGAACGGTCGGGATTCCAATCCTCAGTTCCTGGGCGTGAAGCGCTTCGGGGGCGAGCGGGTGACCGCGGGTTGTATCATTATCCGTCAACGCGGAACGCGCATTTTGCCGGGCGAGAACATCGGGCGGGGCAAGGACGATACCCTGTTCGCGCTGATCGACGGTCATGTGCAGTTCGAGCGCAAGGGTAAGAATCGCAAACGCGTGAGCATCGTTCCGGCCGAAGCTTAGCCTCGTCTCCAGCGCTCCCACTTTCGTTCGAAGGAGGAAACCGCGCGATGGGGTGCACAGGCGGCGGCACGGCCGTGATCATTCCTGCCCGGCTGCTGTCGACCCGCTTCCCTGCCAAACTGCTCCACGAAGTCGCCGGGCGCAGCGTTCTGGAATGGACCTGGCGCCGGGCCCGAGAAGCCACCGGACCCTCCAGCGTATTCATCGCCACCGACAGTCCCGAAGTTTCCCAGGTGGCATCCTCCTTTGGTGCCCGGATCGTCCACACCGGTCCTTGCGCAAGCGGGACCGACCGCGTGGCCGCCGCCGCCAGCCAGCTCTTTCCCCGTCCCGCGGCCGTCATCAACCTCCAGGGCGACGAACCGCTGGTCGATCCCAGCATCATCGACCTGACCTGCAACGCGCTGCGCACCCGTACCGATGAGATCGTGACCTGCGGGACCCGTTTCCCCTCGGAGACGGAGTGGCGGGACCGGTCGATCGTGAAGGTGGTCACGGATCTTGACGGGCGGGCGCTCTACTTCAGCCGGGCACCCATTCCGGGCGTGCACAGCAGCCACGTGGTCGAACCCTTTTTGGCGATTCGAGAGCAAGTGCTTGCCCACGTCGGAATCTATGGGTATCCCCTAGACATCCTGGCGAGGTTGACGGCCCTGCCGCCTTCCCCGCTCGAGGAACTGGAATCTCTGGAGCAACTGCGGGCCCTGCAGCACGGGGTCCCGATTCGCGTGTTGGAGGTGGCTGCCGCGGCGCCATCGGTCGACACGCCGGAAGACCTGGAGAGGGTCCGCCCGCTTCTCGAAGAGGAAGCGCGTTCCCGAGAGAAGTCGTAGACTCGTCAGAAATCACAGGAGGTGAACACCGGTGACCCAGTCGAATCTCAAACAAGGGTTTGCCGCGATCAACGACGACCGCCGGCGCCATGTCTTCGTCACCGGGGGGGTCTGCTCCTCGTTGGGGAAGGGCATCGTCGCCGCCTCGCTCGGCATGCTTCTCAAGGAGCGAGGATTCCGGGTCACGCTGCAGAAGTTCGATCCCTATCTCAACGTGGATCCGGGAACGATGAGCCCGTTCCAGCATGGGGAGGTCTTCGTCACCGATGACGGCGCCGAGACGGATCTCGATCTCGGGCACTACGAACGTTTCACCGCCCAGAATCTCTCCGGGCGCAATTGCGTCACCTCGGGTCAGATCTACGACAAGATCATCTCCAAGGAACGGCGGGGCGAGTTTCTGGGCAAGACGGTCCAGGTCATTCCCCATGTGACGGAGGAGATCTGCCGGCGGATGTTGATCACGCCGCATGAGCTGGACGTCGACAT
Organism: uncultured bacterium; assembly: GCA_964612295.1. Taxonomy (GTDB): domain Bacteria; phylum Eisenbacteria; class RBG-16-71-46; order CAIMUX01; family WJJG01; genus CAYQJL01. The sequence goes on along the minus strand of CAZTDY010000011.1, from coordinate 67,713 downwards.
CAATATCATCGAGATCGGGGGCACGGTCGGCGACATCGAGGGCCTGCCGTTCCTAGAGGCGATTCGCCAGCTCCGTCTGCAACTCGGGCGGGAGCGCGTGGTCTGTGTGCACCTGACCCTGGTGCCCTACGTGAAGGCCGCGCGTGAGCTCAAGACCAAACCCACGCAGCACAGTGTCCGCCGCATGACGGAGATCGGAATCCAACCCGATATCCTGGTTTGCCGTTGCGAACGGCCCCTGGGCGAGGATTTGCGCAAGAAGATCGCCCTCTTCTGCAACGTTTCGCCCGAGTTCGTCATCGAGGGAATCGACTGCGACACGATCTATGAGGTGCCGTTGCTCCTCCACGAGGGGGGCCTCGACACCAACGTCCTCTCGATCCTGCGGACCGAGGGCAAGAACGAGATCGACCTGACGTCCTGGACGGAGATGGTCGGCTTGGTCCAGTCGCCTCCGAGCGAGGTCGAGATTGCCATCGTTGGAAAATATACACACTTACACGATTCATATAAGAGCATCCTTGAAGCCTTCACGCATGCCGGCGTGGCAAACCGCGCGCGGGTCAGTGTGCGCTGGATCGAATCGAGCAAGCTGGAGAGCACCTCGGCCGAGGAGCACCTTCGGGGGGTGCACGGTGTGCTGGTGCCGGGTGGATTCGGGGTGCGCGGCATCGAGGGCATGTTGGAGGCGATCCGCTGGACCCGCCGCGAGAAGGTGCCCTTCTTCGGCATCTGCCTCGGCCTGCACTGCGCGGTCATCCAGCATGCGCGCGACGAGTGCGGTCTGGATGGGGCCCATTCGACCGAGTTCGATCCCACCTCGCCCTATCCGGTCATCGACTTCCTGCCCGACCAGGCCGAGGATGGCCCCAAGGGCGGAACGATGCGGCTGGGCGCCTACGACTGTGAGACCAAGGGCGGCAGCCTGCTCGAGAAGATCTACAACGCGCAGGTCATCTCTGAACGTCACCGTCACCGCTTGGAGGTCACCAACAGCTTCCGCGGGAAGTTGGAGGCGACAGGCCTGTCGATCTGCGGGATCAACCCCGAGCACGATCTGGTCGAGGCGGTCGAACTGACCGACCACCCCTGGTTCCTGGCCTGCCAGTTCCATCCGGAATTCAAGAGCTGGCCCCGGCGGCCGGCGCCGATCTTCCGTGACTTCATCCGCGCGGCGGTGGAATACGCGAAAGGACAGCCGCAGCTGCCCGGCCTGGATGCGCATCTCACCAAGGGGGGCACCCGATGACCGGCGGCGCCAATGCCAGGGGCGCAGCGAATGCGGGGTCAGGTGTGATTCCGAGTGATCACCGGCGTCCTTTCCTCTTCGCGGGGCCCTGTGTCCTGGAGACCGAAGAGATGGCCTTGCGGGTCGCCGAAGAGATGCGGGACCTCGCGAGCAGCCACGGTCTGACCTACGTCTTCAAAGCGTCCTACCGGAAGGACAACCGAACGTCTCCGCGCTCCTATGTCGGCCCCGGGTTCGACGAAGGGCTCCAGATGCTGGCCAGAGTGCGCGAGGCGCTGGAGGTGCCGGTTCTCACCGACATCCACTGCCGCGAAGAGGTCGAGGCCGTCGCCGAGGTAGCCGATGTGCTGCAGATCCCTGCTTTCCTCTGCCGGCAGAGCCGTCTGATCGCGGCCGCCGCCCGCACCGGGAAGGCGGTCAACATCAAGAAGGGCCAATTCCTGGCGCCGGCCGACATGACCCCGGCCGTGGAGAAGGTGCGCGGGGAGAATCCCGAGGCTGAGCTGTTTCTCACCGAGCGGGGGAGTTCCTTCGGCTATCGCGATCTGGTCGTCGACATGCGGGCGGTTCACTTCATGCGCCGGCTGGGCGGCAAGGTCGTCTTCGACGTCACCCACGCATTGCAGCGCCCGGGCGCCGGCGGAGACCGCCGGTTCGGCCCGGCTCTGGCCCGCGCCGCCCTGGCCGCCGGAGCCGAGGGGCTCTTCGCCGAGGTGCATCCGACCCCCCCCGCGGCCCTCAGCGATGCAACCACCCAATTCCCTTTGGAGATCATGCCCACGCTGGTGGCCGAGTGGGCCAGGCTGGGCGAGCTGATCGCCGAACTGGAGCAGACCAGCCCCCAATTGGAGGCGGACGATTGGCCCGGCTTCGAGGTGCACGATTGATGAACCCGGACGATAAACTCCTCAGCCCCGAATCGATCCAGCAGATCGCCCAGGAAGTGGCCCGGGCGGAGATCCGGGGGATCGAATCGCTCGATTCGCTCTTCGCGTCGGGCGCCTTCCGGGACGCGGTGCTCGCCCTGAGCGGTTGTCGCGGGCGCATCTTGATCTTCGGGCTCGGCAAGTCGGGCCTGGCCGGACAGCGGATCGCGGCCTCTCTCCGCTCGACCGGATCGCCCTCGATCTACATCCATCCGGTGGAAGCCGTGCACGGGGATCTCGGCATTGTCGATACCGACGACATCGCGCTCTTGATCAGCAAGAGCGGCGAGAACCCGGAGGTCAGCGCCCTCATTCCCGCCTTCCGGCGGTTGGGGGTCACGATCATCGGCCTGACCGCGTCCCCAGGGTCGAAGCTGGCCCAGTCGGTGGACATTCTTCTCAGCCTGGGGCCGGTCGCGGAGATTCCGCCCTTGGGCGAGGTGCCCACGGTCAGCACGACCCTGTTCCAGGTGGTGGGGGATGCGCTGACGATCCTGTTGTGCCGGCTCAAAGGATTCACGGCCGAGCAGTTCGCCTTTCTCCATCCCGGCGGCATTCTCGGCGCGCAGGTCACCGACCGAGTCGAGGATGTGATGCACTCCGGCGCGGACTTGCCGCGGGTCAGCGAAGAGACGTTGCTCGCGGATGCCCTGGTCGAGATCATGGAGAAGAGGGTCGGGATGTCGACGGTCGTCGACCGGCAGGGCACTCTGGTGGGGGTCCTGACCGACGGCGACTTCAAACGGATTCTTCATCGCACCGGCGGGAGCATCGCCGACCTCACCGCGGGGGAGGTGATGAATACGGAGCCCCGCATGATCGAGAAGGACGCGCTTCTGGTCACCGCCCTCCACCGGATGGAGACGAACGAACCGGGCGCGATCACCTCACTCGTGGTGGTCGACGCCCACGGGCGCCCCGAAGGGGTGCTCCACATTCACGATTGTCTCGCAGTGCGCAAAAGGTAGGCGAACCTTGAGCCGCTGGAAGCCTCTGAAACGCCGTCTGCGGTTCTATCTTCTCCGCGCCGTGTTCGGGGCGCTCTCCCTCCTGCCGCGCCCGGTGGGGATCAGAGCCTTCGGCCTCCTCGGCCTATGGGCCGGCGCCCTCCTGCGTAAGCCGCGCGAGCTGGTCTACGCGAACCTGCGCCTCATCTTCCCCGAATGGGATGAACACACGCGTAGCCGCTTTGCGCGCCGTGTCTTCCGCAATCTGGGCCGAAACGGATTCGACTTCATTCGGCTCCACAGGTACAGTGAGGAACAGATCCGGCAGATGACCGTGGTGGAGGGCTTCGAACACCTCGAGGTCTGCTATGCGCGCGGCCGCGGGGTCATTGCCCTGGGCGCCCACATGGGTTGCTGGGAGCTGTTGTCGCACCGCGTGCGCGCGGCCGGGTTCGAGGTGGCGGTCGTCTACCGCAACCTGCGTGATCCCCACCTGGACGCGTATGTTGCCTCCCGCCGTCGACGAGCGGGGATCGAGACGCACGACCGCGATACGGGCGGACGGGGGATCCTGCGCAGCCTTCGTAACGGGGGGCTGGTCGGGATTCTGACCGATCAGAAGACCCGGGTCGATTCGGTCCGCGTTCCATTCCTGGGACAGCCGGCCTGGACCCCCTTGAGTCCCGCGCGGCTCGCGATGCGCACCGGGGCCGCGGTCGTGCCGCTCGTGGCCTACCTGGGGCCGGATGGGCGGCACGTCCATCGGGCGGGGGCGGAGATCCCGATCCAGCGGGCGGCAAAGGACGCATCTCGCGAGGTCATCAGGCAGCTGGAAGAGGAGAACACGAGGCTCTGCAACGAACGGCTGGGGGAGTTGATTCTCGAGCAGCCCGACCAGTGGGTGTGGATCCACCCCCGGTGGGACGAATAGGTCTCGATTGCGAGCGGGGCGGGGAAGACAAGGGCAACACCTTTGAAACCGTCCTCAGGCCGCAGCGGTATCATCTTGAGGAGCATGGCCGGAAGAGAGGCGCACGAGGAGAACGCAGGTTTTGGCACGTCTTTGGCTACGTAGGTTGGCAGCGGCGGCGGTCTTGGTGATCGCCCTCGGTTGCTCGGGGGAATCGGAGAAGCCGGTGTCCTCCTCGGAAGGTGAGCAACCTCTGCAGACCTTCGAGCAACTCCTGCTCAGGGAGACCGAGGGTGGGCGGCTCAGATGGGTGCTCCGGGCCGATTCGGCGCAGCACTTCGGCGAGCGGGACGAGACGCTGCTCACCGGCGTGCACGTGGACTTCTATAACGCCACGGGGGACACCCTCCGTTCCTGGCTCACCGCCGAGGAGGGGCAGGTGGATCGGGAGACGCGGAATCTGGTCGCCCAGGGTTCCGTTTTGATCGAGACGCGGGAGGGGCAAACCCTCGAGACCGAGCAGCTCCGTTGGGACAACGAACGGGGCAAGGTGGTCTCCAATCACTATGTGCGATTGACGGATGGCGACACGGTGATCGAAGGCGTGGGCATCGAGAGCGATCCAGGCCTCAAGGCCTACACGATCCACTCGCACGTCAATGGGGAATTTCACGACGGGGGAGAAGGTCTGGATGAGCTCGAGCCCTGAGCCCGCCCGAGAGAGTGCGAGCACCCTTGAATCGGCGGACAACCCTTCCCCGCAGCTTCTGGAAACGCGGGATCTGGTCCGCTATTACGGCAAGTTCCGGGTAGTGGGTGGCGTCAGCATAACCGTGCGTCAAGGGGAGGTCGTGGGGCTCCTGGGCCCCAACGGCGCCGGCAAGACGACTACCTTTTACATGATCACGGGTCTTCTCAAGCCGAGTGAGGGCCAAATCCTCTTGAACGGTGAGGACATCACCAGCCTGCCCATGCATCAGCGTGCCCGTCTGGGCATCGGCTACCTGTCACAGGAGCCGAGCATTTTCCGGCGCATGACGGTCCGTGACAACGTCATGGCGGTGCTCGAGACGCTGCCGATCTCGAACGAAGAGCGCGATGAGCGCTGTTCGCGGCTTCTGGGCGAACTCGACATCACCCACATCGCCGACCGGCGGGGTTTCAACCTCTCGGGTGGGGAGAGACGCCGCGTCGAGATCACCCGGGCCCTGGTAACCGAACCCTCCTTCATGCTACTGGATGAACCCTTCGTGGGGATCGACCCCATCGCGGTCTCGGAGATCCAGGAGAACATCCTGAGACTGAAAGCCCGCGGTCTGGGGATCCTGATCACCGATCACAGCGTTCGCGAGACGCTGATGGCCACCGATCGGGTCTACCTGATGTATGAGGGCCAGATCCGGATCGAGGGTCAGGCCGCCGAGCTGGCCGAGAATCCCGAGGCGCGGGAGATCTACCTCGGGAAGAATTTCCGTCTTTAGCCCGCGCGCACGGGCACACGCGACCCACGCACCGGAGGGTCCCATGATCCATGGACATCTATGCCGGTCTGGAACTCACCCAGCGCAATCAGCTGATTCTCACGCCCCGGATGCAGCAGTCGCTGCGCATTCTGCAGGCTCCGGTGGCCGAGCTGGTCACCGAACTGAGAGCGGTCCTGGAAAACAACCCGTTTCTCGAGGAGGAGTCGGCCACGTTTGAGCTGCCCCTCACCGAGGAGGGGGACCCCTTTCCCGATGATGTTCCGGTCTCCCCCTGGGGCCGGGAGAGACTCCGGACAGTGAATCGGCCCGTAGCGGCGCCGGTACGGTGGCAGGCGGAGCTGCTCACCCAGTTCCGACAACAGGTCACGGGAGAGAAACGGGCCCAGATTGCCGAATACTTGATTGGGTGTCTCGATGGGCGAGGCTACCTCGGCTTGCCGGTCCATTCGGTGGCCGAGGGCCTGGGAGTTGGGCGGAAACTGGTGGAAGCGGTAAGGCAGGTGATCTTGAGATTGGATCCGCCCGGCTTGGGTGCGCTTGACCTTCGCGAGTGTCTACTCGTGCAGCTGGAGGAAGCCGGGGAGGCCAACCCCCTTGTTCGCCGCCTTGTGACCCACGGGCTCCCGGCCCTGGCTCGGCGCCAATACGAGAAACTGGCCGATCGTTTCCGCGCCACCGAAGGGGACGTCCGCGCCGCGGCCGCCGCGATTCGAGGAGCCTGGCCGCGTCCATTGCGCCAGGCCGGCGCGACCAATCAGGCGGCCATCCTTCCCGATCTGCGCATTCAGGAGATCGATGGGCACTGGGAGGTCTTTGTCACCGACGAGCTGTTGCCCCGCCTGCGCTATCGCCCGCCTGGCCCGGACCTGATCAAGAGAGGGGATGAGGAGGCCCGGGGTTTCGTCCGGGAGCGTCTCCTCAAGGCCCGTTGGCTCTTAGGAAGCATCGACGCCCGCCGCCGGACCCTGGTCGGGCTGATGCGGATCATCATCGAGGAGCAGTCCGGGTTCTTCCGCCGGGGGGCTGTGGGGCTCAAGCCGTTGGGATATCGTCAAATAGCCGATAGAATGGGATTGCATGAGTCCACCATTGCCCGCGCCGTGCGGGGGAAGTACGTTCAAACCCATCGGGGCGTGGTCCCCTTGAGGTTCTTTTTTTCGAAGGGTCTGAAGTCCGCGTGGGGGAATGATCGTTCCCCTGCCTACATCCGAGAGCGTATTCTAGAGTTGATCGGAGGTGAGCAGCCGGAACATCCGTTGACCGACGAGGAGGTCACCCAGGAATTGCGCCGCGAGGGAGTCGAGATTTCGAGGCGAACCGTGGCGAAGTATCGTGATCACATGAGGATTCCAAAGGCATCCTTTCGGAAGGGTGCTTGATCGTTATCCAAGGCTACGCCCAAGGTACCCTAGGTTAGCAAGGAGGAAAGAATGGACATCATCACCACCGCCCGTCACTTCGAGATGACCCCCGAACTCCGCCAATACGTGGAGAAAAGGCTCGAACGTTTGAGCCGGTATCTAGGAGATGACGAGGAGGTGTACGTCGTACTCACCACCGAGAAGTACCGGCAGCTAGCCGAGATCTCTTTGCGGTCTCGCGGCAGCGAAATCGTCAGCCGGGGTGAATCCGATGAGATGATGACGTCAGTCGACCGGGTCGTGGATCGTATCGAGCGGCAGATCAAGCGACAGGCGGCCCGCCGGCGGGACCGCGGAAACCGTCGCAGCCTCAAGGGCGAAATCCCCGCTTCGATACCCCTGGAGCCGGCGGAGGCGGACACGGGAGAGTTCGAAGAGGATGAGGCCGGTGGCCTCGACTTCGACGACGACTTCTCCCCGGTCGTCATCCGGGACGAGTCCTTCCACCCCGATCCGGTGAGCGTGGAGACGGCGATCGAGGCCATGCACGCCCAGGATCGGGACTACCTGCTTTTCCGGAACAAGCAGACCAAGAAGGTGAACCTGGTTCACCTGAGGGAGGATGGCAATTATAGTCTGATCGAAGCGCCCTAAAGAGCGCGCACGGCGGGCGCGCGGCACTTGGGGTCGCGCGCTCCCCACGCCAGGTGGCCAGGGAGGGCTTGCCGCCCGAATCGTAATCTTGTGAGAGGGACCCATGGTCGGGATGACCGTTGCCGAATTCTTCGAGCAGACGCGTGAACGTTTAGGGCTGCGCTTGCTCAGTCAGAACCTCCACTCGCGCAGTCGACTCATCACGAGTGACATCAATCGGCCCCAGCTAGCCCTGACCGGTTTCTTAGAGAACTTCCTCTGGGACCGTCTTCAGATTTTCGGCGAGACCGAAATCCGCTATCTCAACAGCCTCAGTGAAAACCAGCGGGGCAAGGTGCTCACCCAGATCATGGGATTCGCGATTCCCTGCATCATCATGACCAAGGGACTCGAGTTCCCGGGGGATATGCCGAAGATCGCGACGCAGAACGAAGTGCCCCTCCTGGGAACGGAGATGGACACCACCCACTTCGTGCACGAGGTGACGGCCTATCTCCAGGAGGCTTTTGCTCCGCAAACCAGCATCCACGGCTCCCTGGTGGACGTCTACGGGGTGGGCCTGCTCTTCACCGGCCGAAGCGCGATCGGAAAGAGTGAGACCGCGTTGGATCTGGTTGAGCGGGGGCATCGGCTGGTCGCCGACGATATCGTGACCATCCGGCGCCGGTACCCCAACATCCTGATCGGGTCGGGCAACGAGTTGCTGCGGCACTGCATGGAAATCCGCGGGATCGGCATCATCGACGTGCAGAGCATCTTCGGGATCCGCGCCATCCGGGCGTTCAAACGAGTCGAGGTCGAGGTGAATCTGCTCGACTGGGACGACCAGGAAAACTACGAACGACTGGGACTCGAAGAGCAGAAGACCACCATCTTAGGCACCGAGATCCCGCTGGTTGCGATTCCGATCTTTCCGGGCAAGAACATCACGGTGATCTCTGAAACCATCGCCCTCAACTATCTCGTGAAGGCCTACGGGTATCACCCGGCCGCGCGTTTCAGTGAGAATCTGCTCGAGACGATCCGCCGCAAGCGCACCCTCTCCCGGCTGGCCGAAGGGGATCAGGAGTAATGACAGAGAGGCCGATGCTGGGCATCGTCATTACGCACGGGCGGCTCGGGGACGAACTCATCAAGACCGCCACCTCCATCCTGGGGCCGCAGGAATCACTCGAGTTCATTTCCAATGAAGGGCACTCGCACGATGACCTGGTGGGTCTGATCGAGGAACACCTGGGGCAGCGGCTGGGCGGTGACCGCCCGGCCGTCGTCTTCGTGGACCTGGCTTCTGGAAGTTGCGGTCACGCCTGTCGGCGGGTCAGTCGCGATCACCCCGAGCTCCTGCTCGCCTGTGGGGTGAATCTGCCGATGCTCCTCGAGTTTCTCTATCATCGCTCGAGGGTTGCCCCTGATGAACTCCGCGAGCGGCTCGTGAAGCGCGGCCGAGAGGGGGTCAATACCAAGGGGTGGGACAATGTCTAGGTCCGCACCCGAGGGTGCCCCGGCCGATTTTTCTTTGGTGCGCGTGGATGACCGCTTGCTGCACGGCCAGGTGATCTTCGGTTGGGGGCAGCAGCTGGCGCCCCGCGCGTACGTGATCGTGGACGACGAGGTGGCTGGGGATCCCTGGGAACGGGAAGCCTTCCTGTCCGCCGCCCCGCCGGATGTCACCGTGGAAGCCGAACCGGTGGCCGGCTTTCTCGCGCGTTGGCGTGACCTGCCCGATCCGCCGAGGACCGTCGTTCTGTTGCGGGGCGTCATGACGCTTCTTGCGCTGGCGGAGGGTGGATTCGAAGCGACCTGCGGCATCAACCTGGGAGGATTGCACGGGCGAGAGGGCACCGTGGAGTACGCTCCCTATCTTCACCTATCGGCTGCCGACCGCGCTGCCCTGCTGGGGTTGCTGGACCGGGGCGTCCTTCTGTTTGCCCAGGACCTCCCCAGTTCTCCGCGGGTAGAAGGCGACGCGCTCAGGCACCTGCTGCGGACCTGAGAGGAACTCGCGGACGGCAAGGAGGATCTTGTGGCCCCGATTCGTTTTGTGCTCTGCATCCACAACCATCAACCGGTGGGCAATTTCGATCACGTCATCGAGGACGCCTATCAACAGTCCTACCTGCCGTTCCTCGAGGTGATGGAACGCCATACCCGTATTCCCTGGGTGCTTCACAATTCGGGGTGCCTCTGGGAGTGGCTCGAGCATGCCCACCCCGAATACATCGAACGAATCGCCCAGGGAGTCGCCGAGGGCAGGATCGAACTTCTTGGAGGGGGCTTCTACGAGCCGGTGCTGCCCGCGCTGACGCCGGAAGATAGGCGGGGGCAGATCGAGAGAATGCGCGACTACCTGAAGGGACGCTTCGGATCCGACGTTCGCGGCATCTGGCTGACCGAGCGGGTCTGGGAACCGGATCTTCCGGTCGACCTGGTGGATGCGGGGGTGTCCTACCTGCCGATCGACGACACCCAGTTGCACCAGGTGGGGGTGGCCCCCGAGGCGGTGCGGGGGGGCTTCCTGACCGAGAGCGGCGGGCGCTCGCTGCGGCTCTTCCCCGCGCTCATGAGCCTTCGCTACCGGATTCCGTACGCGGATCCGATTGAAGCGGCCGGCTTCCTTCGCGACCCGTTCCCCGGTGGCGGCGAGGGCCTGGCCGTCTACGCCGACGACGGAGAGAAGTTCGGGGTCTGGCCGGGAACCCACGATCTGGTCTACAAGAAGCGCTGGCTGGATCGTTTTCTGACCGCTCTGGAGGAGGCAGGCGACGCCATCCGGCCGACCACCTTCCGCCGCGAGATCAAAGAGCATCCCCCGCAGGGCCTGGTCTACCTGCCGACGGGATCCTACGCGGAGATGGGCGAGTGGTCGCTTCCCGCCGCATATCAGGACCGGATGGAGAAGGTCCAGGAGACCCTGAAAGGATCCGGCCAGGAGGAAGACGCGAAGCTCTTCGTGCGGGGCGGGTTCTGGCGGAACTTCTTTGCCCGGTACCCTGAGAGCAGTTGGATGCACATGCGCAGCCTGGAGGCGTCGGGGCGCTGCCGGGCGTTTCGCAGCGCGATGCCGACCGAGGCTTGGGAGCAGTGCCGCGACCACCTCTGGCGGGCGCAGTGCAATTGTGCCTACTGGCATGGGGTTTTCGGGGGGCTCTACCTTCCTCACCTTCGGCACGGCATCTACCAGGAACTCATCCGGGGAGAGACCCTCCTCGCGCGCGGCCTCCATGGGCGCCAACCCTGGGTTGCCGTGCGGGAAGCCGACCTGGATATCGATGGCCACAACGAGATCGTCCTCGAAAACGATCAGCTTGCCCTCTACCTCGATCCCAATCACGGGGGACGGCTGGTCGAGTGGGACGACCGCGGAGCCGAATACAACTTGATCAACATTCTGGGCCGCCGCCCGGAGCACTACCACCGCGACGTGCAGGAAGGGGCGGCCTCGGACGATACCGAGGCTTCGACGATCCACGGTGGGGTCAGGACCAAAGAGGACGGCCTCCGCGAACTGCTGACCTACGACTGGTACGACCGGGCGGCACTCACCGATCACTTCTACGACGCCGAACCCGATCCCCAGAAGCTCCTCGGAGAGGGCTTACACGAGATCGGAGACTTCGTGGATCAACCCTATCAGGTCGCGATCGACGAGCAGCCCACCGAGACCAGCATCCGGATGTGGCGCACCGGCGCGCTGTGGCGGAACGGACAGGCCCAAGCGTTGAGCGTCGAGAAGATCGTCACCCTCAGGCCGGGGGAGCGTGGCTTCGAGGTTCGCTACCGGTACCGCAACGTGTCCGAGCAGGACCTGCGCATCTGGGCGGCCCATGAGAATCACGTCAATCTGCTCGCGGCCGATGCACCCGACCGCTTTCTGGTCGTCAACGGACGCAAGGCCCGCCCGGCGCGGCTCGGCGCGGTGAGCAAGGCGCGGGCCGTGGAGTCGCTTCAGCTGGTCGAAGGGTGGCAGAGCTGGGTCCTGGGATTCACGCCCGAGTCGGCCGTTGACTTCTGCCGTTACCCGGTCCGCACGGTGAGCTTGTCGGAATCCGGCGCGGAGAGCAACGACCAGGGGCTGGCGCTCCTTTTCTACTTCCCTCTGGAACTGAAGATGGGCGAGGAACACCGGTTCACCTACCGGGCCTTCATGCGGGACGGCCAGGCCGAACTGCGCCCGGCCAAACGGCCCGCGGGCCGGGAGTCGAAAGCCAAACGCTAGGGGGTGCGCGCGCGGTGCCTGAGAGCTCGGATGAGAATCGTCCAGCAGAGCGTGGGCTCTTAGTCGCCCAAGAGCGCGGGGCCTGGCTGTCGCTCGTTGCCTGCGCGGGGCTCATCTTCGCCCTGGCGTCGATCGGAGGCGGGCTCCCGGGGCCGGGGTTGCGCTGGCTCCTTCTCGCGCTGTGGGCCGCGGTGGTTTGCGCGGATGAACGAGCCTTCGGACCGCTGATCCTGCATCAGCCAATCGTCGCGGGGCCTGTCACAGGCTTCGTTCTGGGTGAGCCGGCGGCCGGATTGGCGGTCGGGATCATCCTTCAAGTGATCTGGCCCGGGCTACTCCCGCTCGGCGGCTCGCGGCAGCCGGTCGTCGCCCTTGCCGCCCTCGTGGGTGCAGCGTGGCTGAGCCTGTGGCCGACGGGCGATCTGCCCACCACCGTTCTCGCGGCCTTGACCGCCTCCCTGCTCGGCGCATCCGGGGGGGAGTGGGCCGAAGGCCGGCTCCGGCGCCGCAACGAGCATCGGGAGGCCGCTGTCTATGCGGCATCCTCGGGGGCCCGCAGAGCCGCAGTCGGACGCCTGGGCACCTGCGGGCTCTTGGAGAGCGCGATGCTCGGCCCCCTTGCGCTGATCCTCCTGGTTCTCCTGCCCTGGATGATCCTGCGGATGTTGGGCGCCGATCTCCTGCCCGGACACGCCGCTCTCGGCAGCCTCCAGGGAGCACCGCACCCGGCCGCCTCGGGCGCTCAGCGCCTCTTGAGCGCAGCCGGCGCGACCTGCGTTCTCTGGGTGGCGTTGGGCGGAATCTTGGGGCAACGCGCGGCCGGCATGCGAACCGAGATCCTTCGGCTGTGGCATGGCCTGCGGGGTGGAGCGGCCCTTGCTCATCCGCCGCCCGCCAGTCCCGGCGCCACCGCGGCACCCATCCCAGCCCTGACCTGGCGCCAGCTGTGGGCTCTGCTGACCGTGCAGGCCTCCTTCAGCTACAGGCACCTCCAGCGGGGCGGGTTCCTGGGGCTCCTGCGGGCCATCCCCAACGCGCGCCTGGAGGGACGGTCGCGCGATTGTCTGTCCGCTCTAGAGGACGAGCTGGCCCGGGAGGGCACCGCGAACACGCAGCCGGTGGTGGCGGCCGCGCTGGCCGGAGGGGCCGAGAGGGTGCTCAGCGATGCGGCCGAGGTCCCCCTCCCGCGATCACCCCTGAAGCTCCTCACCGTGGGGGGATCGGTGCTCGCCCAGTGGGCGGATCGCACGCTCTGGGGTGGGTTGCGTCCGGCCCTTGGTCTGGTGGCACTGGGATTCGTCCTCGATGCCCCCGTTCTGGTTCTGGGGGCCTATGTGGTCATCGGGCTTACACTTCATCTCGGGGCCCGGTTGGCGTTCTATCGATGGGGGTGGAGGTTAGGCTGGGATCTCGTTCGCGGTGGGCGGGGTTGGACCTGGCGATGGCTCCCCACCCTCCTGGGGTTGATGGTGCCACTTCTGGTAGTCGGGATATCGGTCCTGCTCGCCGGGCGCCTGGAGACCTTTCTGGCCGATGGGGGGCAGAAGGCAGGAATGGTTCAGAGCATCTTCCGCCAAGGGATCGTTTGGTTTATCCTTGGCCTCCCTTTAGGCTACCTTGTCGGCCGCCGGGCATTGCTGTGGGGCTGGACCTGCGCCCTGGCCGGTTGGGTGGGTCTGGTGTTGACGGGCTGAGAGGGCTCCCGCCACGGACTGCTAGGGGGCGGGACCTCGGCGGATAAACGGTCGAACAGGCGAGGAGACCGGGTGTACGAAGCGAGTGTGGTGGTGACCAACGTGCCGGGGATTCATGCCCGGCCGGCGGCTCTTCTCGTCCAGAAGGCGAGCGGCTTCGACGCCGAGATCTTCGTGGCGACCGAGCAGCTGACGGTCAATGCAAAGAGCATCATGGGCGTCATGATGTTGGCGGCCGAGACCGGGACCAAACTCATCGTACGGGCGGAGGGCCCGGATGAGCGTGAGGCGGTCGAGGCCCTCACCGAACTCGTCCGAGCGGAATTCCAGGAATAGGAGTCAAGCCGCGCAGGTTGCACCCCGGATGGGGCGGCCGGCGGGGCGTGCTGACCATGGTCAAGGCGCGCAAACCAAGACGGGCCGTGTTGAAGGGCACCGGCGCATCCTCCGGGATCGCCCGTGGAACCGCCTGCCATCTGGCCTCCCACGACTTCGTTGTTCCGGCCGAGCGCGTGGCTCCGGGAGAAGAGGCCCGTGAGATCCGGCGTTTCCGCCGTTGTCTTCGGGAGGCCCGGGAAGAGGTTCGCGCGCTGCGGGTTCGCCTGGACCGGCCGCCCGACGATCCTGCAGATCAGATCCTCGCGTCGCACCAGTTGCTTCTCCAAGACCGCGAGTTGGTCCGGGAGGTCGTGGCTTCGATCAAGGCCGAGCGGATGAACGCCGCCTATGCCGTCCGCACCGTGCTCACCGCGAAGGCCCGCTACCTGGAATCGCTCCCCAGCGAGCTGTTTCGGGGACGGGCAGCCGACATCCGTGATGTCGAACGGCGCGTCTTAGGCCGGCTGTTGGCGGAAGAGCCGTCCGCGGTCGGGCACATGTCGCCGGGATCGGTCGTGGTCGCCGATGAACTGGGTCCGGCCGATACGATCGCGCTGGATCCGGAGCGCACGATTGCCTTCGTGACCGAGCATGGAACGCTTGCCTCGCATGTCACCATCGTTGCCCGCTCCCGCGGCGTGCCGGCCGTCTTGGGGATTCCCAATGTGCTGGGCGAGATTCCGGAGGGGGCGGACCTCATCGTCGATGGCGACCGCGGTGAGGTCATCGTCTCGCCGAACAAGACCGACCGGGCGCGGGTGGAGCAGTCGGAGCAGAGGCAGGCCCGAATCACCGCCCTGGCGGGAGACGTCGAGGAGCCGTCGGTCACCGCCGACGGGATTCCGATTCCCGTGCGCGCAAACATCGACCGGCCCGAGGGCGCCGCGGCCGCCCTTCAGATGGGGGCCGAGGGCATCGGGCTCTACCGCACCGAGTTCTTCTTCATGCAGGCCACCAGTTTCCCCAGCGAAGAGAAGCAGAAGCGAGCCTACGCCAAGGTGATGAAGAGCTTCCCAAAACACCCCGTGACCATCCGAACCACGGACCTCGGGGGCGACAAATTCTCGACGCTGATGGGTGTCCCCCGGGAGGACAATGCGTTCCTGGGGCTGCGCGGGATTCGTTTCTGCCTGATGCACCCGGAGGTCTTCAAGATTCAGATCCGGGCTCTGCTTCGCGCCTTTGGCCGGACACCCCCCCGAATCCTGCTTCCCATGATCAGCAACCTCGAGGAGTTGAGGCAGGCCCGCAGACTCATCGGCGGATGTCTGTCCGAGCTGCGGGCGGCGGGCCACGACCTGGCCCAGGAGCCGGCAGTGGGAGTCATGATCGAGGTGCCCTCGGCCGTGCTTCTCAGCGAGGCCCTTGCCGCCGAGGCGGACTTCTTCAGCATCGGATCGAACGATCTGATCCAGTATGTCCTGGCCGTGGACCGGGGCAATGAACGCGTGTCCCATCTCTACGACGGATTCGATCCGGCGGTGCTTCGCGCGATCGACGGCGCGATCTGGGGCGCCAAACAGCACGAGATTCCAGTGGGATCTTGTGGGGAGATGTCCGGTGATCTGATCGGTGCGATGCTCTTAGTCGGACTCGGCGTGGATGAACTCTCAGTCGCGCCCTCTCTGGTTCCGCAGACCAAGGCCATGCTGCACACGGTCCGGCGCGCCGACCTGCAGGCGCTGGCGAAGGCCAGCCTGGCGGCCGGCTGCGCGGCCGAGGTCAGGGATCTGATTCGGGAGGCGCTGGAGGACGATCCGCACATCGAACTCATCGACCGTAGCGGCCGCCTGGAGGCGCGCTGGCGGAATGGTGGAGCCCAGAAAGGGGGAGGAGATTGACATCGAAGGCCCTGCGGAGACCGGTCGCGATCGTACCGGCGGCCGGAGTGGGGACCCGCCTGCGTCCCCAGACCCACACGGTGCCCAAGGCGCTGGTGAACGTCGCCGGCAAACCGATCCTCGGCCACATCCTGGACGCTCTGCTGCAGAGGGGGGTCGAGGAGATTGTGGTGGTGGTCGGGTACATGGGGGAGCGCATCGAGGAGTATCTGCAGGAGCGCTACCGGAAGAACATCCGGGTGGTGGAGCAGACCGAGCGGCTTGGGCTTGGGCACGCGATCGCGGTCACGGAGCCGGAGGTGCGGGAAGGTCCGGTCCTCATTGTCCTCGGCGACACGATTGTCGAACCGGACTGGGAGGCCTACCTGTCGGGCACCGACGCGGTCATCGGGGTCAAGGAAGTCGATGATCCCCGCCGCTTCGGCGTCGTCGAGATGAACGGTGATACGGTGGTGCGTCTGGTGGAAAAGCCGGCCGATCCCCCCAGCAATCTGGCGATCGTGGGGCTCTACTACTTCCCCGACGCCGCCCCTCTTTACGCCGGCCTCCGGCAGCTGATCACCGGCGATTCGCGCACGCGGGGCGAATTCCAGCTGACCGACGCGATGCAGAAGCTGCTCGAGGACGGGCTCTCCATGCGCGTCTCTCAGGTCGAGGGCTGGTTCGACTGCGGCAAACCGGACACCCTGCTGGAGACCAATCAGCATCTCCTCCGCAAGATCCCCCAGCCGGCGCCGATTCCCGGGGTCACCCTCGTGCCGCCGGTCTTCGTGGCTCCCACCGCGCGGATCGAGAATTCGATCCTCGGCCCCGACGTATCGGTGGCCGACGGCGCGGTGATCAGGAACGCCATCGTCCGCGACTCGATCATCAACGAAGGGGCGCGGGTCGATGAGATGTTGCTGGAGCATTCGGTGATCGGCGAGAACGCCCTCGTGCGGGGGAAGTCGCAGCGCCTCAACGTCGGCGACTCGTCCGAGGTGGATCTGAACGGCAACGGAACATAGTCGGGCCAGGGCCGAACGTACGATGGAGCGAGGAGATCGAGGGGCGCTGTTGTACGAATCGCCGGCTTCGGATATCATGCAGGCCAATTTTCGCATATTGGGATGCCACGCGGTGTGGGGCCCTCGTAGCCCGTCGCCCGTGGCCATTTGATCGGAAAGGAGTCTTTCATGGCCAGCACCATCTTCACTTCGGAGTCGGTCGCCCGCGGACATCCCGACAAGGTGGCCGACCAGATTTCGGACGCGATCCTCGATGCGTTCTTGACCCAGGAGCCGATGGCTCACGTGGCGTGCGAAACGCTCGTGACGACCGGGCTGGCGCTGATCTCCGCCGAGATCACCGCGAAGAACGCGTACGTGGACATTGCGAAGGTGGTTCGCGAGACCATCGGGCGAATTGGGTACACCGACCCGGCGATCGGCTTCGACGCGAATACCTGCGCGGTGCTGCCGGCCATCGATGAACAATCTGCGGACATCAATATCGGGGTCGAGGCAAAGGGCGACTCGATCGGGGCCGGCGACCAGGGCATCATGTTCGGGTACGCCACCGATGAAACACCCTCCCTGATGCCGCTTCCCATCATGCTGGCGCACCAGATGATGATTCGCCTGGAAGAGGCCCGCGTGGAAGGGGATCTCGACTTCCTGCGTCCGGACGGCAAGGGGCAGGTGACGGTGCGCTACGAGGACGGGCAGCCGGTGGCGATCGATGCCGTCGTTCTTTCCGCCCAGCATCGCGATGTGGGGATCAAAACGGTCCGCGACGGTCTGCGGGAGCAGGTCATCGCCAAGTCGCTTCCGGCCGATCTGCTGGATCTCGATCGAATCCGCGATCATGTCCACATCAATCCGACCGGGGCGTTCGTGAGCGGGGGACCCCAGGCCGACACGGGCCTTACCGGCCGCAAGCTCATCGTCGACACCTACGGCGGGATGGCGCCGCACGGCGGTGGGGCATTCTCCGGCAAGGATCCCACCAAGGTGGACCGCTCGGCGACCTATGCCGCCCGCTGGGTGGCGAAGAACGTCGTCGCGGCCGGGTTGGCGAGACGTTGCCAGCTGCAGCTGGGGTACGCCATCGGGGTGGCTGAACCGGTCAGCGTGGCGGTTCACACCTTCGGCACCCACACAATTCCCGAGGCCGAGATCGAGGCCCGCATCCGCAAGGTCTTCGATCTGACCCCTCAGGGGATTCTAACCTCGTTGGATCTGCGGCGGCCCATCTTCGAAAAGACCGCCTATTTCGGTCACTTCGGACGCGATCTGCCGGAGTTCACCTGGGAGAAGACCGACCGCAAGGAGGCGCTCCAGAACGCCTAGCCGATCATGCCTGCGCGATCACGCGGGGAGGGCCCCTTCGCTCATCCTTCGTGATCGCGCGGTTGCCTCGTTTCGTTTCTTTGCCTACGATGGTCCCGGCCCACCCGAGGGGCCTGAGAAACCAGCTCATTAAATAGCTCATATTGGGGGCGTGCCCCTTCCCGATGGGAGCCGGGGAGGGTGGACGCCAAGTGCTTCTGGTTGGTCTCCGGAGGGTGGCATGGCTCGCAGCCGTCGCAGACCCCCGCGCCGTTGGGTGCTGGGGCTGCTCTTGCTCTCGGTCAGTCTACTGACCGCCTTCAGTCTCACCGGTCCTGGTTGGGGCAGCATGACCGGCCCGTTCGGGCAGGTGTGGGTTCACTTCTGGGTCAGCACATTCGGCATTCCCGGGCTCGGCTTGATCCTCCTGGTGGGAGCCCTCTGGGGAGTCGCCCTTCTCGCGCGCCTGCCGAGGCGCATCTTTTGGGGGCAGCTCACCTTCGTCTGGCCGTTCGTGGTCTTTTGGGATGCCTTCTTCCAGGGAATCGATCCCCCCGACCTGCATCCGACCCTTCACGGGTGGCTTGCGTCCGAGGTCCACTTCGCGGTTCGGGACTTCTTCGGCGCCGATGGAGCCATGCAACACGGGCTCGCGCTGGGCACCCTGGCCCTGACCGCCACCATCCTTCTGCTTCGCTGGGGGCTTCCCGCCTCGGTGGGACACGCCTTCACCCGGGCCGTTTCCGCGGTTGCGGAGGGCTTCTCGTCGGTCTTCTCCGGCCTCGGCCGGGGGATCGGTCGCGCTTCGGCCGGAATCTGGCAGCACCTGCTGCGTCCGGCGGGCCGCGGGATCGGAGCGGGCGTCTCGAGCGGTGCCCGGGCGGCGTGGAGCGGCCTCGCGGGCCTGGATCCATTCGGCCAGGAGGAAGCGTTCGAAACGCCCAGTCCTCCTGGGGGCGAGTCGCTCGGCCCAGAGACTTCGCTCAGCGATGGGCCGATCATCTCCACCGACGACACGCCGGATGCGGACTTCGAGGGTCCGGGCTTTGAAGATGCTCCGGTCCCTCTCAGTGCGCGGGATCTGATGGACGAGCAGACCCGCCAGCCCGGCGAGTCCACCGCACAGGGTGGGTTCTTTGAGGAGTTCGATGCCGCCGCAACGGTCGGCGATGGTCCGCCCGATGCGCCGAAGCGGCGCAAGAAGCCGCGGATCCCGGCGCCGGAGGTTCCGAAGGGCGCCAAACCGATCGCGCCCCTCCACCTGCTGAGGGACCATCAGTACGGAGGGTCGGACGTCACCGAGGAGGAGATCCGCTCGAATGCCGTGCTCCTGCGCGATACGCTCGCGAGCTTCGGGATCACCGGCGAGGTGAGCGAGGTCCACCCCGGGCCGGTCATCACCCGCTACGAGTTCACGCCGGGGGTGGGGGTGACGATCAGTCAGATCGTCAGCCGCCAGACCGACCTGGCGCTGGCCATGCGCGCCCCGCGCGTGCGCATGTTGGCCCCGATTCCGGGGAAGGCGGCGGTCGGGGTGGAAATCCCGAATCGGGATCCGGCGCTCATCGGATTCAAAGATGTTGCCGGCAAGCAGACCTTCTTCGATTCGCCCGGTGCGCTGGTCGTCGCGTTGGGGAAGGACGTGGCCGCCCGGCCGTTCTACACCGCGCTCGAGAAGATGCCGCACCTGCTGGTTGCCGGGACGACCGGCTCGGGCAAGAGCGTGTGCATGAACACCCTCATCGTCTCGCTCCTGTTGCAGAACACGCCCGATCAGCTTCGGCTGCTCCTGATCGACCCGAAGATGCTCGAGTTCACCGGGTACAATGACATTCCGCATCTACTCCAGCCGGTGGTGACCGAGGCGCGCGAGGCCGCGAAGGCGCTGCGCTGGTTGACCCGCGAGATGGAGAAGCGCTACCGCATCTTGGCGGGGGTGGGCGTCCGCAATATCCAGGGCTACCACGAGCGGCAGAAGAAGGCCGGCACCGCGGAGGAGGTTTCCAAACCCATGCCCTATATCGTGGTGATGGTCGATGAACTCGCCGATCTGATGCTGTCGAATGCGTCGGAGGTCGAGGTGCCCATCGCCCGCCTCGCGCAGATGGCCCGGGCGGTCGGGATCCATCTCGTGCTCGCCACCCAGCGGCCGTCGGTCGATGTCATCACCGGGGTGATCAAGGCGAACTTCCCCGCACGCATTGCATTCCAGGTCGCCACCCGGACGGACTCTCGCACGATTCTCGACATGAACGGGGCCGAGTCCCTCCTGGGGCGGGGCGACATGCTGTTCATTCCGCCGGGCAAGGCGGAAGCACACCGCATTCACGGGGCCTTCATCAGCGACGAGGAAACCGAGCAGATCGTTGCCTACCTCCAGCAGTTCCCCACCCCCGAATCACTCATCCAGGCGGAACAGGAGGGTGGGTTCGAGGGTGAAGGGGATGACCAGGAGGATTCACTCTACCCCGAAGCTCTCAAGATCGTGGTCGCCGGCGGGCAGGGGTCGACCTCGATGCTGCAACGGCGGTTGCGCGTGGGATACACCCGTGCGGGACGCCTGATGGACATGCTCGAGCGAGCCGGCGTGGTCGGGCCGCCCGACGGCAGCCGGGCGCGGGAGGTTCTGGTCAAGCCCGACCGGCTCGAAGAGTTCCTCAGCGCGGAAGCCTCCTCGCCGCGCTAATGAACGGCCGGCAGGCAGGGGATGGATGGTTTGATGCGTCATCGTCAGCGCGGCTTGGGTGGTTTCGGACGGGTGGCCCGGCGGTGCACCGCGCTGCTCGTCCTCTTCATGATGAGTTTTCCCTGGTCCGGTGCCGCTCCCGCCGAGGAGACCCTGGACGCCGGGCCTTTGATCGCGCGCTTCTTAGGTCGCCTGCATCAGGCGGCGGGGTATCAGGCGCAGTTCGTCCAGACCAATCGTTGGGCCGTTTTCGATGAGGCCGACTACGCCTACGGGACCTTGAGCATTGCCCCGCCGCAGCGATTCCGGTTCGACTACGAGGATCCCCCCGGCCATCTGGTCGGGTGCGACGGCGACTTCGTCTGGACCTTCATTCCCGAAGAGATGCAGGTTCTGAGGGCCGGCGTTCATCACACGACCGGATTGGGGGAGCTGTTCTGGGCGGGCCTTGGCCAGCGGGCCGACTCGCTCGCCACGGTCGAGGCCGATTCCAGCGGCCGGCGTCTCGCGCGTCTGAAGCTCCAGCCGCGGCCGGAGTGGGGGGTCAATGATCTGGCGGTCTTCATCGATCTCGAGTCCGAGGAACCGGCCGCCTACGTCTATGTCGACGAAGAAGGGAACGAGGTCCGGTTCGAGTTTTTGAGCTGGACACTGCTCAGTAGCGTGCCCGACAGCCTCTTCCGATTCCGTCCGCCAGAGAACTACGAGCTGCTCGATGTCGACTAGGATGTGGCTGGGGACGCTGGGCTGCCCGAAGAATCAGGTCGACAGTGAATGTATGCTCGGCCTCCTCGAAGAACAGGGGTACGAAATCGTCGCTGAGCCGGGGGAGGCCGACGTCCTGCTCGTCAACACCTGTGCCTTCATCGAGGATGCCGCCAAGGAGTCGATCGACCAGATCCTGGAGCTGGCCGAGGTGAAGAAAACCGGCCGGGCCAGCCGATTGGTCGTGGCCGGTTGTCTGGCCGAACGCTACGGGGGAGACCTGCTGACGGAGATTCCCGAGGTCGACGCCCTGATCGGTCCCGGACAGATCTCGCGCCTGCCGGGCCTTCTCGCAGACTTGGATCGCGGAGAATCAGGACAGATCTGGACCGGGTGTTTCGAAGACGTCGAGCTCCCCGCCGCGCGCGTGCCGACCGGCGCGCCCCACACCGCGTACCTGAAGATCTCCGAAGGGTGCGATCACCGGTGCACCTTCTGCCTGATCCCCAAACTGCGCGGACCCCAGCGGAGCCGTAGCCCCGAGTTGATCCTGGCCGAAGCCCAGGACCTGGCCGCACGCGGCGTTCGTGAGATCGTACTGGTTGCGCAGGACACGACCGCCTACGGGCGCGACCTCCCCGGCGAGTTCTCTCTGGCGGGGCTCCTGCGCGCTCTGGAGGATCTGGCCGAGGGGCCGGAGTGGATCCGCGTTCTCTACACCCACCCGCGCTACTGGACCGACGACCTGATCGCCACCTTTGCCGATGGGCGCCGACTGTTGCCCTATGTCGATATGCCGATACAGCACGGCACGGACGAGATGTTGCGGGCCATGGGCCGAGGCCACTCGCGCGCGGATCTCGAGTCGTTGCTGACGGCGCTGAGGGCGAAGGTCCCCAGCATCGTGCTTCGAACAACCGTCCTCCTGGGCCATCCGGGGGAGACCGAGTCGGACGCGGCCGAGCTGGGCAGACTCCTCACTGAATTTCCCTTTGACCGTTTGGGGGCGTTTGCCTACAGTCCCGCCAGTGGAACTCGATCGGTGACTTTCGATCGTCAGGTGTCACCGGACGAAGCCGCGCGACGGCAAGAGCAGATCCTGGAACTGCAGCGAAAACAAGCGGTTCTACTTCAGAAGAGGCGTAAAGGTCAAGAGCTTCGGCTCCTGGTCGAAGGTGTCAACCCGGAGAAGGGCTTTGCCGTAACCCGCAGTTTCGGTGAGGCGCCTGAGATTGATGGTAACGTCTACCTCAAGGCTCCAGAGCAGATCCAGAGGGCAGAGATCGAACCGGGGGACTTCGTCTGGGGACGTGTGATCGGTGCAGGCGCCTACGATCTCGCGGCGGTTCCCCTGCTCCGGTAGAGAGCGCAGTCGATGAGGCTTGTCGCACGGCGATGAATATGGTGAAGGGGAGGCATACGCTAATGACGCGTTTGGCTGGACCGGCCCGGAGGGTCACGCTCGGGCTGGGAATGGTCGTGGGTCTGCTGGGGGGCCTGGCCGCGATGTCCGGACAGGTTCGAGCGGACGAGGAAGACCTCACCGATCACCTGACGCTCTTGGGAGAGCTGGGGCGCACCGCGGCCGCCGATCTGGTGAACCAACTGGCTTTCCCTTCCGGGTGCGACGTGTATTTGATCCCGGAAACCGCCCATCCGGCGAATTGGTTCGTCGGCCAGCTGCTTGCGCAGACGCTGATGGACCAGGGCTACGGGGTCGTTCATCCGACCCTGGGCAAGGGATCGCTCGACTCCCCTGCGGACGCTGCGGCCCAGCCCGCAGGAACGTCCCAGCAGAGCAGTGGTCCGCGGACCACCCCCGCCACCGAGGATTCCAGCGACGATGAGCAATCCGGTGCAGGCGACACCGACGACGATCCGGACGAGGAGGATGAAGAGGAGACCGACGGGGAGGAGCCCCAGCAGAACAATCAGCAACAACAGGGCGGTCAGGGACCGCGGAGGGCAGGCCAGGGGCAGCAGGGAACGGCCCAAGCGCAGCCCGGCAGGGAGTTGCCGGAGGAACTCATCCTCGACCTTCCCGTCCGCGGCGAGATCTGCACCTTCCGGGTGGTGGAGTGCGGGGTGAGTTACCCCTGGGTGCGGAGAAGCTGGTTCGTGGGACCGCGGACCTTCGGGCGCTATGCCAGCGTCAAGGTTCGCGGAAGCCGGGTTTCGCAACCCGGGAAACGGATCGCCTCGGTGGGGGGGAGCGACCAGGTCAGCGTCGATAGATTCCCCGGTTGGGCGAAACCCTATCTCGAAGGAGACGAGTACCCCTTCCGGCTCGAGGAACCGCCGGGACTGGCGGTCGAGCGGCTGGCCGAACCCGTGATCGTGGCCGCGATCGTGGGCGGGCTGGTGTACCTCTTCAATCAGAATCAGAAGTGATGCCAGTGCGACCAAGCGTGATTCGACATTTCTGGATTGTCGCTCTGTTGACGCTCTCCTGCAGCTCCGCATCCGGTCCGCTCAAGGCGCCGGGGGCCCAAGGCGAGTATCTGCGGGGCAAGGATGCCTACGACCAGGGGCAGCATCTCAAGGCGATCGAAATCCTCGAGGCATTCGAGCGGCGACATCCAGGCAGTCAGTATATCGACGATGCGCTTTTCCATCTGGGCAAGGCTCACCAGGCCACCCATGAATACCTGCTGGCCCGGCAGTCCTTCGAGCGGATTTTGATCTCGTTCCCCCGCAGCAACTTCGCCGAAGAAGCCTGGTTCGAAATCGCGCGATCCTGGTTCCTGGCGATCCGAGGACCGGCCTTGGACCCCGAACCCGCGGAGGAGGCGGCAAGGTCTTTTGCGGACTACCTTGGGCGCTACCCCGAGGGGACCCATGTGGAGGATGCGCGGGAGGCGCTACGGTCGGTGCACAACACGCTGGCCGAAAAGGCCTATCTGAACGGGCGCACCTACCACCGTCTGGGCCGGACGGAGGCCGCGCGCCGCTTCTTCCGGAAATCCTACGAGCAGTGGCCGCACGCGACGAGCGCCGCCAAGGCACTCTCGGGTCTCGCGCAGTCGTTCCAGGACGATGAGCGCTGGGATGAGGCGCGCGAGACATTACAGCGGCTGATCGAACTTCTCGAACCAGATCCCGAGCGCTATGACGAGGGATCCTCCATACTCGAACGCGCCCAGAAGGACCTGAACGCCCTTTTGCGCTGAGGGGGTCTCCAAGTGAGAGTGGGAATCCTGGGCGGAACTTTCGATCCTCCTCATGTCGGCCATCTTGTGCTGGCTTCTCGTTGCGCGGCCGCACTCCAGCTGGACCAGGTCCTCTTCATTCCCGCCTACCGCCCCCCGCACAAGGAGGAGCACGCCCTCAGCTCCTTTCCACTCCGGTTGGAGATGGTGCGCGCAGCAGCGGAAGGGAACGAACGTTTCGCGGTTTCTGAACTGGAGGCTGATCGCGGAGGCGTGTCCTTCACCGTGGATACGCTGACGCAGCTGACCGGCGAACGTCCCGAGGATTCGTTCTGGCTTCTGCTCGGACGGGATAGTCTCGATGACCTGCCCCATTGGCGGAATCCGGAACGGATTCTTGAGTTGGCGCGCCTTGCGGTCTACGCGCGAGCCGGGTACGGTGCCCCGGTAGCCGGCTCGGTGGCCTCACGCGTGGATTGGGTGACCGGGCCGGGAGTCGATGTATCGTCCTCTGAGCTGCGCGAGGATGTTCGCCAGGGTCGTCCGGTTCGTTACCTCGTCGCACAGGCGGTGGCGGAGATCATCGAGCGGGAGCGGCTCTACATAAGCTCCTAGCGTGGCCCCGGACTCGCGGGGGCCTGGGTCCGGATGCTCCGACGGGGAACCAGCATGAAACCCACAGACCAGGCGCCCAACTCCCGCGCTGCCGGATCCGGCGCAAACCGTATCTTCGTGGTCGACGGATCGGCCCTGCTCTTCCGGTCACACTTCGTATTCCTGCGCCGCCCTCTGACGACATCACGGGGTGAACAGGTGGGCGCCCTTTTTGGCTTCCTGACCACGCTGTTGGCTCTCATTCGGGAGGAAGAGGCGACCCACGTGGCGGTGGTCTTCGATCCGGCCGGTCCCACGATGCGTCACGAGATCTTCCCCGAGTACAAGGCAAACCGCCCCGAGACGCCGCCGGAACTGTCCGCGCAGTTCCCCATGGCGCATCGTCTGCTCGAGTCGATGGGCATGAAGCCGCTCGTCGAGAATGGAGTCGAAGCGGACGATCTGATCGGATCTCTGGCCGACCAGGCGACGGCCCGAGGTTGGGAGGCGATCATCGTCTCGAGCGACAAGGACTTCGCCCAGCTCATCGGGGGAGATATTCGCCAGTTCATCCCTCCGCGCGGTCGCGAACCGGCTCAGTGGGTGGGAGCAGAAGAGGTGGCCGGCAAGTGGGGGGTCAGGCCCGATCAGTTCATCGACTACCTGGCCCTGACCGGAGACAGCTCCGACAACATCCCGGGCGTCAAAGGTGTGGGACCGAAGACGGCTGCGAAACTGCTGCAGGAATTCGGCAGCATGGCCGCGCTCTACGAGCGGTTGGAGGAGGTCACGCCCGAGGGCGTCCGCAAGAAGCTGGCGGCCGGCCGGGAGACAGCCGATCTCAGCCGCGACCTGGTTCGGATCCGCACCGATCTGGAGGTCGCGAGCGCCCAGACCTTCGCGGTGGGGGATCCCGCGTCGCGCGGCACGTTCAGGGCCTTTCTGCAGGAAATGGAGTTTCATGGGCTCCTCCGGCGCATCTTCGGCGACGCGAACGCAGAATCGGCCGGGCAGGCCCAGCTGGCTTTCGGCCCGGCGGCCCAGGCAGCCCCGGCGGCCGTGAGCGTAGAGCGGGATCCGACCCAGGTGGCCGGGGACTGGAACCAGGGCTATGCGTTGATCGACTCGGCCGAGGCTCTGAGAAGCGTCCTCGAGAACTATCCCCGGCGGGGCGACGACCTGCCGCCGCTTTCGATCGACACGGAAACCGACGGGATCGCGCCCCTGACAGCGAAGTTGGTCGGCCTCAGCTTCGGGTGGGAACCGGGCAAAGCCTGGTACGTTCCGATCGGCCACGAGGAAGAGCCACGGGTCGCCCTCGAAGCCGTGCAATCGGCGTTCGGGCCTCTGCTTGCGGATTCTCAGGTCACCAAGCTGGGACAGAACCTCAAATTCGATCTGCACATTCTCCGGCGGCACGGCCTGGAGGTGGGCGGGCCACTGTGGGACACGATGGTGGCCTCGTACGTCCGGGACCCCGAGGCGCGGCACAGTCTGGACGGGCTTGCCCAGGAGTTTCTCGGCCACGAGATGATCCCGATCAGCGCGCTGATCGGCCGAGGCCGGAAGCAGACCACGATGGATACGATCCCGCCGGCCCAGGCGGTCGCCTACGCCTGCGAGGATGCCGACGCCGTGCTTCGCCTCTGGCCGCTCCTCAAACGCCGCGTGGCGGACGTGGGCGCCCGGGAGCTGTTCACCGACCTCGAGATGCCGCTCCTTCCGGTGCTGCTGGACATGGAGGCCGCCGGCATCTACTTGGACGGCGCGATGCTCGATGCGATGTCCCACGAACTCGCTGGAGAGATGGTCAGGCTCGAGAAGGACATCCACCGGCTGGGGGAGGAGGAGTTCAATATCAACTCCCCGAAGCAGCTTCAGGTCATTCTGTTCGAGAAACTCAAGCTGCCCGCCAAGCGCCGCACCAAAACCGGCTACTCCACCGGGCAGGAGGTGCTGGAGGAACTGGCCGGTCTGCATCCCCTTCCGGCAAAGATCCTGGAGTATCGTCAGCTCACCAAACTCCAGAGCACTTATGTCGAGGCCCTGCCGAAGATGGTGCTCGAGGAAACCGGGCGGATTCACGCCTCCTTCCATCAAACGGTCACGGCCACGGGCCGGCTCAGCTCATCGAATCCCAATCTGCAGAACATCCCGATCCGGACCCCCATGGGGCGACGTATCCGGCGGGCGTTTGCCGCACAAGGGGAGCGCTGCCTGCTTTCGGCCGACTACTCCCAGATCGAACTGCGCATGTTGGCGCATCTGTCCGGGGATCCGCATCTGGTCGAGGCCTTCCGGAAGGGAGCGGACATCCACCGAGCGACGGCGGCGCGCATCTTCGGCGTGGCCGAGGAGGCGGTCGACCGGGAGATGCGCGACCGTGCCAAAACGATCAATTTCGGCATCCTCTACGGAATGGGCGCACAGAGGCTCGCCCGTGAACAGGGAATCGCGGTGAAGGAGGCTTCGGCCTTCATCGCCAGCTATTTCGAGAAACTTCCGGGTGTGAAGACCTATGTCGAGGGTTGCGTCGGTACGGCGCGTTCGCGCGGGTATGCGGAGACGATCCTTGGGCGGCGGCGGTATCTTCCCAACCTGCAGTCGAAGCATCACGGCGACCGCTCCTCAGCCGAGAGGATGGCGGTCAACACTCCGGTTCAGGGGTCGGCCGCCGATCTGATCAAGCGCGCGATGGTGAGTCTGCACGCCCGTCTGAAGAGCGAGTTCCCCGACGTGCGGCTCCTCTTGCAGGTGCACGATGAACTGGTCTTCGAACTCCCCTCTGCCCAGGCTGAAGCGGTGGCGGAGCTGGTGAATCACGAGATGGCCTCCGTGTTCGAGCTGGCGGTGCCCTTGACCGTGGATCAGGGCTGGGGGAGAACCTGGTATGACGCGCACAACTAGGGGGCGGCGAGGCAAGAGTGGGCCGCCGTGGGCGGTGGTCATCACGGGTGGGATCGGCTCGGGCAAGTCGACCTTCTGTCGGCTTCTGAAAACCGGACCGGACGTCGCGCACCTGAATGCTGACCGCTTCGTGAGGGGGCTCCTCCTCTTCAGCTCCTCGGTTCAGGCTCGAGTGGTGGACCTGTTCGGGACCGGGGTGCTCGACTCCTCTGGGCGCATCGACCGCCCGGCCCTGGCCGCCAGGGTCTTTTCGCGGGCGGCGGACCGGCGGCGGCTGGAGGCTCTGTTGCACCCGATCGTCCGCGAACGGATGGGTCGCAAGGTCGCCGCCTTGAAACGGAGAGAGGGCATTGCTATCGTGCTCGCCGAGATCCCTCTCCTGGTGGAAGGGGGACGACCGGATTGGTGTGACTTCGTGGTCAGCGTCGAAGCGGACCTCGAGGTGCGCCTCACTCGGTTGGCGAAACGCGGCCTGGATCGCGCCGCGGCCAGGCGGCGCATGAAGAGCCAAGCCGACGACGCGGCGCGTCGCCGGATGGCCGACTTCGTGATTCGCAACGACAGCACCCGCGAGGCGCTCGCTCGCGAGGCGGCCGGTTTGCGCAGGCGACTTCTGACATTCGACTCTTGAGGGACAAACGCACGATGAATCAGGAAATCGACACCATCTTGGCCGAAAGTGACAAGAAGGTCGCCCACCTGCGGGGGTTCCTTTGACCTGGATCATCGTGAGCGCGAGCTGGCCGAGCTCGAGGAGAAGATCGCCCAGCCCGGCTTCTGGGACGATCCAAAGACGGCCAACAAGACGGTCGCCGAACTCCGCAAACTCAAGGGACTTGTGGAGGGGTGGCGCACGCTCAAGAAGAGGCTCGTCGATTTGAGCGAGCTCGTCGTGCTGGCCCGCGACGAGGGGGACGAGGCCTTCGAAGGCGAGCAGCTCATCGAACTCCGGACCTTCTCCGACGATCTCGAACGCTACGAACTCCAAACCTATCTCAACGGCGAACGCGACGGGTGTGATGCACTCCTGACGATTCACCCCGGCGCGGGGGGGACGGAGTCCCAGGACTGGGCCTACATGCTCCACCGCATGTATCTGCGCTGGTTGGAGCGGAGCGGCTTCAGTGCGCGGGTGATCGACTTCCAGGAAGGGGAAGAGGCGGGCATCAAGGACTCGACGATCGAAGTGCGCGGCCCGAATGCGTACGGGATGCTCAGATCGGAGATCGGGGTTCATCGGCTGGTGCGGATTTCCCCGTTCGATTTCAACCAGCGGCGGCACACCTCCTTCGCATCGGTCTTCGTGTATCCGGAGGTCGAGGATCTGGGGGAGATCCAGATCAAAGATGATGAGTTGCGTATCGACACCTACCGCGCCAGTGGTGCGGGGGGGCAGCACGTCAACAAGACCGAGTCGGCCGTGCGCATCACGCATCAGCCGACCGGCATCGTCGTGCAGTGCCAGGCTGAGCGGTCCCAGCATCGCAACCGCGAGATGGCGATGAAGGTGCTTCAGGCCCGGCTCTACCACCACTTCCGAGAGCAAGAGCGCAAGGAGACCGAGAACCTCACCGCGGCGAAGAAGGAGATCGCCTGGGGTTCGCAGATCCGCTCCTACGTGCTTCATCCCTACACGATGGTCAAGGACCACCGGACCACTCACGAAGTCGGCAACGCGCAGGGCGTCTTGGATGGGGACTTAGACGGTTTCATCGAAGCCTACCTGCGAATGCGTAGAAAGGAGTCGACCAAGTCATGAAGGATTCGATCTTCCGTGAATACGACATCCGCGGCATCGCGGCCGAGGATCTGACCGATGAGGTAGCCTTCAACGTGGGGGCCGCGGTCGCCTCCCGGCTGAAACGGGAAGGTGCGAGGCGCATCTGTCTGGGTCGCGACGTGCGCGAAAGCTCCCCTCGCCTTCACGGCAAGATGGCCGAAGGCGTCCTGTCCACCGGGATCAACGTGGTCGACGTGGGCGTGGTGCCGTCCCCGGTGCTCTACTACTCGATCATCGATCGCGCGGCGGACGGGGGGATCATGATCACCGGGAGCCACAATCCGATCGAGTACAACGGCTTCAAGATCTGCCGGGGAACCTCGCCCATCTGGGGCGAGGAGATCCGCGACATCCGCGCCCAGATTCGCGCCGGAGATTTCGAGACGGGCGAAGGAGGCATGAAGCAACTGGAGATCCTGCCCCAGTACCGGAACATGGTGAGGTCCCGGTTTCAGATACCCAGACAGATGAAGGTCGTCGTGGACGCCGGCAACGGAACGGGCGGTTTGGTGGCCCCCGACATCCTGCGCGACCTGGGGATCGAGGTGATCTGCCTGTACTGCGAGCCGGACGGGCGCTTCCCGAACCACCTGCCCGACCCTACGGTGGCGAAGTACGTCAAAGATCTGGCCGACCGGGTCGTGCGGGAGAAGGCGGACCTGGGCGTGGGATTCGACGGCGATTCCGACCGTATCGGGCTCATCGATGAAAAGGGGCGTATGGTCTACGGAGATCAGCTCTTAGCGCTCTACGCCCGCGAACTGCTGGAGAGGTCGCCCGGGAATAAGATCCTATTCGACGTCAAATGTTCACAGGCGCTCGAAGAAGACATCCGCGCGCACGGCGGTGAGCCGGTGATGTGGAAAACCGGGCATTCCCTGCTAAAGGCGAAAATGAAGGAGGAGGCCATTCCCCTGGCTGGCGAAATGTCCGGCCACATGTTCTTCGACGAGGGCTATTATGGCTTCGACGACGCGATTTACGGCGCGGCGCGCATCATCGCCTACCTGGCGCGACTCAGCGAACCGCTCAGCGCAGTCGTCGATAGCCTGCCGCAATACGTAAACAGTCCAGAGGTGAGGATCGCCTGTACCGATGAGGCCAAATTCCGGATCGTTCAGGAGGTGGCCGACCACTTCGCGAACAGCCACGAGGTTCTCACCATCGATGGGGTGCGGGCTTCGTTCGATGAGGGTTGGGGCCTGCTCCGGGCTTCGAACACCCAGCCGGTTCTGGTCCTGAGATTCGAGGCTCGCTCGGCAGAGACCCTGCAGAAGATCGAGGATGCGTTTAGGGCGGTTTTGGCACGGTATCCGGAGGTTCGTTGGGAGCCGTAGGCCTATTATCCGCTTGACACTAGGAGGACACACGCCTAGCGTACCTATGACTTTTACCTGAAGCTCCAGGATACTGGATTTGGTCGCAGGATCGCCTTTTTAGGGGGACTCCAGCGTGAAGCGCATGGTGGATTGGGGAAGTGTATCGTTTCTTGGCGGCGGGCATTCCGGCGGGATCTGTCCGCCTAAGCCCGTGAAATTCTGGGAGATGGGATTCGCCTCGCGACTGGTTCTTCCAGGACTGGCCTTCCTCCTGGTTGGATCCCTCCTGGGAGGGTGCGCCGAGGACCTGCCGCCGGTGCCGGAGGCCACGCCCACCAACGTGATGGTGGCTCACTATCAGTCACCCGATGACTTCGAACTGGGTGTGATCGATATCGATGGCGAGCGCCTCGACCGGGAGTGGGGGAGCGAGTTCACCCCGGAGCGTCCCTTCACCCACGTGCGCCTATCCCGCGAGCAAGGCGGCGGCGATGCGGGACCGCCGCGCTACGTTTCCATGAAGGCGGTCTACACCGACTTCCATATCTACATGCTCGTGCAATGGTCCGATGCCCTTCCTGACGTGCTGGACGACGTCTTCGTCTACGTCGGCCCCAGCTTGGGTTCGCCGATCGTCACCTGCGCCGAAATCGGTGGGCAGACGGTGTGCGACAGCCTCTTCCGCGAAGCTCCCCAGGACAGCCTGCTCCTGCGCAATTGGTGGTACCAGGGCGGAGATGACGACAAGCTTGCGATCGTATTCGAGATGGAAGAGGCCTCCGGGGTCAATGGGCTCTTTGCCGACGTGGGCTGTCTGGCGGCTTGCCACAACCCATCCGGTTCCTTCGACGATCTGCAGGAGGGGCGTCTGGACGTTTGGTACTGGTTCGCCGGGCGCACCAATCCGATTCGCGACCTCTTCGACCTGTACGATGATCCGGACGATCCGCTCCAGGGGATTCCCGGCTGGTTGGACGACATGTACTTGGATGCCGGCGCCGGCTTGATCCCCGATGAAGGGATTGCGCCTTATGAGCCGAACTTCGTTGCCGGCTCGGGGCTGCCCCGTTTCATCTACCGGCAGGATGACGACCCCCACCATGACAGCCCGGATCCGAATTGCACCAATGACTTCAACGAGGCCTGTCGCTCCAACAACGGCGTGGGCATGAACTACATCTGGCGCAATGATCCCGAGATGACGGTTTCGTCCCTCTCGGCGGAGGACGTCTTCAACGAGACGATCATGCCGGACATGCGGATGTGGGAGCCGGGCGACATCGTGGCCGGGTACCTGTTGACCTATCCGCGGGGGAGCCGGGGAGACATTCGGGGCAAGGGCAACTACGACGAGGATGCCGGCACCTGGACGCTGGAAATCGCCCGGCCTTTGACGACCGAATTCGAGCTCCAGGATGTCAACTTCGATCCTGAGGCGGGCATCGAGTACCACTTCGCGGTGTCGGTCTTTGACGCCGCCACGCATGATCACCTCGGCAGCGAACCGGTGGTGCTCGTCTTTGGTCCGAAGGGTGACTAGTGCGGTGGAGAGGGCAGATCGCTCTCCAAGGGAGGTTTTGGCTGTGAGATTTCGTCTCGTGCTGACTCTACTCGTAGCGGGGGGCTGCGCCTCGTCCGCCCGAGCCCAGACCACGGTGCTGGAGATGTTCATGCAGCAGGCCGACATCAACCCGGCCCTTCTGCAGGCGGCGCCCGCGGTGCGCCTCCAGGGGATGGGGGAGCTTGGGCTGGCCGTGATCGATGAGGCCAACGAGATCAGCGCCCGCGACTTCGCCGGAAACGCGGCCGGCTATCTGGCGGACAGCGACCGCTGGGTGGTGGAGACCTGGATGTCGGGCAACACACGCCAAGCAAGGACGAGCGGGTCGTCGACCGAGTACCGTTACGGCGGAGCCGGTGCCGAAATCGTCCAGCGTACGGACAGCCGTGCCCTGGCGGGCATCGTCAACTGGGGCTTCCTGGAGACCGATCATCGCCCGGGCGATTGGAGCCGGATTCGCGGTCCCCAGATCTCGGCGCTCGTCAACCAGCGAATCGGGGGCGTGACCCTCGGCCTGCTGATCGGGCAGGAAGCCGAGAACGAGGATCGGATCTCGGACGACTACTATTCACTCGAGCACAAGCATGATCGCTGGGTGGGTCAGATCGGGGCCATCTACCCCCTGGCGGGCTGGACCATCTCAGGGAGTTGGGACTTCGAGCGGGGCGACGTGGTCGCCCGTTCGGTCGATCCGTCTCGATTCCACCAGGACACCTACCACTGGACCCGCCCTTCGGACCTCTACACCTTGGCCGTCATGATCCCGGCCGGAAAACTCCAGGGTGGGGTGCGGGCCCGGTTCCTCGATCGAGAGGGCGGCGAGAACGTCGAGATCAGCTGGAGCGATGTTTCGCCCTGGAACCCGAGTCACACGAACTTCTTCAGCGAATCGACCACCTTCTCGGAAACCGAGTCGAAGACGGAGTTTCTATCGCGGTGGCGCCTCGAGCTGGGGTCGACGATCTTCGGTCTGGAGGGAGCTCTCTCCAGCTGGGAAACAGACGTTCAGGAGGGAATCAACTTCAAGGGGTCCCTTCGGGAAGGTGCCACGAAAGAGGATGGCCTCCATTTCGCCGCCGGCGCGAGCCAGTGGCTGCTCTCAGGACGCCTCCTGGCAGGGGTCCAGGGCCGGGTGACCCAGACCGACTGGGAGTGGAGCGTACCCACCGATTCCGACCAGGGAACCTCCCAGGGAGCCTCATTCAGTGCGGGGTTCGAGTATTTCGCCACGCCGACGGTCGTGCTCCGGGGTGGCTTCTCCTATGCGGCGGATGATCGGGACATCGATGCGTCACAGTCTCTGATCCGCGCCCAGGGCGTCACCGGAGGCATTTCATGGCTTCCCCGTGGTGGCCTCATACAAGTCCATAGCGCCCTGCGGTTCACGAAGCAGGAACCGTGGGACAAAGACGCAACTCAGATCGAAGAGTGGGACGAGACCACATATCTGATTGGCCTGCGCCTGTTGATGTAGGCCTTTCATATAACTAGACTTACACGGGTGGTCCTTGACCGCCCTGTAATAAAGGGGCATGACGGCCCTCCCCATGTTCACGGGCTTTGCTGCAAAAGAGGGGTAACCCGCGATGTCTTGGACAAAGATCGCCTTCGGGTTCGTCGCCATCATGGCCGTGAGTGGCTTCCTCCTCCCGGGGCTACCGGCGGCACAGGCGCCCGCCACTCCTGAGGAAGGCGGGACGCTCACCGGTATGGTGTTGGACAAGAGCAGCGGCCGTCCGCTCTCTCCCGCGAACGTCCTCGTGGTCGGGCGGAAGTGGGGAACGATCTCCCTCGAGGACGGATCGTTCAAGATCGAGAACATGCCTCCGGGCAACTACGACATCCTGGTCAAGATGATCGGCTACGCGGACAACACGGTTGCCAGCGTGGTCGTCGAGGCCGGGAAGACCGTTCGGGTCACGTTCGACATGAGTGAGAAGATCGTGGCGACGTTGCCGGCCATCGATGTCTTCGGTCAGAAGAAGAAGATCGACCAGAAAAACACCGAAGCCAAACATGAGATGGACTCGCAGGATCTCTCCGACCTTCCCGTCGATGATGTCGAGGAAGCCATTGCGCTCCAGGCGGGAGTGATCGCCAAGGGCGGCGAGCTTTTCGTGCGTGGGGGCCGGTCCGGAGAGGTTCAGTTCCAGGTCGATGGTGTTCCGGTGCGTGACCCCCTCGGGGGTGCTGGCCTGTCGTTGGCGTCGCAAGCCCTCTCCTCGACCGAGACGATCGTGGGGGGGATGAGCGCGAAGTATGGGAACGCCCAGTCGGGCGTCATCATCTTCAACACGAAAGAGGGAGGGGACTCCTTCAGTGGCGAGATGCGCTACACGACCGACGACTACGGCTCTCCGACGAACACCTTCGACAACTACGACCGGCTCTTCCTGGGTGTCGGGGGTCCCACGCCGGTTGAGAACCTGAGCTACTACATCTCGGGCGAGTTGACTTACGCCGACGTCTACCCCAAGACGCCGGAGCGGCGCTCACGCACCAGGCTCCTGAACTTTGTCAGCATCGGCGACCGCAAATCGAACTCCATCAAACTCCAGGGCAAGCTGGCCTATCGTCCGACGGCGAATACCAAGCTCACCCTTGAGGCGCTCGACCAGACCAGCAAACGCGACAACTACTTCCACTCGTGGAGCCGGGCCGGCTGGGTGCAGCAGTTCTTGGACACCACCCGGACCGACGAGGTTGTGCTGCGGCACGGTCGCTGGGCGCCCTATCAGGTGGACTCGACCTATCACTACTACAACGCGGCAGAGCACACGCCGAATGTGCTGGACGAATTCACGCAGGAGAAGCTGGTCTTCCGGCACACGATGAGCCAGCACGCGCACTACGTGTTCCGGTTGAGCCACCAGCACTTCTTCGTCGATTCCCGCGTGCAGGATAAGCAGGCCTGGGAGTATGAGGGCGAGCGCGAACGCGACATGTGGTTCAACTACTACGACGGGGAGTCCTACGACTTCTTCGTCATGTCCGGTGACTATCCCCAGCTCTCGACCCGAGAGACGCAGGTGTATCAGGGCATCTTCGACTTCACCTATCAGCGGGGGCGGCACACGTTCGAGACCGGATTCACCCTCCAGTACAACGATATGCGCTTCTTCTCCCTGAACCGGCCGTACAACACGAACGCGGACGGCGAGATCGGAGCAGCGCGAACGGAGTACCACTACTACAATCCGGAGGGCGGCGCCTACATTCAGGACCGCTGGGAACATGAGGGGATGGTCATCAACGCCGGGCTTCGCTATGACTTCTTCAGCGTCGGCGAACAGGTATCGATCTCCGATGTTCAAGAGCGCGTGAAACAGCAGATCAGCCCGCGCGTCGGGATCGCCTACCCGATCTCCGACCGGGACGTGTTCAGTTTCTTCTACGGGCGCTTCTATCAGGTTCCGAACCGGACCTTCCTCTTCGACAACCTCGATTCCTATGATGGGACCCGGGGGAACCCGAACCTGACGAACGAGACCACCGTGACCTACCAGGCCTCGATTCAGCACTTGTTCAATGCGTATCTGGTTGGGCAGTTCAGCATCTACTACCGTGACATGTTCGGCTTGATCGCCGCGGAGGCCTCCGCGGACTGGTCCTCGACCGGGGACATCTGGAGCTACGTGAACAAGGACTACGCCTCGGCCAAGGGGTTCGAGGTCAGTCTTTCGAGGGCCTATCGGAGCAACTACCGGTGGGATCTCTCCTACACCTACGGCGTCGCCACCGGGGTGGCCTCGGATCCGAACTCCGCCCTGGCGAGCAACTTCGTGTACTTGCCGACCGGGGAAATTCCGCTGAACTGGGACGCGCGCCACAGCATTGGGGCGAGTCTCTATATGGGGGACCGGGTCAACTGGGGGGCCAGCATGAGCTGGAGCTACACCTCCGGGTATCCCTACACGCCGTACCAGCGGGACACGCGGGAGCTCGAGCCGGAAATGGAAAACTCCCGGCGGCTGCCGTCAACGACCACGCTCGACGTTCGGGCCGACAAGTACTATCGGCTTTGGGGACAGCAGCTCTCGCTCTTCCTGCAAGGCCGCAATATTCTCGATGCGAAGAACATCACGAGTTTGACTCCGGGCAACTGGCCAGCGCCGCCGGTCAATGTTGACTACCGGGTCTACTACACAGAAACGGGCCGCGCAGGTGGAGCCTACCTGCAAGATCGGGACGGGGACGGTATCGAAGAGTTCATCCCCCTGAACGATCCGCGCGTGTTCGGCGCTCCGCGTACGATCCGCGTTGGCATGGGCTTCATCTTCTAATGGGACGGAAGAACCTGTACGGCTTGGGAGGTTGACTTCATGAGGCTTTCACAGATGAGCTTGCAGCGCACTGGCCAGATCCTGTTGCTGCTCATGCTGGGCCATGTGCTCGCCGCGGGAGGCGCGAACGCTTATTGGGATGGAGACAATCCCTTTGAGCTGGACGAGAACGGCCAGCCCCTCTACGCGATTCGGGCACCAAACATCTTCTACCACAACGTGGGACTTCTCGAGATGTTGGTGACCAACGTGGGTGTCGTCGGAAATCCCTTCTGGGGGTTGGACACCTTCGGGGCCGGTTGGAAGGGAGGCGAGTATCTCTATGCCGCCGCGCTCTGGATCGGTGCCATTGCGAGCGATAACCTGGCATACGTATCGACTGGGGCCTACGCCTATGAGCTGCGTCCCAGTCTGGACCCGATCGACACCATCTACCCATCCTTCGAGGGAGCCTCGGGCGGCGATCGCGCTGGGTTCTCCACGAGCGGGGGCGATGACGACGCCGACGGGGTCCGCGACGAGGATCCGCTCAACGGCAAGGATGACGATGACGACGGCGAGATCGACGAAGACTACGCCGCCATCAGTCAGCAGATGTTCAGCTGCGAATACTGGGACTATACGGAACAGGCCCGGGAGGCCTACCCGGAACACCGCCCGCTGAACATTCGGATCACGCAGAACAGTTACGCCTGGTCCACCGAGGGGGCCAACGAGTTTATCGGGCTGGACTACGAGATCGTCAACGACGGCTTCGAAATCCTCCGCGAGATCTACCTCGGCTACTTCGTCGACTCCGATGCGGGCCGCAAGGATGCGCAGGGGTACTACTCCGATGACGGCGGCGAGCTGCGCAGTGTCGATACGACCTACGTGAATCGTCAGATTGAATACGCCTGCGAAGACGCCGACGGGATTTATCGCGAGTGCAACCAGCAGCCGCTGAATATCGACATTGCCTACATGCGCGACACGCCCGGCAGCGAGGCCGGCGGTAACGCGGCCGACGACATGGGGCCGGGGGCCAATGGGTTTTTCGGCGGCATGTTCCTCGGTCACACGACCGACCCGTTCGGCGAACGGGCGCCGACGCAGGTCGAGATTCACACGATGCGTTTCTTCAGCGGTGGGGGAACCTATCCCTTGGGCGATCCGCGGAACGACTTCGAGCGGTATGATCTGCTTTCGAGTGGAGATACGCCGAGGCGTCCCACGAGTCAGCCCGCCGACTACCGTTACTGCTTCAGCGCGGGGCCGTTCAAAGAGCTGCTTCCGGGCGAGCGCCTGTACATGCAGGTGGCTTTCGTCATCGGCAACGAGTGGCGTGGGCTGCTCGAAAACGCTCTCAACGCGCAGCGCATTTACAACGGTAACTGGCGCGACACGGACGCGAACAAGCTGACCGGTTGCTGGGGCGAGGAAACCTGTCTCCACATCGATCCGGGTGGGGAACCGCTGTTCTGGAACAACCCCTGCGACTCGCTGGCGCCGGCCGTCGGGCCGATCAAGAACGAGAATTGCGATCTCGCGGAATACTGGGTCAACGACGATTGCGACTGCTGCACCCCGCTGCAGAGCTCTTCGGACGACTGCGACGGCCGCGAGACGCTGGTCCACTGGGTGGGCACCGTGGCGCCTCCTTCGCCCACGGTGAGCACCGAGGATCCCGCCCTGCGAGCCCGAGTGGAGGGCGACCGGCGGGTCAAGATCGAGTGGGACAACGGCTCGGAGCTGGTGGCCGATCCCCTGCGCGGCCAGATCCTCTTCTGCGGATATCGCATCTGGCGCGTCGAGGGTTGGAGCCGGCCGATTGGGGCGACGGGCCCCTCGCCGGAGGAGTGGCAGCTGGTGGCCGACCTCAATGCCGATCCGGTCGGAAGCCAGGTGTCTCTGGAGAGTATGACCAATCCATACTCCGCAATCGTCGATACCGTGCCGTCTCCCATCGAGGAGGGCGCGTGGCTCTACCGGTATGAAATCGGACGGTACTTCTACGAGGACACGCTCGGCCTCAAGAACGGCATGCTCTACTTCTATGACGTGACCGCGTACAGCTGCTGGGTCGATTCCTTGGGCAACGACTACGAGCTTTCCAGCTTCCCGGCCGCGATCGAGGCCGAAGGGGTTCAGCCCCTCTGGGCGGCGGTCACCGATGACAGCTGGAAGGACAACATCATGGTGGTGCCGAACCCGTGGAGTGGGGGAGCGGCCTGGGATTTGACACCCAGCGCGACCGATCCCACGGGCTCGCACATCGACTTTGCGGGTTTGCCCAACAAGCTCTGCGAGGTGCGCATCTACACAATGGCAGGAGATCTGGTCGAAACGTTGGTCCATGATGGGACCAGCGGTAGCGGCACAGCACGTTGGAATATGCTCTCTCGAAACGGTCAGGACATCTCAAGCGGCGTCTACCTCTATTCGGTGACGTGCGAAAACGAGACCGTGGTGGGGAGATTCACGGTTGTCCGCTAAGGCGGCCAACTAGAGCAGGGGAGTTTGGTCATGGAGGAAAGAGCGGTGAAGCGGCTCATCGTACTGGCGATCCTACTACTGACCCTTCCCGGCGTGGCCCACGGCGCACGGGAATTCGAAAAGGTAGGAACGATTGGCGGGCAATTCCTGAAGATCGGCATTGGTGCCCGAGCTGCGGGGATGGGTTCTGCTTTTGTGGCTGTCGCTGACGATGCGTCCGCGATCTACTGGAACCCGGCCGGCGTGGCGCGGATCACCAACAATGTGATCGCCTTAAACCACTGCGCTTGGGTGGACGACATTCTCTTCTCGCAGGCGACCTACGTCTTCGATCCGAAGTATGTCCCCGGCATGATGGCAGT
Organism: uncultured bacterium; assembly: GCA_964612295.1. Classification (GTDB taxonomy): domain Bacteria; phylum Eisenbacteria; class RBG-16-71-46; order CAIMUX01; family WJJG01; genus CAYQJL01. Next base: position 27,923 of record CAZTDY010000011.1, on the reverse strand, counting down.
GCATGCGCGCAGCTTGTACATGCCGGAACAGCTGGTCCGCACGGTGTACAACCCGGAAGGTGATGGCCGTAAGTTCGACAACGGTGACGTTGCCGTCGGGGTGACGTATGCGCGTTCGCTGACGGACAAGTTCTCGGCCGGGTTGACCTTCAACTATGTCCATTCATCTCTCGCTGATCACACCGGGACGGCCTACAGCTTTGACTTCGGAACACTGTACGACACCGGGTTCCAGTCTCTGCGGATCGGCATGTCGATTCAGAACATTGGGACCGAGATGGAGTACATCTCCGACACCGTCAAGCTGCCGACCCTCTTCCGGGTCGGTATATCGGCGAGTTTGTACGAGGACGAGCAATACACGGTTCTGTCCGCCGCCGAGTTTTCCCATCCACCAGACAACAACGAGCGCGCGAATGTGGGCGTCGAGGTCGGTTACCGCGACTTCCTGCAGCTGCGCGGCGGCTATGGGTTCGGCTATGACGCGGAAGGGCTCGGCATGGGGCTTGGCTTCAAGATCCCGACGAGCTTCAACGCGGAAGCGCGTGCGGATTATGCCTATTCTGATCTTGGCTACTTGGGTGGCGTGCATCGGATCTCGGTCGACTTCCGTTTCTAGGAGGCCGCGGTTGGGGCACACCAGACAGGTCCGGGCGGGAGCTTTCGGTGTTCCCGCCCTCGTATTACTGACGCTTTGCCTGGCGGCCGCCTCTGTGGCGAACGCGGCAGCGTTCGCCACAGAGGCGGCCGAGGCCACCGGTGATATCCACTTCCAGGTCGATGGGGTCCGCCTGCTTTCCGCAGACGGCGGTGAAGAAGCCCACGTATTCATCGGAATCTTCGACGACGAAGTGCGCTGCGAGTCCCTGGAGGGACGCGAAGGTCCCTGGATCTGGCTCGACACCCGCCTGGATCTCCTGAGAAGGGGAGAGCTCCCTCCAGTTCGCCAGAGCCTCGATCTCTACGTTCCCTGTGTGGATCGCGCCGGGGACGTCGCGTTTTCGCGCCGCATGGTGAATCTCCAGGTTCCCCTGCCTCCCGACGTGGAGGCCTTCGAACTCGAAATCCAGGACCATCGCGCGCTGCGGGAAGGACTCCTCTACCGGATCCACGCGGAGCACAAGCGAGGTCTCGCCCGCGCCTACCTCCCGCCGGTCCAGGTGCTGGAGGGACGGGGAATGGGTGGCCCGCTCTTCTGCTGGGCTTCGAACCCGCCCCGTTCGTTCCGAAGCCAGGAGGGGTTCATCATCGGCGAGGCGACGGAGCTGCGCGACCGCATGGAAGCCAATCCCACGCGCGCCTACGGTCTGTTCAATCCCACGGTCACCCTCTACGCGGAGGCCTATCATCTGGACGGCGGGCCGCGTGAATTGGAACTGCGCGTGTTCATGCTTGCGGACAGTCTTGAACTCGTGCGGGAGCTCGTGCAGGTGACGATTCCCGTGCCCCATGCCGGTCTGCTTCGGGAAGTGGATGTGTCCAGTCTGGCGGCGGGGTCCTACGGCCTGACCCTCAGGATCGGGGCGGCCGGGGAATTGGAACCGGCCGGCGGATTTGAAGTCACCGGCCGATTCGAGGTTCACTGGGATCCGGACGCATGGCAGAAATCCGCTCACCAGAGAAACGAAGAGGCTTCTCTCCTGCTGGATGATGAAGCGTTCCAGGCTTTTCTGCACCTCGACCCGGGCCACCAGGAAGCCCATCTCGACAGCTTGTGGCAGGGCTCCGGGGAGGGGGCCGTCGACGGTCTGAAGCGACTGTTCCGTGACCGCGTGGCGGTCGCCGACCAGCGGTTCGGCGCCGGCGGGCGGGGGTGTCTCACGGATCGCGGCAAGACCTTCATCCGGTTCGGGGAACCGGATGAGGTCCACAAGGAGCTGCTGCCCCAGGACGAGGATCAACTCTTCTACTTCCTCGGCCGGGAGATCGACGATAACGAGGCGGTCGAGATGGGCGGCCGTCCGCTGCGTCACCCTCTGGACAACTCTTCCTACCAGGTCTGGTACTACACGAACCGGGGCGATCCGCTCTTCCGCGAATGGGGCATGATGGGCTCGGGGGGGTCGCTCAGATTCGTTTTTGTTGACGAGGTGGGCGATGGGACCTATCAGCTCGTCTATACAAACCTTTTGGGAGGCGTCGACTAAGGAGACTATCCATGGCACGGAAGGCCATCACGGATCTCAAGCTGAAGGATGAGTGGGTTCTGGTTCGAGTCGACTTCAATGTTCCTCTGGCGGCGGGCGAAGTGGCCGACGACACGCGCATTCAAGCCGCCCTTCCCACGATACGCTATCTTCTGGAGCAGGGGGCCCGCGTCATCCTGATGTCGCATCTCGGGCGGCCGAACGGGGAGCGCAAGGAGGAGTTCAGTCTGGCGCCGATTGCCGCGCGGTTGCGGTCGCTGCTCTCCTCTGCCGTTCACCTCGCACCCGACTGCATCGGGGAGGAGGTTGAGCGGCTGGCGGCCGGCCTTCCGGCGGGCGAAGTTCTCCTCCTCGAGAATCTGCGCTTTCACGCCGCGGAGACGAAGAACGAGCCGGCCTTTGCCGCCTCACTGGCCAAGCTGGCGGAGGTCTACGTCAACGACGCCTTCGGAACGGCTCACCGCGCTCATGCCTCGACCGCGGGGGTCGCCGCGCTCATTCCCGACAAGGCGCCCGGATACTTGCTCGAGAAGGAAATCCGTTATCTGGGAACCTTGATCCGGGAGCCCGAGACACCCTTCATCGCGCTTCTCGGTGGTGCAAAGGTGTCGGGCAAGATCGAGGTAATCGAGAATCTGCTGCCCCGTGTGGATGCGCTTTTGATCGGGGGCGCGATGATGTTCACCTTCTGGCGCGCTCAGGGGCTCGACATCGGAGCGTCTCTGGTGGAGGAGGATCGGGTCGAGATTGCCGCGCGGCTCCTGGCGCAGGCCCAGGAAAGCGGGAAGCGGATCCTGCTGCCCACCGATTGTATCGTCACCGAGGATCTCGAGGCCGGGCTGCCGGGCCAGGTTTGCGCGGCCGGCCACCTGGCGACCGGCGAGATCGGCGTCGATATCGGGCCGGATACCAGAACCCTTTTTGCGGATCAGATCGCGCTGGCCAAGACGATCTTTTGGAACGGACCCATGGGCGTGTTCGAGAAGGAGGCCTACGCGGCCGGCACGCTGGCCATGGCCGAGGCCGTGGCCGCGGCCACGGAGTCGGGAGCCGTCTCGGTGGTCGGTGGCGGCGACTCCGTTGCCGCGGTGAACAAGATGGGGCTGTCAGATAAGATCTCGCACGTATCGACCGGCGGGGGCGCCTCGCTCGAGTTCGTCGAAGGCAAGGAGTTGCCGGGGATCGCGGCATTGGACGAGTAGCACGCGGATGGGCCGGATCGGAGAACAGGACTGAGGTGAACATGCGCAGACCATTGATTGCCGGCAATTGGAAGATGAACAAGCTCCGCGCCGACGGGGAGGCGCTGATTCGCGGCATCCTGGACGGGGCCGCGGGGCTGGACGAGGGGCGGGAACTCCTGCTCTTTCCGCCCTTCACGCTTCTCCAGATCGCCCATGAGCGTTTGGCCGGGACCCGCGTGGGCCTGGGAGGGCAGGATCTGCACTACGAGGATGCCGGCGCCTTCACCAGCGCAATCTCGGGTCCGATGCTCCGCGACCTCGGGTGCACCCACGTCTTGATCGGGCACTCCGAGCGCAGGGAGCACTTCGGCGACGATGGTCCAATCCTGACCAAGAAACTCCGGGCCGCCCAGGCCTGCGGCCTTGCCCCGGTCTTTTGTGTGGGCGAGAGGTTGGCCCAGCGGGAGGACGGTTCGACCGAGGCGGTTCTGAGGACGCAATTCGAAGAGGTCTTGACCGGTTTCAGTCCGGAGGCGATGAAGACGATCACCCTGGCCTACGAACCTGTCTGGGCGATCGGCACCGGCAAGACCGCGACCCCTGAGATCGCCCAGGACGCCCATCGCTTCCTGAGGTCTCTCCTGTCCACCTCATTTGGGGACGCGACGGCCGAAACGGTCCGCATCCTCTACGGGGGGAGCGTGAAACCGGACAACGCCACCTCGTTGCTGGTGCAGCCCGATGTGGATGGTGCTCTGGTGGGAGGCGCCTGCCTCGATCCGGCGAATTTCCTGGGTATCGCCCGGGGTTGACCGCGGGGAGATGCGGGCGTGCCGCAGCGCGGCCGCTGTCCGGCTATCATCCAGCTGTTGCTTGACATGACAGCCCGACCGGTGATAGCATCCCATGCTCGTGCGACATAACGAAGGAGTCCTGCATGTTTGTGGTTCTTATCATTATTCACGTCGTGGTGGCCCTGTTGCTGGTCCTCTCGATCATGCTCCAGAGTGGGCAGGCCGGTGGACTGTCCGGCGCCTTTGGTGGCGGCGGTGGTGGGGGTGCCCAGAGCGTGCTCGGACGAGGTGCTTCGAGCTTTCTCACCAAGGCCACGGCCTATCTGGCCGCCGGCTTCATGGTGATCTGCTTTGCCCTGGCATTTGTGCAGTCCCACCGGAGCGCTGCTGACGGCGGCGGTGGACGCAACATCATTCGCGAGCAGTTTGCCCCGAGCGAGGCGGCTCCGCCGCCCGAGACCGGCGCCCCGGCCACCGGTGCTGAAACACCGATTGGCGTGGCCCCTGCCGGAGAAGAGGGCACCGGGAGCCTGCCGCTTGAAACTGGCGACCCGGCCGAGACCGTCCCCGCCCAAGGGACCGAGGTTCCGAGCACGGACGAACCCGCCGCGGGGAACTGACCCGGATGAGCGGCGCGCCACATTACGATGATTGCCGGGGTGGTGGAATTTGGTAGACACGCACGTTTGAGGGGCGTGTGGGGTGACACCCGTACGGGTTCGAGTCCCGTCCCCGGCACAGTATAGGGCCAGCGGGGCCCGGGGAGCCCAAGCCTCCTCGGGCCCTTTGCCTGCGACCGGCCGCAAAAGGAGCAGGACGTGACCAACACCTACCTATACAACCCGGCCGTGACGAGCTTCGACTACGGGATGACCCACCCATTCCGGCTGGAACGATTGTGGCTCACCCACTACCTGCTTTCCGAGTTGGGGCTGTTCGGTGAAGGGGGCGGCCTCTGTTCGAGTTTCGAGGCGGCCGAACGGGACGATCTTCTGCCCGCCCATGGCCCCGAGTATCTCGATGTTCTCGAGCTGGCCTCCTTGGGCGTGCCGGCGCCGGTGCTGGGTAGCTACGGCCTCTCGTCCGGCGACAATCCGATTTTCCCCAATCTGTGGGAATACTGCGCATACACCGCGGGCGGATCCCTGCACGGAGCTCAGTTGCTGTTGGACGGCGATGCAGACCGGGTGTTCCATCCCGGGGGCGGGCTGCACCATGCGTTTCCCCACCGCGCATCCGGCTTCTGCTACGTGAACGATGTCGTTCTGGCGATCCACAAGCTCTGCGAGGGCGGCAAGAGGGTGCTCTACGTCGACATCGACGCCCACCACGGCGATGCGGTCGAAGCCGCCTTCTTCGACAAGTCGGATGTCATGACCATCTCGGTTCACCAGGACGGACGGACCCTGTTCCCCGGATCCGGCTTTGCCACGGACATCGGGCGGGAAGACGGCAGGGGGTACGCGGTCAACATCGGTCTCTTGCCCCACAGCAGCGACCCGGCCTATGAACAGGTGTTCGACGAGATCATCGAGCCACTCCAGAAGCACTACGCTCCCGATGTCATCGTGACCGAACTCGGAGCCGATGCACTCGTGGGGGATCCGCTGACCAATCTCGCCCTCACGCTCCCCGGGTGGTGGAATCTCCTGGAGCGATTTTCCAGCTGGCAGCGGCCGTGGCTGGCCGTTGGGGGAGGTGGGTACAACCTGGCCAACGCCATGCGCGCATGGGCGCTCGCCTGGGCCGTGATGACCGGAACTCCCAAGCCGGACCATCTACCTCCGGCCCCCGCGGACCTTCCCGGCGTCGCGGCAGAAATGGAGTGGCCCGACGATTTCTGGGGTGCCCCTGGAGGGATCTCCGGCTACGGTGGGGACGAGGAAAAGACCGGGGTCATCGTGGCCCAGGTCAAGGATGAGGTGTTTCCGATCCACGGGCTCTAGACTCCAAGTCCTCATGGGTGCTGAGCCGAAGCGTTGACCAGGAGGCCTGCCAGTGCGAACGGTGCCACGCGGCATGGGGCTGGTGCTCTTTCTGGCATTCTCCGCAGCGTCCCTTCCATGTCTCCTCGGCACCGGCCTCTTGCTCGAGCACCAAGCGCGCCGCGCCCTCGATGCCGAGATGAGTCTGCGTGTGGAAGCGCTCGCCTCGACCGTCCGGGCCGCCATTTCCCCGGCCGCCTGGGAAGCACTCCTCCGTCTCGAACCGGGTGAAGACGACAGTGGCACGGCCCGGTCCGTTCGCGACCGCTTAGAGGGCATCCGTCGGGAGATCTCCGCCGACTGGTTGGGGGTCTGGTCCCCCGAGGGACGCGTCCTCGTTGAGACCTCGGGACGCTACCGGCTCGGAGAACACTCGTCGCGGGCCACGATGCTCGAGCAGGAGCTCATCCGTGTCAGAGCCGGCCAGGTGACCTCGAGCCCTCTCTTTCAAAGCGAAAGCGGCAGGTGGGTGAAGATCGGCCTCACGGGGATTCAGGCCGGCCGGCAGGAGAGCGCGGCGGTGATTCTCGTCTCGGCCGAATCGGGTTCGCTCGAAGCCGTTCTCGGGATGCGCCGGACGATGCTCCTCGTGGCGGCTCTTGGGTGGGGGCTGGTGCTCCTCGTGGCGGCCCTCCTGGCGGGCCGGCTGACGCGCCGGCTGGGCCGACTGGCCGCGTCCGCCGTGTCGATTGGCCGGGGCGAACTCGAGACCACGGTCCCCGATCTGGGGGAGGATGAGATCGGGGTTCTGGCCCGATCGCTCGATCAGATGCGGCTCGCCGTCGCGGCCCGCGAACGCCAGTTGCGCGCGATGCTCGGCGGGGTGGCCCATGAAATCCGAAATCCCCTGGGCGGGCTGATTCTCTCCAGCGAGATGTTGGCCCGCGACAAAGCCCTCGAGTCGAAACAGCGCCGACAGGCCGAGCGTATCCTGGCCGAGGGTGCGCGTCTCGAGCGGGTCGTGGAAGCGTTCCTGGAATACGCGCGACCGCATCAGGCGACCCCCTCCGAGGTTGATCTGGCCCCCGCGGTGGCCGATTGTCTCGAAAACGCCGGATTGGGCCTCGCCTGGCAGGGCGAGCTCAGCACCGAAGGTGGCGGCCTCTTGGTCTGGTGTGACGAGGATCATCTCCGCCAGATCCTCCTCAATCTCGGCAGAAACGCCATGCAGGCTGCGGGACCTTCGGGCCGGGTAGCGGTGTCCTGGAAGTTGGAAGACGAGCGCGTCCGCCTCTCAATCGCCGACAGCGGACCGGGCATCGAGGAGCCCCGGCGGGATGAGGTGTTCGAGCCGTTTCAAACAAGCAAGGCCTCCGGCGCAGGCCTGGGTCTTGCGGTGGTCAAGCAGCTTTGCGATCTCAATGGCATTTCGGTTGCCATCGAGGGCAGTCCTTTGGGCGGGGCGGCCTTCATCCTTCACCTGCCTGTAGCGCGCTTGCAGAACGGGATCAAGGGAGACTGAAGGTGGGACGGATAGTCATCGTCGAAGACAACCACTCGTTGCGCGACGCGATGGTCGAGATGCTCGAAGAAGAGCACCGCGTTCGAGGTTTTGAGAGCGCCGAGGAGGCGGCCGAAGCGTTTGCGCATGAGGCTCCGGAGGTCATCCTCACCGACCTTCGTCTGCCCGGCCAGAGCGGGATCGATCTTCTCAAGACGGCCAAGGGTCTGGATCCGTTTGTCGAGGTCATCGTGCTGACCGCATTCGGCACGGTCGAGACGGCGGTCGAGGGGATGCGGGCCGGCGCCTTCGACTTCCTCACCAAACCGGTTCGGATGGATCATCTGGCCGCCAAGGTCAACCAGGCACTCCAGGTGCGCACCGACCGCAGCGCTCTCATGCTCGAACGCCGCCGCCGCCAGATGCTCGAGGAGGAGGTCAAGGAGGCCTTCAACGACGGGCAGATCATCGGCCGTGCCCCTGGAATGCAGGAGATCTACCGCACGATCGAAAAGGTCGCCAACTCGGACAGCTCGGTCCTGGTGACCGGTGAGAGCGGCACCGGCAAGGAACTCGTCGCCCGCGCAATCCACATGCGTGGCCGCCGGCGGGAGGGGCCCTTCGTCCGGGTCAACTGCGGGGCACTCGCGGAGGGTGTTCTCGAGAGCGAGCTCTTCGGTCACGAACGCGGGGCCTTCACGGGAGCGGTCAAACAACGCTTGGGTCGCTTTGAGTTGGCCGACGGCGGCGTGCTGTTCCTTGATGAGATCGCCGACATTCCCGCCGCGGTGCAGGTGCGTCTGCTGCGCGTGTTGCAGGAGCACGAATTCGAGCGCGTGGGTGGGGAGCAGACCATTCGGACGAACACCCGCGTGATCGCCGCCACCCACCGGGATCTGCGCGAGGAGGTGGCGGCCGGGCGGTTTCGTGAGGACCTCTACTACCGTCTCTATGTGATTCCCATTCACCTGCCGCCGTTGCGCGAACGTAAGGGGGACATCCCCCTGCTCGCGCACCATTTCGTGGAGCGCATTGCGCAGCAGCTCCAGCGCCCGCCCACCGTGCTCGACGAGGAGGCGCTCACCCTTCTCTCGCGCTACGGATGGCCGGGGAACGTGCGGGAGCTGGAGAACGCCCTCGAGAGAGCGATGGTGTTGTGTGAGGAGAACCGGATCGGGGCGAGCGACCTGGCCTTCCTGCAGCCGGAGATGGCGAGTTCGGTGCCTCTGCCGGCGGGACTGCCGCCGCTGACCGATGCGCTCTCAGATCTCGAGCGCGCGCTCATCGTCCGCGCAATGGAACAGGCGGGGGGCGTCAAGACCGAAGCGGCGAAGCTCCTGCAGATCAAGCCCAGCGCGCTCTACTACAAGCTGGAGAAGTACGGGCTCATTTGAGAGACACGGCCGGACAGCCCTGTTTGCCGGCGCCGGGGGCGCGCGGCGCTCTGGCGGCCCTGCTGGTATTGGCTGGGCTGGTGGGATCTTCTCCCGCCCGGGCCCAGCAGCTTGATCGCCTGCCCGAGCAGATCGGGGGGCTGCAGCAGATTCTCACGGGCTGCGAGGCGACGGTGGACTCCCTGTTGCAGGAGAGGGCCCACATCCGTCATGACAGTGACCGCCTGGCGGCCGAGCGCGAGCGCGTCCACGCCAGCGGAACGCGAACCGAGGAGCTGGGCTTTCTGGCCCGGCTGGCCGACCTTTCCGCGGAGGAGGACCGAGTGAGCGGTCTTCTGAGAGTGCAGCAGGCGACCTGTGAGGAGTGCGCCGCCCGGCTCGAGACCGCGATTGACGCCCGCCTGGGTCAATCGGGCCCGGCCGCTCTCCCGGGCGGCGTCCGCGACTCGCTCCAGCGCGTTCAGGTGGCACTCCAGACGAGAAACCACCCTTCGGGACGAGTCGACATTCCTTTGCCGCGCGCTTCGGACGACGACGGGCCGGAAGACCTGTCCTTCCGGGCCGAGCTGGCCCGCGATCTGGCCGACCGCCTGCGAAGATGGGCGCACTATGTCGACATTCATCGGCGGGCTCTGGAAGAGGAGACGCGTCTCCGGGACGAACTGGTAGAACTCCTCCAAGACGATGAACTCTTCGGCGATGATCTGATGCAGGGGGGCGAGAACGCTTCCGCAGAGCCGGTTTCCTGGCGGGTCGCCGCCTGGGAGGATGGGGTTCTCGACCAAATCGAAGCGCTCAAGACCCAGGCCGGCATCGAAGGTGAGGAATGGACAGCCCTGGGATTGCTGGCAGCTCTGGAAGAATGGCTGCAGCTGAAACGGGCGGCCCTTCTGGAGCGGGCCGCGTCCCTGGAGCAGGAGGCGCTCCTGCGGGGTGGGCGACCAGAGGTGGAATGAACATGACTGGACGACGGTTCCTCACAGTAGGGGTGGGTTTGCTGGCCGGGTTGGTCCTGGGTGGGCAGGGCGTCTGTGCGGGCGGCTACCAAGTTGCCGCGCGCGGGAAGCTCAGCCTCGGCCATGACACCAATGCCCTCGAGAAGGTCCGCGAGGAACGACGCGCCGCGGATCAGTTCCTGAGACTGGAGGCGGGCATCGACCTGCAGAGCCAGACCGCGGCCCCCTGGCAGCCGCAGAGGATGACCCTCCGGTGGGCTGCCGACCGCTACCGCACCTACCGGGAGGAGACGCGAGCTCTCTTAGACGGCCGCGTGCGTTGGAGCTGGGGCCATGCGGGAAAACGTGTCGGCCTTTCGTGGCGCGGAACCTGGAAGGAGCACCCGGACGCTGCTTGGCGTGCTCTCGGGCGCCAGGAGATCCTCTTGGACGGGGCGCGCACCCTGCGCCCACACCTGGAGTGGCGCTGGGAGGCGAGAGGCTTCCAGGCCAGCACCGCCCACGACGGTCCTGCGGGTCGGACAGGATGGCAGATCGAAACCTTGCTCGGACGCCAGTGGGGACGGTCTTGGAAGGCGTCGCTGCGCGTTGCGGGCGGCGGCACCCATCTGGACGAACGGGCCCTGGCCGACCCGGCTGAGGCGGGAGACGGCCTCCTGGATGAAGACCATGCAGACGCCCAGATGCTCGGCGGCGTGAGGATCGATCGGCTGTCGGGGCCGCGGGGCAGCCTCAGCTACGACGTTCGGACGATCGACAGCAACAGCTTCGGGTACGATCAGATGCGCCATGAAGTCGAAGCCACCCTGGCCTTCCGGCTGCCTCTGAGATCGACGCTGTTGGTCGTCGGGCGATGGCAGGAGCCGGTCTACCGGGAGGACGGATACCGCGTCTATCGCCTGAGAGACGACCCGGACGATCCGGACCTCGGCGCGCGCTCAGGCGTCACCCTCCAGCTGAGCCGCCCCCTGGCGCCCTCGTTGACGGCGGATGTGCGGGCCGGGTGGCAGAGGAACGAGTCGCGGGTGTCGGGCCGGTACTATGAGAAGACGACGGTCACCGTGGGGCTGCGGTATGCCGCATCTGCGCAGTAGGGCGGGGCGGCCGCTATCAGGTTTCTGAGGCCGGTCACGATAATCCGATGTCACCACCGGGGAGGTCATAAAGTGTGGCCGAACCCCACCCGGCAATCGCTGGAACCATAAAGGGTTGCGGGCTCGCCTTCAGAGCGGCTCCTGGCACCCCTCTTGCAGAGTCAGAGGTGGAGGTTTGAGCAGTGAACAGGTTCTGGCAAAAGATTTCGGGGGCCGACCGGGCGATCACGTCCTCTTACGGGCTGGGACTCCTCTTGGCTCTGGGCATTGCCTTCGCCGGCTGCAGCAATGGGAGCCCGACGGCCCCCGATGAAATCGATGCCTCCTGGGACCAGATCGAATACGCATCCCCCCAAACCACGACTTACCTATCGATCGATGCCGTAGGCAAGATCGATTCCAGCGATGAGAGCGGCGAGACCGATCCCGGTCTCCTGGGCCCGTCCACCTGGTGGCGGTTGGAGGAGGCCCTGGCCGCGACCGACCTGGAGCCGCTGGGCCCGGGCGACGAGAATCCGCAAAGCGGATGGGTGCGCATCACCCGCAATGGCGAGGTCAGCGGGTTCGTCTGGGAGGACGAAGCCAGCCTGACCGATGCGCAACGCCTGTTGGCCGGGATCCTGGACGAGGTGTGGACGAACAGCTTCGGTCCTGCACCGGATGAGCGCGTCGATATCTATCCGGTGGGCCGTCTGCTCAAAGGACATTTCGCCATGGTTCCCGCGGCGGCCGAGTACGTGATCCGGGACGAGGACGCGCTCATCGATCTGTTGAGGATGACGCTTGATCCTCGCCACGGCGCCGTCGTGCTGCCGGAGGTGGATTTCGCGACCGACATGGTCCTGGCAGTCTTCTTGGGGCCGCGCGATGCCGAGCATCTGGACCTGGGAATCGGTGCATTTGTGGCCCATTCGGCCCGAGGTTATCTGCAGGTTTCCGCCACGCGCTTCGAGCGCACGGAAGAGTGCGCAACGCCGATCGAACCGGGCGGCGCATTTGAAATCGTGACAGTCCCCCGTACCAGCGGGGAGCTGTACTTGAATTGGGAAACGACCTCCGTCGGTTGTGACGACCAGACGGAGTACGTTTGGGGGGGGCTGAGGCGCATCACCTTTGTCAGGCTGACCCCCTGTGCTCTTGCATCTGGATCTAGCGCGCCGCAGCCCCACATTTCGCTGATGCCCCGGTGGGGGTATTGAACTGGCTGGATGGTGTCAGGCTTTTGGACCCGGCCCGGCGCCATGAGCTCGAAGTGGGAAGGATCCACGGAAGCTAACTTGCACAACCCGAAAGGGGCTCCTACCGGCCTTGATTTGAAACGCCGGATCTTCCAAGTGAGGATCCGGCGTTCTCTTGTATGGCCTGGATCACGCTACGATCTTCCCGATCACTCGCCGCCGTCTGCGTCCGCGAAACGTCCCCTCAACTGACAAACCACGTGCCTCTGGCGCGGATGGTTGTCGAAGTCGAGAAGGATGATCTGCTGCCAGGTTCCGAGCAGCAAGTCGCCTCCGGAGACCGGGACCTCGAGATTCGGTTTCATGAGCGCGGCGCGCACATGGGAGAATCCGTTGCCGTCTCCCCAGCGCTGGTCATGCGCGTAGCCCAGACCCTGGGGCGCGATCCGTTCGATGGCCGCCTGGAGATCGGCAACTGCCCCGGACTCGTACTCGATCGTGCTCAGGGCCGCCGTGGCGCCGGGGCAGAAGAGGAGCACCGATCCCTCTTCGAGACCCTCTCGGTGGGCGAGGCGGTTCACTTCGGGGGTCAGATCCTGGATGTCGCAGAAACCGGCGGAGGAAACGGTCATGCTGTGGGTCCGAATATCGATCATCGCCAACCTCCCCAGGGGGCGCACCACGAGTGCGGCTAGTTCATGTGGAGACCTAGACTTGACAGGATTGGTTACCTGCCATAGTCTGCTTGTTCTATAGGGGGAGCGCAATGATCCAGGTTGCAGAACAGCCGCAGCAATCCGGGACGGATGACCCTGTCTATCAGGTCCGATTGGACAATTTCGAAGGGCCTCTGGACCTCTTGCTGCACTTGATCTCGCAGGATGAAATCGAGATTTGGGAGATTTCGATCTCGCGGGTCGCCAAGCAGTACCTCAAATACCTGGAGATGATGGAAGCGCTCAACATCGAGATCGCCAGCGAGTTCCTCGTCATGGCGGCCACGTTGATGCGCATCAAATCCCAGCGGCTCCTTCCCCGGCCGGGCACCGGCGCGGATGACGGCGATGAAATTCTCACCGAAGAAGAGCTGATTCAGCGCCTCTTGACCTACAAGCTGTTCAAGCAGGTTGCGGCCTCCTTCAAGAAAAGGCACGAGGAGGCGGGGCCCCGCTTTCCGCGAGGGCATCAGCCCTGCCTTCCCGACGATTACGTCTTTCCTCTGAAAGAGATCGACCTCTTCGTGCTGATCAAGGCGTTCCAGTCGGCTCAGGAACGGGACAAACCGGCGCCCGCCGTTCACGAAGTCCAACTCGAGGGAGTTCGGTTGGAGGACCAGGTGGCTCTCGTTCTCGCCAAGCTCGAGAAGGAGAGTGGGCGGATCGTCTTCTCGGATGTTTTCGAGGACCAGCCGACGAGCATGGAAGTCGCCGTCACCTTCCTGGCCATCCTGGAGCTTGCCCGCCAGCAGGTCGTGCGGATCTTGCAGGACAGCGTGTTTGGAGCGATCTGGATCGTGTCACGAGAGGTGGACGGCGCGGTGGCATCGTAGTCGCCACCGCACACCTTCAAACCAATGACCCCTTAGCAGAGGAAGCACACAGCGCGTGACCGATACTGTCCGCATTCTGGAGGCCCTTCTATTCGCGTCCGAGGGACCGCTCAAGGTCTCTCAGGTGCAGGAACTCTTGCCTGAGATCGAAGCCGAGACGATCGAAGCCGGCTTCGATGAACTACGCCGATTTTACGATGACACGTCCCGCGCATTCACGCTGGTGCCGATTGCGGGCGGGTATCAGATCCTGACGCGGCCGGACGTCGCACCCCAGGTCGAGCGGTTCCTGGTGGGCCGCCGCCGCCAGCGTCTTTCGAGGGCGGCGCTCGAGGTGCTGGCCGTGATCGCGTACCGCCAACCCGTCACCCGGGGCGAGGTCGAATCGATCCGGGGGGTGGACTGTGGCGGTGTGTTTCGGACCCTCCTCGACCGTCAGCTCATCGGGATCAAAGGACGCGCCAAGACGGTGGGCCATCCGCTGCTCTACCTCACGACCGACCGCTTTCTGGAGCACTTCGGTCTCGAACGGCTCTCCGAACTGCCGAAGCTAGAAGAGTTCGAGTCGCTGGTCAGCCGCGATGAAGCGCGCGAAGAACTCGAACGCGCGGGCGTGATCCAGACACCGCCGACCGTAGAGCCCGAGTCACAGGAGGACCGCGGGGCCAGCGATGATGACCTCGCCGGGGACGAAGAGGCCGAGGCTCAGATCGGCGAGCCCGCGGCAGCGGACGATCCAGAGGCCCACGCATGAGTTCCCCTGAGGGACGCCGCCCACGCGCCGGTGACCCAGAGCCGAAACCCTGGCCCGACACCATGCGGCTCACGCGTTTCCTCGCGTTTTGCGGGCTTGCGTCCCGCCGTTCCGCCATGGCGCTGGTCGAAGGCGGCCGGGTCCAGATCGCCGGTGAGGTCGTCCGGGACCCCGGATACCGCGTGAACCTGGCCGACGACGATGTTCGCTTGGACGGCGACCGGATCAAACCTCCCCGCGAATGGGTCTACTACGCGTTTCACAAGCCGAGGGGCGTGGTGGTCACCGCCAACGACGAACTGGGCCGCGAAGGCATCACCCCGTTCGTACGGCATCTTCCGGAGCGCGTGTTTCCCGTCGGTCGCCTGGATCAAAACTCCGAAGGGCTACTCCTGCTCACCAATGATGGCGAGATGGCCAACCGCCTGCTGCATCCCCGCTACGGCATCGAGAAGGTCTACCAGGTGTCGGTGACGCCCCGGCCGAAGGGGCACCAGCTGGCGAAGATCGCAGCCGGCGTGCAGATTGGCGCACGGGAGATGAGCGCACCGGTAGAGGTGCGGATTCGCAGGGTGCGGGCCGGAGGCGCGGTCCTGCGGATGACCTTGCGCGAGGGCAAGAAGCGCGAAGTCCGCCGGATTTGTCGGGCCGTCGGTTTGCGGGTAAACCGGTTGCGGCGGTTTGAATTCGCTTCGATCCGTTTGGGGAACATCCCGCCGGGTAAGATCCGCCCCCTGACCGACGAGGAAGTCGCCGCCCTTCGCGAAGCGACCCGGATGGGGAGGTGAGCCAGGCATGAAAGCGCGCATGCTCACCATCGATGGTCCTGCCGGAACGGGGAAGTCCGTGACGGCGCAGGCTCTCGCTCCATTGCTGGGACTTCAGTACCTCGACTCGGGGGCGTTCTATCGGGTGGTTGCCTTGGCCGCCGGGCGGGAGGGCCTCACGGGTCCTGACGACCCTCAGCTGGCCGCTTTCCTGGAAGCGCTGCCCCTCTCTGCACAGCGCCGGCATGCGGGCTTCGCACTCTTTCTCGGTGAAGAGGAGGTCACCGAACTCATTCGCGGCGAAGAGACCGGTGTCCGGGCGTCCGAGCTGGCCACCGCGCCGGCCGTCCGTGACCGGGTGCGCAAATACCTGATGGACCTCGCCTCGTCTCATCCGTGCGTCGCGGAGGGGCGGGACATGGGCAGTACGGTGTTCCCCGATGCGGGGCTCAAGATCTACTTGACCGCCACGCGCCGGGCGCGCACCAGCCGTCGCATCGCGCAGCTGCGCGAGCGCGGTGAGGAATGCGACCCCACCCAGGTCGAGACGGAAATGGCCGCGCGGGATGCCCGCGATAGCGGCCGTAGCGCGTCTCCGCTGCGCATCCCCGAGGGGGCCCTGGTGCTCGACTCGACCGCACTCAGCCTCCAGGCCCAGATCGATCTGATCGCCCAGCTCTACCGGGGCAAGGGGCGGTTGAAGGGAACGCTCTTCTACCGCGCCGTGAGCGCCTGTGCGCGGTTCTTCTATCTGGCGATCATGGGGGTCCGGGCCGACCGGCCGTTCAAGCTGCCGCAGGGGGCCTGTCTCATCGCCTCGAACCACCAGTCCTATCACGATCCGCCACTGGTGGCCTCTCTCATGCCGGGGGAGACCACCTTCATGGCCAAACAGGAGCTCTTCGAGCCGCCCATCCTCGGTCCCCTGATCCGGGCCTTGGGGGCCATGCCGGTCCGGCGGGGGCAGCTGGACCGCGAGGCCCTACGTCAGTGCCTGGCGGCCTTGAGATCGGCCAAGCCGCTCATCATCTTTCCCCAGGGCACGCGCGTGCGGGAGCCGGGGAAGGGCCGCACCCACACCGGCGTGGCCTGGATTGCCCGGAACGCGGGGGTGCCGGTGGTCCCGGTCAGTGTTTCCGGACGGCACTGGCTGCGGAGCTTCCTGCGGATCGAACCGGTATGGCTTCGGGTGGGAGAGCCGCTGCAGCCGCTCTGTGGGGCCACCCGGGACGATGATGCCGCCTTCGCGGAGGCGGTGATGACCGCCATTCGGGACCTGGAATCAGCTCGCTGAGAGGCCCCGAACGCCCTTCAGAACCCCCTTGAACATCCGAAACCAATTGCTATAATAAGTCGTTTCTGTTCGCGATCGCCTGGCGCGCTAACCCAGGTGGTTGATGTTGTGTGGAAGGTTACCAGGAGGACAAATCAATCATGATGGAGAACGATCAGGTTCAGGGCGGGGGAACCCCCAGTCCCGAAGAGAACCCGGCTCCCGAGGCCGCCCAGACGCCGCCGGTGGAGGCAACGCCCACCCCGGCCCCTGCGCCGCCTGCAGCGCCCGCGACCGAAGCTGCACCTGCGAGCCCCAAACCTGCCAAAGCCGAGCGAGGCCCGGGCACCGCGGTCATCACCGAAGGTGTCGGGGACGATGACGAGGGCAAGCCGGCACCGCCGGCCCCGCGCATCCGTCTCGTGAATCGGGAGGAAGAAGAGGGCGAGGAGCAGGACGAGGTCCAACAGCTCGTCGAGATGTACGTCGACTCGATGAAGAACCTGGAAGAGGGTGAGGTCTTGAAAGGCCGCATTCTCATGGTCGACGACAAGGACGTCCTCGTCGACATCGGCTTCAAGAGCGAAGGCATCATCCCGCTGCAGGAGTTCGGTGACGTTGAAGCGGTGCAGGTCGGAGAAGAAATCGACGTCTTCTTGGAGAAGCTCGAGGATCAGGACGGGTTGGTCGTCCTCTCGAAGCAGCGCGCCGACTTCGTCAAGGTCTGGGATCGCGTCAAGGACGCGGCGGAGAAGGGTGAGGTCGTCGAGGGCCGCCTGGTGAAGAAGATCAAGGGCGGTGTCGTGGTCGATCTCTTCGGTGTCGATGCATTCCTGCCTGGGTCTCAGATCGCACTGCGTCAGCCGCAGTCGATCGAAAGCCTGATGAGCCAGACGCTCAAGTTCAAAATCATCAAGCTCAACAAGCGGCGCCGCAATATCGTGGTCTCCCGCCGCCTGGTGCTCGAGGAAGAGCGCGAGCTCGCGAAAAACACGATTCTCAAGGAGCTCGAGGTCGGGCAGATCCGCGAGGGCTACGTCAAGAACATCACCGACTTCGGCGCCTTTATCGATTTGGGCGGTATCGACGGACTCCTGCACATCACCGATATGTCCTGGGGCCGGATCAAACACCCGTCCGAGGTTCTCAGTGTGGGCGAGAAGATCCAGGTCAAGCTGCTCTCGTTCGATCCCGAGCGCGAGCGCATTTCGCTGGGTCTCAAGCAACTGAGCGAATATCCCTGGGAGCGGGTGGACGAGAAGTACCCGGTGGGCTCGAAGGTCACCGGCCGCGTCGTCAGCCTGACCGAATACGGCGCCTTCATCGAACTGGAGAAGGGCGTCGAGGGTCTGATCCACATCTCCGAGATGTCCTGGACGAAACACATTCGCCATCCGTCAAAGATCCTGTCGGAGAACCAGGAAGTCGAATGCATGGTGCTCAAGGTCGACAAGGACAACGAGCGGATTTCGCTGGGCCTCAAGCAGGTCGAGCCCGATCCGTGGTTGACCTTGGACGAGCGGTATCCCGTCAACTCGATCGTCGAGGGCAAGGTCAGGAACCTGACCAATTTCGGTGCCTTCGTCGAACTCGAGGACGGAATCGACGGCCTCGTGCACATCTCGGATATGTCCTGGACGAGGCGCATTGGTCACCCGAGCGAGATCCTCAAGAAGGGCGACGACGTCAAGGTCCGCGTGCTTTCGCTGGACAAGGGCAGCCGACGCGTGAGCTTGGGCCTGAAGCAGGTTCAAGAGGATCCCTGGCCGTCTCTGATCGAACGCTACAAGACGGGCAGCACCGTCGAGGCCAAGATCTCGAAGGTCATCGATCGCGGCGCCGTCGTGATGCTCGAGGATGAGGTGGAAGGGTTCATTCCCGCCGGACAGCTCGGCGTGGATGACATCAAGGACCCCACGCACATCTTCAAGGAGGACGAAGCCCTCCAGGTGAAGGTGACTCGCGTGGATCCGGCCAACCATCGGATCCTCCTCAGCGTGAAGGCCTGGCTGGCCGAACAGGATGAGGCCACCGTGAACGCCTTCAACGAACGCATCGAGGCGGCCAAGGCGGCCCTGGCGGCCATGCCGGCGGTCGAAACCCCGGCCGAGGGTGACGCATCCGAAGCGCCCGCCGAGGAAGCGAAGGCGGACGAGGCTGCTGCCGAGGCTCCCGCGGAAGAGGCGAAGGCGGACGAGGCTGCTGCCGAGGCTCCCGCGGAAGAGGCGAAGGCGGACGAGGCTGCTGCCGAGGCTCCCGCGGAAGAGGCGAAGGCGGATGAGGCTGCTGCTGAGGCTCCTGCCGAGGAACCGGCGGCTGAAGCCGAAGCGACGCCCGAGGAGACACCTGCAGAGGCACCTGCCGAGGCCCCGGCCGAGGAAGAGGCCAAAGCGGAAGACGTACCCGAGGAACCTGCCCCTGAGGAGGAGAAGCCGAAGGAGTAGGCCCTGGCCACGATCGTAACGAACCGAAGGGAGGGTGACTTGGTCATCCTCCCTTCTTCATGAAGGGTGGGGAAGAGGACCGGAGCGCGGATTGCATTGCCCCTCTCGCCGCCCTAGAATGGCCTGACGAACATCTCTGCCCGGCAGGGACGGCCCCCGCACGCGGGGTGCCCTCGAAGATTGGACCGACACGGAGGAGCAGAACCATGTGGTATGTGCGGGCATTCTTGCTGATTCTCTTCGTGGTCATCGTGCTGCTCTTCGGATTGATCAACAGCGGCGCGGAGTTCAACCTCAGACTGTGGGACCCTGCAGGCGCCGGGTTTACGGTCAACGCCGTCGTGGCGCTGTTCGTCGCCTTCGTGCTGGGGGGGCTCCTGTTCTTCTTCGTGTCCCTTTATCGGGAAATCCGTCTGCGTCGCGAGTGCGGCCGGCTGGGCCGCGAGCTGGCGAAAGCGAAGCGTGAGCTCGATGCGCTGCGCATGGCCCCGCTGGATGGGCCACTGCCTGGCTCGACCGGGACTCCCACCGAGCCGAGTGATCCGCTGCTGGAGAGAGGAGACGAGGCGTGATCGATATCCTGTTGTTGATCGGATTGGGGCTGCTGATCGCCTTCGTCCTCGTCCTGCCTTGGTGGCTGAGTCAGAGGCGGCGCCATCTCACCAGCAAACTGACCCACTATCAGGACGTCGCCGAGGCGCTTCTGGAGAACAACCTCTCGAACGCCCGTGAGGGGCTCAAGGAGTTGATCCGCACCGACACCGAGGACGTGGCCGCCTATCTGCGGCTGGCCCGCGTTCTCCAGCGTGAGGGAGACCACGAGCGGGCCATTGCCCTCTATCGGAACCTTCGCGCGCGAGAGATTCCCGACCGCCGGCAGCGTCTCGAGGTGGTCTCAGGGCTGGTGGAGGAGTTGTACCTCACCGAACGATACGAGGAAGCCCGGGCCGTCGTCGACGAGCTGCGGCAACTGGATCGTCAGAACCCTCTGATCGGGCAGGTCGAGTTGCAGGATGCGCTCGGGGCCGAGGACTGGCCCCGTGCGCTCAAGGCCTGTGACCGGCTGGCGAAGTCGACCGGCGCCCTCAAGGGGCCCCGGCCAGTGGCCGCGCGGACCTTCATCGCCCGCAAGATGATCGAAGGCGGTTCTCTTCGCGAGGCGAGGAAGGTGCTCGAGAGCGCCCTGGCGGCGGATGCCAGCTATGCGCCGGCGTTGCTGCTGCTGGGAGATCTCTGGAACCGGCAGAGCGAGTACCAGAAGGCGGCGGACTCCTGGACGCAGCTGGTTCGTAAACACCCGCAGGCTGCCGGAACCGCTCTCGGCCGGCTTGAGAAGGCATACTTCGAGATGGGCCGGTTCAGCGAACTCGCGTTGGTCTACGACGAGCTGGCCACGGCTCCGGGGGGCGCGCCCCTGGTGGGGCTGGCCCGGGCTCGCATGGCCCTGAGACGCGGCCAGATCGATGAAGGCCTCTCGCAAGTCGAAACCCTCGTCGAGCAACATCCCGATCTTCACGAGGCTCATGACTGGCATATCTTCCTTCTGCTGGAGGCCGGGCGGCACGAGGACGCGCGCAGCGCCCTCAAGAGCCGGGTCGAGGGTGGTCTGACCGAGTCGGGCGCGTTCAGCTGTCCATCATGCAACCAGGCGGGGCAGTGGGAAGACGTTCGCTGTGACCGGTGCGGAACCTGGTTGCCCGATCCTGTGGGCTGACCTGCTCATGTACCCGCATGACAAGAACCGTGCAGACCCCCGCCAGGTGCGTGCCTTGCCGCCTCAGGCAGGCTGTCGCGTCCTCCTGTGGCTGCTCATCCTTCTCGCGGTGACTGCAGCCATTCCTGATGCACAAGCGGCCGATTCCCCGGCCGCAACGGTGGAGGACATCCTGCGCGCGATTCCCGGCGGGTCGCCGTCGGAGCGCGGCTGGTGGCTATTCGAGCGCGCACGCCAGGTTCGCGACGCGGGCCTGGCGCTGGAGCTGATGCGTATCGTAGGAGACCGCCATCCGGCCGTCCCCGCCTTTGCCGCAAACCTCTGGGTGGTTCGGTACTTCGCGTCCGCGGGCGATTTCTCTGCCGCGACCTCCGCCCTGCCGGCGACCGTCCCGGAGGGGACGAGTCCCCGCGAACGGGCCCAATGGGTGTATTGGCGTCAGCAGCTGACCGGGGATGAGGAGGAACGGTATCCAGAGGACCATAGCGGTCCCGTCCCCTGGGCGGCCCTTGGGGCGATCGCCGGGATCCCGCATCCAGTGGAGGGAAGTGGTCCGGCCCGAGCCGCGCTCGCGCTGGAGGGCGATGCCCGGTGCAGCGGCCTCCTCGGTCCCTATGTGTGGCGGCTGTCCCGGGGGGATCACCCTTGGCTGTTGTCTGCTGCGGAGGCGGCCGTGACGGCGCCGGAGAACCCGTTGGCGCACGCCCCCGAGCTGCCGGCCGTCCGCCACCTCCTGGCCCAGGCTCGGAACACGGAGACCTCACCCAGGCCTGCTCCGTCGCCGGGCGAGGTGCGCGCGAACCGCACCTTCGCCGTTCAGGTGGGCGCCTTCGTCCAGGAGTCCTCCGCCCGGGGCCTCGGGCGCGAGCTCGGCAACCACGGTTTCCAGGCCTACCTCAGCGACATACAGGGCGAAGATGGAACCCAGCTCTACCGCGTGCGGATCGGTCCCTGCCCGAATCTGGCGGTGGCCGAAAGCCTGGGGGTTCACCTGGCAAAGACGCTGATGCTGCCTTATCAGATCGTCGAGGAAGAGGGGACCCGATGAGCCCAGGCAAGCCACCCTCGGCTCAGGCCGATCAGGCCGCCGCTTCCGTGGGCGGCGCCAAGCGATCGACCCCGATGATGACGCAGTATCTTCAGCTCAAGGATGAGGTGGGTGATGCCATCCTCTTCTATCGCATGGGCGACTTCTACGAGATGTTTTTCGACGATGCTCTCACGGCCGCGAAGATCTGCGACCTGACCCTGACCTCCCGCAACAAATCCGATCCGAACCCCATTCCCATGGCCGGCGTCCCCTGGCATAGCGCTGAACCCCACATCGCCCGCCTGCTGCGGGTGGGACACCGGGTGGCGATTTGCGAACAGGTGGAAGAGCCGGAGAACAAGGGGCTCATGCGCCGGGAGATCGTCGAGATCCTCACGCCCGGGACCACGCTCGCCGACAGCCTGCTCGAAGAAGGCCGCAACAACTACCTGATCGCGCTGGTGCCGGGGAAGCACCGCTGGGGGCTGGCGGTGACGGACGTTTCCACGGGCGAGTTCAGCGTGGGCGAGGTCACCGAGGCCC
The DNA here is from genome assembly GCA_964612295.1 of uncultured bacterium. Classification (GTDB taxonomy): domain Bacteria; phylum Eisenbacteria; class RBG-16-71-46; order CAIMUX01; family WJJG01; genus CAYQJL01. Next base: position 5,676 of record CAZTDY010000011.1, on the reverse strand, counting down.
GGCTCTCGGCGGAACTCGAACAGGCCGGGCCGCGGGAATTGATCCTCCCGCGTGAAGCGGACCGGAATCCAATTCTGGCGACCTTCCTGCGGGAGCATGAAGGCGTGTCGGTTGAACGGCTGGACGAGTGGCAGTTCTCTCCGCGCAGGGGACGAGAACTGCTCTGCAAACAGTATGGGGTGAGCAGCCTCGAACCGTTCGGGATCGATCATCTCGAAGAGGGATTGGCCGCGGCCGGCGCCCTCTTGACCTACGCCGCGGAGCAGCGCCGAAGCTCGCTGGGTCACCTTCGTCCGCCGAGATCAAGAGCTGAGGACGACTGCCTGCTCATGGACGAGGCCACCCTGAGCAACCTCGAGCTGCTCGAGGGGCTGTCGGGTGAGCGCCGGCACTGCCTGTTGGGCGTGCTGGACTGCACCCTGACCCCGATGGGCCGTCGGGCGCTGCGCCGCGCGCTGGCCCGTCCGTTGACCGACCTTGCTCGCATTCGGGCCCGGCACAGCGCGGTCGAACTTCTCGTGGACGATCAGCCCGGGCGCGAATGGCTGCGCGACCGGCTGCGGGGGATCGCCGACCTGGAACGTATTCTCGCCAGATTGCACTCGGGCCGCGCGAAGCCGGTCGACCTGTGCCGCCTGCGCGACTCGCTTCCTCCGGTGGCCGAGACCATCGCCTGGATGGGTGAAGAGAACCGGCCAGTGGTGTTTCCGGGCGCGGTGGAACTCGATCCGGCCGAGGATGTGCGGGCCCTGCTTCAGACCGCGCTGGTGGAGGAGCCGCCGGGCGCTTCCCAGACCGGTCTGATCCGTTCCGGCTACGATGATCGTCTCGATCGGGTGCGCGAGCTGGCAACCGAAGGGGAGGACTGGATCAAAGCGCTCCAGGAGCGCGAACGAAAAGCGACCGGAATCCCCTCGCTCAAGGTGAGCTTCAACAAGGTGTTCGGCTACTACATCGAGGTCACCAAGTCGCAGCTCTCCCGCGTACCGGACTCCTATCAGCGCAAACAAACGCTGGTGGGCGGCGAGCGCTATATCACGCCGGAACTCAAAGAGTGGGAAGAGAGAATCGTCGGTGCCCGGGACCAGGCTCGCGGGCGCGAAGCGGAGCTCATCGAGGAGCTGAAACGAAGGGTCTTGGGCGAGACGGCGCGAATCCAGGTGCTTGCCGAGGTGGTGGCGGAGTGGGATCTGGTCGCCGGCTTCGCCGAGCGGTCGCACACGAATCGGTATGTCAGGCCCCACATGGAGGAGAGTGATCGCCTCGTCATCGAGGAGGGGCGGCACGCGGTCGTCGAGCACTTCCTCAGCGGGGAGACATTCGTCCCCAATGATCTCCATCTGGACTCGCGAGGCCGTCAGATTCAAATCGTCACCGGCCCGAACATGGCCGGCAAGTCGACCTATCTGCGGCAGCTGGGCATCCTGCTGGTCATGGCGCAGGCCGGGTGTTTCGTGCCGGCGAGAGAGGCGACCATCGGGGTGGCCGACCGTCTCTTCACCCGGGTCGGGGCAAGCGATCGCATCGCGCGCGGCCAGTCGACGTTTCTGGTCGAGATGATTGAGACCGCGCGCATTCTCCACGAGGCGAGCAGTCGCAGCGTCGTGCTTCTCGATGAGATCGGGCGAGGCACGAGCACCTTTGATGGGCTCGCGATCGCCTGGGCCGTGGCGGAATACCTGCGGGCGCGCCCCACCTGCCGGCCCCGCACGCTGTTTGCGACCCACTTCCATGAGCTCACCGAGCTGGCTCGCCGTCAGGATGGGTATCAGAACCTGAACGTCCTGGTGAAGGAGTGGAAAGACGAGATCATCTTCGTTCGCCGCGTCGAGCCGGGTGCGGCGGATCGCTCCTATGGGATCCAGGTGGCCCGCCTGGCGGGGCTCCCGGACATCGTGCTGAAACGCGCCAAACAGATCCTCTCGGTGCTCGAGGCTCAGGGACCCCGGAACCTGCTCTCCGAGAGCGCCGGCGCGCTGATGCAGTACTCGCTCTTCGGTCAATCTGTCGGGGGCGCCGTCGATGGCGCGGGGCAGGTGGCGGAGGATGGCGCTCAAGTTCCCCGATCCGATGTCTATTCCCAGCTCGCCGAAGCTCTGAGGGAGATAGAGCTGGACGCCCTAACCCCCCGACAGGCAATGGATTGGCTATACGGATGGCGAGCCCGTCTCGAAGAGGAAGGGGAGTAGGGCGCAAGCAGCCGATCCCGGGGAGCGTCCGTGTTGTCCATCCTGCTGCAGCCTTCTATACTGAATGCAGGCCGGAAGTGTCGGGAGGTGTGCGCTGAACAGATCACTCTCGCCATGCCCAGGGTCCTCGCGCCGAGTAGGGCGCCTGGTCGTGACCATGTCGCTCGTGGTTGCGGTTCTCACCGCGGGGTGTTCGAAGTCGGTTCGCGTGGGGATGGACCAGTATCCCGTGGATGGCACGAAAAGAACTCAGGTGACCACCCGAGACGGGTTCGTCTACGATTTTGCCAGGGCCTACGTCCAGGGGGACACCCTGATCGGGGCCTACGTCTCCGTGGAGGAGCGCGTGACCCAGGACGGCCACCTCGCCTACGTGGACATCAACCACTACACGCACCTGGCTCTGTCAGACGTTTCCTTCGTTGAGTACAAGCAGTTCGACGTCACCGGCACGGCTTTGGTCGGCGCCGGGGCCGCGCTGATGGTGGTGTTCGTGGGGACACTCGACGATCCGATCACGTCTAGCAGCCTGCCCGCCGGCGGGGGGAGCGGCAGCGGGAAGCCCACCTTCCCGGACCCCGATTAGCTAGAGTCCCGATCTCCGAACGGCCCAGGCGAGCATCCGTCCCGTCCGGCCCGCGTCACGCCGGTGAGAGTAGAAGAGGTCCGGCCGGCAAACCGTGCACAACTCACTGCATTGAATCCGCCCCTCTCCGAACCCGCAGTCGAGGAGCTGGCTCCGAATAGACCCGGGCAGATCGACGCGCCTGGGACGGCCGGTCCCCGCGGGTGCTCGGTGGTGCTCCGTCGCGAATTGCGCGACCACCTCGGGACCCACCTCGAAACAACAGGGGCCGATGCCGGGGCCGATCCAGGCCCAGTGGTCTGACGCCTCCGCTGATCCCAAGGTCAAGAGCCGCTCCATGGACCGCCCGACGATTCCTCCCACCACGCTTCGCCACCCGCAGTGGATGAGGGCGAGGCCCTCGGTAGGGTGGGCGAGAACGACCGGAACGCAGTCGGCCACCGTGAGGCCCAGCACGAGATCGTCCTGTTTGGTGACGAGGGCATCGGCGTCCCCCTTGAACCCGCCGGTGCCGGCCAGGCGCACCTTGGCCTCATGTCGGAGCCGGATCCGGGCGGCCGCGGCCAGGTCCAGACCCGTGGTCCGGTTGAGGAGGTCGAGATTGCGGCGAAGGTTGGCCGGCAGATCCCCGGTCCGGCTTCCGAAGTTGAGGCTCCCGAACGGCCGGGGACTCACCCCGCCCGACCTGCAGCTCAGCCCGGCCCTGACCTGCGAAGGCCAGGGATCGGCGGGCGCGATCCAGGTGATCTTGTCCTCGTCCGCACCGTGTCGGTTCGGGGTTGGCTCGTTCAACGGCCTACTTTTCCCTTCCTGTCAGAAGCAGGTGACCGAGGCTGCAATCGCGCTTATGGTGACCAGACGAAAGCTAGCAAGGGCCTTGCCGGCCAGCAAGGCCGTTGGCTTTCGCCTGGGAGGATACGAGATCCTCCCCGTGACGGCCCTGACCTGTTCGAGGTTTTGTGTCCATGCTCGGAGTGCTGCAAGAAATCGACGAATTGATCATGCTCTGGATCCATCAGGGCTGGCGCGCGCCTTGGGCGGATCGATTCTTCATCTGGCTCACGGAACCCGACCACTTCATTATCCCTCTCGGTGTCGTGTGGCTCTTGATGCTCGTGTTCGGAGGGCGCCGGGGCCGCATCCTGGGGCTCATGATCGCGATCGGCGTGCTGCTGACCGATCAAGTCTCGAGTTCGCTGATCAAGCCGCTCGTCGATCGAACGCGGCCCTGCTTCGTGGTCGAAGGTGTGAGCGAACTGATGCCGCAGGCCAACTCTCCGTCGTTCCCCTCCAGCCATGCCACGAACATGTTCGGTGCGGCCACCCTGTTTTGGCTGGCCGGCAAACCGCGGGCGCCCTGGGTGCTGGCCTTCGTGGTCGCCGCCCTGGTGGCGCTATCAAGGGTCTACGTCGGGGTTCACTACCCGTCCGATGTCGCCGCCGGCGCGTTTCTGGGGATTCTGATCGGGGGACTGGTCTTCAGCCTCGTCACACGGTTTCTGCCGCTCGAGAAGGGCCCGAGCCGCCGGCCGAAAGGCGAAGGGCGGATCGGGTGTCTTCTGCTGCCCCTTCTCCTCGGTCCCCTGCTGATGGCGGGGTGCGGGTCGAAGGAGGAGCAAGCCTCCCCGCCGGTCGCCGAATCGGCCTTTGAGGATGTGGCCCCTCCCTGGATCACCGTGATCGACACCGTGAGAAGAGGGGATACCTTCAGTGATCTCCTCCTGCGCAACCAGCTCTACTTGAAGGACATCGAACAGGTCATCCGTGAGATTCGGACGGAGGAGCTGTTCTCTCTCCGGCGACTGAAACCCGGGGAGACCGTGCGGGTCAGCCTCGATCTTGATGGCGCGCTGCAGGAACTGCGCTATCAGAAGAGCCCCGACGAGATCTACGTGGTGGAGATCGAGGGGGAGGAGATCAGCAGCTATCGAACGGGCCTCGTCTACGAGAGCCATCTTCGGAAGTTGTCGGGCACTCTGGAAACGACGGTCGATGAAATGCTCCAGCGCAGCGGGGCCGGGCCGGGCGTCACGCTCGAGCTGGCGAAGATCTTCGACTCCGACATCGACTTTCTGACCGAGCCTCGGATCGGAGACCACCTGGTCATCCTCATGGAGGAGAAACGTTACGAGGGAGAGAAGGTCGCGGACGGGGAGATCTACTACGCGGCCTACGAAGGGAAACGGGTTTCGCAATCTGCCGTCCGGTTTCTCATCGACCAGCAGTCCGCGGAAGCGGGACGCTACTACACGCCCGAAGGAGAGTCTCTGGTCCGCGCATTCCTGCGTTCGCCCCTCAACTTCCGGCGGGTCTCATCGAAGTTTTCGAGGAGCAGGTTTCACCCCATCCTTCGGGTCTACCGGCCCCATCTGGGCGTGGATTACGCGGCGGCGACCGGTACGCCCGTCGTTGCCCTGGGTGACGGGACGGTGACCTTCCGAGGCTGGAAGGGCGGATTCGGCAACTACATCCGCCTGCGGCACGGGTCGATCTACGAAACGAGCTATGGGCACTTGAGCCGCTTCGCCAAGGGGATCAAGAAGGGCGCGAAGGTGTCGAAGGGGCAGGTGATCGGATTCGTCGGAAGCACCGGCCTGTCCACCGGTCCACACCTGGACTTCCGGGTTCAGCGTTATGGCGCCTACATCGACCCCCTCAAGATGGACAATCCGACGACCGCGCCCGTGCCGGTTCTCCAGCGCACACGATTCGACGCGCTCGCGGGCCGCCTGGAAGCCGTGGCCGACAGTCTCGGCGCGGGAGGCACAGTTTCGTTGCAGCAGGTGCGGCGAGACGCCCGGGCGGTGGCCGAACATGCCGGTTCGGACCGGGTTTCCACCGGATCCTAGACCATATGGAACGGCTGGCCCCCCGTGGGTATCGTGGGTTGGCTGGGCGGAC
>CAZTDY010000010.1:0-94825 GCA_964612295.1 uncultured bacterium | reverse complement strand
GATTCGATGTAGGTGCGGGGCATCCGAAAGACCGCCATCCGTGTGGGGTCGACCAGCTGCTCGTCCCAGTGTTCGGTGCTGATTTCCCAGGGTCCCGATTCCTCCGACATCCGGGTGATGAGTCCATGATCCCCCGAGTGAACCGGGCTGTTATCGCGCTCGCAGATCCAGAGCCCCGCCTCGTGGGGCATGCCGGACACGATCTCTTCGATGCCGTAGGGCGTCTCCAACGGGTGCGTGAGTCCTTGAAGGATCGAAACACTGACCCAGCTCCCATTGTGCAACTGCACCTCGAAGACCTTCGGGTCGGGGGGATCGGAGGACAGCTGAAGATCGGTGATGTAAAAGGCTCCGCTCGCCGCCGCCACTCCGCTGGTCGGATCTTCAAACGAGGCGAAGGAGACACTATCGACCAGCACACCTTCGCGATCGACGAGGAAGAGGCCTCCCCCTTCCGGGTTGCTGGGTATCATCGTGCTCCCGGAATCGACGACGAGATAAAGCCCGTTCTGAGCAGGGGAGACATCATAGGGATCGATCAACTGCTCGTGCGTGAAGAGTGTGTCAACCACCCCGGTGAAACGATCGAGTGTGTAGATGACGCCGGCTTGGTTAATGTGCTCGTGCGTGATCTTCGGATCCGCGATAATCAGGTTGCCGTCATGGCCGAGACAGATCGCCGAGGTGAACCGCGAGAGTGGGGCTCCGTTCGACTCATGCAGGATATAGGCGCCGCCCGTATGAACATCGGCCACGAACACCCGCATGTTGCCTTCGTCGTTGTCGAGAATGTAGAGCAGGCCGTCGGGGCCGAGGGTGAGGTCCAAAGGTTCATCCAGGATTTGCGGGATGTTCGCCTGCTCGAGTTCCCCGGTGTCGGTGCGGACGAGAACCTGCGGCGCGGGGGCCGTCGTCCCGATGTCCAGAATGTAGAAGGCCGGGTCGAGCAGGTCGTCGGCCACCGGCATGGAAATCTCCCGATGCGTCTCCACCAGGTCGCCTTCGATGTCGATCTCCATCACGATCGTGGTCACCTCGGGCGCGTAGTTCGGCAGCAGTGCCTCGACCTGCAGGGTGGTCACCGCGCCCGCGCCCAACGCGCCGCTCCAGGTGAAGAGGCTGCGCTCATGATCCCATCCGGCCGTGCCGCTCGGAACGTCGGCCGTACCCAACAGGCAAACCATGGGGTACATCGTGACGGTCAGGTCGAAGTCGCCCGAGTAGATCTGACCGATGTTGATCAGATCCGCCTGGAAGCGTGCCCGCCCCCCCTTGCGCATCAGGATGCCGTCCAGGGGATCCAGGCTGAACATGCTGGTTTCGAGACAGGCGCCTCCCAGAATGTCCACGTGAACGGGATTCGTCAGATCGGGAGAATCGTATTCGCCCACGTAGGCACCGCTGGTGGCGTCGATCCGGTAGAGAATGCCCCCATCGTCGGCATCTTCATCGATGACCACCAGAGTCCCGTCCCCCACCGGCATTGCTTGCACCGGCTCACGGAATTGAGCAATCGCCAGGGTGTCGAACACGCTGAAGTCCGTGGACGAGAGTTTGAGCAGCGCGCCGCCTAGTGCGCTCATGCCGGGCACCGTGAAGTTGGAGTCGATCAGAATAAGGGTCTGTGGATCGAGCCTGAATAGGGTGGTGGGTCGCAGGAAAAGACTCAGATCGCTGACCGGCTCGATGGTCTTCTGGATCGGATCGATCCGGTAGATCGCTCCCTCGGCCGGACCACTCTCGGACAGACGCCCGGTCGGGTCGAAGACCAGGAGGGTCCCCTGGTCTTCGACCACCAGGGAGGCAGCCGACTGGAAGTAGCTGCTCGTGAGCACGAGTTCGATCACGGAGGTCGACGGATCGAAGTGGAAAACCGAGCCTTGATGTCCGAGATCCAACGGATCGGCCTCGGCATCCAGAACCCAGTAGCCCCCCTCGCCGTCCGGAACGAGATCGGTGATGTCACGGAGGTGCGGGTGGGTGACCGCATCGATGGACGCACCCAAACCGTCGTACGGGTTCACGACGTGGATGGTATCGCCGTCGGCTACGTAGATTCGTTTGGGATGGTCCCAGGAGAGGGAGCTCGCGTGTTTGAAGACGCCCTGATTGGTGACGCGTCGCTCACTTCCGCTCTCCAAATCAAAGGCCAGCACCCCCGCGGAGGTTTCTCCACCGTCGAGAAGCAGGATCTCACCTGCGCGCGGGACGTTTTCGTTTGCGCCGGCACAGGGCGCGCCCCAGATGCACGCCGAGGCCAGAATCAACCCGGCCAACCAGCGGCATGAGCTACTGTAGTTCCGCATACGTTTCACGCTCTCGTACCTCTCCGACCTGCGAACACCAGCAGAGGCCCGGACAGGGCGATGATCGCCCAGCCCGATCTTCAATCGGGTTGGGCCGACTGTCAACGCAGAGTCGCACCAGGGAGCCTAAGACTCCTATCGGCGGGGAGGGCTCCAATCCCCGCCTCGACCTGGTCTGGGAGGTCGGCGGGGGGAACGCTCGCGGGTGGGGTCGGCGGGTTCGGGAATGGTGGTCTCGATCTCGCCCGCATCGAAGCCTGGCAGCGCCAGACGGGTGAAAACGGTCTTGCCGATGACCAGCGCGTCCTGAAGGAGGGTGCGGGCCTGCCCGCGGTTCGCGCGGTGGCCGTCGTAAACCGCGTCTTTCACGTCCTTGCCGTCGCGGATCTGGCGGACCGTGTCCCGGGGCAGCTCGTCGGCGTCCACAAAGAGCTTCTGGACGGCCGCGCAGAGGCCAAAGAGGTTCGTGTCCCGGTAGCCTTTCGAATTGACGGCGGCCCGGGCGCAGCGGTAGAGGGCGAAGTAGGCCTGCGTCGCGGCCTCGTCCCAGTTACCGCCCAGATAGCAGGACCGGGCCCGCTCCAGCTCCTCGCGGGCCGTATCGAGTTCCTTGGCCACCCGTTCAGCATCCGGCTCGATTTTCTTCAGCCGGCCTTTTGCCACGCAATCATCGAATGGATCCACAGCGATATCACCCCTTCGGAGGGTAACGGCCTCTTGAGGCCCCTCATGGCGGAAGAATCCGATCAGATCCTGTTGATTACGGGAGTATACTCATGTCGCGCACGGTGTCTAGACGAATTACACTCCATAACTCCTTTGATCGCAATCCGTTTCTCTGATCGCTTATATGCGACTCAGAAGTAACGTTGTGAGCGCGAGATAGATTGTCAGTCCGAGGATGTCGCTGGTGGTGGTCACAAATGGACCAGTTGCCAAAGCGGGATCAATGCCAAAACGGCCCAACATGAGGGGAACGGCCGATCCGATGATCGCAGCGCAGACCATGGCCACGGCGATGGAAATTCCCACCACGATGCCCAGATTGATGGTCCCCAGCCACAGGGTGACGATGAGCAGGAGCACTCCGGATAGCACCAAGGCGTTGAGCAGGCCCACGCCGATCTCCTTGACCAGGCGCGCGGCGCTGTTGGCGCGGTAGATCTCGCCGGTCGCTAGTCCGCGCACCATGGTCGCAGAGGCCTGGATGCCCACGTTTCCCGCCATCGCGGCAATCACCGGAATGAAGAAGGAGATCTGGAGGGCGGCCTCCAGGCTCCCCGTGTAGCGGCTGATGACCCAGGCGGCCAAGATGCCCCCGCCCAAGCCCAGGGCGAGCCAGGGCAACCTGTTCAGCGAGACCGACAGCACCGAGTCGGCCGGGGACTCCTCCTGCAATCCACCCGAGAGGCGGGCGATATCCTCTCCCGCTTCTTCGTCGTAGACGTCCAAAATGTCGTCGACCGTGATTTGCCCGACCAGTCGCTGCGTGTCATCCACCACCGGCACCACGGCAAGGTCGTACTTGCGGACCAGCTCGGCGACCTCTTCCTGGTCCAGGTCCGTGGGCACCGAACGGACGTCGGTGTCCACCAGTTCATGGACCGGCCGCTTGGGATCGCTGAGGAGGATACTGCGCAGCGACAACATCCCTCGGAGACGTTGCTGCGCATCCACCACAAAGACCTGGGGAATGTCCTCCAGCTCCTCCCCCGCCCGCCGAATGCGGTCGATGGCCTCGCTGATCGGCGCCTCTTCCGGCACCGCGACGAACTCCGCCGCCATGATGCCGCCCGCGGTGTCCTCGTCGAAATCGAGAAGCCGGCGGACCTTTTCCGACTCGCTGGGACTGATTTCGGCCAGAACCTCTTCGGCAATTCTCTGGGGGAGATCCTGAACGAGGTCGGCCGCGTCATCCGATGACAACTCCTCGACGAGAGGCGCGAGTTCGGTGGTGCTGAGCGTGGGCAACAGCGTCTCGCGAGCCCCATCTTCCATCTCGGCCAAAGCCTGCGGCCGGTCGTCTTCGGCCATGAGACCGAAGACGTAGGTCCGGTCATCGGCGTCGATGTGTTCGAGAACGTCGGCGAGATCGGCGGGATGGAGTTGGGCCAGCAGTGTCCTCAGCAGCGGTTCATTCCGCGTCTCGAGAAGCGCGTTCAAGTCGGCGCGGAAAGCGGGATCGAATTCACGCGGGCTTGACATTCGGCACTCCCCGGTTGGGCGGGGCAACCCCTCAGAGAGCGCCCCGGCGCGACGCCGCGCCTATCGATTAGAGACTGCTGTGCTTGACCTTCTCGAGAGCGGCCCGGTAGTTCCAGTCCGGGCTCCACTCCTCGGTGTGACATCCCCGGCAGACCGCTTCGGCCACCCGGTTCATGCCCGTCCCACGCCGGTGTTGATTCCCGGGACCGTGACATGCCTCACACTGCACATCGACTAAGTTGGGATCGGGGGCCGCGGGCCTCAGGTCCGGGGTGGTCCATCGCTCCCGGACCGTCACGTGGCATCCGATGCAGGCGGGGTCGCCTTCCTTGCCCTCCCGGGCAAGCGTCTGCATGGCGTGGGCGTGGGCCGTCCGGCTCCACTGGGCCACCGTCTGCGCGTGACAGCGCCCGCAAGTCGAGACCCCCAGGAACCGATCCGGGGGCGCCTGCAACGACGCTCCCTGCATCTTCTTCCTGTAGGCTTCCCGGCGAGCCAGGTTCACCTTCGTGTCGATCTCATCGACGCGCTTCTGCATCAGGGAGTCGCCCTCGACTTTGTTGTTCAGGGCATGGTTGTAGCCAAACCACTCGATGATCTCCCCCGCAGGATCGACGATCACCCGGGTCGTTGCGAGGTAGATCCCTCGTAGACCGCAGCGACTCACGATGACCCCATTCACGTCCAGAGGCCGATCGCTGGCAATCGAGTAGTGCCCGCCCAGAACGATGTCGACCCCCTCGATCTCCCGCGCCAGGGCCGTCGCATCCTTGTCGTTGACCGCGGCCATCACGACCACGAGATCGGCCTCGGCCGCGAGACCAGGGGCCAGCTCTGCGATACACTCGAGCGGATCCTGCAGGAGGAAGCCCAGGGAGTCTGCGGATTCTACCTTGCCGAATTCCTCGGTTCCCACGATCCCGAGCAGCCCGATGCGCACCTCGTTGACGGTGATCACCAGGGAGCGGGGGGCGAGCGGATCAGAGGCGACGGGTGACGAACGCGTGACGTTCGAACACACGACCTCGATGGACCGGTCGGCCATGAGATCCTGGAACAGATTCCAGTGGGAAAGCTCTTTGACGCCGGGGACCATCGCTTGCATCCCCTCGGCCTCCATACAATCGAGGAGGAAGGGATTGATGAACTGCCCCTTGACCGGGTCGGTTTCGAGGAAGTCCCCGAGTTCGAGGATCACGGACGGAGACCCTTTGCTCAGCACGGAGGCAAGCTTGCTGGCCCGCCGGGCCAGACCACCCTTCAGGTCGCCCGATCACCCCACGGTTCCGATGTTGCCCTCGAGGTAGCCCCGGGTGACGAACATCAACTCGGCATTGGCCCTGCGCAGGTAGCCCTGGTCGCCGCCATCGCTCCCGCAACTGACGGTCAAAGGGATCCCGACGGCCGTCAGAAGGAGAACCGCTGCCAGCCGGATCGTCTCTTTGAATCTTGGTTTCATCCTGGGTCCTTACCAATCCGGACGAAGAGCCGACGGCCCCCTGGGAATCTCCCTGGGAAGGTTCGACGTCCCTATTTAGCATCTGAGCGACGGGGCGCGCAACGCTCCCCGGAGGGCGGCTGGGCGCACCCGGGCTAGCGACGCTGGCGCTCATACTTCAGGTCGGGCAGATCCTTCACGCTGATGCGGAAAAAGTAGGAAGACCGGCCCCCGCTCATCCGGCGCTCGAGGACGGCCTGCCAACAGCCCAGATCACGATACACTGAATAACTCTGCGAGGTGACCTCTTGTTCCGCCAGGTCGTAGTAAACCGTGTACCGAAGTCGCCAGGCGGGGGTCATCGACAGCTCCGAGGCGACGTTGATCGAACTCCGGTGCGAAGACCAGGCATCCCCCAGAGAGAACACATGAGTGGCTGATAACCGCCACGGACCGCTCAGCCCTCCGCCCATCACCTGCCGGTCGGGGCCCGTGCCGCCCTCTGAGCCCACGTCGCCGAAGCCACTCTCCTCCCCGGACGGCGCGCCCGCACCTCGCCCACCACCGGCATCCCCCCCGCCGGCAATCCTCATGCTGGTCCTCAGCGAAAGCTGAGACCGTTTCCACCGCTCCAGATCGTGGGTCAGCGAGAAGTCGCTCTTGAAGGCCCTCGCGGGGGTGAAACGAACCGTGTGCGACATATTGCCCCAGGGATCCGCGCCCTTCTCCTTGGCCAGGAAGTCATAGCGGGTTCGTGAGCTCCAGGTGACCAGGTTCTCCTTCTTGACCGTCTCCTCACCCCGAAGCCACTTCAGGTGAAGACGCTGCGTCATGCTGAGCGAGACCGCACTGCTCTTCGAGCTGCTCAGCGAGATCCCCCCCACCGAGGGGAATCCCTCGACCGCCTTGATCTCGGGCCGGTACCCATAGGACGCGCCGAACTCGACCACGTGCCTGACGCCCTCCCAAGCCCCCAGACGGGGAAAGAAGGTGCCGTAGAACGTGGTGTTGGCGGAGACCCCGGTCCGCCAGGTGGCGCCCGTGCGATTTCGTTTTCCGTCGCTGTCTTTGTGCGCCCAGGCGGCGGACAGGCTCGCCGAAGGGGTGATGTTGATTGCCCCCATCAGCCTTCGTTTGTCCGAAAGCGAGAATCCGAGACCCGCCGCTTGGTTGGTGATGACCGAGTCTTCCCAGGTCTTGGTGTATGCCCCCCGGTACTTCAGGTCCGCGCGGGCGTAGGTGGTGGAAAGGAACGGCAGGCTGCCCCCCCGACCCCGGTCATCCGGACGAGTGCCGAGCGGAAAAGAGTTCAGGTTGAGGTTGATGCTGGGAATACTCTGGCGAATGCGGGTCGATCCGCCGCTCTCGTCCAGATACTCAGTCCGGTCGGCAGCGAAACTGAGGGACGCTCCCGACCAGCTCTTGTTCAGGCTGAGCTGCGATCTGAGCTGACGATTGATGCGATCATCCACGTTTGCGCCGAAGTCGCGGTCGTCGGCGTAGTCCTTGTCGCTCTGAAACCTGGCCGAGGCTTTGAGGCTGAAGCGTTCGCCCAGGGTCTGATCGTGGTTCGCGCGGAGCAACCACCTGTCCCGCCGGGAGCCGCCACTGTGGTCCTGCGTGAAAGAACTCTCGAGGTTTCCGCTCAGCAGATATCTCACCCGATAGCGCATCTTCCCATTGAAGGTATAACGGGGATCGTTCTCGTAGTAGTCCATCCAAACGAGCGCGTCCCAGTAGTCGCCCGGCGCCAGGTAGTACCCCACGTTGCGCAGGAAACGGCCGCGTTCCGAATCGAAGCCGAATTCGACGTCCGGGACCAGAATCCCGCTGTGTCGTCCGCGGCGGATGGGAAAGACTGCGTAGGGGATCGCCATGACCGGAATGTGGCCCAGGTAGAGAGTCACGGGCCGGGCGATGACTTTGTCGCCGGAGACGATCTTCATCCGTTCGGCATGGAAGTGGGTCATCGCCGTCTCGCACTCGCAGGGGGTGAAGTCTGCGTTGCGCGCGTAGAAGATCTTGTCTTCCACCCTCTTCAAATGCTCGCCGCGATAATGTCCGCCCTCGAACTCGCTCCGGCCCTGATAGATGAGCCCCTGCTTCGTGTCGATCCGGTAGGTCATCTCCTCGCCGAACACCTCATTGCCCGGGTCGCGGAGGATCGGCTCCCCTTTCGCGATCACCAGGTCGCGGCGTGAGTCGAAGACGATTTCCTCGGCGTCCAGCTGCATCCCCTGGTAGGTGACGTGGCCTTCTTCTCGAATCGTGATGCAGTCGGTCTCGATCTCGAAGTCGATCTCCCGGCCGGAATACTCAACCGTGTCGACGGGCTTGAAGCCGAGCACCACCAGGGCGCTGTCGCCGATCGCGAGGTCGCCGTCCAGTGCCAGGGTGCGGATCTCGGCGGTCACCTCCGGGGGCAGAAGCAGGGGTGCGCGCGCCGCCAGCCTGCGCGTCGCGATCGAATCGGGGACGGCTCCTACAGCAACCGTGTCCGCCACGGCCAGACTTGAATCGGGAACGGTCGTCAGAGAATCCTGGCCGGCACGCCGGCTCTCCCGCTCGGCCCGCGTGAGCGGCAGCACGTAGCGGCCGCTCACCTCACCCTCGAACTGGACCCGGCCGATCCCGTCATCCTCCATCAGCAGGCGAAGCCGATTGCCGCGAGTCCAGTTGATGCCGACCCCCTGATCCGCGTCCGCCTGGCCGGGCAGGTACAGCGACTGGGCGTTGCCCTCAACGATCGCACTTCGGATGGCGCCCTCGTCCAGGAAGGCCTGAATGCTGTCGCCCACCGTGAAGTGGGCCTCCCCGGCGCGCCCCGGGGGGAAGTACTCGGCCCGTGCCCGGCCCCACACGCGCAGGTTGTCCGCCAGCCCGTCACGCAGATTGACGCGCATGCTGTCCCCGGTCACCCAACCGTCCCGATCGCCGACCTCGGGAGATCCGGAGAGCAGAAGCTGGTCCTGGGCTATCGGCAGGCTGGCCCGGTCGCACAGCCCCGTGATGCCCCCACGCGTGAAGTGGATCGCGCCGCTCGCCTCGCCGCGTTCCTCGTCGGTCCACAGGCGGAGGGTGTCGGCCTCGAGCACGAAGGGAGCCGTGCCTTCCTCACCCGAGCGCACGAGCCGGGGCCTGCGCGTTCCATCGCTCACGATCGTGGCGATGCCCGTGCGGCGGTCGTGGTGGAAGCTGTCCCCGAACGCTTCGACCGAGTCCGCCTCCTCCATCAACCGGATCGATCCGCCGGCCGTGAGCACCGAATCCCGCGAAGCGTAGCGCACCCAATCGGCCTGAAGCTCGCGCGTCCCCTCGATGACGCTGACCGCTCCACTCAGATGGAGAATCTCCTCCTCCCGGTCATAGGTCAGGCGTTGGCAGCGAATGGTGCCTTCCGGCCCCTTGCCTGTGACGCGCCCCTGCATTTCGAGGAGGGCCTGTTGCCGGTAGTAGAACGCATCCTGGGAATTCATCACCCGCACGCTGTCCCAGATCGAAACCTCACCGTGGAGTTCTGCGCGGGACAGGTCAGGATCCCACCGCCCGTGGAGGCTCTGGAGCTGAAGCCCTTCATGGACGATGTAGGGTTTCTCGATTTCGATGGGACCGTCGATTTGTCCCTGCAGGCTGTCGCCGGTCAGGTGCCAGGGTTCGGAGGGGGCCTTCGGCGGTTTGTCGGCCGGTGTCTCGACCGGCGTCGCCAGCGAGTCCGGTGGGGTCACTTCGATCTGGCCGACCAGCGAAGTGGAGTCCGCCGGCGCGAGGGTCGGGAGGTCTGCATCGGCATCGGGAATCAGGGCGGAGTCAGGGGCGGCCGCCCGGGCGGTGCTGTCAGGCAGGGCGCCGGGTTTGGGAAGTGCGTCCTGCGGAGCCAGCCGCGGCGGGGTCGTGCAGGAGAGACCGGCGAAGCAGACGGCCAGCAAGACCGGCCCTGTGCTCCAGGCTTTGAGACGGGATCTGGTCATCGAGCCCCTTCTCCAGCCCCCTCTTCACTCATTGCGTAGAGTGCCGCCCCGATAAGGCCGGCGTCCGTTCCTAAGATGGCGGGCACCACGGGCGGTTGATCCGCCGGTGCACTCATCGCGCGCTCACGCATCACCCGCCGCGCCGGTTCGAAGATCAGCTCGCCGGCCTGCGCGATCCCGCCGCCGATGACGATGATCTGCGGATCGAACAGGTTGGCAAAGGTGGCCAACGCCGAACCCAAGGCCACCCCGGCTGTCTCCCAACAGGCCTGCGCTTCCGGATCCCCCTGGACGGCGGCTCGGCAAAGCGTCTCCGGCGTGAGATCCTCGCGCCGCCCGTCCACGAGATCGTAGGCCACGGTCCCCGGCGTCCAGTTCGCGCGGCCCGCGTAGTCGTTCAAGATCGGCCGCCGTCCGACCATGAGTTCCAGACAGCCTCGGTTCCCGCAGGCGCAGGAAGGGCCGTTATAGTCGATCGACGTGTGGCCGATCTCACCGGCGAACCCGTGATGACCGCCGTAGAGCTGTCCGCCGATGACGATCCCACCCCCCACGCCGGTGCCCAGGGTCAGGCCGACCACGGGATCCTTGCCACGACCCGCACCCACCCTTGCTTCCGCCAGCGCAAACGCGTTGGCATCGTTTAGTACCGATACCGGAGTCTGAAGTTCGGTTTCGAGAAGCTGTGCGAGAGGCACATCGGTCCACTTCGGCAGATTCGGGGAGGTGTGCAGTACGCCGCTATCCATGCTGACCAGTCCCGCGCACCCCACGCCGACCCGCGGGGTCTCGCCCAGGCGTCTGACCCCTTCCGCAATACGTTTCACACTGGCGGCCGGTGTCTCCTCGGCGGGCGTGTCCACGGTCAAACGCGAGAGGACCGATCCGTCGGGCTTGACGAGCCCGAGCTTGATCGCCGTGCCCCCGATGTCGATTCCCACGATGGCGCTCATCGGCGCGTCCTCCCCGTGGAGAGCGGCGACGATGCCGGCCGCCCTGGTCCTTCAGGCTCGAACAGGCTTTCCGCGGGGCCCTGGCCGATTGCCTCGGCAGCGGCTTCAACCGTGCGAAAGGACCCGGTGATCAGCACGGGCCGGTTCTGCCCTTTGGCCGTCTCGAGGGCGGTCGCCATGTCAGCGGCAATCTGAGCCTCGAACCCGGCGCGCGTGGCTGCCGCCGCCACATCCTCGATGGGGCCGGCGCGCGAGACCTGGAGCGGCACGAGCAGCAGATCTTCGGACAGCGGTCGCAAGCTGCGGAGAAACGCTTCGTGGTTCTTGTCTCCGAGCATACCGACGACCATCAGCGGATCCGGTGCGTCACCGAAGCAGGCCCGGTAGGTGTCGGCCACGGTCTGCCCGCCGCCGGGGTTGTGCGCCACATCGAGGATGAGCGGCGTGTCGGGCGCGAAAGGGACGAATTCGAACCGCCCGGGCCACAGAGCCTGCGCAAGCCCCCTCTCGCACTGTTCGCTCGTGACGCCCAGCCCGGCCGACGCCAGCAGCCTGGCGCCCTCCTCCGCGACCAGGGCGTTCCAGACCTGATGCCGTCCACACAGTCTGATCCGTCGCTGCGTGTCTTCGGACGCCTCGGCACACCGGTAGCGGTAGTCCGTGCCTTCCGGCGTGACCACCACCTCTTCGATCTTCAGGCGCTCTTCGGCCGAGACGACCGGAATCCTGAGTTCGCGGCCCCGCTCGACGAATACCTGGGCCACCTCTTCCGGACAGGGACCGAAAAGCAGCGGCGCCCCGGGTTTCATGATGCCGGCCTTCTCGGCCGCGATGGCCGAGAGCGTGCCGCCCAGTGACTTCGTGTGGTCCAGATCGATCCCGGTGATCACGGTCAGCGCCGGCCCGATGACATTTGTGGCGTCTAAGCGGCCGCCCATCCCAACCTCGATCACCGCGACGTCGACCTCTTCCCTCGCGAACAGCTCGAAGGCCAAGAGGGTGGTCGCCTCGAAGTAGGACAACGTGTGCTCGAGGATGAGGCTCTTCAGTTCGGCAGTCAGGGTCGCGATCTTCTCCTGGGCGATCATCCGCCCATCGACGCGAAACCGTTCCCCGTAGGCCATGAGATGCGGCGAGGTGTGAAGAGCGCTCTTGTACCCGGCCGCGGAGAGGATCGAAGAAAGGAAGGTGGCGGTCGACCCCTTGCCGTTCGTGCCGGCGACATGCACAGAGCGAAACCGCCGCTCGGGATGGCCACAGGCTTTGGTGGCGGCTTCAATGCGCTCGAGCCCCAACTTGATGGAGCCGTGCTCGAGGTTGTAGAGGAAGTCAATCGCTTCGTCGTAGTTCATCAATCGTCATTCCTGCGGGTACCCGGCGGGGGACACCCCCCGGTCCGCTGCTTGCGCTTTGATACGCCCACTGTCCACGAAATGATGCAGCAGTCGGGCGAGAGTTTGACGCAAACGGTCACGCGGAACAACCTGATCGACGAATCCGTGCTCTAAGAGGAACTCGGCGCGCTGGAACCCCTCGGGCAGCTCTTGCCGAATCGTCTCGCGAATCACGCGCGGTCCGGCGAATCCGATCAGGGCGCCGGGCTCGGCGAGAATGATATCTCCCAGCATGGCGAAGCTGGCGCTCACCCCGCCGGTGGTCGGATCGGTGAGTATCGAAATGAAGGGCACCCGCGCCTCATCGAGACGCGCCAGCTCGGCACAGGTCTTGGCCATCTGCATCAGGGAGAGGATCCCCTCGTGCATCCGGGCCCCTCCCGAGCTGGAGATGATGATCAGCGGCAGCCGTTCCCGACAGGCCAGGGCCGACAGCCTGGCGATGCGCTCGCCCACCACCGATCCCATGCTGCCCCCCAGGAACCCGAAGTCCATCACCCCGAGGGTCACCGGCAGCTGCTCGATGCGCGCCCGGCCGGTGATCACCCCTTCGCGGCTCTCCTCCCCCTTCGTTGCCCGCTTGAGCTTATCCTTGTATTTGCCGCTGGCGTCACGAAATGAGAGAGGATCGCTGCTTCGAATCTCGCCGAAGAGCGGTTCGAAGGTGGCCTCATCACAGAGGATGTCGATGTACTGCTGCGGGAGGATTCGGAAGTGGGCCCCACACCGGCTGCAGATGAACAGATTCCGCTCGAGTTCCTGCCGGTAGAGAATCTCCGCGCAGCCGGCGCACTTCATCCAGACCCCGTCGGGGACCGACTTGCGCGGCTGGCGGGTGGGACGTTCTATGATCTTCCTGAGCCAGGACAATGTTTACCTCATCGGGACCGGAGCGCACGCGCAGGCCGCTCAAACCGTCTCTGATTCGAGTTCATTCTGGTCTAGTTCAAGCGCCATGACCAGCGCATCTTCACTGCCCACCCGGTAGTAGCCCTTGCGGATCCCCACCGGCCGGAAGCCGTAGGTCCGATAGAAGGCCTGGGCGCCCTCGTTCGATTGACGGACCTCGAGTCCAATCCAGCGGCTGGCCCGCTGCCGCGCCTCATCCAGGACACATTCGAGCAGTCGCCCTCCCAATCCAAGATGTCTATAAATCTTTGCGACGGCGATATTTGCAAGATGAACTTCATCCAAAACAAACCAGGCGACCACGTATCCCGCCAGCCGGGACCCACGCCACGCGGTCCGCGCCCAGTGGACCCCCTCCTCCGGGCGAATCTCGGCCTCGAACGATTCGCGGATCCAGGGATCGATGAAGATCTCATTCTCGAGGGCGAGCACCCGATCGACGTCCTCCGGTTCCAGATCCCGGAGTTCGAAGTCCGTTGCCGCCAGGGGCGCCCGGTCACCCGGAGGCTGGGGCCCGGCGGCCATCAGGAATCGCCCCCACCCCGGCGCGCCGGTCGGCGCGCATCGCTCCCTCGCAGGTAGCGCGGCTCCAGGGCCTCGAGATCCACGCCGGTGACCTCCGCCTCGCGGGGGGCCAGCTCGGACAGGATCGCCACCACGCCCGGCATGGAGCCCGGGAGTCCGGGCACGGCAAGAAGGGGGGCCTGAGTCGAGGCTCGGTCCCCGTCACCGAGTTGCTCAAAGAGCAGATCGGTCGCATCCCCGGTCACCAAGAGCGGGGCTCCGGTGGCGGCGCCTGAGCATCTCACGGCCTCGCCCACCCACTCGCCCGCTTCGGTCACCTGTCGGCTGGCTTCGGGCAGCAGCTCTTCGAATCGGTCGCCGGTCCATCGCCCGGCCCCGCAGAAGACGGCTCCTCGGCGGTGCGCGGTCACCACGAGGACCGCCCGTCCACCGGCCTGCAAGGCATAGGATCGGGCCTGCAGACTGGAGACCCCGATCAGCGGAATCGATAGCCCCTGAGCCAAACCCTTCGCCGTCGCGAGCGCCACGCGCAGTCCGGTAAACGAGCCGGGCCCCAGGGCGACGCCGACGCGGCCTACGTCGGTCATCTTCAGTCCGAAGTCGCTGAGCAGCAGATCCACCTGCGGCAGGACGCGTTCGCTGGCCGAGGCCCGCACGTCGCAGCGCACTTCGCCCAGGAGGCGCCCGTGTTGGGCGAGGGCGACACCGGCCAGCAGGCCGGAGGCGTCGATCCCCAGCACCGCCCGCTCGGGCGGGCTCGCTTTCGGCGCGGGGCCACTCATTCCGTCTCCTCATCGCCGGACCGGAACAGGTCCAGCGTCTCCAGGTGAGCCCGATGGTGGGGCTCGGTCGCATCTACGGTCAGGATGCGGTGTTCATCTTCGGGCTGGGTCATTCTCACCACCAGGCTCCGCCGGGGCAGATGAGGCCCCAGATTCTGGGCCCATTCGATGAAGCTCATGCCCTCCCCTTCGAAGAACTCCTCCCATCCCTCGAGCTCCAGCTCGCCCGTCTGCCGGTCCCACCGGTAGAGGTCGAAGTGGTAGATCGGCCGCGTTCCCCGATAGATATTGAGCAGTGTAAAACTCGGGGACCGCACGCGGCCTTCGTATCCCAACTCCCGGGAAGCCCCTTCGACGAACCGGGTCTTCCCCGCCCCCAGGTCGCCCATCAAGGCCACCACGTCTCCCGGCCTGAGCCCGCGCGCAAGGGCCGCCGCGGCAGCGTGGGTCTGGTCTACGCTGCGGCTGCGGAACACTCGCGTCAGGGGCGCGGTCATGGGAGTTCCCCGTCGTCGTCCGACATGGAGGGGGGCATGAGCGTCACGATGGGGATGATGAGCTCATCCATCGAGATCCCCCCATGCTGAAAGCTGTTCTTCAATGCCCGCTCGTGGCTCTGGCGACGGGCCCCGTAGAGGAAGAAGTAGTCGTCGCGCGCGAAGATGTAGGTCTTGAGCAGCCCGCCCTCGGGAAGGCCGAAGCTGGCGGGCTCGCGCACCTGCACCGCCTGATCTTCCTGCACGCGCGGCGAGCGACCGAACTTGAACCGGACACCCTTCGACGTTTCACGATCCGCCTTCACGAGCGCGGGGCGACGCACCTGAATACTGCCGTGATCGGTGGTCACGATCACCACCCGACCCTGCCGGAGAAAAGCCCGAATGGCCTGCCGCACCACCGACCGTTCGAACCAGGTGCGCAGGTGGGCCCTCAGAGCGGGGAGGTCTTGGGCAAACTCGGCGATGATCGTGTCCCGGCTCCGCCCGTGCGTGAAGTTGTCGACAAAAGTGAACACGAGCGCCACCAACTGCTGATCGGCCAGACTGCCCATCTGCCGGACGAGCTCATCGGCATCGTCGCGCCTGACCACCTTGCGGTAGTGTGCGCCGCCCCGGTGAACGCCATGTTGCTGGAGCAGGCTCTGCAGCAGCTCGTTCTCGAAACGGTTCATGCCCATCTCGGAGACCTGCACCTCTTCCCAGAAGTCGGGGTACTTGCGCGCGATCTGACGCGGAAAGAGCCCGCTGAACAGCGCGTTTCGGGCGTAGACCGTGGCGGACGGTAGAATCGAACAGTAGAGCTCGCGCTTGCGCCGAACCTCGGCCGGCAGCAGGGATTCGAACGACAGCCACTCGTCGAGCCGCAGGCAGTCGAGGACGATCAAGGCCACGCGCTGGCCCTTCTTCAAGCGTGGCACCACCCGCTGAGGGATGACATCCGGTGAGAGCACCGGCCGGTTGCCGGGCGGCTGCTCGACCCACCCTCGATAGCTGGCTTCGATGAACCGTCCGAACTGGCGATTGAGCTCCTGCAGATGAGCGTCGTGGCTTTGGGCCAGGCCCTCTTCGGAGATGGCGTCGAGCTGGAGATCCCAGCGAACGGCTTCGAGATAACGCCGTGACCAGCTGTCCCAGGTCTGCTCTTGCGGAGGATCACCCAGCTCGGCCCCCATGCGCCGCACGTAGTCGCGCACGGTGACGTCTCGTTCGAGATTCCTCGACTCGAACAGCTTCTTGCAGGCCAGGAAGATCTGGCTGGGGTTGACCGGTTTGATCAGGTAGTCGGTGATGCGCTGGCCCAGCGCCTCATCCATGATGTTTTCTTCTTCGTTCTTGGTGATCATGATCACCGGCAGCTCGGGGCGATGCTCCTGGATGCCCGCGAGCACATCCAACCCGCCCATACCGGGCATGTTCTCATCGAGGAGGACGACGTCGAAGCTCTGCTTCTGGATCAGATCGAGGGCGTCGAACCCATTGGCCACGGGGGTGACCTGGTATCCCTTGCTCTCCAAGTAGAGGATGTGGGGCCGAAGCATGTCGATTTCATCATCGACCCAGAGGATATGTTGTCGTGTCGATGCCATGGGTTCCCGTCTTATACCGGGAAGGACACGACGAAGGTGGTACCCTTGCCCGGCTCGGAGCGCTCGATGTAGACATGGCCGCCGTGGTAGTCCTCGACGATCCGTTTGGTAAGCGTCAGGCCCAGTCCCCAGCCGCGGCTCTTGGTCGAGTATCCGGGCGAGAAGGCCTGCCGGACCTCGGCCGCGGTCATCCCCCGCCCCTCGTCGTTGATCCGGACCTCGACACACTCGGTTTCGTGCCGATGCATGACCTCGATCTTGATCCGGCCCTGTTCGCCGGTTGCATCGATGGCGTTCTTCAGGATGTTCTCCACGACCCACTCGATCAGCTCATCGTTGACGTTGACCGGCGGAACCATGTCGTAGAGCTCTTGGATTTCGATTTCCTTCTTGAGGTGCGGCAGCCGGCGACGGAAGTAACGCACGGCCGAGCTCACGATCGGCACGACGTCGACCGTGTTCAATCGCGGCGGCGAGCCCACCTGGCCGAAACGTTTCGCGATCTTGTTCAGCCGCTCCGCATCGTCCTCCATCTCGTTGAGGACCTCGGTCAGGAACGGCCTGGACAGCGACACGTCGGGGAGTGTATCCGAGTCCCCCTCGGCGGGGGCGGCGTCGGCGGTCTCTTCCGACTCACTCTGTTTCATGCGCAAGAGCTCGACCCAGCCCAGCAGAGAGGAGATCGGCGACCCGAGTTGGTGGGCGGTCTCCTTCGCCAAGCCGATCCAGATGGCCCGTTGCTCGCTCGTCTTGATCGAGCGGTACCCGAGGTACCCGAGGGCAATGAAGACAAAGATGATCCCAAGCTGGACGAGCGGAATGTAGCGGAGCTCACGCGCCAGTCGCCGCTCGCCGAAATAGACGTAGCCGAACTCCCGCGTACGTTCCTTCCCGTAGATCGGGACCGGATCATGGAGGCGCTCGAATTCCTCCTTCTTCTCGACGATCCGTCGGATGACCGGCGAGGCATCGTCGGCGGAGGGATCCCATCTGGAGATGGTCTCGATGTCCACGGCATCCTTCGCGATGCCGATGTTGCGCCAGACGAAGGGACGACCCGCGCGATCGGTCAGGATGAGCGGCAGATCGCTGGGTTTGATGACCTCGTCGAAAATGTCCTGGAGCTCCGGGCTGGCCGTGGCTTCCAGCGCACTAGAGGCCACGAACCGCGCGAGCAGCTGCCCGACCGCCTGCGATTCCTGGTTGACCTTGCGCACCCAGCTGTAGCTGTAGACGAAGGCGGCCGCGACCAGCACAAAACTACCCAGAAAGAGGTAGGCCCTCAGCAGGGTCGAGAGATTCGATCTGGAGACCGACATGCTTCCCCCGTTCGTGTGCGTGTCCGGCGGTCGCGGCTCACGGGCGGCCTGTTCTCTAGACTCCGCTCTCTCCGCGGAGTTCCTCGTCGCCCCCAAGATAGGGCTTCAGGACCTCCGGCACCCGAATGGTGCCCGCGCTCGTCTGATACTGTTCCATGATGGCGACGATCAGCCGCGGCAGCGCCACCCCCGACCCATTGAGCGTGTGGACGTACGCTTTCTTGCCCTGGGGATTACGATAGCGCAGGCCGATCCGCCGGGCCTGAAACGCCTCGAAATTGCTGCAGGAGGACACCTCCAGCCAGCGGCCCTCCCCGGGCGCCCACAACTCCAGATCGTAGCACTTCGCCGCGGCAAAGCTAAGGTCCCCGGTCGCCAATTCAAGGACGCGGTACGGCAGCTCCAGCGCCTGCAGAATGGCCTCCGCGTCGGCGGTCAATTCCTCGAGGGCCTCGTAGGAGGACTCGGGGGGGACGATCTTCACCATCTCCACCTTGTCGAACTGATGAACCCGGATCAGCCCGTGCGTATCCTTGCCGTAGGTCCCCGCCTCCCGCCGAAAGCAGGGCGAGTAGGCCACGAAGTTGATCGGCAGCTCCTCATGCCTCAGATCGCGTCCGCGCAGGAGATTGGTCAGGGGCACCTCCGCGGTGGGAATCAGGAAGAGCTCATCAAGAGGAATCGAATACATGTCCTCCTTGAGCTTCGGCAGCTGGCCGCACCCGAAGAGCGCCTCGGCCCGGGTGGCGTAGGGAATCCGCACCTCCCGGTAGCCGCATCCGGAATGGCGTTCGAGCATGAAGTTGATGAGGGCCCTTTGCAGCCGGGCACCGTCCCCGATGAGCATCGAGAAGCCGGAGCCGCTCATCTGCGAGGCGGCCGGCAGCTCGAGGATCCCCAGGGCCGCCCCCAGGTCCACGTGGTCGCGCAGTCCCTCCTCGGTGCGCGGACTGCCCCACTCGCGGACCAACCGGTTGGCCGACTCATCGCCTTCGGGCACCGTTTCGTGAGGGATGTTGGGAATCCAGCTGATCAGCTCATCCATCTTCGGCAGCAGGTCGCTCAGCTGCTGGTCGAACTGCTTGATCCGCGCGCCGACCTCGCGCATCTCTTTGACGGCCTCTTCGGCGTCTTCCCCGGTGGCCTTGCGCTGGCCGATCTCCGCCGAAACCCGGTTGCGCTCGGCTTTCAGCGTCTCGACCTCGCCCAGGATCTCCCGCCGCCGTTTGTCCAGCGCCATGATTTCGTCTAGATCGGCCTTCTCGCCCTTCTTGCGAACGGCTTCGCGCAGCTCGGCCTCATGCTCCCGGACAAAACGAAGATCGTACATGCCGCCCCTTCCAACCTGGCTTGCTCTCTGGTGTCTTCCCTGGGCCTACTCGCCCGTCTCGTCAAAGATAGCCGCGGCTCCCTGCTCGAGGAGCGTCTGCGCCAATCGTTCGCCGGTGCGGACCGGGTCATCGGGAAACCCTTCGGCCCGGCCCCGAATGACCAACTTGCCGTCCAAGGAGCAGACGCACCCTTCCATCTTGAGGATGTCGCCTTTGACCCGGGCCAGCGCACCCACCGGTGCACCCTCCCAGGCTCCCACCGCGTGATGGAAGGCGCGCTCGGCTTCGACTTCGCTTCTGGAGAGGGTGTGATTGAGGAAACGAAGCTTCTCGGCCACCTCGCTGTCCTCGTCCCGCACGAGCAGTCCCAGGGCCGCCTGCCCGACCGCCGGCGTACAGACCTGCGCGGTGAAAACCTCCGCCACCCGCTCCTGCCAGCCGCGCCATTCGATCCCCGAGGCGGCCACCACGATCCCGTAGAGCACACCCGAATCGACCATGTGCAGGCGCTCGCTGAGCGTACCGACCACGAATTCCAGATCCAGATCAGGACGGTACCTTCGAAGCTGCGCCTGCCGGCGCAGGCTGCTCACCCCGATCCGGGCTCCCGAGGGCAGCTCGTCGATGATCGAGTCATCCCGCGAGATCAGGACATCCAGCGGAGTCTTCCGCTCACAGACGGCGACCAGGTGCACGTCATCGGGCAGGGTCGCCGGCAGATCCTTCATGCGGTGGACACCCACATCCACTTTCCCCGCATTGAGGGCCTCGTAGATGGGCTCGGAGTAGAACGCCCGAATCGGGATGTCCACACCGTTCTTCGAGGTACGCTTCTGACGCGGCTTCGCGCCAAGCGCCCGAAGGACCACCTTCATGTCCGGCCATTTCTCGCACAGCTGTTCCTGCAACCAGGTCCCGTGGAGGTGTCCCGACTCAACATCGAGCACTCCAACCCGCAGCCGTTCCTGTGCCATGTTTGCGCCTCCGTGCAATGGGCGTACTTCCCTGATCCAGCGTGGGTTGCAGCGTAGCATAGGGGGTGGGGACGGTCAACGTGACCGGGATCCTGTCCCTGGGATGCTCGCGGGTGCCGCTCAGATCAGCCCAGCTCCCGCCGTCGGGCCGCTTCCAGCACGTGCCGGGAGATGATCAGCCGCTGAACCTCGGAGGTCCCCTCGCCGATCTCGAGGAAACGCTGATCGCGGTAGAGCTTTTCGATCACGGAATACTCGCCGATGTACCCGTATCCGCCGTAGATCTGCATCGCCCGATCGACGGCGAAGCGGGCGGTCTCGGACGCGGAGAGTTTGGCCATTGAAGCTAGGGCGGCGAAGGGCTCGCCCTCCTCCTGCTTCCCGGCTGCACGAGCGGTCAACAGGCGGGCGGCTTCCAGGCGGGTGGCCATATCGGCGATCATCCACCCGATGGCCTGCTGCGCGGCGAGAGGTTTCCCGAACGCCTCGCGCCGGAGGGCATGGCAGCAAGCCTCATCGAGGGCCCGCCAGGTGATGCCGATCGCTTGGGCGGCCACCGACACGCGGGCGCAGTCCAAGGTCTCCATCGCGTAGCGAAACCCCTGGCCGGCTTCACCCACCAGGTTCTCCTTCGGCGCGCGGACCTCTTCGAGCAAGATGCGCGCGGTGGTCGTGGCGCGGATGCCCATCTTGCGCTCGAGGGTATTCGGCCGCCAGCCGGGTTGACCCGTGTCCACCACGAACGCCGACAGCCGGTCCGACCCTTCGATCTTGCCGAAGACCAGCGCGACGTCACAGACATCCCCGTGGGTGATGAAGGTCTTCTCGCCGCTGATCAGGTAGTGGTCGCCGCAATCGCGGGCAATCGTCTGCAGATTGGCGGCGTCGGAGCCGGCTCCGGGTTCGGAGAGGGCGAACGCGCCGATCGTTTTCGCCCGCAGGCAGGGCTCGACGTACTTCTCCTTGAGGGCCTCCGGGCCGTACGCGAGCACCGGGATCGTGAACAGGCGCGGGATACCGCACATGACCGCAAAAGCGATGTCGACGTAGGCCAGCTCCTCGATGATGGTCACGAAGTCGGCCTGCGGGCGCCCCCCACCGCCGAAGTCCGCTGGGCTGCTGTACCCGAGCAGGCCCAGCTCACCCATGCGCCGGTATAGCTCATGGGGAAACTCGCGCGGCTCCCCCATCTGGTCCCAATGCTCAGAGACCGGGGCGATCTCCTCCTGCGCGAACTGGCGGGCGAGGTCGCGGGCTTGATCGAGCGGCTGCGGCTGGACGCGGGCCATACTGCTCTCCCTGTGCGGGTGATGCGATCGTCAGGATAAAGGTCCCTACGGACGGCGCACCCTTCAGGTTGTGTTCAGAAGCCCGGCCACGCAAGCGCAATGGTGCCCCGGGGCGGGAAACGGCCCCCGGCGGCGCATGTTTACCGCACCGGAGACATCGTGAGCACCAGGCTGGCGAAGAGCGCCAGAAGCACCAGATAGGTCCAGGGAAACTCCCGTATCCCGGGGGTCCGCTTCGTGCGTCTCCACAAGTTGCTGTTCGGCATGGTCTCGCTCTCCTTCTCGATTCGGCGGGTCTTTGCCGCCTGCGTCAGCTGGTTCGTGCCGCGCGGGCGCCTGTGCACCTCCGCGGTGTCCGGGCCAGCGCCGCAAGGGCCGTTCCACCGGTGGCGGCCGATGCCGCGAATCCGCCCGCGGATGAAAGAGCGAAGGGCCAGAGGCCGGCGCCGGAAACGATTGGCGCCCCAGGGCCGAAATCGGCCGGGGCAAAGGTGGCCGCCGAGCGCCAAGGATGGATCGCGTGGGTCGCGGCGAGCGTGTGTGCCGCACGGGGCAGTAGGTGTCCCCTCACGTGCAGGTGATCCCGGGGACGTCTCAGGCCTCGGCGCGCCGACCTTCGGCGATCGGCGGGGCCGCATCTCGCATACGCCGCCCCGCGGCCGCCGCCGCGGCAAGGGCCAGCCAGGGTGCAAGAGGGACGAGCAAGAGCGGAAGCGGCAGGAAGCCGGTCGCCACCGAGACGCCGGTCGCCACCGAGAAGATCTGGAGGGCCACGATCACTCGCCAGGCGCTGGTCCAGTTGCCCAGGGCGACGCGCAGATCGTGTGCGGGATGGTCGGTGCCGCCCTGCCAGGGGGCCCGGCCGCGGGTGAACCGGCCCAGAATCGCCATGGCCGGATCGAAAAAGAGATAGCCGGCCAGAAACGGGGTCGCCAGGACGGCGGGCCACAGTCTGAAGGTCGGGAGCGAGACGAGACACAAAGCAATGAGCGCGCCCAAGGGGAGCGTTCCGGCATCCCCCAGATAGATGCGTGCCGGCGGGCGGTTCCAGTAGAGGAAGCCCAGCAGCCCACCCGCACCCGCGAGGGCCGCCCAGCTGAGCAGGTCCGGTCCCGCGGTGACCAGACGCGCAACGAAGACGCCCCCCAAGGTCAGTGCGCCGGTCGCGCCGGCCAGGCCGTCGGAGTTGTCGCACATGTTGAAGGCGTTGGCGCCCGCCACGATCACGAAGGAGTAGAGGAGCCAGGCCAGCAAAGCGTTCCAGGCCGCCGGCAGGGTCAGGCCGATCTCTCCCCCCGCCCAACCGGGCCACAGGGCGATCACCCCCAGTGCAATGATCGACTCGGTGAGAAAGCGGGATCGCCGGGAGAGGTCCTTGCGGTCGTCGAGGTGTCCCAGTAGCCCGTAGGATCCGATCAAGGCCAGGAGGAGCAGAATCGAGCCGACCGAGTCGGTCATCATGAGCCCGTCGACGCCGCGCAGACGCCCGATCCCTTCCGTGACCACTGCCCCCGCGATCCCCCCCATGAGCACGCCCAACCCACCGACGATCGGAATCTCCCCGGGCCCGGTCCGGTCCCCATTGGCCTTCGAGAGCCATCCGCGCCGAAAAGCCAACGTGCGTAGCAGGGCGCACGACACGCCGCTGAAGAGGGTGGTCGATAAGAGAAGAATGAGGATCGTTTCGAATCTCATCTGGATCCCAGGCGGTCGCTAGTTGTCCCCACGCGCCTCATGGCCGCAGCGCGGCCCGTCGGTTAGCAGCGTGGGCTGCGGGTGGTTTCCGAGGACACGTCCGGCACCTTCGTAGGTTGCCCGCCGTGCCGTCTCACGCTGGCGATGGTCGCTCGCAGGATCTGATCGAGGGTCACCTCCGGCTCATACCCCACGAAGGTCCGGATCTTCTGGAGCGCTGGAACCCGCCGGCGGATATCTTCGAATGGGCTCTCAAACGCACGCTCATAGGAGACGTGGGCGACTTCGGAGCGGCTGTCGGTGAGCTGAATCACGCGGTGGGCAAGGTCCAGGATTGAAACCTCGACATCGTTGCCGACGTTGAACACCTCTCCGATGGTGGCCGGTGACTGCTCGAGCATCAACACGCCCCGGACCACATCCCCGACAAAGGAGAAGCAGCGCGTCTGCTGGCCATCGCCGTGGACGGTCAGCGGCGCGTCCGAGAGGGCCTGCCGCACAAAGGTCGGGACGACCATGCCGTACCGGTCCGATTGGCGCGGCCCGCAGGTGTTGAAACAACGAATCACCGTGACGGGCAGACCGCGTTCGGCGTGATACGCCAGGGCGAGCGCCTCGTCGGCGGCCTTGCCGGCCGCGTAGGACCACCGCAGGACGTTGGGGGCCCCGATTGCGAGGTCCTGTTCCTCGCCCAGCGGCTCGCCCGTGCCTTTCCCGTACACCTCACTGCTCGAGAAGGTGACCGTGCGCCGTCCGGCGCGCGAACACTCCTTGAGCAGCAGCATGGTTCCCTGGAGGTTGTTGAGCAGGCTCTCGAGCGCGTGTCCCACGATGCGGCGCACGCCGACATGAGCAGCCAGGTGGTAGACGACCTCACAGTCGCCGACGAGTTCGCGCACCGCGCCCTCATCGCGAACATCGCCCACCTGGAGGGAGAAACGGGGATGATCCTGGGTCGTCTGCAGGTTGTCCCTGCGACCTGAGGAGAGGTTGTCGAGGGCCAGAACGTCGTCACCACGGGCCAGGAGCGCTTCGACCAGATGGGATCCTATGAATCCCGCTCCACCGGTCACCAGAACTCTCATGCAGTGACTCTCCTAACCCATGCCTACTCCGGTATCCCCACAGGTCATGGGGCCTTGGGGGCTAACCTTCGGCGGGGTTGGCATCCCGGTCAAGGAACTTGTAGTTCTTCTTGTAGAAATCCAAGAACTCACCAGATTTGAGGGGCTGCCACCACTCGCTGTTCTCTGTGTACCATCGGACGGTCTCTGAGATCCCCTCATCGAACGGAATCTGGGGCTCCCAGCCGGTCTGCTTCTTGAGCTTGGACCAGTCGACCGAGTAGCGCCGGTCATGCCCGGGCCTGTCGACCACGTGGGCCAGGAGCGAGGAGGGCTTCTCCAGCGCACCGAGGATCGTATCGGCGATGGTGAGGACGTCCTTTTCGTTGCTGGCCCCCACATTGAAGACCTCACCGTCGACGCCGTCGGCGCCCAGCAGGCTCACCAGGGCCTCCACGTGATCGCGCACATGGATCCAATCCCGGGTATTCTTGCCGCTCCCGTACACCGGCAACCGCTCATCCGAAATGGCGTTGGTCACAAAGAGAGGGATGAGTTTCTCGGGATACTGATAGGGCCCGTAATTGTTGCTGCAGCGCGTGATCACCACCGGCTGGTCGTAGGTCGCGAAGTAGGAGTAGGCCAGCCTGTCGCCGCCCGCCTTACTCGCAGCGTAGGGGTTCCGCGGGACCAGAGGCGCATCTTCGGTGGACGCGCCCTCGAGCACCTCGCCGTAGACCTCATCGGTCGAGATCTGCACGAAGCGGGTCACGCCCCCCGACTCGCGCATCGCCTCGAGCAGATTGTACACGCCGTACATGTCGGTTTGCACGAACTGCCCCGGATCTCCGATCGAGCGATCCACGTGGGTTTCGGCGGCGAAGTTCAGGATCCAGTCGAAGCCCTCGGCAATCAACTGCGGAACAAGGGTCCGATCGCAGATATCGCCTTTGACGAAGCGATACCCGTCCTGCCCGTCGAAGTCGGCCAGGTTGGCAGGGTTGCCCGCGTAGGTCAGCTTGTCGAGCACGGTCACCTTGGCGTTCGGGAAGCGCTCGCGAATGTAACGAACGAAGTTGCTTCCGATGAAGCCGGCCCCACCGGTCACCAGATAACGACCGCTTTCGACGAGCGTCTGCCTATCCATCGCTGCGACTCCAATCGTAGGGAATGTCGTTGTCGTGAGGGTGAATCCGGAATTCGTCCGGGGATTCGTAGTTATACATCCTGGTCGGCACGTTGACCATGTAGGCGCCATGCGGCGGCAGCCCCTTCATGCCGTGCGCGACTCCCGGGGGAATCTTGATCAGGATCGGATTCCGCTCCCCGACAAAAAACTCGGCGACCTCGCCCTTACTTGGCGAATCGTCGCGCATGTCGTAGAGCACGATCTTGGCCATCCCCTGGACCACGGTCATGTTGTCGGTCTGCTCGTGATGGTAGTGCCACCCCTTCACGACCCCGGGATAGGCCACGGTCATGTAGACCTGCCCGAAGGTCTCGAAGAACTCGTCATCGCTGCGCAGGATTTCCATCAGGAAGCCGCGCTCATCGGGGATCACCCGGAGCTTCTTGATGACGACACCGTCAATCATCCCACCCTCCTTAGGATTTCCGCTTGGAACGGGCCGGAGCTTTCTTGCCGACCATATTCTTCGAACGACCCCGTCCGACGCCCTGGTACTTGAAGCCCAGCTTTTCCATCTGCTCGGGGTTGTACACGTTGCGGCAGTCGAGCAGGCATTGCTTCCGCATCAGCTTGGCGATCTTCCTCATGTCGAGCATGCGGAACTCGTTCCACTCCGTCGCCAGGACCAGAAGGTCCGCGCCCTGGGCGGCCTCATAGGCATCCTTGCAGAAGTGGACCTTGCTGTTGAGCTCCTCGGCGGCCGTATCCATGGCGACCGGATCAAAGGCGCGCACCTTGGCGCCCTTGCGCTGCAGCGCGGGGATGAGCGCCAGAGAGAATGCCTCGCGCACATCGTCGGTCTGCGGCTTGAACGACAATCCAAGCACCGCGACCGTCTTGCCCTTCGGCTTGCCCAACATGGCCTCGGCGCGGCGGATCATCTCGCTCCGCTGGTATTTGTTCGCGGCGATGGTCGCCTCGACGATCGAGTAGTCGAACCCGGCCTCCTGGGAGAAGAAAGCCAGGGCGTGGGTGTCTTTGGGGAAGCAGGATCCGCCGTAGCCGGCGCCGGCGTGAAGGAACTTCGACCCGATGCGACGGTCGAGGCCCATTGCCCGCGAGACGACCTTGATATCCGCCCCCACCTTCTCGCACAGCAGGGCCATTTCGTTGACGTAGGAGATCTTCGCCGCCAGGAAGGCGTTGGATGCGTATTTGATCAGCTCGGCCGACTCGACGGTGGTCTTCACCATCGGCGTCTCATTCAGGTAGAGTGGGCGATAGATCTCGGACAGAACGCGCTCGGCCTTCTGGGTCCAGGTGCCGATCACCACCCGGTCGGGGCGCATGAAGTCCTCGACCGCCGATCCCTCTCGGAGAAACTCCGGGTTCGAGGCCACGTCGAAGGGGGTGTCTCCCTTGCGATGCTTCTCGATGATCGCCTTGACCTTTGCCCCGGACCCCACCGGGACGGTGCTCTTCTGAACCACCAGCTTGTAGCCGTTCAGATTCTCGGCGATCGTCTTCGCCGCGTCCCAGACCTGGCTCAGATCGGCGCGGCCATCCTCGTCCATCGGGGTGCCGACACAGGTGAAGATCACCCGGCTCTTCTTGAGGTTTCCCGGCAAGTCGGTCGAGAAGGAGAGGCGGCCCTCACGCATATTGCGCTGCACGACCTCCTGGAGACTGAACTCGTAGAAAGGGAGCTGTCCCTTCTGTAGCAGGGCGATCTTGCTCTCGTCATAGTCGACGCAGACGACCTTGTTCCCGAAGTCTGCGAGACAGGTCCCCGTCACCAGGCCGACGTAACCCGAACCAATCATACACACGCGCTGCATTGCCAACTCCTTCTTGCCGCCAAAGCCAGTATTAGATTGCCACAAAAGTGGTTATGGTAGCGTACTCTCAGGCTGGCCGTCAAACGATGGCCGCCCCGATCTGCCCGCACAGAGCGGCTGCCGCGGCCTTCGGGTCGGCGGCCCCATGGACCGGACGCCCCACCACCAGCCAGCGGGCGCCCGCCTTCAGAGCCCAATCGGGGGTCGCTACCCAGTGCTGGTCGCCCTTCTCGGTCCCCGCCGGGCGAATCCCCGGCACCAGGAGTGCGAAGTCCTCGGGGCAGCAGGCCTTGACGCTCTCGGCCGCCCGGGCCGGGCAGACGACGCCGTCCAGTCCGGCCTCTTTCGCGGCCTGGGCCCGGCGCGTGACCTCTTCGATGAGGCCCTCGGGCGACAGGGGTTTGCCGGCCGCGTCCACCGCTGTGCTGGTCAGGACCGTCACGCCCAGAAGCGTCGGGCGGTCATCACCCGGGCAGACCTGCCGGACCGCTTCAGCCGCCCGGGCCATGGCCTCAGATCCGGCCGCCACATGCAGGTCGATGATATCCACGCCCAGCTCCGCAAGCTGCGCGCTGGCGCGAGCCACCGTGTTGGGAATGTCGTGGAGTTTGAGATCGAGAAAGACCCTCTTACCGCGGTCCTTGAGCATTCGGACCGTGGCGGGGCCACCCGCCGCGTAGAGCTCGAGCCCGACCTTGTACCACAGCACTTCGTCACCTAGCGAATCGACCAGTGCTTCGGCGGCCGGCAGTCCTCCCACATCAAGGGCGACGATCAGATGCTCTCTCGGATCCATGACTCTCCTCTCTGATTCCCGCTATTGAACCGCGGGGGGAAGTTCCAGCGTTCCGATCAACTCCTCGAGACGGGATATACGCTGGCGCAGCAGGTGATCGCGCAGACCTTCCACGATCCGCGCGCCCCGGGCCGCGTCCCTGAAGTTGGCCGTGCCCACCTGCACGGCGCTGGCCCCCACGATGATGAACTCAAGCGCGTCCCGAGCGGTCGCGATTCCACCGGCGCCGATCAAGGGCCCTTTCACCGCCCGGGCCAGATCCCAAACCTTGGCCAAGGCCAACGGCCGGATGGCCGGGCCCGAGATGCCGCCCGTGCCGCGCCGCAACACCGGCTGCCGGCGATCGGGATCGACAACCATGCCGACGAACGTGTTGACGGCGGCCAACCCGTCGGCCCCCGCGTCCATGCAGGCTTTCCCGATCTCGGCGATGTCGGTCACATTGGGGCTGAGCTTGGCGAAGATCGGTTGTTTGACCGCCCGGCGCACGGCCGAGATCACTTTGGCAGCCTCCTGTGGATTGCGCGAAAACTCCAGTCCGCTGGCAACGTTCGGGCAGGAGATGTTGATCTCGAGCGCGGCCGCCCCGGCTGCCTCCGTCGCCACGGAACACCGGACGTACTCGTGGACCTCTCTGCCACCCACGCTCACGATCACCGGCGGTCCCAGCTTCAAGAGCCGCGGCATGACATCGGCTACGAACACCGCGCATCCGACGTTCTGAAGTCCGATCGAATTGAGGAGCCCCGCGGGCGTCTCGCAGAGACGCGGTGGAGGGTTGCCGGCCCGTGGTTCGACGGTGACCGTCTTGGTGACGATTGCGCCCAGGGCGGCGACCTCGGTCAGCACGGGGAGTTCGTCGCCGTAGCCGAAGGTGCCCGAAGCGCACATGACGGGGTTTTCGAGCCTGAGAGGACCGAGCCCGACCGACAGATCGACTGCTCGCTTGCTCGGATCGTCCCGATTCGTCTCGTTCTGTCCCAGGTTTTCGCTCACCCGCCCGGATCTCCTTGCCCGATTCGCCGCGGCTCACCCGCAGCTCTCTATCCCCAAAGCTCTCGCCAGCGCTCCCAGTCCACGTCCTCGGCGGCAACCACCGGACCCTCACGACAGGCCCACAGAAAACGGCCGTACTCTCCCCCGTGAGACTTGATCGCCGGAATGGCGCACCCGGCGCAGATGCCGATCCCGCAGCCGAACACCTCCTCGAGCGAGACCCAGCAGGGAATCTCGCGGCTGCGCGCCCAATCGGCCACCGCCGCCAGCATCCCGTGGGGACCGCAGGCCAGAACCGCCGGGGGCTGGGGCAAAGGCGGGAGTTGATCCAGCAGATCGATCACCGTGCCCTTCGTCCCCCCCGTTCCGTCTTCGGTGGCCACCAGGGAAGACGACTCCAGGCGCCCCAGTCCAACGCGCTGGGCGGCCGTCCGCAGTCCATAGAGCAAGGTGAATGCGCGCTCTTCGGCAAGCAACTCGTCAGCCACGTAGAGGAATGGGGCCAGCCCGCGACCGCCGCCGACCAGCACCGGATGGTGATCCGCGGGCAGAGGGAACGCGGTTCCCCGGGGGCCCATGAGCTCGAGTCGGGTCCCGGGCTGCGCCTCGCAGAGGCGCCCGGTGACCTTGCCGACCGGAGCGTAGAGAAGGCGCAGCTCGCTGTGGTCCTCGCCCTTCGAGTATCCAGCGATGCTGAAGGGCCTGCGAAGCAAAGCCCCTCCGCCGCCCGGCTCATCCTCCCGCCAGGCGCGTTCCAAACTGATCGATACGAATTGCCCGGCCACGGTGGGACCCCAGTCCGGCGGCACGGCAAGGCGCAGATCGTACATGCCCTCGGCAACACTCTTGTTCTGGAGGATTCGGGCGCTGCAAACACTTGCGTATCCCGCGCCGGGAGCCTGAATCTGCTTCGGTCCTGGGGATCCACCCATCACGAGGATTCCTCGTCCTGCGGCGCCGGCAACGTGTCGGGGACCGCCGGCTGGGCCGTGAGCGTGTCGGTGACCGCCTGGCCCGTGGAGTCGGGCAGCGTTCGCGCGGAGTCGGGAGAACCCTGCCCCGCCAGGGGAGTCGGCCCGGCCTCGGGACGAGGAGGCCTCCTGCGCATCTCTTCCTCGCTCAATTGCCTGCGACGAGTTCCTGAAGAGTCCATCTCCGCGATCGGGGACATCGGCAGTGACGACGAATCCGGGGGCCGGTTTCCTTCCAGGACCTCGATCTGAGCGCTGTCGGCGACGGCCTCTCCTGCCACGGTTTCAACCGCGGTGGCCCTTTCGGCCGCCAGAACCGCGAGAGAATCGGCCACGAGGGCCAGCGAGTCGGCCACGGCGAGGGACTCGACCACCGCCATCGAATCGGCCAGACGCTGCTCGCGCGCCTTGGCGGATCGCACCAGCTGGCCGAGGGCCGCGCGCCTGGGCTCGGACAGACCGATGTCGGTGAGATGCGCGAGCGCCTGCTCCGCCTGAGGCGACCCGGGATCGCCTTCCACCAGCTCCTCGAATTCCCGGGCGGCCAACGCGAGGGAGTCGGTTCGATTGTGATGGATCCACGCCCGCGCGTAGGCGGCCCGCGTGGCCGCCTCGCTGTCGGGGAACCCGCGGATCACCTCTTGATAGTGCTCCAGGGCCTCTTCCGCATCGTCCGATTCGAAGAGCGCGAACTCGGCCACCTTGAGTGCGGCATCCGCGCGCTGCTGGGCGGCGGTGGCTTCTCCATCCAGGGAAACCTGCAGCTCTTCGAGATAGCTCAGATTCTGCAGGCGCCGGTTGGCCTGCTCCTTGAACACCGATCTTTGCCGCGATCGTGTGGCTGTCTCGTAAGACTCGCGGGCCTTCTCGTAGTCCTGCAGGTACACCTCGTGCGTATACCCGAGCCGGAAGTCGGCCTCCAGTCCCAGCCCTCGCTTGGCGAAATGCTCCGACACCTTGCCGAGATGCTCGAGCGCCTGCTCATGTCGCCCCCGGCGATTCTCCGCCTCGGCCATGGCCAACCAGACCTGCCCTCCCTGCTCGTTGCGTTCGGGGTTGTCGGGCAGAACGCTCTCGTAGATGCCCACGGCGCGATCGTGCTCTCCCAGGCGGACGAGACACGCGCCCGCATCGAGCTGGGCTTCGAAGTAGAGTTCATCATCCTGCGTGATCTGGGCGAAATCCTCAAAGGCGGTGAGCGCACTGTCGTATTCCCCGCGATTGAAATAGATCTCGCCGATCCGTCCGAGCGCATCCTCCCTTCGCTCGCTCTTGCGGAAGTCGGTGTGCAGGCGGCGGTACTGGCGCAGGGCACGATCCTCATCCCCCTCGGCCTCGAGACCCTGGGCGGTGATGAAAAAGATCTCGTCCCTTCGCTCCAGTTCCGGGTGGTCGCGCAGAACACGGTCGAAGACGCGCTCTGCCGTTCCGTAGTTGCGCGTGCGATGGTAACAGAGGCCGGTATAGAAGAGCGCCTCGGGCACATGTTGCGAGTCGGGGTAGTTGAGCATCAGTTCGTTGAACTTCTTGATGGCCGTTTCGTACTCGCGTTTTCCGTAGTAGCAGGCCCCCATCAGGAAGAGGGCATCGTCGATCCCGGCCTTCCAGCCGCCGCCCTGTTCGACGATCACCTTGACGCACTTCTCGATCGCGGAATCGTAGGCCCGCGAGGCTTCCGACGAGAGTTTCTCCGAGCGGCTCTCCCGCTGGAGACGCTGGGCCTTCGAGTAGTACTTCTTGGCGTGATAGAAGGTGTTGAAGTAAGCGCAGCTGGTCAGCCCCCCGGCGAGCGCCGCCAGGAGCAGGCACGTGACCGCGATGCCCAGATGGCCCGGCCATCGCCTCGTCGGTTGCCGAAAAGGCCTCTTCGAGCTCGCCACCAATTCCGCTGACTCCGCCAATCCGGCGCCCCTTGTCTTGGTCCCCGCCCGCTAGGACAGCAGGCGTTCGGACGGTTTGAACCGCACGTTTTCCTCGTGGGTCAACTGCCCCCCGCAAATCGTCATCTTGACCCGGCCGCGCAGCTTCCACCCCTGGAAGGGGCAGTTGCGGGACAGGGACGCAAAAGTCTCAGGGTCGACGATCCACTCCTCACGCGGATCGAAGACCGCGAGGTCGACATCCTCGCCCATCTGGATTCGGCCGCCACCCCAGCCGGCGATCTCGCTCACCCGGCTGGAGAAGGCCCGAACGACCTCGGTGAGACTCAGCCCCTCCCGGTGGTGAAGATACTCGAGGCTCACCCCCAACGAGGTCTCCAATCCGATCATACCAGGGGGCGCGTGATCCAGTTCCTGATCCTTGTAGTCCTGCGCGTGAGGGGCATGGTCGGTGGCGATGATATCGAGCGTGCCATCCTTGACCCCGGCCAGGATCGCCAGCCGATCCTCCTCGGTGCGCAGGGGCGGATTGACCTTATAGACCGTATCGTAGGTACGCAAGGCTCCGTCGGTGAGCGCCAGGTAGTGGGGGGCGGTTTCGGCCGTGACCGGGATCCCGCGCGCTTTTGCCGCGCGGATGATCTCCACCCCCTCCCGAGTGCTCACGTGAGCGACGTGAAGCCGCGCACCGGTCAGCTCGCAGAGGCGGACGTCCCGGGCAATCGCGATCCCCTCCGAGGCGGTTGGAATGCCCGGCACACCCAGGGCGGTCGACCAGTACCCCTCGTTCATCACCCCATTGCCGCTCAGATGCGGATCCTCCGCGTGGGTGATCACGAGGAGATCCCAGGTCCCGGCATACTCGAGGAGGCGCCGCATGACCTGCGGGTTCCCCACGGGGCTGCCGTCGTCCGAAACCGCCACGGCTCCGGCCAGCTGCATCTCTCGCATCTCAGCCAGGATCTCGCCCTGGCGTTCCTTTGTCGCCGCAGCGACCGGGAACACCCGGCAGTGCCCGGCACCCTCCCCCCGGCGGATCACATACTCGACCTGCCCCCGCGTGTCGATGGCCGGCTTGGTATTGGGCATACAGGCTACGCGGGTGAAGCCGCCCACCGCGGCGGCCTTCGATCCGGACGCGATGGTCTCGGACTCCTCGCCGCCCGGCTCACGAAAGTGCACGTGCAGGTCGCCGAAGCCGGGCGAACAGACGAGCCCGTCCAGATCAACGACCAGGTCGGCGTCCCGCCCGATGCTCGGAGAGAGCCCTTCGATCTTGCCGCGCCGGATGAAGATGTCCTGCTTCGCCTCCAGCCCGGCTGCCGGATCGACGACGGTCGCCCCTCTAAGCAGAATCGTCTCGGCGGCCTTCCAGAGGCCGGTCGCTTGATTGGTGTCTGCCATGTCCTTCTTGCTCCCTCATATTCGTGAACGCGCCTGCGCGCACGCGCGTTCGTTTTTTCCTAGCGTCCTGCCGGATGCGCCGACATCAGCACGTCGCTCGGCGACATCGGCTCGGGGGGCTGCCCCCCGCTGATCAGGTAGAGCACCGACATGCGGACGGCCACCCCGTTGGTCACCTGCTCGAGGATGACCGACTGAGGACCGTCGGCCAGCCGGGTGTGGATTTCAACGCCCCGGTTCATCGGTCCCGGGTGCATGATGAGGACGTCGGGCTTGGCCGGCTTGATCGACTCCGGGGCCAGCCCGAAGGTCATGGCATACTCGCGAAGCGAGGGCAGGTAGCCGGCCTTCATGCGTTCGAGCTGGAGTCTGAGCATGTAGATCACATCCGCATCGGCGATGCCCTCGGCGAGCGTATCGGAGACCGTGGCCCCCATCCGCTCCACATCCTCGGGCATGAGGGTCCGCGGCCCCACCAGCGTGACCTGGGCGCCGAGTTTGGTGAGCCCCCAGATGTTCGAGCGGGCCACCCGGCTGTGCCTCACATCGCCGACGATGGCCACCTTCAGACCCGCAATGCGCCCCTTCTTCTCGCGGATCGTGTAGAGATCCAACAGAGCCTGGGTGGGGTGTTCATGCTGGCCGTCGCCCGCGTTGACGATCTTCGAATCGAGATGATCCGCCAGATAGATCGGTACGCCGGCGGACCGGTGGCGAACGACTACCACGTCGAGCTTCATGGCCTCTAGATTCTGGATCGTGTCGCGAAGGGTCTCCCCCTTGCCGACGCTCGATCCGGCCACCGAGAAGTTGACGGTGTCGGCGCTGAGGCGCTTCTCCGCCAGCTCGAACGAGACCCGGGTCCGGGTGCTCGGCTCGTAGAATGCGTTGCAGATCGTGATGCCCCGCAAGGCCGGCACCTTCTTGATGGGCCGGTCGAGAACCTCACGAAAGGTCCGCGCGGTGTCCAGAATGGTGAGGACGTCCTCGGACTCGAGTTCCTCAATTCCGATCAGATGCTGAAATGCCATTTCTCTGGCTTCTCCTTTGAGCGAGCATCCCCCGCAGACGCTCCCCTTGCCCTGTGACTAGGCTTCGGACTCATCCACCTCCGAGATCACCACCTCGTCGCACTCGTCGGTCTCTTCCAGGTAGACCTTGGCGATTTCGCGGGCCGAGGTGGGGACGTTCTTGCCCACGAAGTCCGCTCGAATGGGGAGTTCCCGATGACCGCGATCGACCAAGACCGCCAGCTGGATCGAACGGGGCCGACCGAAGTCCATCACCGCATCCATCGCCGCTCGAACCGTGCGGCCGGTGAAAAGCACGTCGTCGACCAGGACGACCACCATTTTTTCGACCGAGAAGGGAATCTCGGTCGATTCGACCAGGGGCTGGGGCGCGACCATGTGCACATCGTCCCGGTAGAGGGTGATGTCGAGGACCCCCAGGGGAAGCTCCTCTCCCTCGATCTTCACGATCTGTTCGCGAATCCGATCGGCCAGGGGGGCGCCGCGCTTGCGGATGCCCACCAGGCAGACTTGAGCGATGCCACCGTTCGCCTCGACGATCTCGTGCGCGATCCTCACGATCGCGCGGCGAATCTCATCCGCGTTCATGATCACGGCTTTGCGTTTCAGGTTCATCCATGCTCCTCGCTCTTGCAGAGGGTCATCCTCAGGCCGCCGGATCCCCCCGGAGGCACAAAAAAACCGCTGACCTAAACAGGTCAGCGGCTACCCCGAAGGGCAAAATAAAACGCCGAATGGACAAGCCATCCCGGCGTTGATTCCCTGCGTGGACCTCGCGCGGCCCCTCTTTGTTTGCAGCTCCCTGCTCGCGACACCTTGTGACCTCTCGGGATCGACTTAAAGGCCTGTGAGCTCAAAATCGGAGCGAATGTATCAAATGGGCGGGGCGGGCGTCAAGGGCTTCGACTCGCTCGCGTGGACGCCTGCGCCAATCTCCGCGAAGCACCGCGTTTGGTCCCGTACTGGCTATCCACGGAACAAGATGTAGTGACCCGCCTTGTCGATGCCACGGCCGACCGGCCAGGGCTCAATCAGGTCACGAACGGGATCGGACAGCGGACGAGACCCTTGGTCAGGCTGCGGATGCTCACATTTGAGAGCCGTGAAATCCGCTGTCCAGCAGGGACAAGCTCTAGTGTAATGTCGGGAACCTGAATCGTCTTCTGGATCCTGACCTGTTGCTCGAAGAGAGGAGGTTGGAGCCCGTGTTGAAATCCGCAGGAGTCGTAATCTATCGTCACCACGTGGCCGCTCTTGAAGTCCTCCTCGTTCACTCGAGTGGGCGGGAGGATATCGAGGCCTGGAGCATCCCCAAGGGAGAATATGAGCCCGACACCGAACGACCCATTCACGCCGCTGTTCGGGAAGTCCGCGAGGAGCTGGGCCTGGACATCCCCGAGAGTCAACTGCAGGAACTCGGGGAGTCGGTCTATCGGAGCAAGAGAAAGCGCGTAAAGGCGTTTGGCTGGCGGCTTCCGGCGGGAAAGATTCACTTGAGAGTAGATCCACTCGAGATCACCAAGGTGGAGTTCTTCCCACTTGATCAAGCCCGGTCGAGGATTCACGAGGCACAGGTGGTCTTTCTCGACCGATTGCTCGCCTCGCTTGAGAGTTGACCGCGGAGAACCACCGTGATCGGCCCAGTCTTCAGTGATAGGATGAAGATGGGTCGCCCAGGTGAGCGAACCACTGATGCTGCTTGGCACCCGTACTTGGCGGTGAGGAATTCGATATGCTGATCTGGTGCTCAGTGGCTGTATACGTGGTAGGCGGAGGGCTGATCCTCGCCGCAGCCTACCGAGCGTTTTCTGATCTCGTATCCTATCATATGGGCAGGGTTCG
This sequence comes from uncultured bacterium, assembly GCA_964612295.1. Lineage (GTDB taxonomy): Bacteria > Eisenbacteria > RBG-16-71-46 > CAIMUX01 > WJJG01 > CAYQJL01. The sequence continues at coordinate 58,700 of CAZTDY010000010.1, read as the reverse complement.
CTTCTCGGTGGATTGTCAGTCGATCAGTCGAGAGGCCATAGAGCGCTATCGAAGAAACCGCGAGCAACAGATTCACTGGATGGAAACAAGTATGAACGCCGAGGATCTCGAAGGGCCGTTCAAGAGTGTGCTGCGTCAGCTGCGGGCCGATGTGGGGAAGGACGACTGTGTCGTCGGCCGAGAGATTCGGGCCTCCGAGATGGACGCATTTGCCAACATCTTCGCGGTTCATGAGGTGCGTTTGAGCCGGCCTCCGTGGAGGGTGATGGTCCTCTTGGCGCTGGGGGGCATGCTTCTGGTCGCGGGCTCGATGATTGAGTCACTCTTGAGCTGAGCGGTGCTGTAACGAAGGTAGCGGGGCCATGGAATCGACGATCCTCGAATTCCCCTTCTTTTTCTGGGCGATGCTGGTCGCCATCGCAATCATCGCCGTGAACATGATCGGACTCGCCTACCGAGTCGTGAAATGCACACGGCGCTTCGGCCACATTCCAGGCGTCACAGGGCGGGCCAGGCCGATCGTCCTTGCATTCGCGGTGGCGATCGTCTTCATGGGTGCCGGCGCGGTGGGAATGTTTGGCTTCCGGGAACACTTGCATGAGCGCAATCAGTCGGTCTGTCAGAAGATGCTCGTTAGGGAACTTGACGATTTGCGTGCCACGACACGACGTGCTTCCAAACGGCCGACCCCGGGAGGGGACCGGTCCCGGGCTAATCTGGCCTCGGGTACGATCCTGTGCCTGATGACAGACCAGCACGGGGAACTCGATGTCGAGTGGTCTCGTGGGGTCAGTGACGCGCTTAGCCTAGGCGAGCAATCGCACAGGTTCGCGAAGTTCCCAGAGGCGGAGGAGTGCGAATGCAAGTACCGGCTCTGGAGGGCTCATCCCGAGGAGCTGCTCCAGACCGGTTGTCGGTACTTCGCTGTGATCACCCCAGATGAGATTGGGACGCAAGCGTACAGCACGAAGGTGTACATCGAGAAGATCCCAGGGACGATCTTTCAGAAGCGCGAGTCGATGAGCGCCGATGGAGGCAACGTGGTTGTTCGTCGATACAGCTATCAGGGAACCCTGCTCGATGCAGCGTCCGGAGTCACGGTGGCCGCCGAGTCCTTCAAGGATCGGCCATTCCCGAAAGTACTCTACAACCTGAAAGGCCCGGGAGGAGGAGTACCCGAGATCCTGGCCTGGGCCGTCGATATCGTTCCCGATCGCAGCACAGGGTCGCCGCGGAGCGGCCAGGGTGACTAGAGGAGATACTCTCCGAGGGATGCCCCAAGTCATCCCACGGAGAATTCAGCGATGACTGGCGGAGCCGTGACCAAGCGCGTGTGCGAGATCCTCACCCCCAAGCTTCGCGGGCTATTCGGCCACCATCACCTTCAGCGCGTGTTCCTCCCGCCCGGCGGTGAGTCGCGCGAAGTAGACTCCAGGCGAGATCGGCCCGATCTCGCCCAACGAAGCGCTGATGCGGCTCAGGCCCGTGGGCGCCGACCCGCGATGCAGGTTGAATATCACCCGTCCCTGCACATCGATCAGGTCGAGTTGGACCTGGGCCGGGCCCTGGAGCTCAAAACTCAGCTCAATGCGGTCCGTTGCGGGGTTGGGGCTCGTCAATCGTAAGCTGGCCCGAGCGAGATCGGCCATCTCCGGTGCGGCGGAGGTGGGATCGTAGTCCCAGCGGGCCAGATAGTAGGACGCCAGTCCGCCGGCCTCCTGGAAGATGCCACCGACATACAGATGGTCATCGATCGGCTGCAGAGCATTGACCCAATCCTGCACGCCGTCCCCGTAGCCGCTCCAGGCGGATCCATTCCACTGAGCCAGACGGGAGGTCTCTTCGCCACCCGCCGTGTTGAACGCACCTCCGGCCACCAGGCAGCCCTGGAACTCGCCCAGCGCGTGCACCCAGTCGTCGGTGCCGTCACCCACCGCTTCCCAATTCGAACCATCCCAGCTGGCGATATGGGGTGCGGGGATCCCGCCGGCTTCGAGGAACTGCCCGCCGACGATCAGCTTACCGTCGAACAGGCGGAAGGTGGTCACCGCGGGCCAGTATCCGCCGCTCATCCCGCCGGCAACGCCCGACCACACATCCCCGTCCCAGCGGGCGATGTGGTAGAAAAACTCGAAGCCTCCGTCGGTGATGAAGTCACCGCCGGCGTAGACCTCGCCGTTGTAGGTCTCGAGCGTGAGAACCCGGTTGTCCAGACCATCACGCATTCCGTGCCACGCTTGTCCATCCCACCGGGCAACGTTCCGGGCGGGCTGGAGACCGGCTAGCTCGAACACTCCACCGACGATCAACTCGCCTTCGCTGACCGCGAAGGCATGAATGACGGGGCTTCAGCAGCCTCCGACCCCTTCCCCCAAAGGTTGCCAGCTGTACCCGGTCCACCGGGCGACATGGTTGACCGAGAGATCACCGATGTGGGTGAACAGACCGCCGGCATAGAGATCGCCGTCGTAGACGAAGAGGCCCAGCACCTCGTTGTCGAACGCCTCGTCCCCGAGCGGCTCCCAGCTCGTCCCATTCCAGGCCGCGATGTACTCACACTGCACGTCGCCGGCCATGTGAAATCCGCCGGCCGCGATCAGCTTTCCGCCATAGTGCGCCATCGCTTTGACCGGACCGTCGAGACCCGCGCCTTCCCCGAGCGCGTTCCAGTCGAGGCCGTCCCAGGAGGCAATGAACGAAGCACCGTTTCCCCCCGCCAGCGTGAAGGATCCGCCTACGGCCAGTTCACCTTCATGCATCGCGAGGGCCCACACCGATTCGTTGGTGCTGTTGCCGAGCGGGGTCCAGGAGACTCCGTCCCATTCCGCGATGTAGGGCGCCGCAGCCCCCCCCGCCTCGGTAAAGAACCCCCCGGCGAAGATATGGCCTTTGTCTTCAAAGAGGACCTTGACGGTGCCGTTCGTGCCGGCCCCCAGGCCGTGCCACATGATACCGTCCCACTTCGCGACGTAGTTGACCGTCTCGCCACCGGCCTGGTTGAAGAACCCCCCGGCGACCAGTCCGTCGGAACTGACGCAGAGAGAATAGACCCAATGGTTCACCCCGCCGCCGACGGGGCCCCAATCCGATCCATCCCACTTGGCGAGATAGCTGATGGAATGCCCGCCCGCTGTCGTGAACTTGCCGCCCGCGTAAAGCTCGCCGCCATAGACGCCGAGCGCGTAGACCGTATTGTTGAGTCCGCCGCCCAGGGGGTGCCACTCGTTGCCATCCCACCGTGCGACGCGATAGGCACTCACTCCCCCGGCCTGCTGGAAATCTCCGGCGGCGACCAGGTCGCCGTTGTACTCGGTCAGGGCGGTCACGCGGCCGTTCATGCCGCTGCCGAACCCGGACCAGGACTCACCATCCCATCGGGCGATGCGATCGATCGGGGTGCCTCCGGCCTCGGTGAACCATCCACCCGCGATCAGATCACCCTCGTACCAGCCCATCACCAGGACCGACGAATTCACGCCCTCCCCCAGCGGATGCCACTCTGAGCCGTCCCAGCGCGCCACATGCGAGGCCGAGGTCTGGCCGGCTTGGTCGAAGCCTCCTCCAGCGTAGAGTTCGGTTCCGTCCGACGCGATCGCATATACGGCTTCACTCATGCCCGGCCAGCCGAATCCATCCCACCAAGACCCTCCCTGGGCCCCCGCGGGTGGAGCGACTGCTGCGACCAGACATAGCGTGAGGCCAATCCCTGCGGTGAGGAAACGCTGCATGGAGCCTCCTTGAGCGGATTTTGGACCAGGAGCCGTCCGTGGTGCGGCGCCTCAGACCATCTACCATTTTACACTAGAGAGGTTCGTCTGTTGATATCTTAGGCATGAACTTTAGCACAACACACCCCGCCGGGGCGGTTTGCGCTCATGGATCTCTCAATGTCCACTAAACTAGTATACATTTAGAAGCCTGCGCGCGCAAGGTCTCGGTTGTGGCCCGGTTTCGACCGCGGCTGGACCCGCGCCCGGCTCTCGCCTACAATTGGGCGCGAGAAGCGCCGGGAGGCGCGTGGCAACCGGTTTCAGAGGAGGCTTTTCGATGGACTATCACGAGCTGCAAAAGAGCACGGTCGTCAAGCTCCGTGAAATGGCCCAAGAGTACGAGGACATCACGGGCGCGGTGGGAAAAACCAAGGAAGAGCTGGTCGACATCCTGGCCGACAAACTCGGCATCGAGAAACCTCATCTCGAGATCGTCGGCATCAACAAGGCCAAGGTCAAGAGCCAGATCAAAGCTCTCAAGGTTGAGCGGGACAAGGCTTTGGAAGCCAAGGATCAAGCGGAGCTGAAACGCGTCCGGCGCAAGATCCACAAGCTGCGCCACAAGCTGCGCAGTTCCGCTCACCTCACCTAGCCGGGCCTCGAGAACTGGATTGGGGGTTTCCGTCAGGAGACCCCGTTCTCTGTCCGGTCCTCGTTTGGCCGGCTGAGATCCTCCGCCAACCGCTCCCATTCCCCCAGGCCCTTGAGCGCGCGTAGCCCCTGGTAGCCGGGCAGGTGATATCGCAGGAAGGCTCCCACGATGTCGATGAACTCCCGATCCACGCCGGGTTGGCGACCCCGCCGCACCAGCTTCTTCCCCTGCACCAGCGCCGCCAGCAGCTCGAGCGTCTCGGGTGACACTGGGAGGAGATTCCCCTGGGAAGCGCAGTTCCCGCAAACCAGTCCGCCCTCGGCCACCCCGAATCCGGCGGTGGCCTCGAGTTCGCCATCGCATCGAGTGCAGAGATCGAGCTGCGGCGCATAGCCCAGGCGAGACACGACATGGAGCTGAAACGCCTTCAGCCTGGCCTCCGCGCGCGGAAGAAGGGGCTCGCGATCGCACCGGTCCAGGAACCGTTCCAGAGCATCGAACACCTCGGGCGAGGGATCCTCATCCGGGAGCATCTTCGCAGTGAACTCGAGTGCGGCGCACGTCAGGTAGTAGGCCCGGGGGTGGGTCAGCGCGTTGTGATAGGCGCGCTCGACCGAGGCGGCCTTGAGCAGGTGGAGGCTCCTCTCCTCCTTCAGGTAGAAGACGATATGCCCGCCGGTCAACGGTTCGAGGGAGGCGCCGAAGGGGCTCTTCTGTTCTCGGGCGCCTTTGGCGATCAGGTGCACTTTGCCGAAACGTTTGCCGAGAACGGTCGTGATGCGGCTGGTCTCCCGATACCGCTGCGAACGAAGCACCAGGGCCTGATCCTCGACGATCGCCATCAGCCCTAGCCCTCGTCTCGCGCCGGCGGGGCGGGCGCCTGCACGGGGAAACGGAGCCGAACCCGCAGAATGCGGCGGTCGCTGGATTGCACCACCTCGAGTTCAAAGCCGTCGATCGCCAGCTTCTCACCGGCAGAGGGCACCTTGCCGAGTCGATCCAGGATCAGACCACCCAGGGTTTCATAGTCACCCTCGGGCAGCGGGGATGGGGCCCACTCATTGAGATCGTCGATCCGGTAGTGGCCGTCGGCGACGTGTTCGCGCTCCCCCACGGTGACGATGCGGCCGGCGAATGGGTTCTGGCGGTTGATTTCACCCAGGAGGATCTCGAAGAGATCATGATCGGACACCACCCCGGCGGTGCCGCCGTATTCGTCGACAACGATCACCAGCGACTCCTCCTGCGCGATCATCTCGCGCAGCAGATCGTCACAGCGCATCGCCTCGGGCACGAACCGGATGTCCCGCACGAGATCTCGAATCGGGACGTCCGGGGACCGATCCCCGAAGAGGTCGGCGAGATGAACACAACCCAAGACCTCGTCCTGGTCCTCGCCGTAGACCGGGACCACCCGGTGGCCCCGGCGGCGCAATAGCTCGATCCACTCTCCCACGTTGTCGTCGGCCTCGAGATAGGCGATCTCGCTGCGCGGCACCATCACCTCCTCGAGCGTGGTCTCCCCCAATTCGACCACGCTCTCGAAGGCTTCCTGGGCGGATTCCTGCTCAAACGCCGACGCGTCCGCGTCACTCTCATCGTCGCCCGCGCGAAGATCCCGAATGTAGGCCGCAGCCAACCCCAAGGCGTGCATGGGTCCCAGAACCCAGACCATCCGCTGGGGCCAGGCGGAATCGCGGAATGCGTATCCGGTTCGTCTCAACCCCAGGGTCACCACCAGCCAGGCAAACGCGAACAGCGGTGCCGCCAGCGGTGCGTTCGGCAGGTGGGCGGCGGCCCACATCCAGGCCCAACCGGCCCACAGGAGCACCCAGAGGCCATGTCCGCCGCTCTTGCCGACCGCGTTTCGGTAGGCGGAGATGACGAGGCCCGAGGCCAGGTACAGCCCCAATAGAATCTGCATCATCTGAGGGGTGCTCATAGGTGCCCCTCCCGCACGGGGCGCCCCATCAGCAGGCGGAAGATTCCCTGCCATCCAACGAGACCCACGACGCGGCCCCTTGAATCCTGGACCGCGACGATGCCCCGCCCCCCCTGGCGGAGAGCCTCGATCGCACGTTCGGCCGGATCCCAACTGGCGATCGAGGGAATCGGCAGGCAGTACGCGGCGGCCGTCATGTCTGCCGTGCGCTCTTCCCGGGCGCCGTTCGCCCCTTCGGCCCCGGCCCGCGCAGTATGCAGCCTGGGAATCAGATTGCGCCCGTCAATGATCCCGACCACCCGCCGCCCATCGCGCGTCAGAATCGGGAGGCGTTGTCCATTGCGGCACCGCTGCCGCAGGAGGTCCAGGACCTTTTGCAGTGAGTCATCCTCATACGCGTGGGGAAGGACCTCGATCGGAATCATCAGATGCAGGGCCCTTCGTCCCAGAAGCCCTAGGAGGCGCGCGAGCAGCTGGCGGTCCTCGGCATCCAAGTCTTCGTGCGAGGATTGCCCGTTGCTCCCCTCCCCGTTCCCCGGCTCTTCCGCACTCTCCTCGACCGGGTGTTCCTCCAGCAGGAGTTGCGGCCGCTCCTCGAAACGCCACCTCAAGAGGGTCGCGGCCAGAAGCCCGGCCGCGGGCAGGAGCCGGTCACTCAACCAGCCCAGCCCAAGAGACGCGTCGGTCATCGACGTTGAGATGCCCACGGTCACCCAGCAACTCACCGTGATCCAGTAGAAGAGACGCACCATGCGGATCGTGACCGCCGGGCGGCGGAGCGTGAAATAGGCTTGCAGGAGTAGGGTCACGAGGCCGATCGCCAGGGCGACGACGGCCCACAGAGGTTGTGAGCTAAGATCGGACATCTTGGGGTCTCTTTCACCTCCCCCCGGTCCGGGTAATCTCGAGATGGAAGTTCTCGCGAGCCCGCATTCGCCGCCGGTCCGCGGCTTCCTCATCCTGATAGCCCATCAAGTGCAGCAGGCCGTGGGTGACCAGGCGGGCGATCTCCTGGGCGACCTCATGGCCACGCTCGGCCGCCTGCTTGGCGGCGCGATCGACGCTGATCACCACGCTACCCAGGCAACCGGTCTCCTCGTCCGGAAGGTCTTCGCCGCCGTAGAGGAAGGAGAGAACGTCTGTCGCTCCCTGACGTCCGCGGTACTGCTCGTTGAGGGTGGCCATCGGTTCATCGCGCAAGAAGACCAGCTCGACCTCCGCGGGCGTGGCCAGGCCTTCATCGCACAGGACCCGCTTTGCCAGGCGCCTGAGTCCCGCGCTGTCAACCTTCAGCTTTCGCTGCCGGTTCGTGACCGACACCCGAACTGAGCTTGGCACTCTTCTGCTCCAGGGTTGGGTAGCTGATGCGCCCATGGAAGAGCGCGGTCAGAATGGGAACGAAGGCTCCCCGCATCGCGGCCATGTCTTTCAGGGTCAGGAAACTCTCGTCCAGTTCGCCCTCGAGCGCGCTCTTCTCGACCAGCTGCTTGACCAGTCCCTGAAGTCGACTCGGGGTGGGCTCGTGCAGACTCCGCGAGGCGGCATCCACCTGATCGGCCAGAAGAACGATCGCCACTTCTCGCGACCGCGGGCGCGGCCCCGGGTACCGGTATTCGGTCTCGGGTACCTGCGTGCCCATCTGGCGGGCTTTGTGATAGAAGTAGGTCATCACCCCGGTCCCATGGTGCTGAGCGATCGAATCGCGTACGGCCCGGGGCAACTTCGACTCGGCCGCCAGCTGTAGTCCGTCCCGGACATGCGACTCCAGAATGAGTCGGCTCATCGTGGGCGCCAGTTTGTCGTGCGGGTTCTTTCTCCCCGCCATGATGTTCTCGATGAAATACTCCGGCTTCCTCAGCTTCCCGATGTCATGGTAGTAGCCCTGGACACGGGCCATCAGCGGATTGGCCCCGATCGCCTGGGCGCCGGCCTCCGCCAAGGTGCCGACCATGAGGCTGTGGTGGTAGGTCCCCGGGGCCTCGAGCATCAGCCGCCGCAGGAGCGGACGGTTCAGGTCGAGCAGCTCGAGCAAGGTGAGATTCGTGCACTTGCCGAACAGTGTCTCCGAGAGGGGCACGGCGAAGAGCGCGAAGCCCGCCGCGATGAAGGGGTTTGCCACGAGATAGAGTGCATCGGTCAGCATCTGTTCAAAGGGAACCGATCCCAACATGCCCATGATGACCAGCGTGCCGATGTGCACGAGAGGCACATAGAGCAGAAGCCGGTAGAGTTGGCGCCGGTCACGCAATTGATGCACGCTGAGGATGGCCGCCACCGCGCCGAACCCGACCACGAGCACAAAGGTCAGCCCGAGACCGGTCACCATGCCGATGATCGTCGTCAGGAATCCGGTCGCCACCAACGCGAGGCGTTCATCGTAGAGCAGCGCGATCATCACGGCGAAACCGGCGACCGGAATAAGGTAGGCCGAGAGATGGAGCACGTTCAGGGTGAGCCCGCCCAACAGGAGAAAGACGGCCAAGGATGTCGCCAGCAGGGTGAGATCCTCCAGGTGCCCGACGATCTCCCCCCGATAGGCCCGCATGTAGAGGACGAGCCCGATCAGCAGCAGGCAGAGCAGCAGGAACCGCCCCGCGTAGATGCCGAGCTGCGGGCGCATGCCCTCGGTCGCTTCGCGCCGCTGGCGCCAGAATTCGTGGGACTGAAGCTTGAGTAACACCTCCGGGGTGATCCGCTCGTGGGCTCCCACGATCTTCTCCCCCTTCAGCACCATGCCGATGCTCGGATCGACCGCCTCATGGGCCAGCCGCTTGCGGGCCACGGTGGCAGCGTCGTCGTAGACGATGTTCGGCCAGGCGAAGCGTTCGACCAGCTCAGCCACCGCCAGCGCCTCGGGCGACTCATCCATGCGGCCGGCGAACTCTCGGCGGATCCTCTCGGGACCGAAGAACCGATCGGTGGGTCCCACCCAGTCGACGGCGCCCGATACGAGGCTGGCCCTCTGCATCTGACCGAGGCGGCGTTCGAGTTCTTCGCTCGCGATGCCGCGCTCGAAGTGACTTCTGAGAATGCCGCGCGCTTGGGAGAAGATGCTGCTGGGATCGCCGGTGAGCAGGGCCAGGTAGACGCCCTGAGAGAGGGCCACCCCCCGATCTTCCCCGACCGCTTCATCGGGCGTGCGATTGCCCCGCAGGTCGATGATCGTGCGCTGAAGCCTCTCGAGGGCGCTCAACGCCTCCGTGCGCACCGAGTCCTGGTAGACCAGCACGGGAGGCACGGCCCGCATGGCCTCCTGCTGTTCACTCTCCAGAACCGCGGCATCCTTGTTGATCGGGAAGTCGAAATCAGCGATGACCGCCTTGGGTTGAACGGTGCCGAGGCGATACAACGTGGGCCGGCTCTCGCGATGACGAGGGAAGAGGCTCAGACCGCACAGGAAGACGCCGACCAGCAGCAGCCAGGGCATCAATCGGTCATGGCGCCGCGGCCAATCCGCCAGCGTCTGCCACCGAGTTCGCCGGGCCGGCGTGCCAGGGCGCGAGCCGGACGATCGGGGGTGCCCCTCTGAACTGTCGCCGGAGCTTCTCATCGGCCGCTCTCCCCTTCGGGATTCTCATGGCGCCCGAATGCGTCGATGATATCGCGCACCAGCCTGTGGCGGACGACATCCCGGCTGGAGAGAAAGACGAACCTGATCCCCTTGACCTCCTCCAGGATCTCGCGGATCCGCACCAGACCGGACTCCTGCGGCTGGTTGAGATCGATCTGGGTGATATCGCCGGTGATGATGGCCCTGGACCCGGGCCCCAGACGGGTCAGGAACATCTTCATCTGCGGCAGGGTCGTGTTCTGGGCCTCGTCGAGGATGACGCAGGCCCGCGGGAGCGTTCGTCCCCGCATGTAGGCCAGCGGCGCGACCTCGATCACCCCGAGCTGCAAGTAGCGCTGGAGTTTTTCGAAGCTGATCATGTCGCGAAGCGCATCGTAGAGCGGCCGCAGGTAAGGGTCGACCTTGTCCTGCAGATCCCCGGGCAGGAACCCCAGACTTTCGCCGGCTTCCACCGCCGGGCGAACCAGGATGATCCGGTCGATGATCTTCTCGCGCAGGCACCGCACCGCCCAGGCCACGGCCAGGTAGGTCTTCCCCGTGCCCGCCGGTCCGATCGAAAAGACGACATCATGTTTGCGCATGGCGTCGACATAGCGCGCCTGCCCGAAGGTGCGCACCGACACCACGCGCTTGTCGCCGCGCAGGAGAACCTCGGCCCGTTCCAGTTCGCGGTGGTTATCACCTTCGGGGGTGTCGTGGTTGTGATCGACGATGGAGAGCGCGTACTCGAAGTCATCGGCGCTGATCGTCTCTCCGCCCTGGACCCTGGCGATCAGGTGAGCGAGGAGCGGCTCCGCGAGTTCAACACCTGCGGAGGGGCCGGTGAGCAGGAGTTGCCCGTTACGGGCGACGACCCGTACGCCGAAGCGCTTTTCCACTGCTCTCAGGTGGCGGTCCTTCTCACCGAAGAGGTGGACCAGGGACAACCCCTCGATCGACAGTGTTCGTTCCTGTTCGTCCGCCATTGGCATCATTTGGGAATGCGTAGTCGCAGCCCCGTTGGAAGTACCTCACCCGGATCTTCGATCAGATCCGAATTGACGTCATAGATTTTGCGCCACTCCGCCGCGCTGCCGTAGAAGAGTGAGGCGAGTTTCATGAGGGTATCACCGCTCTGGGTCACGTAGGCCGTGTCCGTTTCGCGCGCCAGCTTGCGGTTCTTCAGTTTCCGCTCCAGCGTCCGGGTCGCGGTATTGAGCTCTGCATGTTGCCCATTCTGATCTTCGTACCGCTGGTCGAGGCTGTCCTTGAGTGCGTAGGCGAGTTCGATGTCGCTGCGCAGCGAGGCCAGGTGGTCGTTGAGCATCTGGCAGTACGTGGACAGCTGAGAGGAGTTCAGGGCACGCTGGTCCTCGAGAGATAAGAATTCGCCGGTGACGGGATCGGGCAACTCGACCTTGGGGCCCTGCGAACACCCGGCGAACACACCCACCACACCCCAGACCGCCACCATGAGGACCGCGGCGAGTCCGGCCCGTCGCCGGTTCGTTCGGCCCGATATCGCATCACAATTTGCCCGCTTCTTCATGCGCGTCACTCCTGTGCACCTATTCCGATCCTGACCACTCCTCCCGGTCCGTGCGCTCCTCATCAGTCGGCTCCTTCAGTCGCCAGGAGGCTGTCGAGTAGCGCCTGCTCGCGTAGGAGCTCTTCGTAGCGCTTGGCAGCCCGATCGAGACTCGACTGGACCCGGTCAACCTGCGTCGCCCGGTTTTCCAGCTCTTTCATCGCCGCCTCACGTCGTTCGGCGACCAAGTCGATTTGCGCGGGGATGACCAAGCAGTTTCGGGAACCTCCGCACGATCCGGCCATCAGCCCGATCAGCAGCAGGACTCCCCCCGTGAACCACATTCTGCCCTTCATGACACACTCCCAAGACAGGTCGTTCTCATGCTCGCGGATGCCCTAGGCCCCACAGGACCAAACCGGACAATCGAGCGCCTAACTGATACTTCGGGCGGCGCAGGTCATCTGTCAAGGTCTAAGCGGCTTCCCGCGGTGGAGCAGCCCTCCAGACGGAACCCTCTAACCACAACTCAGACATGCGATTCCCGCTCTCGCTTTCTATCTACCCGCCAAAGGTCAGCTGGATCCTTCCCCTTTGCGGATAACCTGAATCTTAAGGTCCCTGAGATCCCCCTGGTCCGGTTCCGCGGGCGCCCCATCGACCAGGGACATCGCGCTGGTCGTCTTGGGAAACGCGATCGTGTCGCGGATCGAAGGCCGCCCGGCCATGAGCATGATCAGTCTGTCCAGCCCCAGGGCGATGCCGGCGTGGGGCGGCGCCCCATACTGGAAGGCCTTGAGCAGGAACCCGAAGCGGCGGTCGGCCTCCTCGGAAGTCAGCCCGACGATCTTCATGACCCGCTCCTGGATGTCACGGCGGTGGATCCGGACCGAACCGCTGCCCAGCTCGACGCCGTTCATCACCAGGTCGTAGAGCTGCGCCCGCACGGCCAACGGATCGCTCTCGAGCTTCTCCAGGTCGGCAGCCAGGGGCATCGTGAACATGTGGTGGGCCGGGGCGATCCGGCCGCTGTCCTCGTCGGTCTCGAAGAGCGGGAAGTGACGCACCCACAGGAAACGGTAGACCGGAGCCCCGCCGGCCTCCTTGAGGCGATTCGATTCCCGCGAGGCCAGGAGCGCCCTGAGCCTCCCCAAGGCCCGGTTGGCCGCCATCCGCTTGTCCACCACGATGCCGATCAGGTCGCCATCGGAGGCGCCGAGCGCCCGGATGAGCCCGGTCGCCTGCTCGTCATCAAGGAACTTGGCAAAGCCGGTCTCGAGACCGTTGCCCGCCACCTTGGCCCGCGCGAGCCCTTTGGCGCCGGAGAGTTTGACTTCCTCCTCGAGCGCATCCGACTCCTTGCGCGAGAGCGCGCCGCCCCCCGGCACCAGGAAGGCCTTCACGCGATTGCCCGCGGCGGCCGCCTCTCCAAACAGACGGAACTCGCATCCCTCCATCACCTCGGTCACATCGGCGATTTCACCCTCGTATCGCAGGTCCGGCTTGTCCGACCCGAAACGATCCATGCACTCGTCGTAGTCGAGTCGTTCGAAGGGAGTCTCGATCTCGGTGCCCAGCACCTCCTGGAATGCTCGCGTGAGCAGCCCCTCGATCACCGCGTAGATGTCTTCCTCGTCCACGAAACTCATCTCGAGGTCGATCTGCGTGTGTTCCGGCTGACGGTCGGACCGCAAATCCTCGTCGCGCAAGCACCGGGCCAGCTGGAAGTACCGGTCGACGCCGGCCACCATCAGAATCTGTTTATAGAGCTGCGGACTCTGAGGCAGCGCGAAGAACCGGCCCACATGCTCCCGGCTGGGCACCAGAAAGTCGCGGGCCCCCTCCGGGGTCGGCTTGACCAGCATGGGCGTCTCGATCTCGAGGAATCCATGTTCATCGAGATAGCGCCTGGCGCTGAGCATGGTTCGATGGCGGAGCGCCAAGACGGACTGCAGGTGCGGACGCCGCAGGTCGAGATAGCGGTACTCGAGACGCAGGTCCTCGCCGGCTTCTATCTCTCCTTCGATCTGGAAAGGCGGCGTCTCACTGAGCGAGAGGATCTCCGCCGCCTCAGCCACGACCTCGACTCCCCCGGTGGGCCGGTCGGGATTCACCATCCCCTCCGGACGCGCGCCCACCACCCCCGACACGGCGACGGCGCTCTCGGGCTTCATCTCCTTGAGCGTGCTCAGCAGAGCCTCGGAGGTCTCGTCGGGCCGGGTCACGACCTGGGTGATCCCGTAGCGGTCGCGAAGATCGATGAAGAACACCCCGCCGTGATCGCGAACGCGATGGACCCATCCAGCCACGCGAACCTGCCGCCCGACGTCGGAGGGCCGCAGCTCACCGCAGCTGTGTGTTCTGAGCGCGGTCGAGAAGGTCGAGCCCCCCGTATCCGCCGTACCAGACATGGTCATGTCCCCTTTCTCTACTCCCTCTCGCCTGCGGATGTCGCTTTGTCCGGTCGCAAGGGGCGATTGAGCAAGAAACCGATCGCCAACCCGCCTGCATCGGCAGCCAGATCGGCCACGCTCGGCTCCCGGTTGGGAACCCAGCTTTGAAACAGCTCGTCGGCGGCCGCGATGCAGATGCCGGCCCCGAGCGTCAGGAGACCGCGGCGCAGGATCGATGACCGCTCCGGTCGCGGCCAGGTCAGCCGCGCGGCTCGCTGACTCAGGAATCCCAAGATCCCGTATTCGATGAGGTGGGCCACCTTGTCCCAATGAGGAATCTGCTGCGGACTGGGCACATAGGAACGAGAGGACGCGTAGAAGATCAGCCCCACATAGATGAGCAGAACAGCCCACGCGATCCTCGGCTGCGCATCCGCCAGGCTATCCCTCAAGTTGTGCTCCCGTGCCGCTCGGGGAAGATCGGTGGCGCGTCTCCTCCCAACTTCTCCTCCTCGGCCGCGATCAGTTCAACGACCTCGGCCGCCGTGGCTGCCTTCAGCAGCCGCTTCTGGAGGTCTCCGGTGTAGAGGAGCCGGGAGATGCGCGTCAGCACGCGCATGAGGCCGGTGCGATCTTCCGGACCGACCGCGAGGAACACGAGTCGGACCGGTTTCTCATCGAGCGCCTGGAAGTCGATCGCTTCCTTCGGCCGGGCAATCGCCACCGCGAAACTGCTGACCGCGCTGCTCTGCGCGTGCGGCAGGGCGACGCCGCCCCCCACGCCGGTACTCATCACCCGTTCCCGATCGAGCAGCGCCCGTGTCACCTGAGAGACACTCTGCACGAGTTCAGCGTCCGCCAGCGGTTCGACCAGCGCGCGAATGATCTCACCCTTGCTGACGGGCGGTCCGTCCAGGAGCACAAACTCCGGTCTGAGCAGTTTTGCGAGTCCCATCCCCGATTCCCCACTCTATTGAAGCCCCGGCCGATTGCCGGGGGCACTCAGAGCCCAACCACCTCTAAAGAAAAGACGCACCGGCTGACCGATGCGGGCGGTAGCCAAGGGAGTCTATCACAGATCGGCCTGTGGTCAAGAGGGTGCAAAGACCGCTCCAGCAGCCAGTTGCGCCGGCAGCCTTGTCAGCAGAGCTGCAGAACGCGTACTATCGAAGGAGGTAGGTGCAGGAACACCCTACGGTTCGGCTGGTTCGAGCGTGCACGGATGCACCCCCTCCCGGCCCGAAACATCCTTGAGATACGCAGCATGCCAGAGCGGTACGGGACAACCTATGGGGAGCTCCTGCAGAAGCTCCTGCTCGACGGCCTCCTCGACGCGCAGCAAGCGGTCCTGGTAAAGGAAATGCTGCGCCTGGGCTGCCGTGAATCCTACCCGCTCTTGGCCCATGAACTGCTTAGGCACCTCGTGCGGGCCGGGCGCCTGCTCCTGCGCGATGGCGCCGTCGACGCCCCGGGCGAGCCGCTCCTCGCCGGTGATCCTCGCCGCGGCCATCTGTATCGCCTGCCGGCGCTGCTCACCTCGGACGTGCCTTCGATCCCCGTGCCGCTCCAGCCCTCGCTGGGCCCGCCGCCACGGTTTCAGGATCGCGAGATCGCACATCTGTTCGAGGATCAGAGCCGCCGCCTCTTCTCCTCGGTCGAGCAAAGCTCCGACCTGAAGGGTATGATCGCGGGGATGCTGGACCTGATGAGAACGCTCCTCGAGGTGCCGGCGGCACTGTGCTTCACCGAGAACCTCCCCGCTCCGGCCGGCATTGCCCAAGGAATGGAGCTGCTCCCCGGATCCGATCTCCCAAGCACCGGGCCGGCCGATCCCGCCGGAGGCTCGCCCTGGCTGAGCGAGCAGACGCGCCGATGGCATTCCTGGGTGATCGAGGCCGCCCGGCGCCATGATCAAGCGCTCTACCTGCCCGATCTCGGCCTGCTCCCGGAAGCCGAACGTCCCCTCTCGGAGGGTAGCGCGCTGCTCGTTCCCCTTCGCGAACGGCGCCCCCCCTGGAGCGTGGTCCTTTCGCTCGTGACGCCCAAGCGCTTCTGGTTCGACGCCGAGCGTCTCGCGCGCCTGCGCTTCTTCGCCGGACACCTGCAGCGGCAGCTCAACTATGCCGTCGCCCTGCAGACGGCTGTGTCGATCGACTTTCTGACCCGGGTGCACAATCGCGCATTCTTCGAGGAACAGCTCCGCCGCACGCTGGCCGGGTCCAAACGAAAAGGCCAGACGTTCGCGTTGCTGCTCATCGACATCGATGACTTCAAGCTGTTCAATTCCCGGCACGGGTACGATGCTGGAGATCGGGTCCTTCGGGAAGTGGCCGACGTGGTGAAACGCACGTTGCGCACCACGGACGTCATCGCCCGCTACGGCGGCGAGGAATTCGCCGTGTTGCTCGCCCCGCCGACCTCGCCCGAGGAAACCACGATGGTGGCCGAGCGACTGCGCCTCGCAACGGCGAATCTCGGCGTGCGCGTACCCAACCTCAACGGTTCGATGATCGATGTGGGGGTCACGATCTCGATCGGCGGTGCGCTGTTTCCCGAACAGGGCACCACGCGTGATGAGATCTGGTCGAGGGCGAATCAACTCGTCCTGGACGCCAAGGCCGGCGGCAAGAACCAGGTGCGCCTGCCCTGGTCTCAACCAGCCGGCTAGCGCGCGCGCACCACCTTGTCGACGGACTTGATCGCCTTGCCTTGTTCATCCCAGGCGGTGATTTCATAGAAGTAGAGGCCGTTGGCCACTTGATCCCCGTCGGCATCCCTTCCGTTCCACTGGAAATAGTTGACACCCTTGCTCGCCGGAAGATCCTTCTCCTCCAGGATGCGCCAGCCCGAAACCGTGAAGAGCCGCACCCGGGCCTTGGCCCCGGGCAAGCTCAGATCGTAGACCAATGTGCTGTTGGAGCTGAATGGGTTGGGAATCCAGTACTGCGACCGGAACCGCAGGATCTCATCGCCGACCTCGGCTCCCTGCGAGGCCACGACCACCTCGGAGCCGTCGCGTTGGTCGATGCCCAGCGCCAACGTCACGTCCCCCGGCGGCATCTCACCCAGTTCATCATAGCGCACCGTCCAGTTGAAGAGGCCGCCCCCCTCCTCCTGATAGAACTCCGTCGAGAGAATGGGGATCTCAACCCCACCGACCCGCAGCACGAAGTCCTCTTCTCCGAGGTGGACGCCCGTGAGCACCGTGAGCACCAGCGATGTCGAATCGCTCAAGATGGCTCCGGTCTCGGGCAGCGCGACCAACTCCCCGTCGATGTCCTCGAAGAAACCGACGATCATCGGAATGGTGGCGGTCACCTCGCGCTGGCTTCCCTCGTAGTCCACGCCTTGCACGATCAGGTCATAGGGACGCCGAAGGAGCTGCGTCTTGTACTCGACCAGCATCTGGCGGTCGTCGTCGGACTCGACCAGCGTGATGAGCGTGTCGGGCACCCAATCGTAGACCCCGTTCCGGTAGTCCTTGATCCGCAGCTGACCGGTCTCCAGATGACTGTCGTCGTAAACCTGCACGCGCACGGTGAGGGAGTCGTCGTCGCGCGCGCTGACGTAGGAGGCGTCTCCACCCGGTGTCCAAGCTTCGCCGTTCAAGTCCACGTGCAGAATCGGTGGGGCGATTCCCACGCGCAGTCCGGGATCGGCCAACAGGGTATAGGTAATCCTCTCCTCTTCGTTCGGAGGAAGATCCAGTTTCGCCTCAGTAATGATCTCGCCCAGATGCCAGCGGCTGTTCCCGAACTCATCGATGGGCGGCGTGCCGAACATCGCCTGGAACACGCGCCACTCAAAGGTGTGATGAACCCACTCGTAGTCGGTCGACCCGAGCGCCGCGATCGCTCCCCGGGGTTGTCCCGAACAGCAGAAGAGCATCTTCTCGGCCAGGCAGTCCCCTCGGATCGGATAGCCCTCCTCATGATGGGCGTACTCCCCGAGGTGGCATCCGAACCCCCCAAAGATGAACGGCTTGTCCACGTTCGAGAGGCGGTCGACCGGCGAACTCGTGATCGAGTGCTGGAACAGGAGCTCATGCGCGATCAGTTTGTGGTTTGAGTGTCCCTGGTAGGCCCAGATCAAGGCCCCCTGGTTAAGGTAGTCGAGCAGGAGATCACGTACGACCGTCGATCCGTATTCCCAGTTCGTGGTCATGTCCACCGGCGTGGGATAGGGAACCAGTTCGACATTGCCGTCGGCATCGCGCTGGCAGAGCCCGGTGGTCGTATCGACCACGCAGCGTCCCAGGGTGACCACCGAGTCCATCTCGAAGTGTTGGTAGACCGTATCGATGACATAGTGATCGAAAGCCGGATGGCTTCTGATGATGTCGTAGGACCGCTGAGTCTTGTCGAGGAAGATCCACTCGGAACTGATCAGCGTGTAGTTGTCGGCCCCTCCCAGACCCGTGATCCGGGAGGAGAAGGCGTCGTCTGAATGCAGCACGACGTGCGCGCGCCAGTCGCCGAGATGATCCTCGCGCTCATAGTCGAGGATCTTCTCCACCGACAGATCGACCTCGTCCTCGTTCCCGCAGGGCAACCTCGCCACGAACATGTCCGGCACGAAGGTCATGTCGTCATCCCAACCGCCGGTCAGGTTGTCGACAAACCAGTGGTCGCTCGAGACGATCTGGTAGGCGGTGGTCGTGGACGCGTGCCCTGGAATCGTCATGACCGGCACGTAGTTCGAATCGGCGTTCCCGGTACTCAGCTCGATTGTATAACTGGCGATGTCGTTCGACGCATCGCCCATCAAGAAGAGGTAGTCCGGCGGGGTCTCGCCCACCCGCCACATCTCGCGCAGGAGGCTCTTGATGGCGTACGGGTGCCGCCGGCCGCCGCTGTAGGTGTCGAACACATCCTCCACCGGGGCCCGCAGCACATTGTGCCCGCTGACCTCTTCACGATGATCCAGAAGCGGTGTGAGCGACTCCTCGAACCGGCGAGGATAGATGGCCACATAGTCTTCCCCGGTGAACGCGTTCAGCGTTGTGCCGCGGCGCAGGGTGATGAACTGGGGATCGATCTCGGGGACATCCTCGCGCTCGACGAAGTACAACGTGCGGGCGCTGGGCTCACTTCCGAAATCCAGCTGAACCGACAACTGATAGGGCGCGGCCTCCCCCGTGAAGAGGGAATCCGCCAGCCCCAGGACCGCGGGAGTGAGCGGATCGGTCAGATCGAAGGCCAGCATATCCTTCGTCTCACACTTGCTGATGTTGATCTGCTGAGTGCCGGCCAAATCCTTGAAAGGCGCGGTGAGCTCGTGGTTCCACATCCGGGTGAGTCCCAAGTAGGTGATCTCCACCCAGTTGAGGCCGAGACCCTTGCCCTCGACGCCGTCGATGTCGTCCCCTTCTTTGGGAACGTAGAACTTGAAGTAGTTGCGTCCGGGTCTGAGCGGCGTGGCGGCGGCATCGGCTCCGGTGACACAGAGCGTCCGCTCGTTGAGCTCCGGCACGGTGTAGGGATTGCCCGGAAACGCCCAGGTGGTGTCGAATGGCTGGCTGGTGGTGGAGATCCACAGCCGGGTGTGATGGTCGCCGTAGCCGTCGAACTCCTCCTGACCTTGCAGGTGGACGCAGATGTCCTGAATCAGCAGAAGCTCGGGCAGATCGGCGGAGACCACCTTGATCGGCCGGTAGTAGATCGACTCCTGCCAATGGGGATGCGTCCAGTTGTAGTGATCGGTGTGGATGCCGAAGGGACCGTAGACCCCGTGCGGGCCGCGCTGATCTCCGCGGGCCATCACCGACATGTAGTAACGATCCTGTTCGAAGTGCTGGGTGCGCTCATAGGTCATGACCGGCTGGCTGACATCCTCGTCAAGCCAGGCCGACGTCGTGACCATTTGAGCCCCGGGACCGGCGCCCCCCACCAGCCAGTAGACATTGTGTCTGAGATATCGCCTCTCCCCCGGCGGGAGGTCGAAGAAGTCCCAGGCATCCTCTCCGTAGAAAACGACCCGGTCTCCGGTGCCGAAGAGGCCATCCTCGTCGTTGTCCTCGGCACGGAAGGACACCTCCCACTCCTGGAAGGGATCGTCCGGTTCCTCCGGATCGTAGTCCCGGACCAGCAAACGCAGGTCGTCCCAGTCCAGCGTTCCGCTGAAGGCGCCCGTCGCCTCGACATCCTCGTGGCGGACGGCATAGACGCGCGTTGAATCAACCCGAATCCGCACTTCGAATTCGCTCTCGTCCGGCAGCATCTTTTCCGGCGCACGGACGGCGAACGGCGCCCTCTTGTAGCTCCGGGCTCTCTCGTAGTTGATCAGCTTACGCTCATAGATCGGCTCCCACCGCGGCTCGGCCTTCAGGTAGGGACGCGTTCTTTCCGCAAGAGGATCCCCACCGGTGGGCACAAACTGCACCTGAATGCGCATCCGGGACGAGAAGAAGAGCGCACCGGCCTGCGGATCGTAGCGCACCGGATGCAACGCCACCGTTGAGATCCTGTGGAACCGCCACCGGCGCGACCCATCGGCCTGAGCCCGCCGCTCGGGATAGACGGACGTCCCCCCGTAGATTGTCTCATCCTCGCGATAGTCCATGACATGCTGGTAGGGCTCCTCGCCCGATCGGGGGGCCTCCTCCGAAGGAGGCAGGTAGGTCTCGGTCGCGATCGGCAGGGGACGGCCTTGGGCCAGATGCTCCTCGGTTCCCCCGATGACCGTGGCGTGCGCCTCGGTCCCTGGCGGAAGGGCGATCGTGATGTAGTGCATCGGAAGGTGCGGCTTGCCCGGATCGTAGGGACAGCTCAGCCCGGGAATCTCGACCCGGGTGTAGGAATCTCCTTCCCCAGCAGAGGTCAGTGTCGGCGGCCCAAATTGAACCTCGAAGATGACCTGCTCGTCGCTCTGCGCCACGACGAACGCGGTCGGCACGGCGACATCCTCCGGCGAGCTTTGCGCCTGACCGGGGAAAGCCCCCGCGCCGATCGAGAGCAAGAGTAGAAGACTGGCGAGCACCCATCGGCCGCCGCCCAGATTCAGGCGGGGCCTAAAAGTCCTGGTCCAGGGGGTCATCATAATCGCCTCCTCCGCTGCCGGACGGCAAGCTACCTTGCCGCACCGCCGGTCTCCGTCTGACCCCCCAGAGTGAAGTCCATTTCCTTAAACACCGCTTCATCGATTTTGATCGAGGTAATCTGCCTGCGTTCTTCCAGATAGATATTCAGGAGTTCGTCTGCCTTGATGTCCATGTACTCCTTAGTAACATCCTCGAGTACGGCATGGAGCGGCTGCACACCACCTCCACCGGACACCTCCTCCAGACGGGCGACGCCGAATGTGGTCGCCACCGGATGCACCGCCGTCACCCCACCCACCCCGAGTCGGAACACCTCCGTCTCGAGGGCACTCATGTTGGGCCTACTCGTTGTGGTCCGCCCCGCAGCCCCCCCTACGAGGAGCGTTGTTGGGTCGGTCTTCTTGACCGCGACCAGCAACTCCTGAATAGGGGTCCCGGCAGCAAAGAGCTCCCGCGCCTGGGCGGCGGCCTCTTCGGACCGCGTTGTGATCAGGCTGTATCTCCGTTCCTCGGCGATCCCTTCGGCCCTCAGCTTCTCGGCGTAGAACACCTCCACCTCGGCCATGGTGGGTCGCGTTCGCGGACGGATCTTCTGCCTCATGAGGTAGCGAACCAGAATCAGATTGCGGCGCTTACTAGCTTTCCAGGCGATGTCCGGATGCAGATCATACTCGCGTTCCCAGGCCTCGACGCGACTCAGGCGCTCGAGGACGAGCGGCTTGAGCATGCTGATCGTCTGCTGGGGATCATCGAACCGCGGCCAACTGAACGAGGGCTGCGAGAGCACGTGGTCGAGGAAGAGCAACGCACGCACGGTATCGACCGTGGTGGTGCTCAGAATCACCTTCTGCTCTTCTTCATTCAGCGGACAGGACTGCCAATCGGGCATGACGGCCTCGGGCCGTTCCCCCGGCTTGAGATTGAGGTCCGAGGAGCGCGGAACGTCCTTGGTCTCCACGCGGAAGAATTCCGTGATCCACTCGACCTCGTCCATTCTCGCCTCATACTCGTACTTATCGAAGATGCCCTGATTGAACTCGCGGACCAGGCGCGTTCCCCGATCCTGGACCATCCGGATACGCAGGCCCTGCATACTCTCCTCGAAGGTGTACAGGGATGGGTTGGGCGCCTTCTCCAGGAACTGGAAGACATACCAGATGCCCTTCGCCTCGACCGGGCCCCCGATCTCCTCAGGGCTCATATCATCGAGGGTGGCGATCACGGACTCCGGCGCCGACAGCGTGGTCTGCCAGCCGCTGTCACCACCGGCGTCCGGGCCGACCAGCTCCTTGGCCATTTCGTCGAAAGAGAGGCCGTCCCGGAGTCGAGCCAGTTGTTCGATCGCGTCTTCTTCGGCTTCAAACCCGATGGCCCGGTAGCGATACTGGGTGCGCGCCATCTCCCAGACGCGCCGGATCTCCTCCTCAGGAATGTCTGCAGCGTGTCCGTAGGCCTCATAGCGCATCTGGTGCACCATGAGGTTCTCCATGTAACTGGTTGCACGGTGCTCGAGGAGCGGGTTGAAGTTGACCGAATCCGCCGCGATCTGCTCCATGAGTGTCTTGCGGACGTACTGGTTGAGGAAGCGCCGCGCGGAGGTGCTGTCGGGCGTGTAGCCCTCGTCCTGGGCCAGGATTTCCTCGAACGCACGCTCAAGCGCACTGAGAGGGATCTCGGTTTCGCCGACGGTCAGAACGACCGGGCCATCATCCTGCTGTCCCACCCGATCCTGCCGCTCCTGCGGTTCCTGCTGATCCTGGCCGCAGCCGACCAGGAAGAGCACCGGCACCAACAGGATCAACGTCATGAAAGCGCTACGCATACCTCTAGACCTCCGATGGAAACAGACCGGTCAGCCTCATCGAATTCGCAGTCTGCGCATACTATCAGGCTCACCAGCAACGATAAATCATTTCTGCCTTTCTAACGATTCCAGCCGATATGAGTTCCAGTCCCAACCCACGCCAATCCACCAAGTTGCCCGATCCGCCCCTGAAGATTCCTCTCCCCGAGGATTGACAGCCGCGCCCCGAATCCCTAGCGTCAGGACTTCTCCACAGGACCGGTTCCTGACGGCTAAGAATGTGGGAGAATCGAACCGATCGATTCGGTATGGAGAGGATCTGGTAGCCGAATGAGTCAGCAAGAGAAGTCCAGCGAGTCGATTACGGTATTCTTCCCCGCCTACAACGACTGGGGAACGATCGCCAGCATGGTGGTGCTGGTGACGCGTGTGCTCGCGACGCTGACCGATGACTACGAGGTCGTGGTGGTGAATGACGCCAGCCCGGACCACGTGGGCGAGATCCTCGAGGAATTGACCGAACGGTATCCGCACTTCCGCTATGTAACCCACGAGAAGAACCGCGGTTATGGGGGGGCTCTTCGAAGCGGATTCGAGGCCGCCACCAAGGAGTGGGTGTTCTACACCGATGGCGACGCTCAATACGATGTTCGTGAACTGAGGCTCCTCTGGCAGGAACGCAACGGCGCCGACCTGGTTAATGGGTTCAAGATCAAGCGCAGCGATCCCTGGTATCGAGCGGTGGTCGGCCGGGTGTACCACCACTTCGTCAAGTCGCTGTTTCAAATCCCGGTCAGGGATGTGGATTGTGACTTCCGGCTGATCCGCCGGTCGTTCTTCGGCGAGCACATTCACCTGACCGAGGACTCCGGCCTGATCTGCGTCGAGATGATGGCGAAGTTCGGTCTCACCGAGGGCCGTATCGCCGAGGTGCCGGTTCACCACTTTCACCGGATGCACGGGAAGTCGCAATTCTTCAACTTCCAGCGTGTGTTCAGGGTGTTTGTGAATATGATCGGGCTCTGGTGGAGTTTGTTCGTCCGCAAAGACGCCATTCACCCTCCCCAGGGGTAGGAAACGAGGGAAGCACCACACCGATGGGCGCCACATCGCCGCAATCAGCGTTTCAGGGCCGACGTGTCCTGGTCACCGGAGGCCTCGGCTTCATCGGCAGCAATCTTGCGCACCGCCTCGTGGCGTGCGGCGCCCAGGTGGCCATCGTGGATTCCCTGGTGCCGGGATGCGGCGCCAACTGGTTCAACGTTGCGTCCATTCGGGAACGGGTCACGGTCCATGAGATCGATCTGCGCGACATCGAGGCTTTGACTCCGGTCCTGTGCGAACAGGAGATCATCTTCAACCTCGCGGGGCAGGTCAGCCACATCGACAGCATGCGCGACCCCCTCCAGGATCTGGAGATCAACTGCCGCAGCCATCTGACGCTCTTGGAGATCTGCCGCCACCATCATCCCGAGGTGCGCATCTGCTACGCGGGCACCCGCCAGCAGTATGGGCGGCCGTTGCGCCTGCCGGTGGATGAGGATCACCCCAACAACCCGACCGACGTCAACGGCATCAACAAGATGTCGGCCGAGTGGTATCACCTGCTCTACCACCGGGTGTACGGGCTCAAGACCTGTAGCCTGCGGCTGACCAACACGTTTGGTCCCCGCCAGCTGTTGTCCCACGCGAGGCAGGGGTTCCTGTCCGTTTTCATTCGCCGGGCTCTCGAGGGGCAGACGATCGCGGTCTATGGAGACGGCAGTCAGCTTCGCGACTACAACTACGTGGATGACGTCGTCGACGCGTTCCTGGCCGCGGGTTCGAGCGACGACGTTCACGGAGAGGTGTTCAACCTGGGCTCGCCCGAGATTCTCTCGGTGAAGGAGGTCGCCGAGTTGATCATCAAGATCGGCGGCCGCGGGGAGATCGAGATCATCCCCTTCCCCGACGAGCGCAAGCGGATCGACATCGGCAGCTACTACGGAAGCTTCGAGAAGATCCAGCGTCTGATCGGCTGGGCCCCGGCGGTTTCGGTCGAGGACGGCCTCCGTCAGACGCTCGAATACTACCGTCAACACAAACGGCACTACTACGAGGAGTCCTCCGAAGGATGAACGAGCCCTCCGGGAGCCAACCAGCAGGCCGGCCCCTTCTGCCGGTCTTCGATGTTCGGGCACACGACGCCGGCATCCGCGTCCAGATCGAGGAGGCCGTAGGGCGCGTGATGAGCTCGGGGTGGTTCATCCTGGGTCCCGAGCTGGAGCGTTTCGAGAACGCCTTTGCGACCTGGTTGGGTGAGGGCGCCGGCGAAGTGGTCGGTGTGGGCTCCGGCACGGATGCAATCAGGATTGCCCTGACCGCCGCCGGGATCGGCGCCGGCGACACGGTTGTCACGGTTCCCAACACAGCCGTTCCGACGGTGAGCGCCATCACCGATGCAGGGGCCCGGCCGGTGTTCGCCGATGTGGATCCCGACACCGCGCTCATCGATCCGGACAGGATCGCCGAGGCGATCAGGCCCGACACGAGGGCGATCGTCCCCGTTCATCTCTACGGGCGGATCGCTCCGATGGATGAGATCGTCGCCATTGCCAGAAAGCACGACCTGGTCGTCATCGAAGATGCCGCTCAGGCCCACGGCGCCGCTCTGCATGACCGCCGCGCCGGCACCTGGGGCGACTACGGCTGCTTCAGCTTCTATCCCAGCAAGAACCTGGGGGCCTATGGAGACGGAGGGGCGCTGTGGGTCAAGGGCCCCGCGCAGGCCAGAGCGGCCAGGCACTTGCGCAACTATGGCCAGACCGATCGGTACCGTCACGACACGGTGGGGATCAACAGCCGGCTCGACGAAATCCAGGCGGCCATTCTCGGGGCCAAACTGGAACACCTGGAGATGTGGAATCAGCGGCGGCGCGATCTCGCCCTGCGCCTAGACGCGCTGCTCGAGCCCCTCTGCGGACCGGGCCTGAGACTCCCGCGCTCGATCGCGAGCGCCACGGACGAGCGGCATGTCTACCACCTCTACGTCGTGCGGGTCGCGAAACGCGAGTCTGTTCGCGCCGCGCTGCAGGAGGCAGGCATCGGCTCACAGGTCCATTATCCGGTGCCCGTGCATCACCAGGAATCGTATCGATACCTCGGCTACGCGGCCGGAAGCTTCCCCGAGGCCGAGGCGTGGTGTGCCGAGACCTTGAGTCTTCCTTTCTCCCCGGCCTTGGGTGAGAATGATCTGTCGCGCGTGGCGGATGCCATGGGCAAGGCGATTCGGGACGTCGCTGATTGACGGCGCGCCCTCGGAGGAACAGATGTCGAAACCCTTGGTTCTGGTCGCAATTGCCGTCTGCTTTTCGGCGATCGGCGAGTTCATGCTCAAGGCGGGGATGGACCGCGTCGGCGTTCTCTCGCTGTCCTCGATGGGTACGGTCGTCCCGAAGATGATCCGCACCTGGCCCCTGTACGGCGGCTTCCTCTCCATCGGGGTGGGCGCCGTGTTCTGGCTCGCCGCGCTATCCCGTGCCGACCTGAGCTGGGCTTACCCACTGCTTGCGATGGGCTACGTCATCACCCTGGTCATGGCACCGATGATTCTCAGGGAGCAGGTCCCGTCGATCCGGTGGATCGGCACCATCCTGATCGTGATGGGGGTCTATCTCATCTCACGATCATAATCCGGTGCAGGACTGATGGAGCCGCACGAATACAGGCAGATGTTCCGGTTGGAGGAGCGCCACTGGTGGTACCGGGCGCTTCGCCGCCAGATCGAGCGGACGCTCGGCGCGGCCGGGGCCCTGCCCTCTCAAGGAAACCGTCCGCGCTGTCTGGATGCAGGTTGCGGCACCGGCATGAATCTCGCCCTTCTCAGCGAGCACTACGAGTGTGTAGGGCTCGACTTCAGCGCCGAGGCTCTGGAACTCGCGCACCAGCGGGTGCTCCCCTCCTTGCTGCAGGCTTCGGTCGACCAGCTCCCCCTGCGTGAGTCGCGCTTCGATCTGGTGCTGTCGGCTGACGTGCTCTATCACCGCGGGGTCGCCGACGATGTCGCCGCCATGATCGAGATGAAGCGCTGCCTTAAACCGGGCGGGCTGCTCCTGCTCAACCTCCCGGCTTTCCCCTGGCTGCGCTCGGCCCACGATGAGGCCATCCATACGGTCCGCAGATACACGCGCTCCGAGGTGGCCGCCAAGCTGGAGCGGGCCGGCTTGGAGGCGGTCGATCTGCACTACTGGAACTGGGTGCTCTTTCCTCCGCTGGCCCTGGTACGTTCGGTCCGGGCGCTGGGCCGCGGCGGGGCCGCCCAGTCGACCGTGGAGGCCGAGTCCTCTTCGAAGTCGGATCTCACCACGCTCCCCTCCTGGATCAATCGAATCCTGGATGTGGTCCTGCGCGCCGAAGCCGGCCTAAGTTGGTCGGGAGCGCCGGCCGGGCTCTCGATCATGGCCCTGGCTAGGAGACCCCGCGGATGAGCCGCCCGGCACCCGATACGCGGAAGATCGTCTTCGTGATCGTGGCCGTGCTGCTCGTCGCGGCCGGGTTGCGTTTCTTCGCGCTGGGGCACGAGGGGGTGTGGTGTGACGAAGCCTATACGGCCGAGATCGTCTCCCGGCCGTGGGGAGAGATGCTGCGCAGTCTGATCGGCGAAGACGATGCGCCCCCACTCTTCTACAGTATCCAGAAGCTCTTCGCCGAAGTGGATGAGCAAGAGTCGGTCCTACGGTTCCCCGCCGCCATGTTCGGTCTGGCGGCGGTCGCCCTGCTGCTGCGGCGATGGCAGCGCGAACGGCGCGAGCCCATGCTGTGGTCGGCGGCGGTGATGGCGGTCAGTTCCTTCGCCGTCTTCTATGCCCGTCAGGCCCGGTCCTACACGCTCATCATTCTGCTTGCCCTGGTGACGATCGAGGCTACGCGCAGGGTGATGCATGGTGAACGCCGGGCCGGCCCTCTGCTCGCGCTCTCGGGCTCGCTGCTCTGCCTCACCCATCACGTCGGCATCCTGCTGCTCATGACCTCGCTCGTCCTGATCCTCCTCCACCCGCGCGGTGGTCGGCAAATGCGCGCCTACCTCGGGTGGCACCTGATCCCGCTGGCGGTCTGGGCCGCGTACTGGGCCTTCTCGAGCAGCCAGCTGGGACGCCACGAGGAGCTGAACCAGTGGATGGCCGCGTATTGGCAAACGCACAGCCTCTGGCTCGCGCCCTTCTCTTCGCTGAAAGCGTTTCTCCCGGGGGCGATGGTGCATCCGGGAGGCAACATCCCCCTGCCGGTTCTCATCAGCCAGACCGCGCAATGGGCCGCCCTCGCCGTCGCCACCGGCGGGGTTGTGCTGCTCGGCCTTCTCTTGCCCAAACGCTTCCTCTTACGCGCGCGAGAGAGTGCGCCCGAGGGCCCCTGGCTCGATACGCTGAGAGAGGCGGCGTTCCTCTTCGGCCCGCTGATCGCGATGGCGGTGGCATCCATGGTGTTCACGCCGGCCTACGTGCTGGGGCGCACCGACACGATCGCCTACGCCGCATTCGTGCTCCTCGCCGGACGGGGGCTGGCCCGACTGCCGCGTCCATTGGCGGGCCTCATCCTGCTCGCCTGGGCCGCGCTGTCGATCGCGGTGCTCGCGCCCTCCTACGGCTGGTCCCATCCTCAGGCGGCCAAGGGGAAAGACCGGGAGGCGGCCAGATTCCTCGCGGCCCAACCCGGCATCGAAGAGGACTGGCTGGTGCACGGCGTGCTGACGAGCCCCTCGATCGAGTACTACCTGGCCCAATCCGATCCCGAACACAACCGTTGCTGGTTCCCCACGGTCGCCGGACTCAACCCGGCCGCGGTGCCAGGGACGCCGCTCGACTCCCTGGACACCTATCGCTTGGAGGCGCTCGCCCTCCGCGAAGACCTCGGGGGGCGCCTGCCCGAAACCGGCGCGGTCTGGATCATCGCCACCCTCCTCCCGCCGGCGCCGGGAGAAGGGCCGCTCACCCCGAACGCGCCCGTGGACGCAAACCGGATCGCCTATCCGACGAATCTCTTAGTCTACGCCTTTGCCGGGCTGCAGCCGCTGACTCCGGCCCGAGTCTACCCTCAGGATTGGATGGGCATGGTGCGGGTCCTGCTGCGCGTGCCGCGCGCCGCCTGGGTCGAGGTTGACGATCTTCCACCCGTCCAGGGCGCCGCGGAAACGGGGAGGTAGGCATGGGAGGCGGATTCGATTGGAAAGGCTGCTGCGGGCCAACCGGGCCCTGGCTGGCCCTCGCGCTGATCGCGTTCTTGCCCTACCTGGGCGCCCTCACCTGCGACTTCGTCTATGACGACGTGGGGATCATCGTCGAGAACGACTTCCTCGAATCGGACCAGCCCTGGTGGCGGTCGGTCACTGAGCCGTATTGGCCCGGGCCGCACGACGCCGGGCTCTACCGTCCCGTGACCACCCTCTCCTACCGGATGCAGCTCGATCTCTTCGGCCCCCGGGCGATGCCGTTCCACCTGCTCAACCTGATTCTGCACGCCGGGGTGACGCTCCTCGTCCTGGCCCTCCTGCGCCGGCTGCTGAAAGGTCGATTCGCGCTTTGCTGGTCGATCGCCGCACTCTTCGCGATCCATCCACTGCATACCGAAGCGGTGACCGGCGTTGTCGGGCGGGCCGAGCTCTTCGCGGCCCTCTTCGGCCTCGTCGCCTACCTGGCCTTCCTCAACCCGGCGAACAAGGCCCGCTGGCTGATGATCGGCCTGGGGATGGCGCTGGCGATCGCCTCGAAGGAGGGGGCGATCGGCTTCGGGCTTCTCTTCGGCGCCCACCGGTTGGGGCTGATGGCCGATGGCAGGAGCTATGCGAACCTGAAGCGCGAGGGTCGTCTCTCGAGCGAGTTGCGCTACGACCTGCTGATTCTCGCCTCGATCGTGCCCTATCTTCTGGCGCGGGCGGCGGTCGTCGGATGGAGCCCGGACTCCAACGCCACCCTGATCGACAACCCGATTATCGGTGCCCCGCTCGACGCCGCCGTGCTGACCGCGGCGCGTGTTCTGGCCCTGGGGGTTTGGCTCACAATCTGGCCCAGTCGCCTGAGCGCCGACTACTCCCTCGATGCCATCGAGCTCGAACGAGATCTCCTCGGCCTGGGCGGGCTCGCATTTGTTGCCCTGATTGCGGTGACCGCCGTTCTCATCGCCCGGCGCAACCGCCGGCCGGCGCTCTCTTGGAGTTTCGGCTTCTACCTGGCGCTCATGCTGCCGGTCAGCAACCTGCTCTACCCCATCGGGACGATCTTCGGCGAGCGTCTCCTGTACCTGCCCTTGCTGGGGCTGCTGGCAGGCATCGTCCTGCTCGTGCGGCCGCTTCTGGGCGCGTCACCGAGGCCGCTCTGGGGGGTCATCCTCCTGACCCCGATCCTGCTGCTCGCCGGCCTGCGCACCTGGGATCGCAACCGCGATTGGCAAAGCGACCGGACCCTGTTCGCCTCCGCCGTCGAAGCCTACCCACGTAGTTCGCGGATGCAGAGCAACCTCGGCACGGCCCTGATCAAGGATGGGGAGTTGGCCGAGGCGGAGTCGCATCTGCGCGAGTCACTGAAGATCGCCCCCTTCAACAGCTTCGGTCTGAATGGACTCGGCCACCTCCTCATCATCACCGAGCGATACGAAGAGGCCGAAGAGGTTCTGGGAGAGGCGGTCAAACGGTATCCCGACAAGACTGAGCCGCGACAGCGAATCGGCAACCTCTACCTGGAGCAGGCGCGCGCAAAAAAAGCCCTCGAGGCCTTCGATGGTCTTCTCGCGCTCGAGCCGCGGCACAAGGACGGCTGGATCGGACGGGCCTCCGCGCTCTTCATGCTGGATCGTTTTGAAGAGTCGGCCGATGCCTGGGCGCAGGCACAGGCGCTGGCCGGACAGTCGCAGGATCTCAGGCGGCACTGGCTCGTGGCCCTGATCCGCGCCGACCGAATCGACGAGGCCCTCAGTCTGCTGCGCCAGTTGCTCGCCGCCGATGAAACCGACGCCGCGTTGCAGCATGAGCTAGGGAGGTTGATGCTCCGTCACCGGCCCGACGATCCGGCCGGTTTGGAGGCCGCCCGCCGCGCCGTGTCGCTTGAGCCGGGCCCAACCTCCTGTGGTACACTGCTGGATCATTTGCTTCTGAGGCAGGATTGCCCGGCCGCCTGGGCGTTTCTCAAGGGCCCGGTCTGCAAGGCGCTGCCCGATTCGACCCAAGAGAGCATGCGCGTCCGGGCCTTAGAGGTCTGTTCGGATTGAAGGAGTGCGAGGTGAGCGAGAAACACCCCCGAAAAAGCCAGCGGAGCATGACCGGCGGACCGGTCCCGTGGGCCTGGATCATTGCCACGCTTGTGGGCGGAGTCGTGTTGCGCGTTCTCGGCTACCTGGCCTTTCACGACAAACACTTCATGGCGATTCCAGGCTTCGAGGATGCCGTCTACCAGGCTCGCTGGCTGGAGATGATGGCCGGCAGATTCCCGGAAGCCGTCCTGCCCTGGGGGTCCCCGGCCTACCCTTACCTCCTGGCCTTTCTTTCTCAGATCCTCGGGGAGAGCGTCTCGGCCCTGCTGGTGATGCAATCGCTGGTCGGTCTGGCAATCGCCCCGCTCATCGCTTGGACCTTGCGGCCGGTGCTGCCCGAACGTCACTGCTGGATCGCGGCCTTCATCTATGCCATCCACCCGCTGGGCGTCTTCTTCGAGTGGCGCCTGCAACCGGTTGTCTGGGCGGTGGCCCTGGTGTTGATTACCACCCGGCTGCTGTTCTTCGATGAGGGGCAGGACCTCCGCCGGACGATCGGCGGCGGCTTGCTGCTGGGGCTTGGTTTCCTGTTCCGCCCGATGCTCTTTCTCGCGCTGGGCGTGACCGTTCTGGTCCTGCGTCTGCGCCCCCGCCCCGGGACGCGCCCCGCCTGGAAGAGATGCGCCATCTTGCTGGGGGCCGCCCTGATCCTGCCCGTGCTTCTCTGTGGCCACCATGCGGCGCAGGAGGAAGGCGCCTTCAACTGGAACTGGTCGGACAGCGTCTTCTTCAGTCGCACGTTCGACGAAGACACCTGGGGAACCGCCCGATCGATGACGCCCCCGGCCTGGATGGCACCGCAGCGTGCCGAGTCGATCGCGCAGCAAGGCGAAGCCCGCATCCTCAGCAAGCCGGAGATGAACCGGTACTTCACGCGCCAGGGCCTCCGCGCGCTGCTCCAGCAACCGGTCACACTCGTGGGTTCGATTCTGGGTCGCGCCGCGCTGCTCATCTCGGCCTACGAGATTCCGGATCCCGTCTCTCCCCAACACGTGATGAGTTCGCGGGCCCGCCACCTGACATGGGGCTTATACCTCTTCCCCCTGTTCCTGGCGCTCGGGGTCATCGGGCTGTGGCTGCTGCGCTGTGACCGGCGGGCGGCGATGCTCCTGCCCCCTCTGCTGGCGGTGTGCGTCGTGAACCTCCTGGGGGTGCAGTCGTGCAGTTCACGCTGGCCCTTGGTGGTGCTCCTGCTGCCGGTGCTCGTGATCGGGCTCACGCGGCTACGCTCGGCCCTCACGCCACGTTGGCTGTTGCCCGCGGCCCTCGTCCTGCTCGTTCTGTCCGCCCTCGATCTCCCCGGCGCACAGGCGCGGTTCGGTGACCGCTCCGAAGACCTGCGGGAGGAAGCCCGGCTCCACGTGGAAGCCGAGGACATCCGAGACGCCACCCGGCTCCTGAGGGAGGCCATTCGGGTCAATCCCGAGAATCCCCTTCCCCACGCCGATCTGGCCCGAGTGATGCGTCTGGAGGAGTTATCCCAGGCCGCCCGCACTGAATATGAGGCGGCCCTCGAGCTGGATCCGGAATGCGAAACTGCGCTCTACGGTCTGGCCGAGCTTCTGCGGGCCCAGAAGTCGTTCGTGGAGGCGGAGTCCCTCGCCTTGCGGCTGGTGGGCCTCCACCCGAACCATCCGCTCTACTGGAACGAGCTCGGCGCGATTGCCACGCAGCTCCAGAAACTCCCCCAGGCTCGCCTGGCCCTCACCCGGGCCCTGCAGATCTTCCCCGACTATCAGCCTGCGCAGCAAACGCTGGCCGCCATCGATCAGGCGGAACAGCAGGCCGGTGCCCTCCTGCTGCCGTCCGAGCTAACGCCACCGAACGAAAGCGAGCTCGCCCAGATGGGCCGCCTTGCCCTGGGCGCGGCGCAGGCAGACAACGCGGCCGTCGCCGATAGCGCGAGCTCGGCGGGCCTGGCCAGCTTCCCCGAGGAGCCGTTCGCCTGGTTCGTGCGCGGTTCGGTGCTGATGTATCTTCAGCGGCCGGCCGAAGCGGTCACCCTGTTCCAACGGACGACGGAGGCGGCGCCGGGCCGGTTCTTCCCCACCAGCATGGCCGTGCAGGCCCTCGCGGCGGCGGGCAGGCTGGAAGAGGCCAAGGCCTTCCTTCTCGCCCAACATGAGCTGGCCGCCACGGAAATGAATCGGAGAAAGATCGCCCGGATGGGTCAGTCGATGGGCCTGCCGCTCACGGTAGAGGATGAATAGCCCCTTAGAGGGCTGCTCCTACCCACCGATGTAGGGCAGGTTCTTGAGGTTCTCGAGCTCTTCGGGCGTCAGCGGCCGGTAGTCCTCATCCAACGGTGGAGCGCTCTCGGGAGGCCGGGAGCCCAAGCGCTCCGGTTCGATGGCGCTCTCCATGAGGGCACCGTCGAGACCTTCCGGAATCGGCTCCCCCATCAGGTAGAGAACGGTGGGCATCACGTCGAGCAGCGAGAAGACTCGATCGGCATCGCGATCATAGCGACCCGGACGGATACCGGGCCCGGCCAGGGCGTAGATGCCGTTCATCTTGTGCCACCCCGACAGCTTGTCACCGTGAGGCTCCATGTAGGGCGCCCCCTCCTCCGCCTCCGGATCGCCTGAGACCAGGAAATAGCCCTCGGCCGGCAAGGCCACGACATCCGGACCTCTCTCCGCATACATGCCGACAAAGACGTCCGCGTTGTCCCAGACGGCTTCGCAGACCTTCTGGCCGGTGGCCGGATCGGTCGCGGCGCGCAGGTCCTCGATCAGCCGGCCGCGGATCTCGAGCGCTTCGTCCGGAGACCAAGGGGACTTCGGATCGCGGGTCTTGCGGGTCACGTAGAGGCGCGCCGCGTCGCCCTTGTCCAGACAGTAGACACTGCTGGCCTCGCGCGCATTGACCAGGGAGCCCGGGCGACGCAGATACTCCTGCACCCGAAGATTGGTTCGCATGGGACCGAACCCGTGATCGGACACGAGCATCACGTACGCATCCGGCCCGATCGCCTCCAGGATCTCCGCCAGCGCCTTGTCCTGAGCCACCCAGAAGTCGTGAATCGAGTCTTGGTAGCGAGAGGCCCGTATCGGGTCGTAGTTCGGATTCTGAGGATCGCTGAACATCCAGAAGGTGTGTTGAATGCGATCGGTGGCAGTGAAGACCACCCACATCAGATCGAACGGCTCATTGGCCAGCCAGTCCATCGTGATCCGTTTTCGCTGGCCGAGAGCGCGGTGATAGACCTGCAGGAGGCTGTCCTCCTGGCCGGGGTGGATTTGCATCTGCATCTCATCGAGATCGTAGGGCCTGATCGCCTCTTCAAGAGACGCGGGGTGGGCAAACCCGGTCTCGTCCATGTGCGGGAACCCGGCGATGAAGAGCCCGTTGACCTCGTCGGGAGGGTCGGTCATGGGGACGTTCATGACCAGAACACGCTTCCCGTTGTTGCTGAGTACGTTCCAGATGGGCTGGGCGCGCCGGTTCTTGGAGGTCTCGCTGATGATCACGGATTGGTTGGGGAGCCGGCGCTGGAAATCGAAGATCGAGTGTTTGCCGGGGTTGACTCCGGTGACCGCGCTGGTCCAGGCCGGAGGCGAGAGATAGGGAACCACGCTTTGGAGTTCACCCCAGGCGCCGCGCACCTGCAATCCGGCGAGAGTCGGCAGATCGCCCCGATCGATCCAGGGCTGCAGCAGATCCCAGGTGGCGCCGTCCAGGCCAATCACGACCATGCGCTGGCCGCCGCCGTCCTGGCCGCCGCAATGGAGCCCGGCAAGAGCGATGAGCCCGATGATGATCACGGCCCCCACACTCGCGAGGACCGGCCGCGGGCCCGTCCGGGACTGTTTCATCGTTGGTCCCTCCTGTCGAATACAGGGGGCATCTTCAAAAACTGCCCCCAAAAGACAAGGCGAGGATCCTCGGCTAGAACCCTCACCTTGCTCTTATCTACCCGAACCGCCCCGGCAGGGCCTGGTTCCAGGAGGTCTTGTATTGCGATGCGCCGGACGCCATGCGTCGCGCGTCACCGCTGTACCGCCAAACAGCCTAGCGGTAGATCGTCTTGATCGAACCCCAGGTCTCGCCGCCGGTCGGCATCACAGCGCAGGGACCTTCACCGGTGGGGTTCTCAGGATCGGTCAGCTCACAGGAGTGCCACGACTCGAAGAAGTCGCCGCCGCCCTGAACGCAATCCTGCTCGTAGTTCATCGTGCAGACCTCGGTGATGAGGTCGCAGCAGGGCTGGATGTCGCCTTCGATCGTGCAATCGTACTCATCCCCGCCGCCGCCAGGGCAAGTGAAGCCCTCGTGCCAGTTGCCGCCGATGGCATCGCAGTCCTCGAGCGTCCGAATCGTGCATGACTGCTGATTCCAGCAGCAGGCGCCCTCGATCGGGCACTCGAACGGAGCATCGCAGGTGGCCTCGGCCGAATACCACGTGCCGCCGCCGGCCAGACAGTCCTCTTCGGTCTCCACCGTGCAGACGCCGCCGGTGCAGCAGGCCGCGGTCGTGCCGGGATCATCAGCACAGCAATAGACACCGTCCGTGTCGAAACCCATCGCCCCTAGGCAGATTGCATCATAGAACTGGGAGGGATAGGGCGGCGGAACGGTACCGTGGCCGGCGACACCCTGCGCAGGATCGACGCCGATCGGGAGGACCCCACTGGTGTAGGTGTAGCCCTCGAAGTGGTAGACGACCTGGAAATTGCCTTCCCAGTTACTGGTGGTCGCCACGACCGTCGTGCCCTGATTCGGGCCTGGCCACGAGCCGGTGGACGTCTCCAGCCCATCGGCCAGACAGGGGCCATAGGCCGTGAAGTAGAAGAGCGTGCTCGTGTACTCGCCCAAACCAAACGAGGTACCCGCCCACTGCTTGTCTTCCTCGAACCCGCTCACGATGTACCACACCACGCGGTTATCCGGTGTGCTCCCACCGTCGATGCGGTTGTTCTGCTCGCCGCAGCTCGCAATCGAGTAGACGTTATCGTACTCGCCGCACCAATCCATCCCCGCCGAATAGGTGAAATCGGGGGGATAGTGGGCGATAATCACGCCCTGGCTTAGATCATCGACATTTGCCGAAACAGGGGTCACCTGGGCGCCGAACCCCAGACCCGCAATCGCCATGACAAGAAGCACTCTCCTCATCGTCAAGACCTCCTTGACTAGCAAAGCATCCATGCCCTGCCGGATTCCTAAGCGGCGACGCACTACGGCAGTCGGCCGCCTTCCTGCTGAAAAACGTACTCACGTCCTTTTACGGCAGCTTCGCGGGCAACTACAAGGTTTTTTTTGATTCAATCGCCTACTACGCTGCTTCAAGGGCTGCCCGGCTGGACACTTCGGGACGCCCCGCCCCTCTGGAAATATATGGGCTTCTGCCCCTCGTGGGAAGGTCGCAAGGTGGACAATCGGGGGGAGAAGGCCCCCTCCGGCATCCTAGCGAAAGAGCCGTTTCAGGTTGCCCCAGCTGGTCTCCATGGCCGGTTCGCAGGGGTTCCTGGGAAAACAGGACGTGTTGTCGCCCTGATACTCGCCACCGAGCGAGACACAATCGTCCAGGGTCTGGGTCTCGCACCCGCCGTCCACACAGCAAGCGCCCTCTTGGGGAACGGGGTCCACGGGGTTGTAGCCGGGGACGCCGAAACCCAGTTTTCCGAGGTTGTACTCCTCGATCGGGTCGACGATCGAGGGTTCGGTACCAATCTGCTCACTTGCGAAGCCGACGATGTCCATTTGAGGATCCCGATCCAAGGGAATCTGCACTTCGCCGTAGACGTAGGATGCAAACCAATAGACCTCGATGACCTCATCGTCGGCCAGGCTGTCGAAGGTCCCGACGATCGCGATCCCTTCGTTGGGGCCGGGCCATCCCGAACTGGCAAGCTCCATTGTGTTGGCCAGAAAGCAGTCGCCCCACTTCACGAGGTCCATGGCACCGGAGTCGTAATCTCCCAGCCCGAACTGAGCACCCCACACGTCAACCGGGCCCGGGCAGTCCGATAGGACGCCGATGACGTACCAGACGACCGGTTTCAGATCATCCTGATCAGGCACTGGACCGGAGACCGAGATGTCTTCCGCATCGCGAACGCTCGAATACCCGGCGTAGTCGCTGATCGAGGAGGTGTACTCGACATCCAGCGCGATGTGGGGAACGAGAACTGCATTCTCATGCGGGCCGGCCGCGGCGAGGGAGGGGCAGGCCATCAGAAACACCCCGAGAAGGAGCATTGAGCGGGGCGCCGACAGGCGCTTGATGCTGGCTCTCAAGAACATGATCCTACTCCATACGGCATCGTCTTCCGGCCATCTGAGTGGAACCGGGGGTCTGTGACAATGCCCGTGATGCCTTCGCCCTGCATCCTGCCCATCTCACAGAGTTGTACCCGGCCCTCAGTATCTAGTTCGGCTCCTGCGAGGCCGATCTCAACGGCAGGCGAAGGTTAGCTCCTTCGCGCGGGGATGATAGAAGCGCAAAAAACACGCGGCAACAAAAGAAACGGCCCGAAGCCGGAGCTTCAGGCCGTTATCAATAGCGAACTCGTTCGACTTCTACTGCTCGACGCAGCCCTGGTCGGTTCCCCAGGCGGAACCAAAGGCGATAAAGTCGGCAACGCCGACGAAGCCGTCACCAGACGTGTCGTAGCACGTGTGCTGACCGGCCCAGCCCTGGGCACCAAAGGCAACGAAGTCGTCCGTGAACATATTGCAGTCACCGGTCGCGCCGTTGTAGTCCGGGCTCACGATAATGTCGTAACCCCGAATCGGCAGCCCGTCGGCAACAATGCGGCCGGCCGTGGTCACTTCGCAGCAACCGCTGGCAGCCAGATTAAACGAGATGTAGCCAACGGGGTCCGGAGAGTCACTGGTGTAACCACTCAGAACCAAACCGTCGCAGTAGCACATCGTCGCATCGCACTCACCGGCAATGAAAACCTCAACGTACCGGTTACCGAGCCCGATACCGCCGGTCGCAGCGACAAAGATATCGATGTCCGCAAGCGCTGAGGGCGCCGGAACATCACCAATCACCACCATGCGCTGGTTTGTAAACGTGTCAAGTGGCAGCACTGTACACGCGGTGGGATCAGGCACGTTTGCATAGGCCACACTGCTAGCAAGTGCCAGCATGACCACTGCACTTAGAAGCCTCTTCATCTTCTGATAACCTCCCAAGGGTTGATTCAATCTGCTGACGCCCGTGGAAGAAGCGTCGTGATGTAACAAACATCAAAGTTGACCCTTGCTCCGGCACCTCCTTTCTTCATCCACTGCTAGCTTGCACGGAAGAAGTATATCAAGGAGGCCCAAATCTGTCAAGCGGTCGGGCTTAGACCTAGCGGAGATGAAACGGGGCTGTGTGGTTGTCTTCGGCCCCCACCTGCGACCGGACTGCCGACCAGGCCCAACCGCTTGCCCGACAACAGATTTCCGGACTGGCCCGGAACGGGGCCGTCCAGGGGGCCTGAGTGGAAGCCAGACCTTACGTCTTTCGTCTCAAGCAATTACGTGCTGAAAAGGTTCCAAGGCACCGACCCGGTTGATGGCGAGCATCGGCGCGGGCCGACGGAGTGATGAGGACCGGGGAGAAAAGCAGTGCGCCCGGAGAATCGCTTGGGCGAAACAGGAATCGAACCTGTGACCTCCTGCTTGTAAGGCAGGCGCTCTAACCAACTGAGCTATCCGCCCCCGAAAACAATCAGCTACATGTCGTTGGCTGGCTTGGAATCCGGGCGGGCCTTCGCCAGGATCGCCCAGGGCACCAGTCCTAAGTACCCACCCACCAGCAGGATGGCCGACAAGGTCGTCGATCCCATCGCCAGGCTGATGAATCCGATTCCAATCGCTGCCACCGCGAGGCCCAGCAATATGATGTTGGACCGACCGATGCGCAGACCGCCATCGGGCACATGGCTCGGGCGGGCCTTCGCCCGGCGGGTTCCACGTTTGACTTTGGCCGGAGCCCTGTCCATCTATCTACCTCCCGAAGTTGCGTGTCCGGGAGCCTAGCACGCTCCCGCCAGAGTGGCAATTGCTTCACCCAGGGTTAACGCAGCTGCCTCACCCTCCGTTTTGCATTTTCGTGCTCCCGAAGGGTCCGGGAGAAGAGATGGGTCCCATCCCCCTGGGCCACGAAGTAGAGATCCACACAATCCTCCAATGGGAAGAGCGCCGCCTCGATACAGGCTCGCCCGGGCGAGTTGATGGGGCCCGGCGGCAGACCGGCGTAACGATAGGTGTTGTAGGGCGAGTCGACCTCCAGGTGCTCGTACCAGAGCGGCTGACCAATGCGCCCGGTGGCGTAGGCCACGGTCGGATCGGCCTGCAGGAGCATGCCGCGTGCAATCCGGTTGTGATAGACGGCCGAGACGCGAGGCCGCTCCTGCTCCTGGGCGGTCTCGGCCTCGATGATCGAGGCCAGGGTGAGAACCTCGTGGATCGACATCCCCACGGCCCGGGCCTGTGCACGCTCGGCCTGGGCGAACGCGTCGAACGTGCTGGAGACCAACCGCTCCACCACCTCGGCGGCGGGCGTCTCGTGATCGAAATGGTAGGTCTCGGGAAAGAGGTAGCCTTCGAGCGAGGCCGAATCCCCCTCCGGCCCCTGCAGCCGTCGGGCCTGTTCCCGTGCGGCCGCCTCGAGATCGGCGGGGAGTAGCCCCAGCCCCTCGGCCAGCCGCGCCAGGACCTGCTCCTCCAGAAGCCCCTCCGGGATGGTGACCGCAACCGAGATCGTCTCCCCCTTCACCAGGATCTCGAGCAGCTCGATCGGTGTGGATGCGGCCGACAGCGCATAGGTTCCAGACCGAATCCGGGTGTCCTGACCGTTCAGACGAGCCCACCATGACCAGGGAATCCGGGAGCCGAGCAGGCCCTCGGTCACCAGGAGCCTCTCCACCTGGCGAACCGACGCGCCCTTGGGGATCTTCACGATCGTCTCTCCGGCGCGGGCATCGAGCGGCTGGTGCAGGGATCGCCACCCGTACGTGCCGAGGGCGGCCACCACAAGGAACAGCAGGAAGAGCGTCCACAACGTCGTGCGCACTGAAACCGAGCTCCTATTCGTCAGGCTGCGTCCGGGGCGAACGCCGGTGGTGATCGATGTAGTCCTGGAGCATGAGTGCAGCCGCCAGGCGGTCGACCGCCCCGCGATCGCCCTTCCGCCTGCGCCGGGAAGGACTGTCCCCCGACTGCTGCAGAATCTGCTCGGCCTCCCAACTGGTCAGCGCCTCGTTCCAGAGTTCGCAGACGATTCCCCTGCCCCGGAGACCATCCTTGAACCGCTGCGCCAGCCGGCCGATTTCGCTGGGGGTCCCGCTCGGCTGCTCGGGATACCCGACGACCACCAGGGCGACATCCTCGGCGGCCACCAGCTCTGCGATGTGGGTGATCAGCTTCTTGAACGGGAGTTCCACGGTGCTGTGGGCGGAGGCCAGCTCGCCGGCCGGATCGCTGAGCGCGATCCCTGTTCGACGCGTGCCCAGATCCAGCCCCATGAGCCGGCCGAACGAGTGATTCTCGGCCGGGATCATCCCTGGGCTTCGGCGGCCGCCCGGCGGGCTTTGGTCAGGATCGCCCAGCAGCCTTCTCCTTCGACCATGCGGAAGGACACATCATCCATCAGACTGCGCATGATGAAGATCCCGCGCCCCCGCGGGGCCAGGATGTTCTCGGGTTCGGTCGGATCCGCGCTGAGCACCTTCTCCACGTCGAAGCCCGTTCCGCGATCTCGAACCGCGATGGTGATCACGTCCTCATCGACCTGGAAACAGAACTCGACCGGAAGGGTTTCGTCGTGGTTGTTCCCGTGTTGGATCGCGTTGGTCCCGGCTTCGACCACGGAGATCGCCAAAGCGTTGATCTCGTCTTCGCTCAGTTCCATGGGTTCGACGATTCCTTCGACAACTTTGTCGACAACGCTCAGCCATTCCATGTTGCTTGGAATCGTGACACAGATTTGATTGGGCGGCCGTGGGTCCATTCCTGATACTCCGGGTGCCCCCCGCTGCCTTTAGCCCTGCCAAGCGCCAGCGAAAGGAGGCTCGTCATGCATCGCCTACGATCAGCGATTCCTTAGGCCGTATAACTGGCCAGGGCCTCCTCCTCGGCTTCGAACGTCTCGAACACCGTGTGGAGCTTCGTCACCATGAAGATCTGATTAATCCGCTTGGCGACCCGGCAGAGCTTCAGCATGCCGCCCGCATTGGTCACCGTGACATGGCTGGCAATGAGGATGCCCAAACCGGTGGAGTTCACCCAGGAGACATCGCCAAGATCCATGAGGATCTTCTTCGAGTCCCCCTCGAGACACTCGCGAATGATGTCGCGGATGCTGTCCGTATCAGGGCCTCCCATGAGCTTGCCGCTCAGGGTGATCACCGCAATATCGCCTTCCATGCGCTTCGCGACCTTCATTATTTTCCTCCTGCTTCTATCAATTGCAGCAGTATCCGCTCCATATCATCCGGGACCGGCGACTCGAACACCAACCGTTCCCCATCCGCCGGATGCAAGAATGCGAGATGGTACGCGTGGAGAGCTGTGCGATCGAGTTCCCGCAGCCATTGCTGATACTGCGGGCGATCGCGGGGCGCGAGGCGACCCGTGTAGGTCACCCCTCCATACACCGGATCTCCGAACACCGGATGTCCCAAACTCGCCAAGTGGACGCGCACCTGGTGCGTCCGACCTGTGCGCAATCCTACGCGAAGGAGTGTCAGAGAGTCAAACCGCGCCAACACTTTCCACACGGTCTGGGCCGGTTTCCCATTTCGGACGTCGACGGCCATCCGCTGCCGATTCTTAGGATCGCGCCCGATCGGTTGATCGATTTCGCCCTCCTCGGCCGGCATCCCCCCCCAGACCAGGGTGATGTACTGCCGCTCCGTCGTGTGGGCGGAAATCTGCTCTCGGAGGGAAGCGTAGCCCCGCTGGCTCCGCGCGACCACCATGATTCCGCTGGTGTCCTTATCGAGCCGGTGCACGATGCCGGGGCGGAGAGCGCCGCCGGGGGCCTGCCAATTGGGCCAGCGATGCAGCAATCCGTGGACGAGCGTTCCGGTCCAATGACCCGGCGCCGGATGGACGACCAAGCCGGGCGGCTTGGAGAGGACCAGCAGATCCTCATCCTCGAACAGCGCGGGAATCCGAATCGGCTCAGGTCGGATCTCGACCGTGGTCAGCCCGGCGTCGGCCGGCCAGGAGATGTGCTGCCCCTCCTTGACCGGCGTGCTCCGTTTGCAGGGCAATCCGTCGAGGAGAAGCTGCTCCCCCTGGATGAGCTTCTGAATCTGGCTGCGGGAAAGGCCCTCGACCCGTTCGGCGAGATAGACATCGATGCGGGTTCCGTCACCCTCTTCCTCGACGACCAGCTCGCGGCGGTCCTCGGGACGGGTCTCAGACATGGTCTTCGTCCCGGTCGCTGAGCTGCCCGGACGAGTCCTCTTCGTGGTGCCGCTGCTCCCACTCTGAGCCGACGAAGCTCGCCGCCAGGAACAGGACCCCCAGGGTGACACCGATGTCCGCGACGTTGTAGGTCGGCCAGCGGTGCGCTCCCAAGCCCATGTCGATGAAGTCGACCACCGATGCGAGCCAGACGCGGTCGATCAGGTTGCCGAGAGCGCCGCCCAAGACCATCCCGAAGGCAAGCCGGCTCCCGCGAACGTTGTAACGCCCGGTCAAGATGAGATAGAGAACCACGGCGACCGAGATCACCGAGATGACGATGAACACGGTGCGGCTCCCCTGGAAGAGCCCGAACGCCGCCCCGGAGTTGTGCACGTACCGCCAACGCAGCCAATCGCCGAGCACCGGGATGGTCTGGCCCAGATCCATCCGATCCCGGACGATCCACTTGGTGATCTGATCAAGAATCAGAATCAGAAAGGCGCTGCTGAAGAATCGTGTCACGCGGTTCCACCCTTGCCGGTCAACACCCCTTCCACGACGCGGTTCAGATGGGGCTGGGCCTGGGCCGCGGTCTTGATAATCCTCTGAACGTCGGCCGCTTCGAGCGCGTCCGGCAGGCACATGTCGGTCACCACACACAGGGCGAGCACCCGAAGCCCGGCATGGACCGCGGCCAGGTTTTCGGGAATCAACGACATCCCCACGATGTCTGCCCCGATCATCCGCAGGAACCGGTACTCGGCACGGGTCTCGAGATTGGGCCCGGCCACCGCCACGATAACGCCCTTGTGGAGGGTGATGCCGTTCTTCAAGGCGGCACCGACGGCCAGCTCGGTCAGGGCGGCATCGTAGGGGGCGCTCATGTCAGGGAAACGAGGCCCCAAGGTCTCGTCGTTCGGACCGATGAGCGGGTTGTCGCCCATGAGATTGATGTGATCGACAACCGCCACCAGATCACCTTCCCGGTACAGAGGATGGAGACCGCCCACCGCACTGGTGATGATCAGATCGCGAACGCCCAGCGCGTGCAGGACACGCACGGGGAAGGCGACCTCCTGCATGGAGTAGCCTTCGTAATAGTGGATCCGCCCCTTCATCACCGCGACGGACTGCCCGGCGTGCGTCCCCCCCAGGATGTGTCCCGGATGGTGATCGACGGTGGATGAGGGGAAATGGGGAATGTCCTCGAACGGGACGCTGGCGACCGCATCGATCTGGTCTGCCAGGCCGTCGAGCCCCGATCCCAGAATCAGGCCGACCTCGGGAGCTTCAAATCCCTTCTTGCGCAGGAAGTCGGCCGCCTCTTGGGCGCGAACGCTGACGGGAACGAGATGGGCTTCATGGTCCGGATGCCGATCGGCACCGCGCGGATGCTCGCTCACTTCTGAGCACCCTCCTCGGCGCTGATCTCGAAGAAACCCTCCGCGCGCTCGGACGGCTCGAAAAAGC
Organism: uncultured bacterium; assembly: GCA_964612295.1. Taxonomy (GTDB): domain Bacteria; phylum Eisenbacteria; class RBG-16-71-46; order CAIMUX01; family WJJG01; genus CAYQJL01. The sequence goes on along the minus strand of CAZTDY010000010.1, from coordinate 14,974 downwards.
CATCTTCACCTTCGGCTTCCCCGACGGGACCATTGGCTTGCGCAACCGGCACGGAATCCTCGGCCGGCGGCGTGGTACGGATCGGTTCGGGGTCGGCCCCCGGCCCCTCATCGCGAGGCGCTACGGCCGGAAGCTCCTCCTCCAGGGGGATCTCCAGCACGGGACCGTCCTCCACCGGCGTGGTCTCGGCGATCAGCGTGTCGGTTTGAGCGTCGAGTTCGTCGATCCCCTTCAGCTCCTCCCGATACCCGCTCAGATACTGCAATTGAGCATCGAGGAGATCCTGGAAGCGCTGAACGAAGGTTTCCTTCTGCCGGCTGAGGTGGTGAATCTGCTCCCCAAGGAGCCGAAGCCGGCTGCGAGAGTCCTCCAGAATGCGCTCACTGCGCACGTGGGCCTCGTTGATGACACTCTCCGCCTCGGTGCGTGAGTGCTCGCGCGACTCGGCAGCGATCCTCTCGGCGGTCAGAATCGAGTTTTGGAGCGTTTTCTCGAGGTTGTGGTACTCCTCCAGACGCTCATTCAGGTAGCGGACCTTCTCGCTGAGCATGCCGTTCTCTTGCTGCGAGCGCTCGTACTCGTCAGCGACCATGTCGAGAAAAATCCGCACCTCTTCAGGGTCGAATCCTCTCATCGTCTTGCGGAAGGTCTGTTTGCGAACCTCCAGGGGCGTCAGTTTCACCGGCGACACCTCCTTCCTTCGTTGTCAAGCTCCCTGCCTTCCACGCGCCACCCCTCGGAATCGGTTCAGGCCTCACCCGAACCTGGTGACGCAGCCAGGTCATGGCTATGGGGAAATCCCCATTGTGTGAGAATACCTCACTGTAGAAGCGGGCCAAAACGCGGGCAAGAATAAAGTTCCGCAGCAGCCGTGGCGATCGCTATAATCGCCCGGCATAAGGGTCGGATTTCACCGGAAGTCGGGCCATCGGCCTGGTCGGCAGGGTTGCCGCATGGATTGTCCCAGGAAGGAGCTTTCGATGGCAGGGTCCTCACCCTCGAACGGAAACGCGAACAGCCTGATCGGCATCAGTTTCTCCGAGCATGTCGCCGAGCAGCAGCACCGCCTCTCTCCGGCCGCCCGCGGCGAGCTGAGCAGCCTGCTCATGCACATGATGATCGCGGCCAAGATCATCGCCCGCGAGACCCGCAAGGCCGCCCTGGTGGACATCCTCGGCCTGACGGGCAAGATCAACGTCCAGGGCGAGGAAGTCCAGAAGCTCGACGAGTACGCCGACCAGATCATGATCCACAACCTGCGGTATACGGGCCATCTATGCGCGATGTCCTCGGAGGAGCACGAGGACATCATCACCATTCCAGAGCGATATGCGGTGGGGAACTACACGCTCACCTTCGATCCCCTGGACGGATCATCGAACATCGACGCGAACGTGGGCATCGGGACGATCTTCTCTATCCAGCGCCGGGTCAGCTCGGGTCCCACCGGCACCCATCAGGACATCCTTCAGCGCGGCAAGAACCAGGTCTGCGCCGGCTACGTCGTCTACGGGCCGAGCACGATTCTGGTCTACACCACCGGACACGGTGTCTGGGGGTTCACCCTGGACCCCAGCGTGGGAGAATTCCTCCTCTCCCATCCCGATATCAAGATCCCGGAAGAGGCCGGCATCTACAGCGTCAACGAGGGCAACCATAGCCGCTGGGACGAGCCCACCCGGCAGATTGTCGACTCCTACAAGAGCGGCAAGAACTACCAGAATAGAGTGTATTCGTCTCGGTACATCGGCTCCCTGGTCTCCGACTTCCACCGCAACATGCTCTACGGCGGCATCTTCCTCTATCCGGCCGACAGCAAGAACAAGAGTGGCAAACTCCGGCTGCTCCCCGAGGCCAACCCGCTCGCGCTGGTCGCCGAGCAGGCCGGAGGCGCGGCCAGCACCGGGCGTCAGCGCATCCTCGACATCGAACCGAAGCGCCTCCACCACCGGGTGCCGCTCATCATCGGCAGCCGGAAGGATGTGGAGTACGCCGAGTCGGTCTACGCGGCCGCGGACGAGGCCGAAGAGGCCTAAACCGGCCGATACCCCGCCAAGAAGAGCGAAACGGCCCGGTTCTGCCGGGCCGTTTCGTGGTATAATTGCCGTCTAACGCCCTCTTTCAGCCTGCACGGGATACGCCGCCCAGCGGCGAAGCTTTGCCGTGGCCTTCAAGCCCCGAACCTGACCTTTTCGGCCCCCGGCAGGAGTTAGCCCCGTGCCGACCCCGACGCCTGACATGAGCATCGTCAGCCGCAGCCCCAAGTGCCTGTGGTTTGGCCTCTGCGTGCTCTGCCTCCTGCTCCTCGCGGCGGATCCTGCAGACGCACTCGAGGGGTCCGGACCCCACACCGCCATCATCCCGCTGAACGGCCACCGGTCGCCCGCGGCCTTAGGCGGTGAGGGCGCGCTGATCGACCCGGCCCGGCTCCTCGCCGGCTGCGGCCTCCGGGATGGCGGCGAAGGCGAAGACAAAGGTCCCCAGGCAACGCTCTTAGACCAGCTCGCCTGGCAGGCCCGCTCGCCCGCTCCCTGGCGATCCACCCCCCTCGGATCCGTTCAGCAGTTGGAGGCAACCTACGAGGGCGCCGGGGTGCTTGAGATGGGCGTCAGCATCCACCGAGATCGGTCCGGCGCGCTTCAGTGGCTGGTCATGCCCCGGGCGCTGATGGACGCCCCCCTACCCCCCGATGCGGGTCTGCGGGGGCCTTGGGCGGCGAATGGCACCCAGCTCCGCGCCCTCATTCGGGTCCTGGTCGGAGACCGGCCCGCCGACTCCTTCCAGGCCGAGTCCGCCCGCCGCTGGTTGTGGTGTGGGGGAGAGCTGATCCCGGTCTATCAGATCTTGCAGGACGACGGCCGGCACGATCGGGTGTCCGCCTGGATCTTCTCGGGTCAGAACGGTGAGCTCCTCGAGCGGCAGAACCTGGCCCTGCATCTGGACTGGCCCTCGGGCGAGGGGTACGTGTTCGACCCGAACCCGGTGGTGGTCTCAGGCAACACGAACCTTCTCGCTGGGGATGATGTCGATCCCTATCGGGAGCGCGTGCCCCTGCGCCTCCTGGACGGAACCGGTTACCTGCGGGGCACCTGGGCGGACATCCAGAGCCTCGCGGGACGCGCGTACTCACCGAACCTCAGCTACCTGTATTCCGCGGACGACCTCCACTTCGAAGAGGTGATGGCCTACTACCACATCACGGAAGCCCAGCGCTGGCTCGCAGAGTTGGGGTTCGAGCCGGGCCTGGCGGGTCCCCAGCAGGTCATCGTCCACGCCACGGGTTTCGATGCGTCCTGGTACAGCCTGGTGACGGGCAGGATTCATCTGGGCGACGGCGGGGTCAACGATGGCGAGGATGCCGACGTGATCCTCCACGAGTTCGGGCATGCAATCTTCCATTCGCACGTGCACTCGATAGGGGGCGGTGACATCCATCTCCTCTCGGAAGGATGGGCCGACTACTTCGCGGCCAGCCGCACGGAGGGAGCCTGTATCGGTGACTGGGATGCCGCCGGAAAGCTCTCCGGGTGTATTCGCGATATCAGCGAGCCCCGCCGCTACCCGATCGACTTGATCGGGGACGCCCATGCCGACGGCCGCATCTTGAGCAGCCTTCTGTGGAAGGTGCGATCGGAGGCCGGCGCCGAGGCCGTCGATCGGCTGGCTCTCCAGGCCCTGCTGTTCCTGACCCCGGGCAGCACGCTCCCCGACATGGCCAGGGCCCTGGCCACCTCTGCTCACGCCCTGGATGCCGAATTCGGTTCGGCCTTGCTGACCGCGCCGATCGAAGACGCCCTGGCTGCCTGGGGATTCCAGCCGCGCCGGGTCGACTTCACGCTGGAGCCGGGCGCCCTTGTCACGAGCCAGGCGATTCCGGTGGACTTCACCTTCAGGCCCCCGGGCATGATCTCAGGCGCCCTCAGTGATTCGATCCGCGTGCGCGGTGACGGCGCGATCCTCCTGACGCCCGCCATCGGCGCACCCCTGGTCGCGCTGGAAACCGGATCGGGCCAGTACATCCCCGACGCGCTGGTGGCCGAGTGCAGGGGCACGCTGTGGGACTTCGAGGTCGATCTACGCTTCCTCCGCGAGGAGCGCGTGATTCGCCACGCTTCGCTCCTCCTGGCGGCCGACGGAAGCGTGGAACTGACCTGGTTCGGTGAAGGAGACCGGGAGACCTTCCCGGCCCTGGCGGGGTGGTTCCCCCAAGGCGTGAGCTCATCCGCTCGCTGGCTGGACCTGACGGAGGAGGAAGAGGCGAGTTTCCCCGCCGGGGAAGGCTTCCAGATCGTCACCGAGGCGGACGGCGAGTTTCCGTTAGTCGGGGCCGCCCTCCTGCTCGAACCGAACCCGGACGGATCCTATTGTGCGCTGCGCACCAGTCATCCGGTGCCCCCGCCCACCCAGTCCGCGCTGACGCTCCTCGTCTACCCGAGCCCCGCACGACCCCACAGCCAGCTCCTCCTGGACATCCCCTCGGCCGGGTCCTACCACCTGGACCTGTTCAGTGCCGAAGGAAGGGTGATCTCCACCCTCGACCTGGGTCACCTGCCCCCGGGACGCTACCCAATCCAGCTCTCCTCTCTCCCGCTCCGGCAATCCCTCCCCCCGGCCGGCGCGGCCTATCTTCGTCTGATCGCTGAAGACGGGCGCCGCAGTGTGGCGAAACTCCTTCTCCTTAAGTAGCGTGCGCGCAAGCGTCTAGCGACCTATGCTTGCTGCGGGATCGATAAGATCTCCTGGCCTGGATTGAACCGAAGTGATACGTTGTAAAGAGTCCATCGTTCAAGGAGCCCGAACAGGTGGCAGTGAATGGAAGTTACGGCAGTGAAACTATCGCTGGTCGATGATCCGGCCTTGAAGGCGATTGCGTCACTCACCTTCGACAGTTGCTTTGTGGTCAAGGGCATCAAGGTTGTTCGAGGTGATAATGGCGTGTTCGTCGCTATGCCCAGCCAGCGCATGAAGGACGGCACCTATCGTGATGTGGCCTATCCTTCGACGCCTGAGATGGCCGAGAAAGTCCGAACCCTCGTTTTGGAGAAGTATCACCAGAATCTAGGGGTTTGAACCGCCGGCGAGATCTGAACATCCCCTTGCCGGCAGCCGCAGCCGCCGGGATCACCGATCCTGCATTCGATCGAGTCCATTGGCGCCCACCAGAGGTGTGTGGAAGAGGTTGAGGGCACGGGCCGGCTCCTCTCCAACGACACGACTCGAATGAGGCACGCCCGAGAAGATCGAGATCATCTGTCCGGCATCCACTTCGAGCGTCTCCCCCTGGACGATGAATTCCAGCCGGCCTTCCTCGACGATCGTGATCTGTTCCTGCTGGTGCACGTGCTCGGCGAAGTCCGACCCTTGATCGTAGAGGCAGCGAACGACCAGAACGTGCTCGGTGGCGATGACCTCTTTCTCGAGAACGGCCTGAGCCTTCTCGGCCCTCAGGCTCTGCCAACTCCCCACCGTGTACTTCCCAGGTACGGTGCGATTGCGCACGTCTAGTCTCCTTTCTCCATTCGCGTCCGGGGTGTGTCCCCTCCAACAATGGTTCGGCCGAGCCGATCGGCATCTGGACCGCCAAGCGTGCTTGACAGTCCGCTTCCCTGACCGCCAAGCTGGGTCTTTCGATCTGCTAAGCAAGGAGTGTGGATGGGATTGGCAAGCGTCCGGGGCGGCCGGTGGCTGGAGAGAATCCTCCCGGACGGCACCACCCCGCAGGAGAAACGCCTCCTCGCCACCCACCTGGCGGCGGCCTTCCTGACCGGTCTGTGCATGGGCATCCTGTTCCTGGCCGACGCGATTGTGGCCAAGACTCTGGAGGCCTCGGCCCTCGCCGTTACGACGATCAACATTCTGATGGGTGCCGGATTTCTCGCAAGCCTCTTTTGGGGGGGCGCGATGCGCCATCGCCCCAAGGCTCCCTTCATCATTGGGGCGGCGGTGGTCGGACGCCTGGCGCTGGCCCTGACCGGAGCCTGGGTGAATACGGCCTGGTATGTCGCCATGGTGGGCCTGGCCTGGTTCGCCCAGGCCATGATCGTCACGGCCCAGGCCTCGATCGTACGTCAGGCCTACGCTCCCGAGCGCCGCGACCAGCTCTTCGGCATCTCGATCTCGGTGGCCAGCCTCGCGCGGCTGTTGGCCACCGTCGGCGGGGGCTGGATCCTCGACTGGAACGAGGAGACCTATCGGCTCATCTTCGTGGGCGCAGGGGTGGCGGGTTTCGGGGGTGCGCTTCTGCTGGCCCGACTCGAAAGGCAAGCCGCGCCTCAGGGAACCAGCGCCGCGGGGGCACGCCCCTATCGCCCCCTTCAGGAACCCAGCTGGGGCGCGGGTTGGCGCGGGGCCAAGGAATCGGCCAGGTTGGTCTTACGCATCCTTCGCGAGGATCGGGACTTTCGGCGATTCGAGGGCAACTTCTTCATCTACGGAATCGCCTTCCTGGCCCTGATGCCCATCGTGCCGATCTTCCTCGTCCATGACCTGCAACTCGACTACGCGCGGATCGGATTGGCTCGCGGGCTGATGGTTCAGGCCGGCGTGATCCTTCTCTCGCCGGTGCTGGGGCGCGTGATGCGCGCCACGGGACCGGTTCGATTTTGCGGCAGCATCTTCGGCGTATTGGCGCTTTACCCCGCCCTTCTCTTCCTCTCGGCCACGGCGGCCGGCACCGCCCAGATCGGACTCGTCTACAGCGCGTTTCTCGCGTTCGGTCTCGCCATGGCCGGGGTGAGCCTCGCCTGGAACCTGAGCAGCATCCACTTCTCGGGTGAGGAAGACCCGAGCGCCTATCAGGCGGTGCACTCGGTGCTCGTCGGCCTGAGGGGGGTAAGCGCTCCGGTCCTGGGCTATCTCGTGATTCAAATCGGTTCAGCACGGCTGGGTTTTGTGCTCACCGCCGCACTGTTCGCCCTGGCCGCCCTGCGGATGGCCCGCATGGCCCGGTCCTATCGGCCACGGCCCCAGTCCAAGGGCAATTGACGCCGGCTCGCTCTGCTATCTATACTCCGGATTCTGTGCGCCATGGCCCCCTTCATGCCAGGCGGCGCCAGATGGAAGACGGTCCCACGTGGACGGAGAGCAAGACTGAGTCGACAAGTGTCTCGAAAGGAGGCCGGGGCGATGTACGGGAAGATCAAGGGAGACCTGCAGAAGGAACTGCAAGCGGTTCGGGAAGCAGGGTTGTACAAGGACGAGCGCGTCATCACCACGCCTCAGGGACCCGAGATCAAGGTGTCCACAGGCCAGACGGTGCTCAACTTCTGCGCGAACAACTACCTCGGGCTCTCCTCCCATCCGGCAGTGATCGAGGCGGCGCACAAGTGCCTGGACGAGTGGGGCTATGGGATGTCCTCGGTGCGCTTCATCTGCGGCACTCAGGAGATTCACAAGATCCTCGAGAAGAAGACCGCTGACTTCCTCGGCAAGGAGGATTCCATCCTCTTCGCCGCCTGCTTCGATGCCAACGGCGGCGTGTTCGAGCCCTTCCTGGACAAGGATTGCGCCATCATCACCGATGCGCTGAACCATGCCTCGGTCATCGACGGGATTCGCCTCTGCAAAGCCCAGCGCCACATCATGGATCATATGAACCTGGAGGATCTCGAGCAGAAGCTGAAGGCGACCCAGGACTGCAAGTACCGGATGGTCGCCACCGACGGCGTTTTCTCGATGGACGGCGACATCGCCCCCCTGAAGGGCATCTGCGACCTGGCGGAGAAGTATGATGCCATGGTCATGACCGACGAGTGTCATGCCAGTGGATTCATTGGCAAGACCGGTCGGGGCACCCACGAGTATCATGGCGTGATGGATCGCATCGACGTGATCACGACCACCTACGGCAAGGCCTTAGGCGGTGCGTCGGGCGGCGTCATCGCGGGACCGAAGGAAATGATCGAGTGGCTGCGCCAGAAGGCCCGCCCCTACCTGTTCTCGAACACGCTGGCTCCCGCGGTCGTGGCCGGATCCATCGCGGTGATGGATCTTCTCACCAAGACCACCGATCTGCGCGACAAGCTCGAGAAGAACCAGAAGATGTTCCGCCAGGCGATGACCGATGCCGGATTCGACATTCGCCCCGGCGATCACCCGATCGTGCCCATCATGTTCGGCAAGTTCGAGGACGATGCCAAACTCGCCAATCAGTTCGCCAGCAGGCTGCTTGACGAAGGGATCTACGTGATTGGTTTCTCGTTCCCCGTCGTTCCTCGCGGCAAGGCGCGGATTCGCGTGCAGTTGTCGGCCGCGCACGAAGAGTCGCACATCCAGAAAGCGGTCGATGCGTTCACCAAGATCGGCAAGGAACTCAAGGTCATCTAAGCTGGAAAGGCAGGGAGCCATGGCCAAGAAAGAGATCAAGAAGATCATGGTCACCGGGTCGGTCGGGCAGATCGGCTCGGAGCTGACGCTTGAGCTGCGCAAGGTCTACGGCGCCGACAACGTGGTCGCCTGCGGGCGCAAGTCGAAGCCGAAGAAAGAGCTCTTGGAGTCGGGCCCCTTCGAGTGGGCCGACGTGACCGAGCCGGAGAAGATGGTGGAGGTCATCAAGAAGTATGACCTCGACACGATCATCAACATGGCGGCGATTCTCTCCGCAACAGGCGAGAAGAACCCGCAGCTGGCCTGGCATGTCAATGTGACCGGTTTGATCAACACCCTCGAGATCGCACGTGACCTGGAGCTCGCGCAGGTGCTCTGTCCCAGCTCGATCGCGGTCTTCGGGCCCGGTTGTCCGCTGGAAGACACACCGAATGAGACGGTGCTGAAGCCGACGACCATGTACGGGGTCTCCAAGGTGGCCGGCGAGCTGTTGTGCGACTACTACGTGCGACGTTTCGGTGTCGACGCCCGCGGACTGCGTTACCCGGGGATCATCTCCGCGGAAACGCTGCCCGGTGGCGGCACGACCGACTACGCGGTGGAGATCTACTACAAGGCGATCGAGGAGAAGAAGTACACCTGCTTCGTTCGGGAGAACACGCGCCTGCCGATGATGTACATGCCCGACTGCATCAAGTCGACGATCGATCTCATGCAGGCCGACTTCGACAAGCTGGAGCATCACGGCGACTTCAATGTCGGTTCGATGAGTTTCACGGTCGGCGAGCTCGCCGCCGAGATCAAGAAACACATCCCCGAGTTCGAGGTCACCTACGAACCGGACTTCCGTCAGGAGATCGCCGACTCGTGGCCCGCGTCGGTTGACGATGCGCCCGCCCGCAAGGAGTGGGGTTGGGATCCGAGCTTCGATCTTGCGTCCATGACGAAGGACATGCTCGAGAAGCTGCAGGTGCGCCACGACGAGGGGCGGCTGTACACCTAATGGACCCCTTTGAACATCACCTACCCACGCAGGTCCTGTTCGGCGAGAACACCCTGTCGAGGGTAGGTGATGTGCTTCTTGACGATCATGAGCGAATCGTGATCGTCACCGACCCTCAGGTGGCGGCGCAAACCCCCGCGATCGAATACCTGCGCCAAACCCTGGGCGATCGGCTCGTGTCCGTGATCGAGGACACCGAGGAGAATCCGGGAATCGAATCGGTCGAGCGGGGCGCCGAGGTGGCCCGGGCCGCCTCGGCCAACCTCATCCTGGGGGTCGGCGGCGGATCCTGTCTCGATGCTGCGAAGGGCATCGCGCTGCTCGCCACCGGGGCTCGGGCGCTGACCGACATCCTGGACGGGGCCCCTTTCGAAGGGGATCCCCTCCCCACCATCTGTATTCCCACCACCTCGGGCACGGGAAGTGAGGTCACGCCCTACGCGGTCTTCACCGACCGGGCCCGCGGGCTGAAGCGCGGCTACGCGAACGAGAAGCTCTTCCCCATCGCGGCGATCGTCGATCCCGCCCTGACCTACTCCATGCCGGGCGAACTGGTCGTCAACACCGGCATGGATGTCATCACCCATGCCATCGAAGCGTTTCTGTCGACTGACGCGACACCCCCCAGCGATGTGCTCGCGCTGGAGGCCCTCGAGATCGCCGTTGCAGAACTGGGCGCGGCGCGCGAGGCCGACCACGCTGCGATGCAGCGGATGGCCCATGCCTCCACGGTGGCCGGGATGGCGATCGCCCGGGCCGGAACGATTCTGCTTCACATCATGGCCTACCCGCTGACCGTTCTTCACCAGGTCCCGCACGGGCGGGCCAATGCGGTGCTGCTCCCCGCCTTCCTGGAGTTCATGGAACGGAAATCAACCCGGCCCGAACGCGTGGCGAAGGTGATCGAGTTGTTCGGGCGGCACGGCTTAACGCCGGCGGCGTTCGTGAGCGAGCAGGGAATCGACGCGCGACTGTCGAAATGCGGGGTCGAAGAGGACGAACTGCTCGGGTATGCACAGCAGACGATCGTCAAGGACGACGTGCGGATCACGCCAGCGCCTGTCGGCGTGGAGGACATCGCCAAACTCTATCGGGCCGCGTTCTAGCTGCCTACTTGCGTGCGAGGGTGAGGATCCACCGCCCGTAGATCGCAATCCCGACGGCCGAGATGATCCCGATCACACCCATGATGTCCCACACGCGCGAGATATGGTGGCTCTCGTAGAGAATCTTGGTGAGCGCCGCCGCACCTTCTCCGGTGAACTCGACGAGGCGATCGAACGCCTCCCCCTGCGGAATCTGATCGATCAACTCGGATCCCATTCCGCGCTCACCGAGAAGCTCGCGGGCAAAACGATCCTTCGAGGCATAGATGTCGTAGAGCAGCGGTCCGAACTTGCCCTCCAAGGTCCAGCCGATCGCCAGCGGAATCTGCGAGAAGCCGAGGTACATGGCCTTCTTGTCATCGGGGGCGAAATTTCCGATGAACTCGGAGAACTTGGGACTCGATAACATTTCACCCACGCTGAAGACACCGATGCCCGCCAGGCAGATCCACCCACCCGTCGAGTGCCCGCAGACGAAGAGCGACAAGGACGAAAAGAGGGTGCCCACGACCATGCTGGTCGTCGCTCGCATCTTGCCGCTGAGGAAGGCGAAGAGGAAACAGGTGGTCATGATCAACCCGGCGTTGATATTGACCATGCCCTCCGGCTGAATCGCCGTCCCCTCCTCGTTCATCACCACGAAGAACTTGATCACCGGATTGGTCGTGCCGGTGCTACCGAAGAGAGTCCCCACGACATCGGTCGTATCGACCCAATCGTCGATGTGGGCCGGCAGCACGTCGAAGAGGGCATTAAACATGAACCAGAAGCCGGAAAAGACGAGCAGGTAAACCCACACGTGCGGTTTGGCAAGCTCACGAATCGATTCGGCAAACAGGCTCTTCCGCTCGATCTTGCCCTCCCGGACCAGACGATTGCGTTCGAGCCGTTCCTCCTTGCCGACCTCTCGGTAGGTCAAGAGCAGGATGAAGTTGAGACAAATGATCGCGGCGCAGGCGAAGAATACATATTGCCACTCCATCTTGCGCATGAGCCCGGCCACCAGCGGGCCGATGAAGCCGCCGATGTTGACCGTCTGATAGAAGATCCCCCAGGCCATTGAGCTGTTCTTCCGGCTCGTGGTTTTGACGAGCGTGCCCTGAATGCCGGGCTTGAAGATGGCCGTGCCCGAGGCCAGCAGGATCGCCCCCGCGAAGAAGCCTGCGTAGGAAGGGAAGAACGCCATGGTGAGGTAACCGAGGATCTTGACCACCGTGGACACAAAGATCGTCTCTTTGTAGCCGTAACGGTCGGAGAGCCCTCCGGTGAACACGGGAAGGATCGACTGGATGAGGGCCCACACCATCAGAATGGTGCCGAAGGCCGACATGGTGATGCCCAACCCTCCGGCGGACACGGGATCCTTGGCATAGAGCGTGGCAACCGCCTTGACCCCGTAGAACGCCAAGCGCTCCACCATCTCCATCGCGCCGACGATCCAGAAGACATAGCCGAGGCTGGCGATTGCGGCGGCGAGCCCGAGTTGCTTGACGTCTGCGAGACTTTCCGGGGCCCTTTTCGTGCTCATGCTTCTCCTACAGCTCTGGCAACCGCTCGCGGGCGAGCTGCGCCTCCCGGGTCTCCGGGTAGTTCTGGATCACGTACTCCAGGTAGCGGCGCGCGGTCGGTGCGTCTTGCATCTTCTGGGAGCAGAGCGCGATTTTCAGGTAGGCGGACGGGACCTTCTCATGTCCCGGGAAGCCCTCGACCACCCGTCGGAATTCCTCGATGGCGACGCTGTACTGCCCTTGCGCGTAGTAGACCTCTCCGACCCAGTACTGGGCGTTGTCGGACAGCGCCGAATCCGGATAGCGTTCCAGAAAGGAACGGAAGTTGATCATGGCGAGCTGGTAGTTCTCTCGCTTCAGGTCCTGGTAGGCGATTTCGTAGAGGCGTCTGGCCTCGTCCGTCAAGCTGGCGTCGGCCACGGGCTGCTCGCCGATGGCCGTGGAATCGCCCGGCTCCCCACCAGTCGCCGAAAGGTCCGTCGTGCTCGGGCCGACCACGCTCTCGCCGGCATCCGGGGCGGTGTCCTCCCGCTTGTCGGCGGGCGGATCAACGGGCTGCTCACCCCAAATCGTCGCCGGAGCCTCCGTGATCTGGCCCGAGGGACCAAATCGAGTCACCGGCCCATCGGCCTCCGGCAGGCCGGTCATGCCCACCCCGGTCCGCTCGGCCCGGCGAACAAGCTCCTCGAGCCGGTTGAGCCATCGGTCCTGCGCATCGATCTTGACCGTCAGGATGTCCATGTCAGATTGGAGGGCATCGAGCTGGCCGCCGAGTTCTGCGTGCATCCGCCTCAGGGTGGACTCCAACCGCTCGTTGGCCTCCTCCAATCGACGCAGACGCTCCGCCTGGGCCTCCTGAGATTCGCCGGCCCGCTCATCATACCAGGGTCGATCGGTCCGGGCGTCCCCGGAACGCGTCTGCTGCGTTCCGAGGCACCCCCCCACCGCCATGAGCAGCGCGGAAAGGGATAGCGTCATACGCAGAGTCTTGGTCCCTACCACGTGTTCCCCCTTCCCGATCTTCGGCCGAAGTTGCTCCGGCCAGGTCGACCGGTTACCGGATAACGAAATGTGCCCTGCGGTTCAGCGACCAGGCGTTCTCCGTGTGTCCCATGGCAAACGGCCGCTCTTCGCCATAGCTGATCGTCTCGATGCGGGTGGCATCGATGCCGTAGCGAACGAAGAAGTCCCGCGCCGTCTGGGCCCGGCGATCACCGAGAGCCAGGTTGTATTCGTTCGTGCCGCGCTCGTCGCAGTGCCCCTCGATCAGAATTCTCGTCTCGGGATGCCGCGCGAGCATTTCCGCGTTCATCGTCAAGACGTCGCGGGCATCCACGCGGAGCTCGGCCTGGTCGAAGTCAAAGAAGACATCCTCCAGCGCCACGCGTTCCGGTTCCGGTTCGGGGTCGGGCGTCGTCGTTTGAGTATCGGTCGTGGTTTCGATGGGCTGCCCCTGATCGGGGGGCGGCGGAGCCGTCTCAGCCACCTTCTTTGAACACCCCACCGCGGAGATCAGCATCAGGGCCAGCGCGCAGGACAGCATCAGAGCAAACGTTTTCTTCATTGTGGAATCATCCTCCTGGATTGGGTGGGTTCGTCCGTTCCTTGGCCGCTCGTGACCATGCGGGATTATAGGAATCGCCTTTTAAACCTGTCAATCGCCGCGCGCGGCCTGAGTCGACATCCAGAACCCACAGCGACCTCTTTCCGCTCAAGCCGCGAGCGAAGACTACATGCCGGCCGTCGGGCGCCCACCGCGGGTTTTCGCAGCCCCCACCGATGGTGAGACGCCGCCAACCCCGGCCGTCAGCATGGATCAGGGCGAGTTCAAACACTCTATCGATGCGGCAGACGTGCACGATGCGATCCCCCAGCGGTGACCAGTCGGGTGAATCGTTCCAGGCCCCGGCGAAGGTGAGTTGTCTCAGATCGGTGCCGTCCGCGTTGATGGTGAAGAGCTGCGGCGCGCCCCAGCGGTCCGAGGTGAAAGCCAGTCGTTTGCCGCTCGGCGACCAGCTTGGGGCCGTGTCGATTCCCCGGTGAAAGGTCAGGCGCTTACGATCGGTTCCGTCGGAGCGCGCGATGTAGATCTCCGAGTTCCCGTCTTCGGTCGTCGCGTAGGCGATCCACCGTCCGTCCGGGGAGTAGATCGGGGCCGCGGGTGTCTTCTGATCGATCAGCGCACGAAGCCGGCCGTCGGCAATCTCCTGAACGGCGACCACGGGCTGCCCCAAATGGAAGCTGGTGAAGGCCACCCGTTGTCCGGAAGGATGCCAGACGGGGGACATCACAATCGAACCGAGACGCGAGAGCTGGACCTGGGTGTGGCCGTCCCAATCGGTGAGGTGGATCTCCTTGTGGCCGGTGTTGACGTTCACAAACGCGATCTGCGTCGTTGCGCACCCCGGCGTGCCCGTGAGGTAGAGGGTGATCTCGTCGGCCAATCGGTGGATTGGCCAACGCGAGGCCAACAGCCTGGCCGGATCCCACCCGACATCGTAGGTCTTCCGGAAGATCTCGCTTCCGGTCGCCTCATCGAGAAGCCTGACCGCCAGTTCGACTCGCGAGCCTACCCGGCGCATGGTGCCGACCACCCGCGCCTGGGGCGGGCGATCGACCGGCTGGCCATGGATATCGAGGGCGAGCCCCACCGGGAGCCGGGCTGCTGGGTCCTCCCGGATAACGAGGAACGCATCAGTGTAGTCCAGGTCCTGGCTGAGGACATCCTCCGCCCGCTGGCGACCGGCGAAGTTGACCGCGTCGAGGCCCTCCAACTGGAAGTCTTCGAGGATGATGGGGACTTTGAAGAACTCGTCCTTCTGGACCTCCAGATAGACCTCGGCCTGGCCGGCGGCGGGGCGCCCGGAGAGGATCAGTCCCCCCAGCAGCAGCGTGAGGACCAGAAGCGGAAACCGCCCCTTCGGTGCTATTTTCGAACGCCATCCTGGCAGCATGTCTCTACTCTTCCCTGTAAACTTCTGAGGCCCGAATCACCGGATACCGGTGGGGCGCGAGTCGGCGATTCTAAACCG